>CAZJGI010000027.1:6687-41208 GCA_964545315.1 uncultured Prolixibacteraceae bacterium
CAGAAATCCCTTTTTATCTTTCAGCAAAAACTGCCCAAACGGATAGTCAATTGTAGTGGAACCCACGTAAGGATTAGCCTGGAACTGGAAATGCAGATGCGGATAGGGTGAACGCCCGGAGTTACCACATTGTGCAATTATCTGACCTTTTTTCACTGAATTGCCGGGTTTAACCCTGACAGACTGATATTTTAAATGGCTCAGTTTGGAGTATAAAAAATCGTTATGCTTAATAATTACAGTATTTCCCCAGTTATCCCTGGTATTAACATCACCAATAATATTATCAGGTATATTCTCAATGACCTCGACAATCTCTCCGTCAGCAGGTGCCAGTATGGATTTACTGAAACAATAATAATCTTCCTGGTTATCCCCATTATTTTTATATTGTAAGCCGTTGCTATCTTTAATAATAAAATCCCATGCATGGCGCCATGCCCCTTTATGTGTAAATTCTCCATTATGGGCCTGACTTACGCTCCATTCTCCGAAAAATGGCAGGGTAGCGGAAACGGGATATACTGCCGGGAACCTTTTTGTATTACGGGAGTAGAGGTAAAGATTAGTTTCAGGCTTCCCCAATTGGACTGGTGTTTCTATCAAATGCCGGGGTCTTTGTTCTCTTAATTTAAGTGAGTATAAAAATATTAATACAATTATATTGAAAGGAAGTGAATAGGGAGATATTTTAAACAGTAAAAAAATTTGTTGGGTACTTGTTGTAATTAAAACAACTGCAGGCAACAAAAGAATGATCCATCCGAAACTAATCCTTCCGGGAACCAGGTAGTAACCTCCCAGGGCAATAGCTGTTAATACGTAGTTAAAACCAATAAATGTGTAACCCAGGGAATCAAATTCAATGCCGGCAAACTGATAAAAAAACCAGGCTATGCTATAACCAAACAGTGAAAGGATAAAAGTAATTCTAGAGTAAATTAATATTCCCAGGGCAATAATGATACCTGCAATAATATTAGTTTGAAAGAAAATTGCCCCCAGTGAGTGGAAATAGATTCGCAGGAATGATGAATTAATATTTGTTTCGAGTAAATCATAAAAGTTTACAGCATATTTACCACCTAAAGAATATAGTTCGTTGTATAAAAATATACCTCTTTCACTAAGATTCATTGCAGACAGGCTGTTTGATGATAGTGCAACAATCCATATCGTTATCAGAAATGGCACACTTAGGAAAGGTAATCCGTATTTTCCCAAGACACCCTGGAAAACAACTGTAAGGATCAGACATAGTAAGGCAGTAATTGCAATAAGGATAAAAACTTCTATAGAAGGTTGATAGAAAAGCCCTACCCCAAGGCCTGTCAATAAAGCATTAAATCCGTATAAACCGCTGTGCAGCATATATTTATTATAACCCAGGCCCCAGGCAAACAGATTAGCAGTTATTACAGCCAGAAGCCCGCCTATGCCGGCTCCATAATCAAAAAAACTAATAAGAATCAAAAAAATTGCAAGTGTTTTTGATGTGGAAAAAAACACCTGCGAGTAACTATTCAGTACTGAAAAGAGAATATATTTTCCTTTATAGTTATTTTGGGACATCAAAAGGTTATATTACATTTTTATATTTCTGAATTTTTAAAAGTACCCAGAGTTTCTTTCTTTTTAATTATTTGGCATTTGCCTTCTGAGTTTATCAATAACACATTTGGCCGGTAAGTAATGAATTGCATCCATTGTGTAACGTTATATGCCCCTATACGTTCAATAACCAGCTGGTCTCCGGCTTTAACATGAGGAAAGTTTATAGCTTCCCTTATTACATCAATATTCATACAAAGGGGCCCGTAAATAGTTGTTTCCTCAACATATTCAGAAACCGGACTTGAGGGAGAAATTCCCAGGTTATACCAGAAGGAGGTAAACAGGAGATTAACACCTGCATCGATTACCATCATGCGGCGACCGGCAGGAGAGCGTTTATTGGCAAGAACAGTAGTTAAGAGATATCCTGCATCGTCTATCAGCGCTCTGCCTGTTTCCAAAAAGAGGGCAGGTAATTTTTCATGCGGAATTTCTGATGAAATCAGGGCATTGGAGATATTTTCTGCATATTCATCAAACGACGGACATGTCTCAGAGCCTGGCATATAAGCTCCTTTTAATGTATTTTTTGATGCAAATCCTCCGCCAAGGTCGATATATTTCAGCCAATGATTAAACTTCCTGTGTGTGACAACCATAAGGTTTGCCAGTTTGGTTGCAGCTGTTGCATATGCTGAAGGAGCCATAATGTATGTTCCTATATGGGTGTGTAATCCAACAAGTTCAAGTCTCTCAACCAACATGATACGGTTAATTGCATTCCATGCTTCCCCATTTTCATAATTAAACCCAAATCGATCCCACATTGGATAAATTCCGGTATCCATATTTACTCTTATTGCAACGCGTGCTTTCTTTTTGAGTTTATTAGTTATGTTTATTAGTAAATATAGTTCGTCGAAATGATCAATATGGATGAAAGCATTATTGTTTATGGCCAGTTCCAAATCTTCTGCTGATTTTTGAGGCCCGTTAAAAATTATTTTGGACCCGCTTACGCCCAGGGAAAGGGCTTTTTCAAACTCGAATGCAGAAACAACTTCTGCCCATGAACCTTCGTCATGAAAAATTTTACAAATTGTGTCAAGATAATTTGTTTTATAAGACCAGGCAAACTGAACTTTAGGATACCTTGTTTCAAATGCACGTTTTGCCTCAGCAAATGTACTCCTTATAGTTTTTTCAGAGAAAACAAAGAGAGGAGAACCATAATCTGCCAGTAGCTTTGATACAGGTATGTTATCAATTTCAGATATTATTTTTTGTTTTGACGGCAGTCCGAACTTACTGGGAACACCTGCCGTTATTCTGTTAATTAAAGGTTTTTCGTAAATTAATTTTTCCATTTTTAAATTTCTTTATTCATTGAAATTGCAGCAAATTTTTCCAGGTCAACAATCAGGTCATATGAATATCTGACAAACATTTTACCTATTTTATAATTGGTCATTGCAGGTACCTCCATGCCAAGAGCCAGTTTTACCAAAGCTTCCGGAATATTCTGGCCAGCTCCCACTGCCAGATAAACCCATGCCGGTATTCGGGGATTAATTTCTATAAGATAGTATTCGCCTGATTTTGTTTTTATTAGTTCCAGTTCCATCCCTCCTCTCCATTTTGTCTGCTGGATTATAGAACGTGTAAGTTCCATCATTTTTTCGTCAGCAAGCGTTATGCCTCCCCATGCTTTACCTTTATCAGTAATATACTGTTTTCGCATCGGCACGGCTGCAACCGTATTTCCTTTTCCATCGCCCAATGCGACAACATTTACTTCTGTCCCCGTGATAAATTCCTGTGCAATAACCGGTAAACCCCATTTTGCTGATATTTTGAGGAAATGTTGTTTTACCTGTTCTTTATTATTAGCTTGCCATGCATCATAGAACTGGCCTTTTACCATAACAGGATATTCAAATTTTTCTTCCATTTCAGTGATCTGACCAAGGCTTCCCAGATTAAGGCTGGCAGGTACTTTTATGCCGTACTTTTTCCCAAATTCCGGCAGCCTGTTTTTATCCCTTTCCTGAAGTTGTTTCATTGTAGGAAGAAATGTATGAATCCCTTGTTTCACCATTCGTTCTTCATTTTTCATAAAGGAAAAAAGTTCCGCGTCAAAATTTGGGACAAGGATATCAATCTTTTCTTCCTGGTGGATGTGTTCAATGCGCTCAATTAACTCATCTGATCCGGAGGAGGGATAAGGAATCTGAAAAATACGGTCGCATAAACCATCCATATAAATTCCGGGTTCTAGATTCTCATAAACCAGGCCTATTACCTTCACATCAAAACAGTCTGACTCTTTTACCCCTCTTATAAAGGGCACTCCCGGGCCGGGATTATCCGTATTGTTTAGCCCGGTAACGGCAAGTGTGATACGTTTTTTTGACATATATTTTTAATTAAATTCCAGGGGATTATCTTCTATGGTTATTTGAAAGTGTTTTAACAGACTGCAAAATTCATAAAAATCTTTTTCAAAGGTAAGTTCATCCACATCATATTTTGTAGTGAATGTTTCTTTTATTTTATCAATATCCTGTTCAGAACCAATCATTCTTATTAACTCCAGGCCCGTAGGATTAAGACTGAAAGAATCTCCGGTTTTGGAATTAAATACAAATCCGTTGTCGCTGATTTTGACCTCTTGAGGAATTTTCATTTGATTAAAATTAATCTTTTATTATTAAATTATCCAGGTAAGCCTGTGCAAAGATAAATTACAGAATTGAGAAGCAATTTAATAAATAGTATCCCAATTCTGTAATTTTTTATCAAAATATTATAATCTGTAATTATTTATAACTGTATAATTTCTGTTTCCCCGTCAGCAGTAACACTTGCTTCATTGTCACATTCACCATTTCCGTAATCAATTATTTTAGGCGTTTCCCCTTCGGTTTCAATTTCAATGATTCCGCTGACAGGATAAAAACATCCGTTTTGATAAATTAACGGTGATTTGATTGTCATAGTATAATTTTTACCATCAAGGTTTTTACCCGAGCCGGAGCCTGTTACCGACCAAACATCATCAGCGAAAATATAGGAATCCCCTCCTTCAATTAATTCACTTATTTTTTCACATTTCCAACTCATTACGGTTCCATCGGGATAGGTAAGTTTTGCATTATCTAAATTTTTGGAAAAAGTAAGGTTCCCATTTTCATTAAGTCCTGTATTCAGGATTGTTTTTATACCTTCTAATTTATTGTCATTAAGATAAAAATTTTCAAAAGTAATTTTTCTTAAGGATCCTTCCTTACGCCACCAATCGGATAATGAAACATGTATTTTTCCTCTTTTTGTATTACCCGAATAACATTGACAATTTTCTGCGCCGTAATCAAGAGTCCAGCTCCTTGGCCAGAATTGCCCGTCTGCATTTTCATGAAGAGTAACTGTAACGCAGCCTGTAAGCTGTGCGGATTTTAAATTGCTATAATCATCAGTAGTTAATTCTTCTTCGTAGGAAAGATTGAACAAATCTAACATATTCAGATAACTCCTGACGGTTGTTTGAGGAACTGTATCCAAAGGCAATGATTCTTCTTTACAGCCATAGAAGACAGATGTTCCTAGGAATAAAATAACTAGAGCGAATAATTTTCCTGATTGTTTCATGACTTTATTGTTTAAAAAATTAATATTGTTATATTGACACAAGAAATTGACAATACTTGCACAGAAATTATTTTTTTGTGTTTTTTAACAAATCTTTAGAATTGATATATATGATTTGATATTCAAGAGTCCTGCATAAATTGTTGCCGTTAATATCAGTTAATACGGAAATACAGATTATTGAATTAATTTCAGGCTATGCATCATAATATAGAGATATGTAAATGATTACAATCTTTTTTAAATAGCCAAATCAGGAATAAATTAATTTGTCAATTTTTTAACAGGAATAATATGGTCATTATTAATCTATTGCATTTTTCGGATTCTCACTTCTGTTTCACTTTGAGTTTTCATCAGGTTTAAGAGCAGGTTTGTATCTGTATTTCCATAGTGGTATGGATATAATATCGCGGGTTTAAACATCTTTGCCGCTTCTGCAACCATTTCGGGAGTCATTGTGTAAGGAAGGTTCATAGGTAAGAAAGCAATATCAATATTTTTAAGATTTGCCATTTCAGGGATAATTTCAGTATCACCTGCTATGTAAATTATTTTATCGCCAAAGTGAAGAATATATCCATTTCCCTCCCCTTTCGGGTGATAGGGTATATTGCCGCTTCGCATGTGTTTAATGTTGTATGCAGGGACAGCTTCAATTTTAATTCCTGCATGAACTGCTGAATCTCCGTTTTTCATCACTTTACCTTTTGGGTATTGGTCATGGCACAGCCGGGTTAGTACCAGTTCTGTAGAACTTTTATGCAGTAAGTCAACAGTCTTAGTGTCCAAATGATCACCATGTTGGTGGGTGATCAGGATCAAATCAGCTTTAGGCAGCTTCGCATAATTCGCATAGTTGCCAACCGGATCAATATGGATTGTTTTACCTTTGAATTCCATCATTAAAGTCCCATGTCCGATGAATGTAATTTTGAGGTCTCCTTCGGATGTATAAATGACATCCTGCTCGAAATCTGCCTGGCTGAGGAACATACCAAACAGCAGAATACATATTTTTCCTGTAACTAAAATAATCATAGCAAATGAATTTAGATTTAATAAATGTACGAAATTTACATTGGACAAGCAAAAGGTACCTCAATATAACATTAATCTTTATGTGATAATAACAAATTTATTCTAAGAAAATGTTAATCATTCTGTTATCACTGTTTCAGGCAGCTGTTTCATTGCAAGGCCTTCAGGTTTCATATCCCATATCTTACCTACCATGTCCTTATCCCATGTGTTGGAAACATTTTCGATATCATATATAATATCTGCCAGGCCCTCATCAAGAAAAACAGCTTTTCCCTCAGGTACCTTAACAGTAATTTCCACCTTCTGGTCACGCCATTTATCATTTTTATCAATTAGGAAAAATGGCTCAAATATGAGTAAGGAGTCACTTTCTTCGAAGTTATATATAATTTCTTCCGCTAATTTTTTGGCTGCCTCACCCGATTTACCTCTTGCGATTTTTCTGACAGTAACAACGAAGCTTTTCCCTCCTGCTTTTTCGATATCCAACCTTGGAAGACCGAGTAGCATTGTATTGCCATCAATCTCTTTCACCCTGAAGTTATCAATTTCCAGGTCAGGTTCTTCGTATCCTTCATATTTGTCATTTGCCATTTTCAGGTAAAAAGTGTTACATTCCTCACATCGTAAAGTGGTGCTTGTTACAACTGACGATCTGTTTTTATAATTTACCATCTGTCCGGTTGATAATATTATTAAGAATAATAAGGCTATTATCCATAATCCGATCATTGATAAAATAATTGCAGCATTATTTGATTTATAACGAATAACCATTTTAGTTCCAATAAAAAGGAGGGCAAGCAGTGGTATTCCTGCCAAAAATCCAACTGCTATAATTCCCAAAGTTATTGTACCCGGCTCAACGAAATATTTTAAGATGTCAGGGATTTGCAGTTCAGGGCTCCAAATAAGTGGCAGGTTGTTGACGAATGAATGACCTATTGCCAGGGAAGATATTAATCCTAACAATCCGAAAAATCCTGAAATAATAAGAACTGAACCAATCAGGGCGACTATTATTTTCAATACAATTGCAAATACACTGTTGAATTCTTTGTTTTTTTCGCCGGCAATGGTTTCCTCTTTTGGATCGGAACCGGGTGCTTTATATTTGCTGTAACCCTCTTTTATATCCTCGCGTACAGACTTTTCAATGTTTTTGACTGTTGCCTCTCTCCCCTTCATCTCAAGACGCTGTGCTGTTGTTTTGGCTTTCGGAACAGCAATCCATAAAATGATATATGCAAGAAGGCCTGTGCCTGAAGTTACTATTGTAAGAACTACAAAAAGAATTCTCAAAACTAAAGGATCCATATTGAAGTATGCACCAAGTCCACCGCATATACCACCTATAATTCTGTGTTCGGGATCACGGTAAAGTCTTTTGATACCGGATTTACCGGGTTCCGGTATTTCACTATCCTCCTCTCTGTCTTTGGCAAAATCTTCTGGTGTACCCATAATTGCTATCATCTGATTTACCCTTTCAATAGTTATCACATTTGAATCATCAGATGATTTTTCTGAGAAGATTTCAGAAATACGAGCTTCTATGTCAGCAATAATTTCTCTTCCTTCCTCATCATCTCCGAGATGTTGCTTTAAATTAAGCAGATATTTATGAAGTACTTCGTAGGCATCTTCTTCAATGTTGAATATAAGGCCGTTTATATTTATGGTGAAAGTTTTTTTCATTGCTAAAGAATTAAAGTTTATATGAATTATTTTTATCCGTTTTCATTATCTTTTTTTAATTTTTTCTATTCCATCAACCAGTTCTGTCCAGGATGATTCAAGTTCAGCTAAAAAATTTCGTCCATTATCAGTAAGTTCATAATATTTCCTGGGTGGGCCCTGTGTGGATTCTTCCCAGCGATAGGCCAGTAAACCACTGTTTTTTAATCTGGTAAGTAAGGGATATAGAGTTCCTTCAACCACAATCATCTTTACTTCTTTGAGAGACCTGATAATATCACTTGCATATAAAGGCTCACCATTAAGAAGGAGAAGAATGCAGTATTCAAGTACTCCCTTTCTCATTTGTGCTTTAGTATTGTCCTGTTTCATATTGAATTTTTGTTATTTAATAAGTATTTTTTCAGAATTATTTTATAGCATAATAATTGGTATTGCAAATATATATATAAAAATTAGTACTATGCAATACAAAGTATTATTTTTTGCAGTAAAATTTTTAATATTATATTTTAAAACTGATTTTAATAAATTAAGACAAAAAACTGTTTTTTTATGGATAAATTTTTACTTTTGTTGAAAGGTTTACTATAGAAACTACAGATAAAGGTTATGGAACAGGAAAAGATTGATCTGATGTTGAAGAAGAAGGGATTTATAGATGAGGATTTAGATCCCGGGATAAATCTTGCAGAAGAGATTGACCGGTTAAGGAGGCAAAAGAATGCAGTCATACTGAGTCATTATTATGTTGAAGGAGATCTTCAGGATATTGCTGATCATGTTGGTGACAGTTTAGGTTTATCTCAGGCAGCAGCTGCAACGAATGCTGAAATGATAGTATTTGTTGGTGTTCATTTTATGGCAGAAACAGCCAAGATATTAAATCCTGAGAAAAAGGTTATACTTCCTGATCTTAAAGCATCCTGTTCACTTGCAGAGGCAGCACCGGCAGAAGAGTTTGCAAAGTTTAAAGCACAATACCCCGATCATAAAGTTATTACATATATAAATGCCACAGCAGCGCTAAAGACCATGTCGGATGTAATTTGCACCTCGGCAAATGCAAAAAAGATTGTCGACAGTTTTCCTAAAGATGAAAAATTGATTTTTGCACCGGATAAAAATCTGGGTAATTATATTAACAGCATTACCGGGCGTGAGATGGTACTTTGGGATGGTGCGTGTATGGTGCACGAGAAATACTCCCTTGAGAAAATTCTGGATCTCATGGATAGAAATCCTGATGCTGAATTTATAGCTCATCCTGAATGTGAACAACCTGTATTAATGGTAGCTAAGCATGTTGGGTCCACCACTTCGCTTATCAACTATATAAAATCAAGTAATTCAAATAAATTTATTGTTGCAACGGAGAGTGGAATTTTTCACCAGATGGCTAAATCCTGCCCGGATAAAATTTTTATTCCTGCACCTTCAACAGATTCTACTTGTGGGTGTAATGATTGTTATTTCATGAAGCTTAATTCTATGAAAAAGCTTTATTTATGCATGAAATATGAGCAACCGGAGATCATACTGGATCATGAAGTAATGGCAAAAGCACGGATTCCAATAGAAAGGATGCTCGAAATTTCCAGGTAGTGTATGGTTTTCTTATTGTTTTGCCAGATTTTCAACAATCAGATTTTGACGAGATACATCAATAGCTTTAATCAAGGTATTATCAATTTGTTGAATAATCGGATAAAAACCCTCCTCCCCCATAATATTCCTGGCTATATAAGCTTTAAGCTGGGTATTGATTATTTCACCTGAGACTTTTACACCTTCAGTATCTTTGGGAATGCCTTTATCTGCAGCATATTCAAAAAAACTTTCAATAATTTTTTGTTTTTCAAGGAATTCATCGATTTCCTTCCATGAAGAAAATTTTGACAGAGTCTCTCTGTAATTATCAGCCCAAATATATGCAAAAGAATAAATAAGGCCTCTATGGTATATACGGGTAAAATATTCTGAATTTCCTGTAGTATCGAGCGGTACAAAAATATCTGGCATTATTCCTCCACCTCCATAGACTGTGCGTCCGCTTTTAGTATAATATTTAAGGGAGTCATTGAAATGGATGCTGTCTGAATAAAGTTGTTCCTGGTGTGTAAAGCGGGAATAGAGGTCATTAAAATAATCTTCATTGCCATTTTCATATGATTTTTGGATGCATCTTCCGCTTGGTGTGTAAAAACGTGCTACTGTAAGGCGAAGGGCTGATCCATCCATAAGGGGGATCTGTTCCTGAACCAGGCCCTTGCCGAAAGATCGCCTTCCTATAACCAGTCCTCTGTCGTTATCCTGAAGTGCACCTGCAAAAATTTCACTGGCTGAAGCAGAAAATTCATCAATAAGGATAATAACACTTATATCTTTCCAGCTGTTTTTTCCTGAAGAATTATAGGTTTTCCGTTTTGAGTTCACCCCTTCAGTATATAGTATTGCCTCATCCTTTTTTAAAAATTCATCAACTATCTGCAATACACTGCTGAGAGAACCTCCCGGGTTCTGCCTGAGATCAATAATAACTTTCTCAGCGCCTGAAGTCTGCAGTTTATTCATTCCCTCCATGAATTCGCTGTAAGTTTTTTCTGAAAATCTGCTTATTTTTATAAATCCGGTTGTGTCATCGATCATATATGAAACATCAACACTAAAGAGAGGTATGTTATCCCGGATAATTTCAAATTCCATAATTTTTGGAGTATTTTTTCTGCTAATACCAACTATAACTTTTGTATTTCTTTCGCCGCGAAGCAATTTAAGTACTGTATTATTATTAATACCGGGACCGGCAATGACAGAATCATTAACACTGATTATCCTGTCCCCCGGGAGAATACCAACTTTACTCGATGGGCCGCCCGATATTACTTCAACAACTCTGACGGTATCATCCTGAATTGAAAATTGCACTCCGATACCCGAAAAATTACCCCTCATTTCCTCTTCAACCTCCTGCATATAACTAGCAGGAATATATGCTGTGTGGGGATCAAGATTTTCAAGCATTTGGGGAATTGTTTCTTCAATTATTTCATCAGTATTAACACTGTCGACATAGCCATCTTCTATGAGCTGAATAATAGTGGTGAGTTTATTTGTCTTATTTAAAGCCATTGGATAGAATACTGGCTGGTTTTTATTTTTCAGTCTGTTACCTATGATTATTCCCGCAGCTACTGATAAAATTATTATAAGAGGGAAAAACAGCGATAATTTTTTATTCATTCAACAATTCTCCTATTTTCTCTAATTCAACTTGTGTAATTTCAATTCCTGCCCTCTTCAAAAGATCAATACCATCATCCAGCCTGTAGTTTTCTGTAAATACCACTCTTTTTATTCCCGCCTGAATTATCAATTTTGAACATTCAATACATGGTGAAGAGGTCACATAAAGAGTAGAACCTGCACTGCTGTTATTCGATTTTGCAACTTTAGTTATTGCGTTTGCTTCTGCATGCAATACATATGGCTTTGTATGATTAAACTCATCTTCACAAATATTTTCAAACCCTGCCGGGGTACCATTATAACCATCAGAGATAATCATTTTATCCTTAACTAAAAGTGCTCCTACCTTTCTGCGTCTGCAATATGAATTTTGAGCCCAGATCATCGCCATTTTTAAATAACGTCTGTCGAGCAACGTTTGTTTTTCTTCTAATGTCATCTTTGTAAAAATAATTTGTTACTCTTAAAAGATTACAAATGTAATACTCATTTTTTTAAATTGGGCTTTTTGTAAAAATAGAAAATACTGATTTTAAATAGATATTCCCGCATTGTTCGGATATTGATTACTAACAATGCGGGAATAAAAAAACTATGCGGATATTTTATTTATAATCCGCGGTAAATGGAACTAACTATTGATGTTCAGTTTTTTATAAGTAACCAGACATCTGCATACTGAGGGTATGATTGCCTTATCTGTGCAATCCTGGTTCTTGCATCACTCTCAGCCTGATATGAATTAACACAGACTCTGTAGTAGCCGGTTTCACTATGTAGAATTATTGGTGTAAATCCTTGGTTAAGTAATGTTTCCCGGTAATTTTTTGCATTGTCCAGTTGGCTGAACGAACCAATGATTACAAAATAAGTATTGACTTCATTTTGATCCTTGTCAGCCTGACTTGTAAAAGAGATTTGTTCCTTGCGGGTTGCAACAGGTTCTTTTTCTGCAATCTTTGGCTCCTCTTTTATGGTTTCAGGTGTACTGGCAGTTGGAACAGTAAATACTTTTGGCTGAGTAGCAGGATCCGTGGTGTATGGTGACTGGGCCATTTCCTTTTTTGATTTACACGCTGTAAAAGCCAGCCCCAACAGAAGGACAAAAATAAATATTCTATTCATTTCTAAAAGATTTTCAGTTTAATACAACAAATATATAGAAAACCCATACGCTTTATCAGATTTGAAAAATAAGTTTTCCACAGGTACCTGTTTGCAACTTCCCTTGTTTTTCATCCATTTCAGACTCTTTTTCAATCATACTTAAAATATATACTACCCGGCATGGGGATTTGATAAGTATTTATTATTTTTGGTTATATATAACTAAAGTATCAGAATCAATGACAAATCAGCGGTTTCAATATGATAAAAAAAACAGGAAACCCGCTTATGCAAATACATTTTATCCAGGATCAGAAAGTAGTTTAAAACATCAGCTGGATTTGATGTTTTCAAAAACAGTTAATAAAATTAACGACAGAAAACCTATTGCTTTAATTGCCCCTCATGCGGGATATGTTTTTAGTGGCAAGGTTGCTGCTTCTGCTTATGCACAAATACCTGATAATGCTAAATATGAAAGAGTTTTTGTATTAGCTTCAAGTCATAATTACCGGTTTAAGGGGGCTGCTCTGTATGATGCAGGAAATTATGAAACACCCCTTGGTGAAATTGAAGTTGATACTAAACTCGCCTCTAAACTGACAGAATCCGATAAAATTTTTTTCCGGTATGATGAGGCTCATCTGAATGAACACAGTCTGGAGGTGCAACTTCCTTTTCTTCAGTATAAACTGAAGCATAAATTTTTACTTGTCCCTGTAATTTTGGGAACTGACAATTATATTGATTGTCAGAAAATTGCCAAAGCCCTTGAACCCTGGTTTATACCTGAAAATCTTTTTGTGGTCAGTACTGATTTTTCACATTATCCTTCTTACCAGGATGCAATTGATAATGACCTGGCAACTGCCCAGGCCATTTGTCGTAATGATCCGGATGAGTTATTAAGCACTCTTAAACGTAATGAACGAAAATACTTAAGAGGACTTGCCACATCTTTATGTGGTTGGACATCAGTACTCTCGTTAATCTATATGACTCATAACAAAGATGTTGATTATCAAAAAATTGATTACCAGAATTCAGGTGATTCAGAAATCTATGGTGACAAAGACAGGGTGGTGGGATATTGGGCAATTGCAATTTGTGAGAGAGAGAAAATATTTTCTATCTCCATTGAAGAACAAAAAGAATTACTTGCAAAGGCACGTAATGCAATTTCATACTACGTACAAACAGGTACTATACCTAAGCTTGAACCAGTAGTTACAGATGGCGTGCTGAAACAAAAAGCCGGTGTTTTTGTAAGTATATATGTTGACGGCGATTTAAGGGGATGCATAGGAAATTTTGCAAGTGACCTTTACTTAAATGAACTGGTTCAAAAGATGGCAGTCTCCGCTGCCTGTGATTATCGTTTTGATGACCTGAAACAGGAAGAACTTGACAAAATGAAATTGGAAATATCTGTATTGTCTCCCCTTAAAAAGATAAAAAATATTGATGAAATTCAACTTGGCAAACATGGTATTTATATAAAAAAGGATCTTAATTCAGGCACTTTTCTTCCACAGGTTGCTGATAAAACAGGTTGGAATATTACTGAATTTCTTGGATATTGTTCTCGGGATAAAGCCGGGCTGGGATGGGACGGATGGAAAGAGGCGGAACTTTATACCTACGAAGCCTTCATTTTTAAAGATTAATTAAACCTTTTTGAAAAAAATATTCATTAGTATACGATAATTTGAAAAATTTATTAATTTAGTAAAGTTTTTATGTTATTCGTATATTATGAATCAATTCGTCAATAATAAAAAATATCTTGCTCTTAGGGAAACAGCTCGTGAACTCTTTTGGAAACATGGCTTCAGAAGAGTTACCATTCAGGAGATTTGTGATAAAGCCGGAGTGAGCAAGATGACCTTTTATAAATATTTCCCGGATAAAACAGAGTTGGCAAAGACGGTTTTCACAAATATAGTGAATGAAGGGAAAGAGAAATTCAGTAAAATGATGAAAGAGGATATTCCTGTTTCTGACAAAATAAAAAAAATTGTATTGTTAAAGGCCGAGAGCACAAATAACATAAGTAAAGAATTTTTGGAAGATTTTTATCTGGGACCAGAACCCGAACTGCAATACTTTGTAGAAAAGAAAACTGCAGAAGTCTGGCAAAGTCTGCTTGAAGATTGGAAAAGAGCTCAGGAGGATGGAATTTTTCGCAAAGATTTTAAACCGGAATTACTGCTTCATATATCCTTCAAGCTGGTTGATCTGCTCAAAGATGAAAAGCTGAATCAATTATATGATACTCCACAGGAGTTTATTGTGGAGTTTGCAAAACTGGTAGCTTACGGAATATCAGAACCTGGAAAATGAGAATACTGAACTTTATAATGCTGGTTGGTTTTATTATTTCCGCTGGATTTGCCGAATCTCAGGAATTGCCATTGTTTAAGGGACAATTCTCATCATATTCTAATTTTAACCCTGCTAACGAATTACCGTGGTGGAACGGCATTCGCTATATACCTCAGTTGAATTATGAAGTTCAGCTTTCAGAAAGCAGGAGAGTGGATTTTGAAGCTTCAACTAATATTTATGGTAACCTGGGGATTAATAATTTCAATAAGTACGAAACAAACGGCAGGATAAAACCATACCGGTTCTGGGCAAGGTTTTATACGAGGCAGTTTGAGTTGAGGGCCGGACTTCAGAAAATAAATTTTGGATCTGCATCCCTATTGCGGCCTCTGATGTGGTTTGACCAGATTGATCCCCGCGATCCTCTTCAATTAACCGATGGTGTGTGGGGTGTTTTAGGCAGGTATTATTTTTTAAATAATATGAATATATGGTTTTGGGCTTTATACGGAAATAAAAATCCTAAGGGCTGGGAGTTAATCCCGTCAACCACAAATATACCTGAAGGGGGAGGCCGGTTGCAAATACCTGTTGGAAGCGGTGAGGCTGCAATGACTTACCATTACAGAACTGCTGACAGCCGGTCACTAGCTGAGAATTTAATGCAATTTAAAAAAATTCCGGAAAACCGTTTTGGAATTGATGCCAGGTTTGACCGCATTATAGGATACTGGTTTGAAGCTACCTGGAAAAATATGAAAAAAGATATCGGTTTGCTGACTAATCAGGAAATATTTAACATAGGCGCTGATTATACTTTTAATGTGGGTTACGGACTGACTGTAATCCTGGAACAATTAATGGCAGCCTCAGGGAAAAAACCTTTTGAGTTTGGTGAGAAGACTACTTTTTCTTTTTTAAATGCTTCTTATCCTATAGGTTTGTTCGACAGGATAAATTATATTGTCTATTATGACTGGAAAAATAGGAATGCTTACAATTTTATTAACTGGCAGAAACAATTTAATCATTTTACAATATATATAATGGGTTATATTAATCCAAAGCAATATAATGTTCCCCTTCAATACTCTGAAGATATTTTATTTGCAGGGAAAGGGCTTCAGTTATTATTTGTATTTAATCATTAAAAATCAATTCTTATAATGATATGGAAAACAACGCAATCATAAAAATAAATGACCTGGTGAAGACTTTTCCGATGGGCAAAACCCATTTTACTGCATTGAAAGGGATCAACCTGACCATTGGCAGGGGAGAGTTTACAGGTCTGGTAGGGCCAAGTGGTTCAGGGAAAACAACTCTTCTTAATATTGTCGGGTCTTTAGATACGCCCACATCCGGAGAGGCATGGATTTTAGATCATTCTGTGGGAAAACTGACAGCCAGGCAGGCTGCACAGCTAAGGAAGGAAAAACTTGGGTTTATATTTCAGAGTTATAATCTTCTTGCTGTTCATACTGTTTTTGAGAATGTTGAATTTCCTCTGCTCTTATTAAAGATCAGTGCTTCGGAAAGAAAAAAAATGGTCCTGGATGCCCTTGAGTGGGTGGGACTTACCGACAAGATAAAATCAAAACCTCCTCAGTTATCCGGCGGGGAATGTCAACGTGTAGCTATTGCGAGGGCAATGGTTAAAAAACCTTCCCTGGTTTTGGCCGATGAACCTACTGCTAACCTTGATGCCGCCAATTCTCATAATATCCTGAAAACTATGGTTAAACTCAACCGTGAGTTAAACACTACTTTTCTATTTGCAACTCACGACGAGAAAGTGATAAATTACCTGAAAAGAAAAATTTATCTGTTCGATGGCAAAATAGATAAAATTGTCGACCAGGAGGGAATAGGCAAACAACAAAATTTTAATTGAAATGAAGACAGCATTAAAACTGGCTTACCGGAACCTGATCGGAGCAGGCCTGCGTACCTGGCTCAATGTGATTGTGTTGTCATTCTCCTTTGTTGTGATCATATGGCTGAAGGGTATACTGATGGGATGGGACTATCAGGCAAAGAGCGATATGACTAATTGGGAGATAGGGGGTGGCCAATATTGGCATGAGAGCTACGATCCCTATGATCCGTTTATGCTTGCAGAGAGCCATGCCCTCATTCCCCGGCAGTTCAGTGAAGAGATACAAAACGGAGATATGGTGCCGGTCCTGATGATACAGGGTACCATCTATCCGCAGGGGAGAATGCAATCGGTAACCATCAAAGGGATTGACCCGGATCAGGATATCTTTCTGTTGCCAACACATCAGCTTGATACGGTGGCGGACGCTGTACCTGCAATCATTGGTGCCGCGATGGCAGAGAGCTTACAATTGGCAAGGGGTGACCGTGTCACATTGCGCTGGCGGGATGCCAGGGGTACTTTCGATGCAACTGACATCATGATTACTGATATATTTTCCAGCAACGTGCCCTCGGCGGAGGCAGCACAGGTTTATATTCCCCTGGCAATCCTCAGCGAGATGACCATGATGCAGGGGGAGGCTACCATTCTCACCTTTCGTGACCCCGACATAGAGAGACCCGTGGTGCAGGGATGGTTACATAAGCCGAAAGAGGTACTGACAGCTTCAGTGGACAGGATGATAAAAACCAAAACCGCGGGGCAGTCGGTTTTTTACACCATCTTGCTGTTGCTGGCCATGCTGGCCATTTTCGACACACAGGTGCTTTCCATTTTCAGAAGGCAAAAAGAGATTGGCACCTATATTGCCCTGGGATATACCCGGCGTGAAGTGGTAGGACTTTTCACAGTGGAGGGTGCCATGCACTCCATCCTTGCAGCAGTGGTCGGGGCTTTTTATGGTATCCCCTTTCTGGCGTGGCAGGCAAAGGTGGGATGGACCATCCCCATGGATGCCGGTGATTTTGGTATGGCCATGGCACAGACACTATATCCTGTTTACACCGCCGGTCTTGTGATCTCTACGGTACTTATTGTAGTAGTGATCACAACGGTTGTGAGCTATTGGCCATCGAGAAAAATAGCAAAAATGAATCCAACGGAAGCATTAAGGGGGAAAATACAATGATAAGATTTTTATTAAAGGGACTTTTTTACGATAAGAGCCGCAGCCGCCTGCCCATTATTGTAGTGGCTATAGGGGTTATGCTCACTGTATTTATGAATGCATATACCACTGGTTTTATGGGTGACACAATAGAGATGAACGCACGGTTTACACACGGACATCTGAAGGTGATGACAAGAGCATATGCTGAAAATGAGGGACAGGTACCGAATGATCTGGCAATGACAGATGTGAGTGCATTGAAGGAGGAGCTCTCCGAACGATTTCCGGAATTAAACTGGGCTGCACGTATTAAGTTTGGAGGACTTGCAGATGTGCCGGATGACCAGGGTGAAACACGTTCCCAGGGGCCTGCAGCAGGTATGGGGATTGACCTGTTATCCCCCGACAGCAAGGAATCTGAACGATTAAACATCCATGAATCAATTGTACGGGGGAGGATGGTACAGAAAGCCGGAGAAGCCCTTTTGGCCGAACAGTTCTCCCGGAAATTGGGCGTGAACCCCGGTGATGAGGTGACTCTGATCGGTTCTACCATGCATGGAAGTATGTCGATGTACAACTTCAAAGTGGCCGGGACGATCTCTTTCGGCACAGAAGCATTGGACCGGGGGAGTATCATCATGGATATAGAAGATGCAAGGAATGCGCTCGATATGTATGATGCTGCCGGTGAACTGATAGGCTTATTTGAAAGCGGTTTTTACGATGATGAGAGGGCCCGTAATATTGCCCGAACATTTAATACCCTGTTTGAGAAGGATAAAGATGAATATGCACCTGTGATGAAAACACTGACCCAGCAGGGAAGTATGGGTCAGTTAGTGAAAATGTTGGATGTATGGAGTATATATATCATTGCCATTTTTATCGTGGCGATGGGATTGGTTCTCTGGAATGCCGGACTGTTGGGAGGTCTCAGGAGGTATGGTGAATTTGGTGTTCGTCTGGCTATGGGTGAAGAGAAAAACCACCTCTACCGTACATTGATCTATGAATCTGTTTTTATTGGAATTGCGGGAGCTATCATAGGGACAACCATCGGATTGTTTTTTGCGGCCCTGGTACAAAAATATGGTATCAATATTTCGGGATTGATGGAAGGATCGGCCATGATGTACCCCTCTGCAATCAGAACCCGGATAACACCAGTCGATTATTATATCGGATTTATTCCCGGGCTGTTTGCAACCATAATTGGCACCATGCTTGCAGGTATAGGAATATACAGGCGAAAGACATCGCAACTGTTTAAAGAGCTGGAAGCTTAAAATTGATAATGAAGATAATTTTATACGAAATGATAATAAAAACATTTATAGCAACAGTTTTCTTATCCGGTCTTTTCTTTTTTACTTATGCACAGCCGGATGCAGGAGAAATTTTGCAGAGAATTGACGATAATTTATCATCTGAGAACAGGATATTTGAATCATCCATGACCATTCATGGCAGGCGGGCCAGCCGCACAATTACCTCTCGCAGCTATGTTGAAGGAGATAAAAAATCGTTTACTGAATATCTTTCACCAGCCCGTGAACAGGGAACCAAAATGCTAAAGCTGGAAAACCAGCTATGGATATACTCACCTTCAACTGATCGCACTATCCAGATCTCGGGCCACATGTTACGCCAATCAGTTATGGGATCAGACCTGTCATATGAAGACATGATGGATGACCGTAAACTAACTGAAACATATAGTGCAGAAGTTTCCGGCAGTGAAGTAATTGACGGACGGGACACATGGGTGCTTGACCTCACTGCGCGGGTTGATGATGTAGCGTATGCAACCCGGAAATTATGGGTAGACAAAGAACGTTTCGTCCCGTTAAAAGAAGAACTCTATGCAAAGAGCGGGCAGTTGCTGAAAAGATCTGTAATGGGCGATGTTGTTCAAATTAAAGAGCGCTGGTTCCCTAAAACGATCGTTTATAAGGATATGCTGAAGCAGGGCGACGGAACAGAATTTAAAATAACTGGTATAAAATTTAACCAGGATATTCCTGATTATATATTTACTAAAGCATCGTTAAAACAGTAAGATCAGGAAAAAATTTCATTCAGTATCTTTAGTGATTTGATCTCTCCAAGATGTTCAAAGTGTAATTGATAGTATTCTATTAGTTTGATAGTTAAGAAATTGCGGAGATTACGGGATATTTTTAATTGGTTGAGGTCTTGTAGTCTGAGCGCGTTAAGGCTGCAAAAAAGTGTTGTTGAATCTTTATCAATAAAGTAAGGATGTTTTGGTTCCGATAACTCCACAGAGCCTTTTTGCATATCAAACCAACCTTCATCTTTTGTTTTGTTTATATTGGGCATAAATCCAAGGTACTCAGTGAGATGAAATAAAAAGTACAGGTGAAAATTTGCTGTGGATTTTTCAGTAAGATCAAAAAAGAGTAGTGAATTTTTTATAAAGTCGAATAGTAATGGTGAGCTTTCCTGTTCCCTGAGTGTTTTATTTAGAATTTCAGCAATAAAAAGTGCTTGTGCAGACCGGGACACATCGAAAGGTATATTTTGGTATACCGGACAATTTTTTATCTCTTTTATCCTTTGGATATCCCTTGAATCTTTATAGTAGGCTATCAGTTCTACGAGGAAAAGTGGTTGTAAGATGCCCTGTCTGTATACCTTTTTTTTATTTCGAATAGCATTAATGATAAACGATTGTCGTCCGGCATCTTTAGTATAAATTGTGGCAATAAGGCTGTTTTCACCATATTTAATGCTATTCAATACTATTCCTTCAGTTGCTGAAAGCATTATGATTTCAGTTTATAAACAGTAATTTTTCAATATGCGTTTTTTCACCATTTTCATTGGTGCAAAATACCAGATATACCCCGGTTTTAACTCTGTTTCCGTTTAGATTTTTTCCATCCCAGACTGCCTGGCCTCCAAGAGAAGTTGTTTTAAAAACCAGGTTTCCTGTAATATCAGTAATTTTAACATCAGTATTTTCAATTAATCCGGTGATAGTTACAGGGCCATCCCAGGTTTCCCTTACCGGGTTTGGGTATACGTAAACATCAGTATAAGAATCTTTTCCCTGGATAGCATCTCCCTGATACGAGATAAGGCCCTGGTTTGTTCCAATAAATACTTCACCACTGACATTATTCACAGCTATTGCAGTAATAATATCAGACAGAAGAGGGCTGTTATCACTGGTAAAATGTAAAACCTCTTTGTCTCCGTTTTTCGAAACTAAATAAACACCTGAGCCACGGGTACCTATCCATTTTCGGTTTGCACCATCAACAGCGATAGCTGTTACTGTTTCAGTTTCAAGTAAAGGATGATAAAGGCCGTCGTTAAGGTCCAGGCTCGGTTGAATTGCATAAAAATTGTCTGCACTCCAAATTTGTGAGGGATTAGTGTAAACGGCAACTCCTTTAGAGGTACCTATCCATATTTTACCTTCAATATCTTTTGTTATACAATAAACATCATTCATCCTGTTGAAAATTTCTTTCTCACCATTATTGAAATATGATATTAGCTGTAATGATCTTTTTTGCGTTCCGCTTTTATCTGTAACATACAAGTCGTGGCCACGCGGGATCACTATCCATTTATCACCATTTTCAGTTATAACCAGAGGTCCGATCATTTTTGTTTTTGCTACTTCGGGCAATGCGTAAGATTCCCATTCACCCCCGGGAGAAAGCATTAGTAAATTATTAGCAACTTCGGAATTTGTGATCCATAAATTCCCTTCAGAGTCAAAATCCAGACCTCCTATTCTGACATATGGTTCGTCAGGTTGTTCAGGTAAAGCGCTCTGAAGATGGCTGTTTTTATCTGTATATCTTTTAATGAACAGATTGTCCCTGAATTCCAAAATACCTCCTCCCCAGCTTCCGGCATAGAAATGTGAAGGATTTGCAGGATCAACAGCAATATTTACTATATCAAAAAAACCATCCATTTCAGCAAATTGCTTTTTTGAATAATTGTGCCATTTATCGTTCTTTAGAAGATTAATAGCAGGAGCCTGAAAGGTATTGTTCCATGAATTACTTCTTCCCCCCGGAGCTACCCACAGGTCACCATTATTAGAACATAAATAAAATATATTATTATTTTCAGGGCCTTCCGGGACAATAGATTCGAACTCTTCACCTGAAAGATGGACCATTCCGTTTCCAGAATCCGCAATCCATACAGAACCATCAGATGTCATGACAGTACTTTGGGGATTTATAGAAGTAATCTCCTTGTCCTTGATTTTGTATTTATCTATTATTCCGTTTATATTATTGTGCTGGTCAATAAATATTATTTCCCCCCTGCCCGTAACAATCATATTATTACCATTCGTATGAACATCGGTTATATAATTTATACGAGGTATTGCACGAATCCATTCATTTCCGTTAAACTGGTATAATTCATCCAGGTTGTGTTCATCGGGTGTATAATTTGCCATCAGTACATTTGCGTGAACCATCAGATGATTGAATTTTTCCTGAGAGTGGGGGATATTGTCAATTCTTTCCCAACTGTGAAAATCTAAAAGGTCGCTGTTTTTGTGAGCCCGGAGGATGCCGTCATTGGTGGCAGCGTAGATATATGATTCGTATATTTCAACATCATTAATACGAAGTTGGCTACCCTCTTCTCCAATAAAATAGGTATCCTTCACTTCGTTTTTTTCCAGATTCAGTACGACAATCCCAAATCCACATGAAAGATAGGCTTCATTTCCGGAGAATAATATATTATATATGCCTTTATCACCTGTAACCTGTTTCCTGGCAATATCCGGAATATTGATAACCTTCGAATCATAAACGAGGTCAATGTTGCTGTTGGAATAAATGATGGCCAGTAAGTTGTTGGTTTCATTATAGGCAATGTTTTTTATTCCAAAATCATTTAGTCCATTTAATTCTGAAAATTTTCCTATACTGTTATCACTTATATCCAGATAAAACAATCCCCCTTCAGTGGCGCAATATATTTTTGATCCGGCAGCTGTAACTTTCAATGCATTTGTATAAGACAGATAATCCTTCCAACTGCCCTGCTGCCGCTGGCCATTAGTTTGAAATGATAAATTAAATAAAATCAGTAATATCAGCACTAAACGCATAAACGAGGATTTTCTGTTTATAATAATTTTAAGAAGTTAACCAGTTTTTCAACCGCTTTCCCTCTGTGGCTTATTTTGTTCTTTTCTTCAAGGTTCATTTCAGCAAAAGTAATATTATAACCATTCGGTATGAAAACAGGATCATATCCAAATCCTGCTTTCCCTCTTTTCTCTTTGGCTATTTCTCCTTCCACAATGCCTTCAAATGTTTTTTCCCTGCCGTCAATAACAAGAGTTATAACTGTTTTAAAACGTGCGTTCCGATTATTTATTTCTTTTAATTGATCAAGCACTTTATCCATATTTGCATTTGAATCTTTTTCTTCACCGGCATATCGGGCAGAAAAAACTCCCGGGTTACCGTTAAGGGCTTCGATCTCCAGGCCTGTATCATCTGCAAAGCAGGATATTCCATATTTGTCATAGATATGATAGGCTTTTTGTCTGGAATTACCTTCAAGGGTAGGTTGCTCTTCAGGAATATCTTCAAAACAGCCTATATCATCAAGACTGAGCAATTCAAAACGATTTCCCAGCAGAGCCTGTAATTCTCTTAATTTGTTTTTATTATTAGTAGCAAAAACCAGTTTCATATTTTTTTATTTTTATCCGTACCATTTTCTTTCTCTGTTAAGCCCCGAATTTAAAGTGTTATAAACAATATTAGCATTATCGATAACCTGAAAATCAAACATTCCCACACAAATAAAGTCAGCTCCATGATTAAAGGCATGACTTAAAATATCTTTACCAGTCCCTCATATAAAAAGTGCCATCCAATCAAACTTCTTAAAACCGTTAAAATAACATTTACTAATGTAGATCTTTCTCCGGGTTTCATTGTCTTACATATTAAATAATAGTTATTATATCTGATAATGTGGTGTTGAAATCCAGATAAAAATAGATCAATTTTTTTAGAATTTAATTCCTGAATCATTTTTATTAAAAATGGGATAGGATAAATATTTCATTACTGAACAAATGTTATGATGCCGATATATTTTGATGATTGTGGATGATAAATTCGCATATTAACATTTCTGGAGTATAGGATTTTCTTTAATAGAATAATTTATTGCTTCATTGTAACAAATAATTTAAATTTGTCTGGTAAGGTTAATTTAAAATAAACATCTTGAAAATTTAAACAGATGGACTATAACAGAAGGGATTTTATACAGAGGTCAGCAGCAGCTTTAGGTGCTATAGCTTTAACAGGCTTACCTGGTGCATGTAACAGCCGTAATGGCAGGATATTTAAATATGCGTTATGTAATGAGATATTACAGGATTTCAGTTGGCCGGAACAGTGTGACATAATTGGTAAAGCCGGATATGACGGTGTTGAAATCGCTTCTTTTACTCTTGTTAAGGAAGGAGTACAGGAGATATCAGCTGAAAGGCGTAAACAGATGGTCCGTGACATGAAGAGTTCAGGAATAGAATGTGCGGGTCTGCATTGGTTGTTCACCCCACCACCCCACGGCCTTCATTTTACAACTGCAGATCAACAGCTTCGGGAAAAATCAATTAATTATTTAGATCAGTTGATAGACTTTTGCGGTGATCTGGGTGGTGAAATTATGGTTTTTGGGTCACCTGGTCAAAGAGGAACCACAGATGGTGTTTCATTGCAAGAGGCGAAAAATTATTTTGCGGATGGATTGGCAAAAGTTGCAAATCATGCTAAAGAAAGGAATGTTACGATACTTATTGAATCACTCCCCAAAAGTAGTACAGATGTGGTAAATATATTAAAGGAGGCTATAGAGATTGTTGATAAAATAGGCCATCCCTCAATAAGTTCAATGTTCGATTTTCACAACACACTTGATGAGACTGAACCCTGGCCTTTATTAATTCGTAAATATTACGATAATATAAAACATATTCATGTTCAGAATATGGATGGAACACTTATAATGAAAGACTCAATTCCCGAAAACTTTATACCGGTTTTCCAGGCATTAAGAAATTTAAGCTATAAAAAGTGGGTATCACTTGAGGTTTTCGATTTCTCACCCGGTGGTAAATTTATTGCTGAGGAAAGCTTTAAAACTTTTCTGGAAATAGAAAAAAGATTATAATTGAATTGATGATAATAATTCTGTTCTTTAAATAAAAAGCGTGAAAAGTTTTAGTCACACGTACAAGTTTCAAGACAATCTATTATCTGACTTAGAATATTATGCTTCAAATAGTAAAAAGTATTTTTACCTTCACGTTTTGAACAGAGTACTCCTTTGTCTTTAAGAATACCCAAATGGTGGGAAGTGGTAGATTGCTCAATATCAAGAAGTTCGTGAATCTCAGAAACTGTTAATTTTTTTCCTCCCTCCAGGTGTTTTAAAATAGCTATGCGCATAGGGTGTGCCATAGCTTTAAGCATTTGTGCCGCAGTTTCCAAACTGCCTGAATCCAACTTCTTAATATTTACCATCTTTAAAGTATTGTGTTTATAATAAGCAAATATATAAATATTTAAGGATTCTTCTAAAGAATATCTAAGGTTTACGTAATTAATGGCTCTTTATGTGAAAATTTTATTAAAAAAAACAGAGTAAACAAGTCTTTTATTCAACTAAATATTCTATGTTAGCCGTTTATATTTAAAAATTCAGGCAGAGCATAATTTTAATGACTGATATAAAAAAGATAAAACATCCTATTGAAAAGGAGTTAAAAGAATTTGAGATATATTACAGTAATGCACTTAAGAGCGATGTTCCTCTTTTGCGTACGATTCTTAATTTTTTATATAAAACCAAGGGTAAGCAGTTAAGGCCTGTTTTTGTTTTTCTTTCTGCAAAATTACACGGGGAATCAAACGAATTTTCTCAACTTGCAGCATGTTCTGTTGAACTGCTTCATTCAGCTACTCTGATTCATGATGATGTGGTGGATGAATCATATGAACGCAGAGGAGTATTTTCCATAAATGCTCTTTGGCGTAATAAATTGGCTGTTCTGGTTGGTGATTATATTTTGGCAAAGGGTTTGCTTCTTCAACTTGAAAATAAAAAATATAATTTTCTTCACCTTATTTCACGTGCTGTTCAGGAGATGAGCGAAGGTGAGATTCTTCAGGTGAAAAAGAGCAGAAAGTTGGATATTGACGAAGAAACGTACTTTGAGATTATCAGAAAAAAAACTGCTTCCCTGATTGCAACCAGTATGGCTATAGGAGCTGCCTCAGTTACCGATGATGAGGAACTGCATGAAAAAATGTACCGTATTGGACAAGATGCCGGAATTGCATTTCAAATTAAAGATGATATTTTCGATTATCAAAAAAGGGGTGTAATAGGTAAACCTACGGGCAATGATATAAAAGAGAAAAAGATTACCCTTCCTTTATTGCATGTAATTAATAATTGTAACCCTAATGAACGAAAAAGGATACTTAGGCTAATAAGTAGAAAGAATAAAAATACTGCTGTGGTAAATGAATTAATTCAAATGGTTCAGGATAAAGGGGGTCTTGATTATGCTACAAAAAAAATGAATGAGTTTAAAGATAGCGCAGTTAAGGGACTAATTAATTTTCCTGAGAGTGAAGCTCGTAATTCCCTGGTTGAATTGATGAATTACATAACAACAAGGAACAGATAGAATTTTATAAAATTTATAAATCCTTTTGTTTCGAGTCGATTATGATAGTAACAGGCCCATCGTTTACCAAAGATACATCCATCATAGCTCCAAATATTCCACTGCCAGGTTTATTCCCAGTAACTTCTTCGGTCTTTTCAAGAAATTTAATATATAAAGGAATCGCATAATCCGGTTTTGATGCCCTTATATAGGAGGGGCGATTGCCTTTTTTTGTATTTGCATGTAAAGTAAACTGGCTGACAATCAATATTTCTCCTAAAATATCCTGTACAGAAAGATTCATTATTCCATTTTCATCATTAAATATCCTTAACTGAACTATTTTTTTAACCATCCAGTCTATATCGTCTTCACTATCTGAGTCTTCTATTCCCAGAAGTATCAGCAACCCGCTTCCTATTGAGGAAACCTCTTTCTTTTCAACAGTAACACTGGCTTTTTTAACCCGCTGAATGACTACTCTCATTATTATGTTTTTTATTTATTGCAAAAGTATTATAGTCTTTTAAATTTTTAAAATTCTATAGAGTAATACGGTTATTTATTGTTAAACTTTTTTTGTGTAATCTTGTTTATTATTTCAAAAAACTAAAAATTAATATTTAACAATGAAAATAAATCTTTTGATTGGATTAATAATATTCTTAAGCAGTTGTGTAATGCATCGTAAAGTTGAGCAGGAAACAATTGTTATAAGTACCTCCCCGGAAAATCCTGCAAGGCATATTGAAATTGAATTTATTAAGGGTGAATCGTTTAATCATCCGTCATTTGCTTTATGGACAGAAGATATTGAGGGTAATTATATTGAAACCTTATATGTTACCCATTATGTTGCAAAAGGTGTATACGGACATGGAGAAATTGAGCCGGGCAGATGGAAGGGCGGGCCTGGGGAGGTGCGGCGGCCGGCAACTTTGCCATATTGGGCACATAAGCGAAATATAAAGGCCCCGGACGGGTTATTCATACCATCCCCCGAGACGGCAGTTCCTGATGCTTTGACTTCAGCAACTCCTGTTTCTGACTTTCGACTGCAAACTGCCACGAGTTTTTCAGGTAATAAAAAATTCAGAGTTTTAATGGAAATTAACCAGGCATGGGACTCAAACAGGTACTGGACAAATAACAAATTCACGGGTGATATTAACTATTTTGGTTCCCTGCAACCTGCTTTGGTTTATGCCGTTACCATCGATCCACTTGACAATGAGCGGGAATATTTTCTAAACCCAATAGGACACAGCCATCCTAAAGGTGAAAACGGGAAATTATTTACAGACCTGACAACCCTAACCACAGCTAAAGAGATTGCCCATAAAATTATAGTACGTCTAAAACCGACAATTTGATTGTTATGAAAATTATAAATATACTTACTTTTTTATTTTTACCTCTTATTGCCGTTTCACAGCAGGCATCACTAAAAGGCCGTGTTGTTGATGTTTTGAGCAATGAGCCTCTTCCTTTTGTGAATATCATTGTATCCGGGACAACTACCGGGACTATTACTGATTTGGACGGTAACTTTATTTTAAATGGCCTAAATCCCGGCTTCATACGTTTAGAAGCTTCATTTGTAGGTTATAAAAAATCTGTTTCCCCTGAAATTGAGGTGAGTGTGGCAAACACAAGCTTTATCGAGATTCAGATGGAGGAGCAAAGTGAACAGATCGAGGCAGTAACAGTTACGGCATCTCCTTTTCGGAAGACGATAGAAAGTCCTGTCTCTTTAAGAAGTATTGCAATAGGGGAAATTGAGAAAAGTCCGGGGGCTAACAGGGATATATCAAAAGTTATACAGTCATTTCCCGGAGTGCAATCTACACCTGCTTTTAGAAATGATGTTATTATACGTGGGGGAGGTCCTTCAGAGAGCCGTTTTTATCTTGACGGGGTAGAGGTGCCGTTTATAAACCATTTTGCTACGCAGGGTGCATCGGGAGGTCCTGTCGGAATAATTAATGCAGACTTTTTGCGTGAGGTGAATTATTACTCAGGTGCATTCCCTGCAAACCGCGGAAATGCACTTAGCGGTGTTTTGGAGTTTTTCCAGATTGATGGGAATGTTAACAGGATGAAACTGCAGGGATCTGTTGGGGCATCCGAGCTTGCTGCAACAATTGACGGTCCTTTGGGTGAAAAAACATCTATGGTGTTATCTGTCAGACGTTCATATCTTCAATTTTTGTTTAGCGTGCTTGAGTTGCCCTTCCTGCCTAATTTTACAGACATGCAATTTAAGGTGCGCACAAGGTTTGACAGTAAAAATGAACTGACCTTAATTGGACTCGGGGCTGTCGATGTGTTCGATCTTAACCTGGATATACCGGATCCTGATGAACAGCAAAGATATATATTAAGTCAGATCCCGGTAAATGAACAATGGAATTACACTGTTGGAGCTGTGTATAAGCATTTCAGGGAACGGAGCTACCAAACTCTGGTATTAAGCCGGAGCCATTTAAATAACGGTGCTTATAAGTATTTGGATAATGATGACAGTTCGGAAGATAATAAAACATTGGATTATTCCTCACAAGAAGCCGAGAATAAAATCCGTTTTGAAAACACAACCAGGTTGTATGGTTATAAAATAAATGCGGGTGTCAATCTTGATATTGCAAACTATTATAATTCAACTGTGCAGAACAGATTTTACAATAACCAAACAGTTAAAATAGATTACATTACAAATTTGGATATAGTTAAATGGGGAATTTTTGCCCAGGTTGGTAAAAGCCTTTTGGCCGAAAGGCTATCCCTTTCTTTTGGTGTCAGGGCTGATGCAAATAATTATTCACAATCAATGAATAATATGTTTAAACAGATCTCTCCCCGTTTTTCAGCCTCATATAGTTTAACAGGTAACTGGAGCCTTAATTTTAATACCGGAAGGTATTATCAGTTACCTCCTTATACAACATTAGGCTTCAGGCAGGGTGGAGAATTTGTGAATAAATACAACGATCTTAAATATATTTCAGTTGATCATATTATAGGTGGGGTTGAATATCAGCCTGTGAAAAGTATTCTTTTTAACCTGGAAGGATTCCGGAAAGGGTACTCAAACTATCCCTTCTCTGTTAATGACAGGATTAGCCTTGCTAATAAAGGAGCAGATTTTGGGGTGGTTGGAGATGAGGAGGTTGTTTCTGAAGCAGAAGGAAGAGCATACGGAGTTGAATTTCAAACCCGTATTAATACAACCGAAGGATTTAATTTTAATCTTTCATATACCCTGGTAAGGAGTGAGTTTTTGAGTATGGAAGATAATTATATTCCTACAAACTGGGATTCAAAGCATCTCTTAAATATAACTACAACTAAAGAACTTAAAAAAGGATGGCGGACAGGATTGCGCTGGAGATTTGTTGGCGGACTTCCTTATACTCCTTATGATATGAATAAAAGTTCATTGACGGAAGCATGGAATCTTACAGGGGGGCCCTATTTTGATTATAGCCTCCTGAATACAGAAAGATTTAAACCTTTTCACCAGTTGGATTTGCGTGTCGACAAATCGTTTTATCTTGAGAAGGTTACAGCTAAATTTTATCTGGATATCCAGAATGTCTATAACAATCAGGCTGAACAGAATGATATTATCGTAAGAGAAACAGATGAAAACGGAGAGTTTATTTTAACAGACAACAACACAAGATATCAGTTAAGAAGGGTAAAAAATACCACTGGAACTGTCTTACCAACAGTTGGGATTATTATTGAATTTTAACATTTTTGTATTCTGTTAAAATCATACTTTATGCTTTGTATTAATTTGAATAATACAGACCCCTATTTTTGCCTGGCAGCAGAAGAGTATTTGCTGAAGAATTTCACTGATGATATTTTTATACTATGGCAGAGCTTTGATACTGTGGTAATTGGTAAACATCAGAATGCCCTCGGAGAAATTGATTACTCATTTGTCAAAGGAAACAAAATTAATGTGGCAAGACGGATTTCAGGTGGGGGGGCTGTATTTCATGATGAGGGTAATTTAAATTTTTCATTCATTAAAAATGTACAAAGCAGTGCTGAAATAGACTTCGACATATTTACTCAACCATTAATAGATTCATTTGCGAAACTTAATTTAAAGGTGACTACCTCCGGCTATAATAACCTTCTCATAGAGGGCAGGAAAATTTCAGGTAATGCCCAACATATTTATAAGAAACGGGTATTGCATCACGGAACTCTTTTATATAAGTCTGATCTTAACAATCTCGGACTGGCTTTAAGACTGGCTGAAAAAACAAAATATTTTTCCAAGGGAGTAAAATCAATAAGAAGTGAGGTAGTTAATATTTATGATCATTTGCATAATAACTGGTCTCTAAATGATTTCAGAACTTTTATAATTGACGAACAGCTTCACAAGAATAATTCTGTTATATATGAATTAACACCTAATGACTACCTGGCTGTAAGCTCTTTAGCTGACGAAAAATTCAGGACATGGGAATGGAATTTTGGATATTCACCCGCCTATGATTTTATTAATGTTTTTTCGATGAGTGGTTTGGAGATAATTATTAAGTTACATGTTGAAAAAGGATTGATAAGGCAAAGTGAAGTTACAGGTGATTTTTTTTCTAAGAATGAATCTGCATTATTAAATAATAGTCTGCAGGGTAAAAGGCACTATTTTGAAGATATTAAATCAGTATTGCAAGTTGTAAAAGATGAGGTATCTGATGATTTGGTTCTCAGCTTTTTTTAATGTCATGGACTTGGGGTCAAAAAAAGAATTTCACGCAACGAGCGCAACGAGATTTGTTATACGCAATGCCCACAACCAATGTTTTCATGCGATGAGCGCTATGGGAACCTTTTTACGTGGCGTTCGTTGCGAGGACTATTTCACGTGGCGCACTTTGCGGGAACTCTTCAACGTAGCGTTCGTTGCGAGAAACTCTTCCCCTGAATTTGAAGGATCTGTATCTTATAAATACAGATCCTTCAACTAAACTCCAAATGACATAATTTCTTAATATTATCCCGTCTTGACGATCAGGATCAAATTAACCTGAAATGTAGTTACTATTTTGGAAGAGGATATCCATTTAACTCTTTCAGGTTTTCGGCAATTGCAGATTCCGGGTATTCATAATCTGTAAGCTGTCCTGTCAGATATTTTTCATATCCTAAGAGGTCCATAAGGCCATGGCCGCTAAAATTGAACAGGATTACTTTTTCTTTACCCTCTTCTTTTGCTTTTTTAGCTTCACGGATAGCTGTTGCAATAGCATGTGTTGTTTCGGGGGCAGGAATAATACCTTCGGTTTTTGAGAAAAGCAGTCCTGCTTCAAAACATTCACTTTGATGGATTGCCTGAGCTTCCATAAGTCCGTCTTTAAGTGCAGCACTGACAAGTGGGGCCATGCCGTGATAACGTAATCCTCCTGCATGAATAGGAGCCGGGATGAATGAGTGTCCAAGGCTGTACATAGGGAGCAGAGGAGTCATTTTAGCCACGTCGCCATGATCATAAATAAATGGCGCTTTTGTAAGCGTGGGGCAACTAAAAGGTTCTACACCGATAATATCTATTTTGGCCCCGTGTAATTTTTCATACATGAAAGGGAATGAAATTCCTGCGAAGTTGCTACCACCCCCGCAGCATCCAATGACTACATCAGGATTTTTAATACCCACCTTAGCAAGTTGTTTTTTTGCTTCAAGGCCTATTATTGTTTGGTGAAGCATTACATGGTTAAGTACTGAACCTAAAGAATACCGGGTTTTTCCTTTTGGATCGGTAACAGCTTCTTCAATAGCTTCAGAAATAGCAATACCAAGGCTGCCCGGGGTATCCGGGTATCTTTCCAGTATATTCCTTCCTGCCTGTGTTTCTGTGCTTGGACTTGCAATGCAGGTTGCTCCCCAGGTATTCATCATCATTTTACGGAAAGGCTTTTGGTCAAAGCTTACCCGTACCATATACACTTTGCATTCAAGTCCGATAAGTGAGCATGCAAAAGCAAGTGCACTACCCCATTGTCCTGCACCTGTTTCAGTTGTAAGATGTGTGATCCCGAACTGCTTGTTATACCATGCCTGAGCCACTGCTGTGTTAGGTTTATGACTTCCCGCAGGTGAAACACTTTCGTTTTTATAATAAATCTTTGCCGGAGTTCCCAGGGCTTCCTCCAGTGCAAACGCGCGAACCAGTGGACTGGGCCGCCAGCCGACCAAAATCTCCCTTATCTCTTCTGGTATGTCAATCCAGCGTTCCTGGCTAACCTCCTGCTCGATCAGGTTCATAGGAAAAACAGGCGCCAGCATATCCGGGGTAATGGGTTTACCATCAGGCCCCAGAGGCGGATTAAGAGGCGAAGGAAGGTCGGGAGTAAGATTATACCATTGCTTTGGCATCTCCGAATCATCCAGGAAAATTTTTTTTTGTCTTGTCATAATTACATTATTTTAATTAGTGTTTTACAAAAAAGAAGGGATTTGCTGCGTAAACAACAAATCCCTTCTTTGGCTTTACTTTCAGTAAAAAATGTTTACGCAGCTTTTATAAAGTTGCGCCACCACCAGTTACTGTTATGTAAAGAATTTAATCTCAAAGTATTTATTTCATTTTATTCAGGCCAAAACTAATTATAATTTTTTTCTGAACAAACATTTTTCCTTATAAAATAGAATTAATTTTACTGCTATAAAGAAAATTTAATTTTTATGCCCCAAGATCCCATCTCCTGAAGTATAAGCCTTGTCTTACTACAGGCAAAGTTTTATATTCAATTGCTGCCAGGTCATTTTGGTTCAAGGGAGAAAAATCTGCAGCTATTTTTACGTTCTCTTCGATCTGTTCAATACTATCTACACCAATAATTGTAGTACTTACCGGCAGGCTCATGTTGTAGGTTAATGCTTCACGTATATTAATAGCACCCGGTTTTGAAGTACGCAGACGTTCAGGTTGTTCCTCCGGTGGGGGTGGCGTCCAGGTGGAAAGCATCCTGCTCCTGGTGGTTACCTTCATGCCAATTATGGCAATCCCCAGCTTTTGAGCCTCAGGAAGTAAGTAATTTTTAAAGCTCAAATAATGCACATCTGCTGCATTAACAGCCAAAAGGATTGAATCAAAAGGATAGTTTTGAATGGCCTTAAGCAGAACAAGTGGCTCATAATGGCCGGTAATCCCAAGATATCTTACCATTCCTTCTGCTTTGGCTTTTTCCAGTGCTTTTATAGCTCCGTTTTTTGAAAGTATCTGGTCCATCTGTTCCTGAGTCTGTATATTATGAAGCTGCCAGGTATCAATATGATCTGTTTGCAGGTTCTTAAGGCTTTCTTCAAGTAACCTCATAGAGCCATCATATGTGCGGTCATGAGTTTTTGTTGACAACCATACCTCATTCCGGCGGGTTTTCATAACCCTGCCTATGTTTAATTGACTTACCCCCCGTCCGTATGAGGCAGCAGTGTCAATATAGTTTACACCCAGATCAATAGCCCGGTTAATTATTTTTTCTGATTCCTCTTCCCGGCCTGCTATCTCAAGTGTTGCCTGCCCTCCTAAGCTTAATATCCCTACTTTAAAACCGGTTTTTCCTAATGAATGTGTCGGCATGGAACTGTATGTTCGCGGATTAAAAGGATTTGAATCTTTTTGTTTTACCGGAATATTGCGAGATTCATTTGGAGAGGCAAAAGTATTTCCTGCCGTTACAGATGCTGCAGCGGCTATACTTGTACCTAAAAATTTTCTTCGGTTGATGTTTTTATTTGCCATGGCTCATTTTATTTTTAATGACGATTATTAATAATATCACAGGTAAAAAATAGTACTATACAATTTAAGTATCATAAACAGATATATCAATAATTTAAAAGGTATTTAAAGCTTTTTTGTTCAAAATTTTATGAACTTTTTAAAAAATTTGAATAAATGGGAGCAATTATTTTTGAATGATTTGTTAAGGAACAGGTTTTTATCTACTTTTGCGTTTCGATAAAAAGATGGTCCCATAGTTCAACGGATAGAATAGCGGTTTCCTAAACCGTAGATCCAGGTTCGATTCCTGGTGGGACTACAAAGATACTTCAATAAACATCTGTTATACAGTAATTTATTGA
>CAZJGI010000028.1:0-3400 GCA_964545315.1 uncultured Prolixibacteraceae bacterium
GAAACAAAAACAAAACCCGCTGTAATTATAATTCCTTCAAATCCGTTAGTCAGAAAAGGCCTGAAATTGGTATTTACTTTTGGTATATCTATTCTGTCAGTGAGAAATATATTATACAAACCGTCAGCTATGAACATAATAAGTACAAACAGCAGGAAGGTGACAAAGAAGTTTTGGATCCCGGATGTTTTTTTTGTCCCAATTAAATTTAAAACCATAAAGAAAATTGTAGCCGCAATTGCTATTGTTTTTATCGGGACTTCCCAGAAAAATGCAGCATATGCGCCTATACCTATTATAGCAAAAGCTGTCTTGAACATAAGGGCAAAATAAGTACCCAGCCCTCCTATTGTCCCCATAAGCGGCCCAAGGCTGCGGTCAAGGAAAAAATATGCACCTCCTGAACGCGGTAAAGCAGTCGATATCTCGGCAATGCTAAACATTGCCGGCATTATAAGCAATCCTGAAACCATATAAGCCACAAAAACGGAAGGCCCTGTGTATTGTGATGCCAGGCCCGGCAAAAGAAAAAATCCTGAGCTGAACATAGCGCCGGTGCTTATTGTAAATACATCAAAGAGGCCTAACTCTTTTTTTAATTTATGCTTTTTCGCCATAAAGGTGAACTGTTATTTCCGCCTTGGTGAATATTAAAATGAATTTATTCAAAGATATACCATTTGCTTAAAGAAGCATAAAATATAAACGGACATGTTAATAATTTATTTTTCCTGTCTATGTTCTGTATTTCCTATATAACTGTATTTCAGTTTATTCTGCGTGTAATGACCACCTGCCCGGTGTGGCTTCAAATTTTATGAATTCATCATCAGAACTTAAAAATTTTATTCCTTCAATTGTATTATGAGAGGCGCCTTTTTCCCAGATAAGGTTATCATTTACCTTTATTTTTGATGTAGTAAATAATTTATCTGTCGGGATTCCCAAAATTGCTTTTTTCCCTTCAGGTACTACTATGTTCATTACGAAAGAGTTGCTTTTATTAATAAGATTGACTGTTATTTCACCACCGGGAACCGGAACCGTGATATTAATTTTTTCGAGGGGTCCCATTTTCGGCAACACAGAAAACATATTAAAACCCGGGTTTACAGGTGCTATGCCTGCTCCGTACTGGCAAAGCAGGGTGAGAGGGCCTCCTGACCAGGCATGGTTATATGTCCAACCCTTCTGGCTAAGGTCCCATCCCTCCCACAAAGTAGTTATAGGACTGTCGATCTGTTCCATGTAACGGTTTTTTATCCTTTCAATTGCCTGCTGTGGTTCCCCCATCATATAGAGGGCTTCCCCTACATATTTTTCCATATAAGGGCTTGCATGAAACTCATGTTTTAAAACTTTCTGAATATCCGGATAATATTCCTTTTTTGCCAGGCCGGCAACAACTGCCATAGCATTGGCACGGTCATCTGTTTCTCCTGTATGATCAGGCGAATGGTATTTATTACCTGTCCAGAATCGTAAGTTGAAATTTTCTTCAATGGATTTCATTTTACCGGTATATCCCGGTATATCGGCATCATTTCCTGTTAGTTTAGCCATCTCGACAGCTGACTTTAATGCAAGATATAAGAAAGCATTTTCAATTACGGGTACATCTTTATTTTGTCCCCAGTCTGTCCAGTCCCATCCACCCGGGCGGTGAATAACCAGGCCGTCATCACCTATTTTCCAAACGCCCAGATATTTTTTTACCCCGGGATACAGGTCTTCAATGGGTTTTTTATCCCCTGAGTAAAGGTAATATGTCCAAAAGCCGTACCATCCAATACTTGCAAGCATTTGCCGGGGAAGTTCCCTGTCGTAAAAACCTGCATGGGGATTTCTTTTAAAATCTTCAGTATCGACAACCCTTCCTGAAGGAACTGGTGAGTAGATTGTACTGTCAGCCCTCTGCCATAAAATAAGTTCGTACATTGCTTTTCTGGCCAATTTAGGGCCATTTTCCGCATCAAAAACATAAAAGGCTTCACCTATCTCGTTTACAGCATCTCCCCACCACTGGGCACGCTCCCTATCCGGGCAGTCCATATAATTATCGCGCATGGTAACATACAGAGTTCTCACTGCTTTTCTGTAGAGTGTATTTATTTTTTCATCATCGCATTCAAAACTGCCTGTGAACTCTGCGTTGTATCCTGTTTCCCTGTATTTAAGTTCAATAACCTCTACCTCCTCAGGAATAGTGTAGATCATTTCATGGCCATTTATCCAGGAGAGAGATTCAAATTCCTGAATACCCTCTTTAGTGATGTATTCAGTCCGGAGGCCGTATGAACTGCCTACAATATAATTATCAGTTTTAATATCGATTTTTATTCCTGAAGGGGCTTTTATTTTAATATAGGGTGTGGCCTGGATATTGGCAGGGAGTTTCCCGATATATTTGCGTCCTTCCACCGTGTCTGCCATGACAATTACCTCTTCATAATTTTTGAGGCCTGAATTTTTCCATTGAAGTATAGGGCGCACCACCAGATTATTCCATGGGGCTGTAGGAGGGATTCCAAATTCTTTTGCACCTTGCCAGTCAGAGTCATCATAATCAATATCAGTCCACCCTTCAATATCCTTTGATGCATCAAAGTGAATATTTTGTTCTGGCAGACGGTAGTTTGGATGGGGCCCTCCTGTTGTCCCGTAGGCGGGATGGAGTTTTACTTTCCATGTTGAATCAGAGATAAAACGTTTACCGTTAATGTCAACATCAAATATGAATCCTGCTTTACCGCTGTTGTTATGTGAAAAACCATGCTTGCCGAAATACCAAACCAGAACAGCAACCGTATTTTTCCCTTTGTTAAGAAAGGGCTTAATGTTCAACGTGTCATAGTAGGTGTCTTCCGGTGTCGGACCCCGCTTTAACTGGCCTTCAAAGAGAGTCATTTCACCATTTATCCATAGCCAGTACTTGCTGTCGCAGGCAATTTTAGCTGTGGCATTTTCGGGATCGTCCTTTATGTTTATGGTTTTCCTGAAACATATCCATGAATTAGGATCTTCTTTCTCAGGCCCGATCCACCGGGCCTCCCATTCTGCACTCTCTTTCTGTGTACATGAAAATATTGAAGCAATGATCAAGAGGAAAATTAATTTTTTCATAACAATGATTGTATTTTGTCAATTCATACAAGTTGATATACTTTGGATTTTATAATATCAAACAGAAATATGTGCTGAAAGTGAGAATTAAGGCTGGTTGTTCCTGCTAAATCGGCCAGCTTGTGTCTGTTTAACCCGCGTAAACGGTCTGATGTAATGATAAGCCAGTAATAATTCAGCCTTTGTTTTTGATAAAGCCTCAGTTTTTCTTCTTTTTTCTTAACTGACAATAGAATATCATCAGTAATATTTTCAGTAATGCCCAGGTTATTGGATC
>CAZJGI010000028.1:3500-5735 GCA_964545315.1 uncultured Prolixibacteraceae bacterium
GCGTTGACTGGGTTCAGACGTGTCAATTCTATTCCAAGGTGGTTATTGCTTTTAAGCCTGATAATGAAATCGGGTGATTCAGACGGAATAATCTTGCCTCCGGGAAAATCTGAAAAGCATTCCCTGAAGTAATTAATAAGTAAAATCTCCAGTTGTTTTTTTCCCGGCTGCATGTGACCAATTTTCCCGAAATTTATAAAAAAATAAAAGAAGCTGTCCGGTTTCAGACAGCTTCTTAATATTATTTGATTGTATTTATATTTAATCGTTAAGAGTGTATCTTGCGAACCCTGTAACAATTAACTCTTTATCATATTGGGCCAGGTAATCTTTTACAGTTATTTTACTTTCTTTTATAAAAGCCTGTTCCAGAAGTGTAACCTCCTTATACCATTTTACAAGTGCACCCTGGGCAATTTTTTCAAGCATTGCTTCAGGTTTCCCCTCCTGTCTGAATTTTTCTTTTGCGATTTCCAGTTCTTTTTCGATCACATTACCGGGTATATATTCTTTGCTTACCGCGATTGGTGACATTGCCGCAACCTGCATGGCCACATCCTTTGCAACCTGTATGTCCACGCCAGCTTTATTAAATCCAACAAGGGTAGCGAGTTTGTTTCCGGGATGGATATAGCTGATCACTGTTTCAGCGCTGATGCTTTCATAGTAGGAAAGATCAAGCTTTTCACCGATCACTCCGGTTTGCTCAGTTACCTGTGCATCAATAGTCCTGTCATCAAGTTTAAGATTTTTCAGGGCATCGAGGTTTTCAGGCTTATCATTAAGTGCTGTGTTTAGAATATTTTCTGCAAAAGCAATAAAATTTTCATTCTTTGCAACAAAGTCAGTTTCACAGTTTAGCACTATAAGTGCCCCGAATTTTTTATTATCAGTAACTTTTGATAAGACCACACCTTCAGAAGCTTCCCTGTCGGCACGTTTGCTTGCTACCAGTTTCCCTTTTTCACGGATAATTTCAAGGGCTCTTTCAAAATTTCCTTCGGCTTCCTGCAGGGCATTTTTACAATCCATCATGCCTGCACCGGTTACTTTACGCAGTTTGACTACGTCGGCTGTTGTGAAAGACATATTATTTGTTTTTTATTTGTTTTTAACACTAATTTGCTGATCTCTAATCTTCTTCATCTTCATCCTCTTCCAACACATCATCTTCAACATCATCTTCCTCCTCTTCAATATCAACTTCCTCCATATCTTCTTCCTCTATATCCTCTTCTAAGTCATTTTCCAAATCCTCATCTTTTTCATCCGGTTCTGATTCCTGTTCTTCTATATCTTCTTCATCAGGTTCAGGTTCCGCCATTTTTTGCTTTTTGACTTTCTTCCTCAGTTTTTTCCGCGGAGTTTCGCTTTCATTTTTATCTTTTTCATTTTTTCTTTCGCTTAATCCTTCGCGTATAGCATCGACCATAGCTCCTATGATAAGTTTGATAGACTGGGATGCGTCGTCATTTGCCGGGATAACAAAGTCAATTCCATCAGGATTTGAATTGGTGTCTACGATTGCAAATAGTTTTATTCCCAAGCGCTGTGCTTCACGTACTGCAATTTTTTCTTTCATTACATCAACGATGAACAGAGCTGCAGGTAGCCGGGTAAGGTCGGAGATACTACCCAGTATCTTATCCAGCTTTGCTCTTTGACGGGTGATCTGTAATTTTTCTCTTTTTGAAAGATTATCCCAGCTGGTATCTTTCATCATCTTGTCAATAGAGATCATTTTTTTGACCGCTTTCCTGATTGTGGGGAAATTGGTAAGCATACCTCCCGGCCAACGTTCAGTCACGTAAGGCATTCCAACACTTTTAACGAGATCGGCAACTAGTTCTTTAGCTTGTTTTTTTGTAGCTACAAACAGAATTTTTCTTCCTGATTTGGCGATCTGTTTTATTGCAGCCGCTGCCTCGTCAATTTTTACAATTGTCTTTTGAAGGTCAATAATATGGATTCCATTCTTTTCCATGAAGATATAAGGTTCCATGGCGGGATTCCATTTTCTTTTCAGGTGCCCGAAATGAGCGCCTGCATCTAATAATTCCTGAAATGCAATTTTTGGCATCTGTTTACTTTTTTTATGATTCTAAAAGCAACCATTGAGTAGTCCCTCTTTGTTGGGAGTCTCAACCGTTTTAGATCCATTTGATTAATAAATAAATATACTAACGTTTTGAGAATTGGAAACGTTTTCTTGCTTTTGGTCGTCCCGGTTTTTTC
>CAZJGI010000028.1:5745-41150 GCA_964545315.1 uncultured Prolixibacteraceae bacterium
CGCTTCCAAACTTTTTGGTTGTTAAAAAGATATGGGGTCATTTCTTGTGGTATTGGTTTATCTGATTTTGGATCGTCCCGGTTTTTTCCTTTCTACCTCACGTGGGTCCCTGGTTAATAATCCGGCAGCCTTTAAATCTTTTCTAATATCTTCGTCGATTTTAAGAAGTGCCCTTGAGATTGCCAGCCTTAACGCCTCAGCCTGCCCTTTAAACCCACCACCATTTAAATTGACCAAAATATCATATTTTTCGATGGCATCAGCGATTTTTAGGGGCTGTGTAACTATATACTGTAATGTATCTGTAGGAAAATATTCTTTAAAGTCACGCTTGTTAATTGTGATATTCCCTTTGCCTTCGTTCACGTAGATACGTGCAACTGATGATTTTCTACGCCCTATAGTATTTACTACTTCCATTTTTAATTATTCTTACTTAAATCAACAACTTTTGGTTTTTGAGCTTCATATTTATGCTCCGGTCCTATAACTACATGCAGGTTACGAAACATTTCCCTTCCAAGCCTGTTTTTTGGCAACATACCTTTTACTGCCTTTTCTACCAGCCTTTCAGGATATTTCTTTAGAATCTCTGCGGGAGTTTGTTTCCTCTGACCACCAGGATAACCACTATGACTGAGGTATATTTTGTCAGTCAGCTTCCTGCCTGTAAGAAGCACTTTTTCGGCGTTAACAACTATAACATTGTCACCGCAGTCGACGTGAGGTGTAAACTCAGGTTTATGCTTGCCTCTCAGCATCTTTGCAACTTCACTGGCCAAACGGCCAAGTACTACATTCTCAGCATCAACAAGTACCCACTCTTTATTAACAGTGGCTTTGTTTGCTGAAATGGTTTTGTAACTCAATGTATCCACTCGTCCTAATTTTTTTTATTCAACATTAAAACAATCCTTTGTTTAGTGCGATTATCTTTTATAACCCCATTACATAAAGGAAATCAATCTTTTAAACAATATACAAGTACGGACAATAATCGGGACTGCAAAAGTATTTTCTTTTTTCTTATTTGCAAAAAATATCTTTCTTTTTTTTATTAAAAAACAGTAACTTAAAGATGGCTTTTTGGATTAGGTTTTCTTAATTTGTATTTTTTTGGACTTAATATCAATAATTGTGAATAATATTAACTTATTTGATGAATTCCCAAACAGGGAAAAGCTTTTGAAGTGGTTTGAGAAACAAAGTATATCGCATATCCCGGATATTAACGGACATATTCATACTCCCCATTCCTTTAGCGCCTTTGATAATATGGATACCATCTTCCAAATGGCTGAAAAAGAAAACGTTGAAGTGCTTGGAATAAATGATTTTTACACTACTGACGGGTATAAAGAATTTGCAGGGAAAGCATTGGAAGCTATGGTTTTTCCACTTTTTAACATTGAGTTTATGGTTTTGCAGGATAAACTGCAAAAGGATGGTGTACTGGTAAATGATCCCAATAATCCGGGAAGGACATATTTTAGCGGGAAAGGATTAAATTTTCCGGTTAAGATGGGCGATAATTCTTTGAAAAAGGTTAAAGACCTGCAGGGAGAGAGTAATAATCAAACTTATTTGATGGTGGAAAAACTTAATGCTTTTCTTGCGGAGAAAGGCATTGACCTGATATTTGACCCTGAAGGACTCCACAAAAATATGGCAAAAAACCTGTTCCGTGAACGACATATTGCCAAGGCCATAAGATTAGCTGTATTTGAAAAAGAGAATAATGAAAAGGGCAGAAAGGAATTGCTGTCAAAAATATTTACCGGTAAAGATGTGAAATCAGACCTTAACGATTTTGCCGGTTTGGAAAATGAGATAAGAAGTAATCTGTTGAAAGCAGGGGGAGCTGCTTTTGTGCCTGAGGACCCTAAGGCATTTTTTTCGATGGAAGAAGTGATTGATATTATTACCGATGCAGGGGGAATTCCCTGCTATCCTGTACTTCTCGATAATCCTCAGGGATTTATTACAGAATTTGAGTCTGATAAAAATTATCTGCTGGATGAATTAATTAAAAATAATGTTTATTCAATTGAGCTTATTCCCGGTAGAAATGATTATCAAATATTAAAAGATTTTGTCACCTTTTTCCATAAAAACGGTTTTGTTATTACTTTTGGCACCGAACACAACACTCCTAAGCTTGACCCGTTAAAAATATCCTGCAGGGGTGGAGAGCCTCTTGACATTGATCTGAAAAGAATAAATTATGAAGGAGCTTCTGTTATTGCAGCACACCAATATTTAAATTCGATGGGGGATGAAGGGTATATTAGGGATAAAAAAGCAAGAATCGGAGAAAAAGAAAAATTTGTGAAACTTGGAAAAGCTGTTATTGCACAGTTTTGTAAAAAGTAAAAGAAATAATTAATACTAAAATAAAGCATTATGGCCGGGGGATTAAAAAAATTAGTTGAGATTTCAAGATATTATGGACAGAATAAAGACTTTATAATAGCAGGAGGTGGAAATACTTCTTATAAGAATGATAAATTACTATATATAAAAGCCAGTGGAATAAGTCTTTCGGATATTGATGAGAATGGTTTTTGCGTGCTCGATCGTCAAAAACTTGATGAAATTGAAAAAGTTCAGTTTTCACCAAATCCGGCAATACGCGAAGAGGAAGTAAAAAATGCGCTTCTCCGTTCAAGGGCAGATACTACTTCAGGCTTACGACCATCTGTTGAAACTTCTCTTCATAACATTTTTAGTTATTGCTATGTTGTTCATACACATTCGAACCTGGTAAACGGATTAATGTGCAGTAATGACGCTGCTGGGAAATGTTTGGAACTTTTCGGTGAGGAAGCGCTTTTTGTTTCCTATTCGGATCCTGGATATACATTATTTACACTGACTGCCCGGGAAGTAAGCAGGTATAAGAAAAAATTCAGCCGGGACCCAAATATAGTTTTTATTCAAAATCATGGTGTTTTTGTTGCTGCAGACTCTATAGAAGAGATAAAAAATATTTATGATAATATTATTGGCAAGCTTAAAAAGACATATGAAGTTTTTCCTGTTGAGGAAGAGTTGCCTGTTTCAGAAAAGATGGCTGAAATTATTCCTGCCCTCAGGATGCTTTTATCAGAAAACAGGTTAAAGAGCGCTACCGTATTTAACAGTTCCTCTGTTAACCGGATTGTTGCAGACAAAGCTTCATTTTTGAAGAGTCTTCCCGGACCATTTACTCCTGACCAGATAGTATATTGTCTTTCCGGATATGTTTTTGTTGACAATGCAGATTCTGCAGAAACAGTAATTTCTGAAGCAAAAGCAGAAATTGAAAAATTTAAATCAGAAAGGGGAGTTTTACCAAAGGTCATTTTTATAAAAGGAGAGGGAGCCGTTGTAGCTGAAGATTCAACTGTGCCCACCGGATATCTTAAAGATATTGTTATTGATTTTTGCAGGATCAGCAGGTTATCAGAAAATTTTGGAGGCCCTCATCCTATTCCAAAATCACAGGTTGCATTTATAGAGAGTTGGGAAGTTGAGAATTACCGTAAGAAGGTCACTTTTGAAGCAAAAAGCCAGGGACGGCTTGAAAATAAAACAGTAATTATTACGGGAGCTGCACAGGGTTTTGGTGCAGGAATTGCCCATATGCTTTTTGATGAGGGAGCTAATATAGTTGTTGCTGACCTTAATGAAGAAAAGGGCAGACTGGTTGCCGATAGTTTAAACGATAAAAAAACAAAGAACAGGGCATTTTTTACAAAAGTTGATGTTGGGGAAGGATCTTCTGTGGAACAGATGGTAAATAAGACAGTCATACGCTTTGGAGGAATTGATGTACTCATTTCAAATGCAGGTATTCTTTACGCAGGAAGTCTTGATGAAATGGATCAGTCAACATTTCAACTGATGACCAAAGTTAACTATACCGGGTATTTTTTATGCACGAAATATGTGCAAAAGATAATGAAGATACAGCATCATTATAAAGCTGATCATTTTATGGATATAATCCAGATTAACTCAAAATCAGGATTAAAGGGAAGTAATAAAAATTTTGCCTATGCAGGGGGCAAGTTTGGAGGAATAGGGTTAACCCAGTCATTTGCTCTTGAACTAATGCCGTTTAATATAAAGGTGAATGCAGTTTGTCCGGGTAATTTTTTTGATGGCCCGTTGTGGAGCGATCCTGAGAAAGGATTGTTTGTCCAGTACTTAAATGCCGGAAAAGTGCCCGGGGCCAGAACAATTAACGAGGTTAAAGCGTTTTATGAATCACAGGTGCCTGCCCGGAGGGGATGTAAACCTGAAGATGTTGTTAAAGCTGTACTTTATCTTATTGACCAGCAGTACGAAACCGGTCAGGCAGTTCCTGTTACAGGAGGGCAAAACATGCTCAGGTGATTTTAGTTTAAGTTAGATTATATAAATATGAGGAAAATATAAGGTTAGCAATATGAAAACAAAGGCAGTACGTTTATACGGAAAAGAAGATTTAAGGCTGGAAGAGTTTGAGCTTCCGGAGATAAAGGATAATGAAATTTTAGCAAAAGTAGTATCAGACAGTATCTGTATGTCAAGTAATAAAGCTGCTAAGCAGGGAACCGGGCATAAGAGGGTTCCTAAAGATGCAGCTAAGAATCCTGTAATTATAGGCCATGAATTCAGCGGAGAGATCGTTGAGGTTGGGGAGAAATGGAGACATCAGTTCAGTCCTGGCCAGAAATTTTCGATACAGCCGGCAATCTATTATAAAGATAGTCCGATGGGAGTCCTTGGCGCTCCCGGGTACAGTTATCAATATATAGGTGGAGATGCAACATACGTGGTTATTCCTAATGAAGTTATGCTTCAGAATTGTCTTCTTACTTATACAGGGCCCGGTTTTTACCCTGCCTCTCTGGCAGAGCCTCTAAGCTGTGTTATTGGTGCAATGCACGCAAGTTACCACACCCGGCCCGGTTCATATGTCCACCAGATGGAAATAGAAGACAGGGGGAAGATGGCATTGCTGGCCGCAGTTGGACCAATGGGACTTGCTGCAATTAATTTTGTTGTTAACCGAAAAGACCGTAAACCTTCCCTGCTGGTTGTAACAGATATTGATCAAAGCCGTCTTGACAGGGCACAAGAGATTTTTCCGTCTCATTGGGCAAAAGAGAAAGGTATCGAACTCATCTATGTAAATACCGGGAAGATGGATAATCCTGTCGATGAGCTTATGAAATTATCAGGAGGAACAGGTTTTAATGATGTATTTGTTTTTGCTCCTGTTGCTGCAGTTATTGAACAGGCTGATGCACTGCTCTCATTTGACGGTTGTCTCAACTTCTTTGCAGGTCCCGGAAATCCGGAATTCACTGCCAGGTTGAATTTTTATAACGTCCATTATGCAGCGACTCATATCACAGGAACATCCGGCGGGAACAACGATGACATGGTGGAGGCTCTGGCATGCATGAGTAAAGGACTTGACCCGGCAGGACTTATAACACACATTGGCGGATTGAATGCAGTAGTTCATACTACTTTAAACTTACCATCCATACCGGGCGGAAAAAAACTGATCTATACTCATAAAAATCTTCCTTTGACTGCTATTGACGATTTTGAGGAGTTGGGCAGGACAAATCCTCTTTATGCAGAACTTGCCAAATTAGTTGCTAAAACTAAAGGATTGTGGAATGTGGAAGCTGAAGAATATCTGTTGAAACACGCACCTGAGATTTGATCAAACCGGGAAAACAGCAAACAGCCTTCAGGGCAACATGAAAGCTGCAAGGGCAGGTGCATCTGTTATTTCAAAACTGTTTGGGCGTTTCAGTAATCAAAGAATAACTTAGTATAATTTTAATACCATACCAATTTGGAGTACTGAATTTTCACTTAAATTATTCAGTTTGCAGAGAGAATTAACAGAAGTCCTGAACCTGCGTGCTATCCTCCATAAGGAATCACCATATCTTACTGTATAACTTTGAGGAACTGCTTCGTTAACGGAATAGCCTGTCGGTTTTAATAAATTATGCAGTTCACCCATCGAATTGGTCATCGCTACTTCATTTCTTATGTTTACGTTTTCGAAATCAAATACCAGTTCGGGATCGAAGGGCTTATTATTCTCCCTTATTTCTAAGTGCAGATGGCTGGTTGTGGCTCTTCCAGTACTCCCCGCCAACCCGACAGGCTGACCTCTGTTTACTATATCACCATAGGTTACCAATATTTTGGAGAGATGCGAATAACTGGTCTCCAGATTGTTCCCATGATCAACGGCTACCATATTCCCATAACCGTAATAATAGCGGGCACGCGTAACAGTACCATGAAATGCCGCATAGATGGTATCCCCTTTATTCATTTTAATATCTGTTCCAGTATGCATCCTGCCGGACCTCGGGCCAAACCGGCTGATCACTTTTCCTTTACATGGGAATAAAAATTGTCCGGGAAGATGTGTATTGCCAGGGACATGCTTATAGAAGTCCATGCCAGGGATCAGGTCAGTTTCAGGAGAGATATTTAATATGGAGTCAAATTCCTTTATTGTCAGGGGTTGTTCAAAACCTGGGATAATCACTAACGAATCAGTATTTACATATTGCGCGTATAGTGTGAACAGGTTTAAGATTAAAAATTGTATTAAGAGTATTTTCCGCATCTCCTCCCTTTATAATCAGATTATATTAATATTTTGCAATTCTACTATTTTTTTTTGTCTTTTGTAATTCTCAGTTTCTAAAAGTTATATCTGATAGTTTTAAGTTATTTTAAGGATAGAAGAACGTTTGAATAAATAAAAAGTATTCCATAAATTTAATGGATATTTTTAGGTTACTTATTTCACTAATAAGTTTTATTCCGGCAACTATTTGAAAGTGCATTGCTTTCTGTTACAGTCTGACATAAACTATAATACTAATTCAAAATGAAGGATTTAAAGAATAAGGATCACATAAAAGGGCGAAGGGAATTCCTTTCGATGGTATCAGTAGCTGCTGCTATGGGACTGATGGGCAGCATCGGTGAAGATGATGAATTACCGGCGGATAAAGAAGTTAAATTCAGCCAACCGGCCAACCCGATGCCAACAATCACCTTAGGCAAACACACCATCAGCCGGCTGATAAGTGGTTCTAATCCAATGTTGGGATATTCGTATATGGGGCCATTTGCCGACCGGGCAATGAAAGAATATTTCACCCGTGAACGGGTAATTCAATTTCATGAGAGTTGTGAAAGGGCCGGTATTACTGCTCATCAGATGTCATATGTACCCGATGATACCCATCAATTGCCCAAACCCGGATCAGACAGGCAGATTATCTGTTTGATGTCAGGCACAGAAAAGATAGACGATGCTGTTAAATTGGTGAAACCTATAGCCTTATCGCATCATGGCGGCGTTACCGACCGTTTATTTGCCGAGGGCAAATCAGGGATTGTGCACAATTTTGTTAAGGCAGTGAAAGACAAAGGAATACTTGCGGGAGTGTCTGCCCATAATCCTGACTGTATTAAGCGGATTGCTGACGAAGATTGGGATGTTGATTTCTTTATGACTTGTTTCTATTTCCTTACAAGAAAAACAGCAGGTAAGGAAGCAGACGTCCCTACGCTGGAAATCAGTTATCCGTTTTTTAAAGACGATCCAAAAATTATGATCCGGGTCATACAACAGGTAAAGCAACCCTGCCTGGCTTTTAAAATTCTTGGTGCAGGACGGCGATGCTCCAGCCAGGAAATGGTGCAATCAGCTTTTAAGTTCGCTTTTGATAATATAAAACCTACCGATGGTATTATTGTGGGCATGTGTCCGTGGTATTACGACCAGATATCAGCAAATGCGCAATATGCAAGGGAACTGGGAAGGCACAAGTCATGATAACATTGAATGGCTCGTTTCACAAAGCAAGCTTTAAAGAGTTTATTTGAGAACAAATTGGTACTCCTGAATAAAATCGGGAGTCAAAAATTGTTAATTTACTCATCTACATTAAATTACAAAAATTAAACAGATAAAACGAATGAAAAAACGGGTATATTTTTTGTTTTTTTTATTGCTGTCCGGTTGTACTGGCAATACTGTCATTACCGAACTTCGCCGCTGGGAACAACATGCTGAAAACACTGTCATAATTCGTGACGATTATGGTGTTCCTCATGTTTACGGAAAGACGGATGCCGATGCTGCCTTCGGCCTTTTATATGCACAATGCGAAGATGATTTTAAAAGAGTTGAGTACAATTATCTAAGTGCTATTGGGCGGTTGGCTGAGGTTGAAGGTGAGGAATACCTATATGAGGATTTACGTGCAGTGCTCTTTATGACCCGTGAAGAAGCAATTGAGAATTATGAAAAATGCCCTGAATGGTTAAGAAAGCTATGTGATGCATTTTCAGATGGAATTAATTATTACTTATATACTCACCCTGATGTTAAACCACTTCTTTTGACACGATTTGAACCCTGGATGCCTATGTATTTCAGTGAAGGATCGATAAGCGGCAATATTAAAAAAGTTTCTCTCTCAGGAATAAGGGATTTTTATGAAAAAGATTCAGAATCATTATTTACTGTAAATATTGATGAAAAATTTTACAAGCCCTACTACTGGCCTGAACCGGAAGGTTCCAATGGGATAGCAATATCAGGGAAACTAACGGAGTCGGGTAATACTTTGCTGCTTATCAATCCTCATACTACCTTTTACTTCAGGGGAGAAGCACATGTTGCCAGTGAGGAAGGACTTAATGCTTATGGTGCAGTTACCTGGGGACAATTTTTTGTTTACCAGGGTTTTAATGAGAAAATAGGTTGGATGCACACTACAAATTATGTTGATGTAATGGATGAGTTTGTGGAAATCGTTGAGGAACATAACGGCAAATTATTATACAAGTATGGAAGTGAATTAAGACCTGTTCAGACTTTTAAAGTAACTCTTAAATACAAATCCAATGGTCAGGTCAGGGAAAAAACTTTCCCGGTATACCGGACACATCACGGGCCTGTTACACACATATCCAATGGCAGATGGGTATCCACGGCCATGATGTGGAATCCCGTTGAGTCTTTGCAGCAGTCTTATCTGCGAACCAAGGCCAAAAGTTACCGGGAATTAAAACAAATTCTTAGCAGACGTGCAAATTCTTCAAATAACACTACATATGCCGATGCTGATGGTAATATAGCATATTTTCACGGGAATTTTATCCCCGTAAGGGACACAATCTTTGATTATTCCTCGGCAGTAGACGGCAGTGATCCGGCAACCGACTGGCAGGGATTACACCCGGTTGAAGAAATTATTCACGTCCTTAATCCTCCTAACGGGTGGATCCAAAATTGTAATTCAACACCTTTTTTATGTTGTGGGGAATATAGTCCGGAAAAGGGTAATTATCCATATTATATGGCTACTGAGCCACAAAACTTCAGGGGTGTAAACGCCCTTAGGCTTTTAAACAGGAGCAGGGATCTTTCTCTTGACAAACTGATTGACCTGGCTTACGATCCTTATCTGCCGGGATTTGAAAAGTTAATATCCGGATTAACAGAAGCATATGATAATTCATCTGATAATATAAGTAGTGAACTGGAGGGGCCTGTTAATGAATTAAGGAAATGGGACCTGAGAACATCAACAGGATCTGTGGCTATGTCACTGGCTCATTTTTATGCAACTTTATACAGGGAGAAAGGCAAAATTCCTGATGGATTAAGTGAAATGGAAGCCATTAATTATTTTGGTACATGTTCACCTTTTGAAGAACGTCTGGCAATTTTTACAGAAGCGGTAAATATGATCAAAGCTGATTTTGGAAAATGGGATACTCCGTGGGGTGAGATAAACAGGTTTCAGAGGCCGGACGGAAATATTAATACACGATTTGATGATTCCAAACCAAGTATGCCGGTCAGTTTTGCTTCGGGTATGTGGGGGTCTCTTGCGGCCTATGGAATGAATATTAAGAGCCCCACCAGGCGGATATACGGTAATCGCGGTAATAGTTTTGTCGCTGTTGTTGAATTTGGAGAAAAGATAAGGGCAAAAAGTATTCTTGCCGGCGGTCAAAGCGGTGATCCCGGCTCCCCTCATTTCTGCGATCAGGCAAAACGCTACGTCGATGTCGATTTCAAAGAGGTAGCCTTTTACAGGGAAGATGTTGAGAGAAGGACAGAGAAGAAGTATCACCCGGGAATGCAGTGACCAGTATTCAGTTGCCAGTCTCAGTTACCAGTATTCAGTCTGCTAACTTGTGACTGTGACTGTAAACTGTGACTGTAAACTGTGAACAGAATGCTTGGGTTAAATGAAATAAATGTATATATTTGCAATATACATGAATGAAGTATTTAATAAATGCAAAGGTTTTGAATGGGATCAGGGAAATTTTCTGAAGAACTGGTTTTCCCATAAGGTATCACAAGGGGAATGTGAGCAGGTTTTTTTTAATCAACCCCTGGTTGTTCATGAGGACCTTAAACATTCAAAAAATGAGGAACGGTGGTTTTTGTTGGGGAAAAGTGATTTGGGGAGGTTTTTATTTATAGTTTTTACTATCAGAAAAAATTTGATACGTGTGATATCCGCCAGGGATATGAATAAAAAAGAAAGAACAATTTATAATGAACAAGTATAAAAATATACCGCTTTTTAAATCAGAGGAAGAGGAGAGGGAATTTTGGTCACTCCATGATTCTTCTGAATATATTGACTGGAAAAAAGCTAAGCGGCCGGTTTTTCCCAACCTGAGGCCTTCATCAAAAACTATTTCACTGAGATTGCCGGAGCATATTCTAAATGAAATAAAAATGATCGCCCGTAAAAGGGATATTCCCTATCAGTCTCTTATCAAGATGTTTTTGAGCGATAGGCTGAAGGAGGAGTTGGGGCACTCGAAGTGAAACTCAGTCGAAAGTCCCAGTGACCAGTATTCAGTCGCAGTCGCCAGTCTCAGTATTCAATCTGTAAACTGTGACTGTAAACTGTGACTGCTAACTTACCAGTTCCACCACTAAATCTTCTCCATTCTTAGTAACCTTTGCCATCTTATGGCCGGTCAGCCCCTTTATGGCCTTGTCCCATTTCTTATTGCTGAGGCCTGACTGTGCCTTCAGGTCGTTCAGGTCAGCGGGGGAGCTTTCTTTCAGGAGGTTCAGCACAAGCTTTTCCTCTTCGGTAAGTTCAACGGCTTTTTTCTCGGGCTTCATTTGCGGGAAGAAGAGGACATCCTGGATTGACGGGCTGTTGGTCATTATCATTGTCAGCCTGTCGATACCCATCCCCATGCCTGATGTGGGCGGCATCCCGTATTCCAGGGCCCTGAGGAAATCCTGGTCAATTAACATAGCTTCGTCATCACCCTTTTCATGTAATCTTACCTGCTCTTCGAAACGTTCCCGCTGGTCTATCGGATCATTCAATTCTGAGTAGGCATTTACTATCTCCTTGCCGTAAACCATCAGCTCGAAACGTTCGGTCAGTTCGGGATTGCTTCTGTGTCTTTTGGTTAACGGTGACATCTCCACCGGATAATCAATAATAAAGGTGGGTTGTATATAATGGTGTTCGCACTTTTCTCCGAATATTGCGTCAATAAGTTTTCCTTTGCCCATTCCGGGATCAGGCTCAATGCCCAGGTTGTCACAAACACGCCGCAATTCATCTTCAGATTTTCCCAGGATATCATATCCGGTATGTTCCTTGATTGATTCAGCCATTGTAATTCTGGGATAAGGAGTTTTAAAATCAATAACATGCTCCTCAACCTGAACTTTTGTTGTTCCATGCAGTGCCAGCGCAACTTTTTCCAGTATCTGCTCTGTAAAATTCATCATCCACAGATAATCTTTATAAGCAACATAGATTTCCAAAGCTGTGAATTCAGGGTTATGGGTGCGGTCCATGCCCTCATTTCGAAAATCTTTGGCAAACTCGTATACTCCTTCAAAACCGCCAACAATTAGCCTTTTCAGGTACAGTTCATTAGCAATCCGGAGGTAGAGGGGAATATTAAGCGTATTATGGTGGGTTACGAAAGGTCTTGCGGCTGCCCCTCCCGGGATAGGCTGAAGAATTGGTGTTTCCACTTCAAGAAAGCCATACTCATTGAACATCTCCCTTATAGTATTGATGATCTTTGTGCGTTTGATGAATACCTCTTTCACCTTTGGATTTACAATCAGGTCGACATAACGGCGGCGGTATCTTTGCTCCGGATCTGTATAGGCATCCCAGGTTTTTCCATCTTTTTCTTTAACAATGGGAAGTGGCCGCAAGGACTTATTCAGGACGACAATTTTTTTCACATTGACAGTGATCTCACCCATATGCGTTATAAAAACCGAACCTTCAACTCCTATTATATCGCCAATATCAAGTAGTTTCCTGAATACTTCATTGTACATTGTTTTATCCTCTCCAGGACACACTTCGTCCCTGTTGAGGTAGATCTGTACCCTGCCTGTATGGTCTTGTATCTCTGCAAATGAGGCCTTACCCATTATCCGACGGTTCATGATCCTGCCTGCCAGGCTGACTTCCCGGAAATTTTGCTCATTCTGATCATACTTCTCTTTTATCTCAAGAGTGGTTGTATTTATCTTAAACTCTTTGGCGGGGTAGGGATCGATCCCCAATTCACGCAGCTTTTGTAATGAGTTCCTTCGTATTGCCTCCTGTTCACTTAATTCCGGATGATTCATTTGGATATAACTTAGTTAAAAAATTAAAACCAACTTTATAATCAAGACCCTCACGTGTTGGTTCTGTTTGCTAAAAAATTTTTGCAAAGATAATAAAAGATGTCTGTTTACTTTTTCCCTGCCTTCCTGTAAAATTGTTAAATATTCTCCAATCTCGGATGCATTTATTATATTTGCAGAAAAGGGGAAAGAAATCAGAAGGGAAATAATGGAAAAGATATGGAATTTAAAAAAGCAGGGCGATTCGAATGAAATAAAGCATCTTTCGGCTGCATTAAATGTCAACATGACAATAGCCAGGTTATTGGTTCAGAGGGGAATCAAGACCTTTAATGATGCAAAAACCTTTTTTCGCCCAAGATTAAGTGACCTTCACAACCCTTTTTTGATGAAAGACATGGACAAGGCTGTTGACCGCCTTGAAAAAGCTATTGCAAACCGTGAAAAAGTGCTTATATATGGTGATTATGATGTTGACGGTACCACATCTGTAGCTATGATGTACAGTTTTCTGAAGGACCGTATTGAACAGATTGATTACTATATCCCTGATCGTTATACTGAAGGGTATGGTATCTCACCCCAAAGCATAAAGTTTGCATCAGAAAATGGTTACTCTTTGATAATTGCCCTGGATTGCGGAATAAAAGCAGTAGATAAGATCACTCATGCCAGGGAACAGGGTGTGGACTTTATAATCTGTGATCATCATAATCCTGACGAAGAGGTTCCACCTGCAGTCGCTGTGCTGGATCCCAAACAACCGGATTGTCAGTATCCATATAAAGAACTTTCAGGATGTGGAGTAGGATTTAAGCTTTTGCAGGCATATTGCGAAAAAAACAACATTGAACTTGAAGAGATTTATGATTTGCTTGACCTTGTGGTTGTAAGCATAGCATCCGACATCGTACCTATTACCGGTGAAAACAGGGTCCTTGCCTATTATGGTCTGAAAAAACTGAATTCCAATCCCGGGATTGGGTTGCAAACGATAATAAATTTTGCCGGAATAAACGGTAATGAAATTACTATAAGTGATATTGTTTTTAAAATAGGCCCCCGGCTTAATGCTTCAGGGAGAATTGAGCATGGGAAAAAGTCAGTACAAATTCTGGTTGCCAATGATGAAGATAAGTCTGATATCCTTGGAGAAGAGATTGACTCATTTAACGAGATAAGAAAAACACTAGACCGTGATATTACACAGGATGCCCTTGACATGATTGCGAACAGCGAGGAGATGATGAACATGAATAGTACTGTGCTTTATAACCGTGACTGGCACAAGGGTGTAGTAGGTATTGTGGCATCAAGGATTACAGAGCAGTTCTACCGGCCAACAATAATTTTAACTGAATCAAACGGATTGGCAACAGGCTCTGCAAGATCAGTCAAAGATTTTGACTTGTACGAGGCTATCGGACAATGCAGTGATCTGCTCGAATCTTACGGAGGACATATGTACGCCGCAGGACTTACCCTGAAAATAGAGAATATTCCAAAATTTAAAAAACGCTTCGAGGAAATAGTTACCAGACATTTGAAAGATTTGTCTCAAATACAGGCAATTGAGGTTGATACTAAAATCCCCTTAAGTGAGATTACCCCACGTTTTTACAGGATATTGAAACAGTTTGAACCTTTTGGCCCTCATAACCCAACACCTGTTTTTGTTACGGAAGATGTGTTTGATGCAGGCACCAGCAGATTGGTTGGCAAAAGCAGGGAACATCTTAAACTTGACCTCGTTGAACCCGATGTTAATTCGGGTATTTTCCCGGGAATAGCTTTTAACCAATATGATAAATATGACCTGATAACCTCAGGCCTTCCTTTTGACGTATGTTATTCCATAACTGAAAATGAATACAGGGGAAAGACCAGTCTGCAACTTTTTATAAAGGATATTAAAAGAAGAGATATATTTTAGTTTCGTTTATATAATTTTATTTCATTGTTTCTGAAATTCCTGATAAGCTTGTAGTTATTCCTGATGAGTTTTTCTACAAGTTCATTTTTTCTTTCAATCACTACAAATGCAGGTTTATTTGCAATTATCCGTTGTATCTCTTTAACGGCATTTATTTTATATGCTTTATGATAGTCGGAAAACAACATTACAGAGTGTACAAAGCGAGTGGGCGTGCTTATATCCAGAAGGTAATATATTATGTGTTCATAGTTAGATACATACACATGTTCTCCCGGTTTTAGGTCCTTTTCAATTACCTCGGCTATCTCTCTTGGATAGTCAGGATCAATAATCTCATTATCAAATGTTATTGCCTGAATTGCTATCATTACAGTAATAAGGATAATGATACCGGTTTTCCCTGAATATATCCGGGTAGTTACCTTATCCTTTTTAAAACCGGGATGGAAAAATATCCCTGCCAGCAGGCTTAAAGGCAGCATTAACTGAACAGTATAATGGCTGTACTCCCTGCCGGGCAGGTACATGGCTATAAATACAAAGATTACCCATAGCGCAAAGAAATATTTGTATTGCAAAGAAACCGGTTTCTCTTTTTTAAGCAGAATGTAAAAAATCATATACGATAGAGGAAGGAACTTAGCTGTAAAGTCAAGGATCATCGTTAAATATCTTTTTAAGGAAGGATCACTTCCATAATTGGACGGTAGTTCAAAGGTTATAAAGTAAAAAGAGCTATAGTCACCGAACAGCCGGAACCAGAGGTTGACAATTCCAAACGGAATAAGAAAACCTGTTCCTGCGAGAATATATCGAAACCAAAAAGATATTTCATGAATTACATTACGATTTTTTACTATTTCCAGTATGAAGAAAAAAATCATGAACGCCGCAAGGTCTAACAGGACAAGATATTTAATGATAAAACCAATACCCGTGATCAACCCTCCAAGAAAATAATTGACACGTCCCGGTTTAAGAAATAGCAGCAAAGTACATATAGTTGTAAGATTAAATAAAAGTTCTGTATTGGGAGATCTTCCGTGATACGTCCATGTTGAGGTGTAAATAATATAGATCAATCCTGAAGCAAATGCAACTGTTTTATTTTCGAACAACTTCAGCGACACCTTGTTTATAAAAAAAGCAGTCAGCCCGACAATTAAAGCAAAGATCAGTCTTTTCATAAAAATTGAATCCCCGAAAAGGAATTGCAACAAAGCATAAAACAAAAATATACCTACAGGTTTTGTATCTGTGACATCGGTATAAAGAGATTTGCCGTGAAGTATATCCCTGCCAATTATCATATACGTGGATTCATCATGATCAAGTACACTTGGGAAAAAACTGAAAAACCTCAATACTATTGAGGCTGAGAGGAACAAGAACAATATGTTTTTATCAGACAGGGAAGGTTTCATTCTGTGAATGTTTAATAACCTTGTATGAAGGTACGATATAATTTAACTGAACAGGTCAAGGTCTTTTAAATTATTTAAGCTGGCAACTACTTTTGCACCTGTACCACTTAATTTTTTTTCAGACTGATGGCCATCTGCCACGAGGATAGATTTTATCCCCAGTGTTCGTGCTACTTCAAAATCATGGTCAGTGTCTCCGATAATATAAGTTGATTCCTTTCTTATGTTGTATTCATTCAATAGCTGCTCCCCTTTTTCAATTTTTGACACAGCAAAATGATCGTTCAGGCCTGACACTGCTTCAAAGAAATGGTAAATTCCTTTATCTTTAAGTGTTTTTACCAGCATAGAGTGTTTCATTGCTGAAAGTATAAACTGTCTGATGCCTTTACTTCTAAACCATTCCAGGATATCAAGTGCGTATGAATGTAAATCGCATTGGCTTACTTTTTCATCATACATATCAATAAACTCTTTTGACATAACAGAAAAGTCCTCGTTATTGAAATCGAAGCCTATTGTCCGGTAATATTTTTCGACAGGAAAAGAAAAAGCTTCTTTATATGTATTATTGTCAAGAAGTGGTAAATTTCTTTTGGTCAACAGCTTATTAATAGTTGATATGCAAAGGTCAAGGTCATTAAGGAGGGTGCCGTTCCAGTCCCAGATAATAACATTCATTATTAAATGTTTTTTAATGCTTTCAATTTATTAAATACCGGATTAGCGTATAATTTAATAAAGCGTTCCCTTATGTCAGTTATTGGGAAATCCAAATGGATTAAAGCCTGTTCAGTCATCATGGTAAAAAGCTTTTTATCATGAATTGAATATTTATCCCTGAAACGGGACTCCTGGGATAACATGTCATAAGCAACATAGTTATAAGGCCAGAGTTTATAATTTGCATAGATCTGGTTGTCTATTATTTCCGCAAGCTGATTTAACTGCCGGTTTTCCTGTTCCTTCGTTTCAGCTTTGTCAAAATCGATAGTAACGGGATTTCCAAAAGCAAAATGCATACTTCCTTTTGGATTGAATATGCCCATAGACATACTCTTCAGATCATCTTTACTCGTTTTTGTTAAGCCGTAATGCTCTTTTTTGATAAGCTCTTTTATTTTGGCCAGCCCGCAAGGTTCAATTTCATATGAAATCGAAACCGGCACAATACTCAATTCATTTAATCCTTGTTTTAAATCATTTTTATTACTCATATTGAGCATTTTCAGCACGCTTACCTGAGTTTTATCAAAACCATCTTTAGTACGGCCTTCCCTTTGCGCAATCCATACCGACAGGTTATCTTTTGTAATTGATTTTCTTATGTATTGTGAAACTTTTGCCGATGCCTTAAGCAGTTCACGCGGGGGCAGGTTACGCTTAATGATAAAGGCACGGTTAAGCCTTACTGTGTTTTCAATCCATTCGTATAACAACAGGTTATTACCAATTGCTATTTGAGTAGTGTTCATTCCATATTCAAACATAAGGTAATTAATTAATGCTGCGTCAAGGATAATATCCCTGTGGTTGGAAATGAACAAGTATGCTTTCTTCTTGTCAAGTTTTTCTAATCCTGAACATGTTAAGCCATCTGAAGTATTAATGATAATTCTTTTCAGCAGATCATAAACAAATGTGCCTTGCAGTTGATTAATGGTCTTTATCATTCCCAGCTGCATTTTTACCATATCAACTTTAGGCTGATATTTGAAAAGATACATCAAAACCCTGTCGAATACCGGGTCTTTGATTAACTGGTTCAGTTTCTCACTAACCTCATTATCGTTGTAAGGCCGTATATCGTCAAAATTATATTCCATCGAACAAATTTTTAAAATAGCATGACAAAGAAACAAATAAGGTATTAAATTTTCAACCTCAATTGAAATTTAACTTCATTTTTCTTATTTCCGGGTATTTCATTATAACCTGATCCTACAGATTCAACATCCTTAAATGCTGTGCCGGCAATTTTCATCCAGAACTCGACGTGTTTACTTATTTTGTATTTAAGGTTTATATAGGTTCTGAATCCTTCCTCAAAAAAAGAAGGTATTGAAAATGCATATAACAAGTCGTTTTCATACGCATATATTCTTGAATTATAACTGTCAGTGTTGAACCAGGCAAGCCTTACCGTCATATTAACCGGTATTCTTTGAAAAGAATACTGAATATCCTGAAAAGCCAGCCATCCCTTTTCATTTTCGGCAAATTTATAAAATATATGTTCCAGCCTGGACTTCAAGGTTAATTTTTTTGTTGGCTTGTATTGGAAATGCAACCGTGTTTTTTTATACTGTTCAGGTAAGTTTTTATTTATTTTATCATCAGTACTCTTTTTGTCTTTTCTTTTATTTTTATAGCGGACATAGAAGGTTATCCTGTCAGAAAGGCTACAATCTGCCTGAATATTAATGTCATAGCCGTTTAGTGGCGCTGCTGTTGTATATTTTATCCATTTCGATCTGAACATATCAGAATATGCTGAAAGTGTAACATGTTTAAAAGGAAGCAGCCGTATTCCCATATATAATCCTGTCTCATCCCTTACCGAAGATGACTCTGAAAAGGCTGAGGCCCATAAAGAATTATAGTTTTTGCCGAAATGGCGGAAGAGCAATGAAAACTGAATTTGATCGTGGAGGTTGGCAACAGCACCCTGTAAAAATGCTTTTCCCTTCGATTTGGAGATAGCTGCCTCTCCGTATAACTGAAATATTCCCTTGCTGAAGTAATAATCACTTCCTAAAACAAGATTGTTAGTTCCATTTAACTGAAAAAGATTATATAATTGATCAGCAGGACAATAGGGATAATTAAACCTTCGATACAGAAAAGTTGCGCCTGTTTTCAGGTTTTTAAACCTGTGTGTTACGTGTATGCCTGTATTAAGGTCTTTTAAGCTGTTTTTATCGGTTATTTCTTCATTCGTACGGTGATATCCTGAATTCTGTAAACTTGAAAAGCATATTTCTGATTTGTCGGATACTAATAGGTTCGCGTCATTTTTTTTATATGAGAAAAAAATATCCATGTAAGAGCTTCCTTTTTTTAATGACATCCCTATTCCCCTGAAGAAGCGGTTTTCATCTGTCGAGGTGAAAGGGTAAATACCCCCGTTTGATTTTGAATTGTCAAGGATCCCTGTTGATTTGCCGGTTGAGAATCCTTGCCAGATAACTAATCCCTGGCCACAGCGTAAGTTGTAGTCTCCGATTGTAATATATTCGATCAGTTTGTTAATTTTTATTTTGAGATGAGCCGACCAGAAGTCAAATCCATATTTGTTAGATCCCCTTAAGAATGCTTCCCCGGGATCTTTTTCACCAGTTATACCGGCTGATATATTATCACCGGCAACAAATTTGTAACGGGTATAATGCCTGTACTTGTCGCCTTCAAAAGGAATTACGCTGTCTTTTCCGTGGACAAATCCTTTTGGTTTTTGTGTGACGGTAGTTGTCCGAAGAAATAATTCATGCCTGCCATTTTTTAGTAAACCCGGAGACTGGGCCGGCGTCTTATCGACTTTCCCCAGGTATATAAATGGTTCAATTTTTTCGACAGTGGTCTTTGAGAAACCTTCAACTGCAACAAGTTCAAATAAAGAATAAACAGGCCCGAATTGTTTCCGGTACTCCAACAAATTGCTGATTTGTATCTCATTTAAAAATGGAATTTCGGCAAGTTGCCTGTGACCGGCATTGTTAATGTCAACAGGATTTTCTGACAATCTTTCAAGGGTTTCCAAAATATATGCCGCTTCAGTTCCTTCTTCCATGTCCTCAGTGATCGACTCAATAATATTTTCTATTTCTCCATTTACAGTATTATTCTGGGCAATAATAGCAAATGAGCATAAAATTAATAGTAAAGTGATTGTGGTTTTTGTTAGCATTTTTATTGATTTAGATTATTTGGTCAGGAGATCATAATTGAATTTGAAAAGATAGTGCCGGGGTAATTCCAAGGTTTTCGTGGTATACAAAGCTGATATCTGCGGAGTATGAGTTCATTTTATATCCTATACCGGATGTATATTTAAACGGACTGCCTGAAGCTCCGATACGAAGGGCGAGCCTGTCGACCGGGCAGAATTCCAAACCTGTTTTTAATGTCAGGGGGGATAAGTTCTCTTTTTCCCCTTCAAAGGAGATCAGTACGTTTTCTCCTAATATATAGTGGCACCCTGTTCTGATTATAACAGGCATGGTAATTTCTCCTCCGGGCATTTTTAATCCTTCTTTAAGTGGATTGAAAATATGTAATCCGATAAACAAATTTTCTTCAGGAGAGTAGATAAATCCGCCTTCAAACGTTGCAAAGCCTTTACTGCCGGTATTTTCGGGGAAATGAGAAGAGATGTAATCCATCTGGATACCTAAGCTCAATTTTTCTGTAATACTCCTGGCAAAGGCAATTCCAAATTTATTTTCATGAAATGCACCTTTTCCGAATTGTAACAGGCTTAATCCGAATACGCCTTTATTGACTGGCAGTATAAAACTGCCGGCAACTGTTGCAAGTTTATTAATACTGAATTTTGAATCATAATATAACCCTGCAGATATAGTATTGAGTGAAGCCAGTCCTGCCTGATTATGAAAGACAGCCCAGGTATCGGTAAATGAAATGCAGGCATTTGACAGCGCCAGGGAACGCGCGCCTGCATGATAGTTTCCGATACTCCAGGATTCAGGGGAAGGAATTGTCAATAAAAAAACAATACAATAAAAAATCACTTTAATTTTTTTGTGGGTGGGAGATAACATTTGATAATACCTAAAATTATTTCTGCTTAATCAATATCTTATTCAAATATAAATTGTTATTAAAGAAGTTTTGCTTTTCCGGGCAGCCTTAAATAATGACCGTCATGTTCAGTTTGTTTTGTAGCTGTACTTAACTTCAGAAAGTTCAAGATTTGCCTTTACGATTTTTTTCTTCAGGGATTCTTTATATTCTGCAAGTTTTTGCATAAGCACTTCATCGTTAACGGCAAGGATTTGAACGGCGAGTATGGCAGCGTTCAGAGATCCGTTTACGGCAACAGTTGCCACAGGGATTCCGGGAGGCATTTGCAGTATTGACAATATAGAGTCAAATCCTGAAAGGCTTGCGTTTATAGGTACACCTATCACAGGAAGAGGTGTCATGGCAGCAATAACTCCCGGCAGATGGGCAGCCATCCCGGCTCCGGCTATTATAACTTTTATACCCCTGCCTTTGGCCCCTTTGGCAAATACTTCAACATCTTCCGGAGTCCGGTGGGCCGACAAGGCATTTAGTTCAAAAGGTACCTCAAATTCATCAAGCAATTGAGCTGATTTTGACATTACATCCAGATCGGAGGTGCTGCCCATTATAATACTTACTTTTGGTTCCATCATTTGTAATTAATTATTTTCAGTTCATCAATTTGTTTTGTTATTTTGTAGTCACAATATATATTAGCGAAAATACACTATTTAAAATATTTTTAAAAATTTATGGATGTGAAAGAGGTTAAAATCCATGATAAAAAATTCCGGCTTTTTATTTCCAATGAAAAAATTGTTGAAGTAATTGAAAAGATGGCTTGTGAGATGAACAGGGACCTTGCCGGTAAAAAGCCTTTTTTTATATCTGTTTTAAATGGGTCTTTTATTTTTGCAGCGGAGCTTTTTAAACGAATCTCATTTACTGATGCGGAAATAACTTTTATGAGACTGTCTTCATATGATGGGGAACGAACAACCGGGCATGTTAGGCAGCTGATCGGTTTAAATGAAAATATTGGAGGCCGCACTGTTGTGGTGCTTGAAGATATCGTAGATACAGGAATATCTCTTGATCATATGTGCAGCTATCTGAAAAAAATGAATCCGGCGAAGCTGCTTACTGCCGCTTTGCTGGTAAAGCCCGATGCATTGAAAATCAACATCCGGCCTGATTATGTTGGTATGGAGATACCCAATGATTTTATTGTGGGATACGGACTGGATTATAACGGTTACGGCCGTAATTTGACTGATATTTACTCTGTTATTAATGAATAAAATTTAAGAACATGTTAAATCTTGTATTATTTGGCCCTCCGGGGGCAGGCAAAGGAACTCAGGCGGAGTTTCTGATCGGATCATATGGGTTGATCCATCTTTCTACCGGTGATCTTTTAAGAAGCCAGATTGCAGAAGGCACAAAACTTGGAATTGCTGCAAAAAGTTATATGGATAAAGGTGAACTGGTCCCTGATGAGGTTGTTATAGGAATGATCAAAAGTAAACTTGATACAAACCAGGACGCCAGGGGATTTATTTTTGACGGTTTCCCGCGTACTGTCGGGCAGGCAAAAGAACTGGACAAGGTTCTTGATGATAACGGAACACCTGTTTCCGGTATGCTGAGCCTCGAGGTTGATAAGCAGGAACTGATCAACCGGCTTCTTAACCGTGGTAAAATCTCAGGGAGGGCAGACGATCAGGATCAGAGTATAATTGAAAACAGAATTAATGTTTATAATCAAAAAACATTGCCCCTTATTGAGTATTATAAATTACAGGGAAAACATTTCGGAATAGACGGAATGGGTACTATTGAAGAAATTAAAGAACGATTGAGAAAAGTAATTGAAGAACTTCAATAGTCTTTTTTATTGTTAAAAATTTTAAATAACAGCAAATCAAACTATAGAATCCATTGTCCCACTTTAGTGGTACCTGTTTTTTATTGAATTGATAAGAGTGATAATAGGAGTAAAAGATGGCTGAATCAAATTTTATTGATTATGTTACTATTTTCTGCAAATCAGGAAAAGGGGGCGCGGGTTCTGCACACCTGCGAAGAGAAAAGTTTGTGCCCAAGGGCGGTCCTGACGGCGGGGATGGCGGCAGGGGAGGACATATTATTCTCGAAGGAGTCAGAAATAAATGGACTCTGCTTCACCTGAAATATCAAAAACATTTTAAGGCAGGGAACGGACAACCGGGAGGGAGACAAAGGATGACAGGAGCTGACGGTAAAGATATTGTCCTGGAAGTTCCTCTCGGGACGATCGTGAAGGATTCAGCTACGGGCGGGTTTTTATTTGAAATTACAAAACACAAAGAACAAAAAGTTCTTATGCCGGGAGGAAGAGGCGGCCTGGGTAACTGGCATTTTAAATCCTCTGTTAATCAAACACCCAGATATGCCCAACCGGGAGAGCCGGGTGAAGAGGGGTGGAAAATTCTGGAACTGAAAGTCCTTGCGGATGTCGGACTTGTTGGTTTCCCCAGTTCCGGAAAGTCAACCCTGCTTTCAGTTGTTTCTGCTGCAAAACCTAAAATCGCCGATTATCCCTTCACTACTCTGGTGCCAAACCTTGGCATTGTCGAATACAGAGACCAAAATTCATTTGTTATGGCGGATATCCCGGGAATAATCGAAGGTGCACATGAGGGGAAAGGATTGGGGCTTAGATTCCTGAGACATATCGAAAGAAATGCAATGCTTCTCTTTTTAGTACCTGCCGATAGCAGGGAACACTTGAAAGAGTATCATATTTTAATTGATGAGCTGAAAAAATATAACCCTGAACTTCTCGATAAAAAAAGATTTTTGGCAGTCAGTAAGGCAGATATGCTGGACAAAGAACTTATGAAGGAGATAAGTTTGGAATTAAAGGATGTGGACCATATGTTTTTTTCTTCCCTCTCAGGTTATAATGTTCAGGAATTAAAAGATAAAATATGGCAAACACTTAACAGCTAAATGGAATATTTACAAAACATATTGCAGGTTGACACAGAACTTTTTTTATTTTTAAACAGTTTTTATAATGATTTTTGGGATGCCGTGATGCTCATGATAACCAGAAAGGAGATATGGGTTCCTTTATTTCTGCTTATCATTTTTTTTATTATTAAGCGATACCGTGCAAAATCAATACTTATTTTCATTATGCTGGCAATAACAGTACTGCTGAGTGACCAGTTGTCGGTTTTCCTTAAGGATACAATTCAGCGGCTTCGCCCGGTATATGATCCCCGAATAGATCACCTTGTGCATAATGTTTTTCGCAAGGGAGGGCTTTACGGCTTCGTATCCTCACATGCTGCCAATTCTTTTGCAATCTTTTATTTTACTCACAGGCTGTTCAAAAACAGAGGGTATACTGTCCTTATCTTTTTATGGGCCCTGATTGTGTCTTATTCCCGTATCTATCTGGGTGTCCATTATCCGCTTGATATTATCGGCGGGGCAGTTTTAGGATGGATTATCAGTTTGATAACATTTAAAATATTAATGTTTATTGAACTTCATTTTTTTCTGACCGGAAATCCAAAAATTGAAAAGACAAATCTCAAATCTGAACAAACCGGATTGGCGCTCTTGGTGTTTTGTGTTATACTTGCAACAGTTATTACTGTTATATCAGTTCTTGATCATTACAATGGATTGTAAGTTGTTCCGGAGAGGGTTTTTAAATGGATTATATTTATAGAATCCCGAAATAAAAAATCCCGGAGCCTCTGCTCCGGGATTAAAACTAAACCTAACTAAACCAAACTTATGAAAAAACAGCAAATTGCGCACTGTATTGCAAATTACTTGTATGTTTAAAAGTCACAAAAATTGTTTTCATGACTACAAAAAATATAACAAATAATGTGCCAGAATGTTTATCATGAGAATGTTATTTTTAAATATATTTGCGCTGGTTTTAAATGATGAGAAATATTGTTTCAGAATAAATAGTATTTATGAAGACCATTCGTAATTTTTGTATCATAGCACATATTGATCACGGGAAAAGCACCCTGGCTGACAGGATGCTTGTTCATACTAAAACTATTGATGACAGGGAGATGCGCGATCAGGTTCTCGACAACATGGAGCTTGAACAGGAGAGAGGCATAACCATAAAAAGTCATGCGATACAGATGGATTATGAATATAAAGGCGTGGATTATAAGCTTAACCTGATAGATACACCGGGACACGTTGACTTTTCATACGAAGTTTCGCGGTCTATTGCTGCCTGTGAGGGGGCACTTTTAATAATTGATGCAACACAGGGCATCCAGGCCCAGACTATTTCCAATCTTTACCTGGCGCTTGAACATGAACTTGAGATTATTCCGGTGTTAAACAAGATGGATCTTTCTAATGCTGCTCCTGAAGTAGTTGAAGACCAGATAATTGATTTAATCGGTTGTGCCCGTGAAGATATTATTCATGCCAGCGGTAAGACAGGTATGGGTGTTGAGGCTATACTTGAGAGGATAGTGGATAATATCCCTCCTCCAAAAGGTGAACCGGATGCTCCTTTACAGGCATTGATATTTGATTCAATATTTAATCCCTTCAGAGGTATAATTGCCTATTTTAAAATAGTTAACGGTACTATAAAGACTAAGGACCAGGTAAAGTTCGTTGCTACCGGTAAAGAGTATGATGCTGATGAAATAGGGGTATTAAAACTAGGGCTTGTACCACGTGAAAGCTTGTCAGCCGGAGATGTGGGGTATATTATTTCAGGAATAAAAATTGCCAGGGAGGTCAAGGTTGGTGATACAATAACACATGTTGAAAATCCTTGTACCAAAGCAATAGCAGGTTTTGAGGAGGTTAAACCAATGGTTTTTGCCGGAGTTTATCCTATTGATGCTGATGACTATGAGGATTTAAGGTCTTCAATGGAGAAGCTTCAGTTAAATGATGCCTCCCTTACTTATGAACCTGAGTCGTCGGCTGCTCTTGGGTTTGGGTTCAGGTGCGGATTTCTGGGACTGCTGCATATGGAAATTGTTCAGGAGAGGCTTGAGAGAGAGTTTGATATGAATGTTATAACTACTGTTCCAAACGTATCTTACAGGGCATACCTTACGAATGGTACAAGTGAAAGGGTTTATAATCCTTCGGGGATGCCAAATCAAACACTCATTGACTATATTGAAGAACCATATATCAGGGCTAATATAATTACTGCATCTGAGTTTATTGGGCCTGTTATGAAGCTTTGCCTTGATAAAAGGGGTACCCTGGTAAGTCAGCACTATCTGACCGCGGAGCGTGCCGAACTGGTTTTCAACCTGCCTCTTGGTGAGATCGTTTTCGACTTTTATGACAAGCTGAAAAGTATCTCCAGAGGCTATGCCAGTTTTGATTATTATATAAGCGGGTATAAGCCTGCCAAATTAGTGCGTTTGGATATTCTTTTAAATGGTGAAATGGTGGATGCCTTGTCTACACTTATTCATTTTGATAATGCTTATAATTTCGGCAGACGGATGTGTGAGAAGCTTAAGGAATTGATACCCCGTCAGCAGTTTGACATTGCCATTCAGGCTGCCATTGGCGCAAAGATAATTGCACGTGAAACAGTGAAAGCGGTAAGAAAAGATGTTACCGCAAAATGCTACGGAGGTGATATAACGCGAAAGCGGAAACTTCTTGAGAAGCAGAAAAAAGGCAAAAAAAGAATGAAGCAGATTGGTAATGTTGAAGTTCCGCAAAAAGCATTCCTGGCTGTGCTTAAGCTGGATTAAATGAAGCTTAAGCCCTTTAAATTAAATATCACACTATCAGCTTATATCCTTTCCCGTGAACATTGATTATCTCAACTGTAGGCTCATCCTTCAGATGTTTGCGGAGTTTTGTAATATAAACATCCATGCTTCGGGCATTAAAATAGTTATCATCTATCCAGATTGATTTTAATGCGTAATTTCTTTCAAGCACTTTATTGGCATTCTGGCAAAGAAGTTTCAGCAGGTCTGATTCCTTGGTTGTAAGTTTGACAGTTTCAATACCGTCAGATAATGTTTGTTTACGGGTATCGAAAGTATATTTTCCAAGAGTAAAAACAGGTTGTGAAGATGAGAGAGCTTCCTGAGAAGTTCTTCGAAGAATGGCTTCAATCCTGAAAATCAATTCTTCCATGCTGAAGGGTTTTGTAATATAATCGTCAGCGCCCATTTTAAAGCCTTCTATTACATCATCCTTGAGATTCTTGGCAGTCAGGAAGATAATGGGGATGTCAGAATTTACTATTCGAATATCTTTTGCCAGGGAAAATCCATCTTTTTTAGGCATCATTATATCAAGGATACAAATATCATAATGCTCTTTCATAAAACCTTTATATGCAGCTTCACCATCAGGGTAAAGTGTTGCATCGAAACCTTTGGCGATCAAATATTCTTTCAATAGCAGACCAAGATTTTCGTCATCTTCTGCCAAAAGTAATTTTGTTTTTTGTTCCATCTTATTAAATGATTTTGGGTAGAAATATACTAAAAACAGTTCCTTTATTTACGGTACTGTCAACTTTTATTTTTCCGTTATGCATGTCAACAACCTGCTTTACGTAACTTAAGCCTAATCCGAATCCTTTTACATTATGTACATTTCCGGTAGGAACGCGGTAAAAGCGTTCAAAGATTTGGGACTGGTGTTCTTTTGGTATTCCTATACCGTTGTCCTTTACCATAATCAGGACATATTCATTATGGTTTTCAGTAGTTATTGTTATTTCCGGATCGCCATTGCTGTATTTCATGGCATTATCCAATAAATTGAACATCACATTAGTTATATGGACCTCATCTCCTTTTATATGTGAATCGTTTGCATTTAGTGTTGCATTTATCGCGCCGTTTTTATTTTTAATTCTCAGATCGAAGTTGTTGATAACTGTATTAATTGTTTCATTAAGGTCGAATTCCTTAAATCTCATTTTCAACCTGCCTTCATTAAATACTGCCATTTGAAGTACTTTTTCCACCTGGAAACTTAACCTTTTGCTCTCTTCGTTAATAACTCTGGATACATGTTCAATTGTTTTCGGTGTATTTGTGATAGTTCCGTCCTGGAGCATTTGACTTGCGAGGGATATTGTCGAAATAGGGGTTTTTAGTTCATGCGTCATATTATTTATAAAATCATTTTTGATTATTGACAGTTTCTTTTGACGCAGGATTATCATTATTGCATAAGCAAAAATGGCTATCAGCAGTCCTGTCAGAATTATTGTCGGTATAATTGTAAGTCCCGTTGCCCTGAGAAGATATCCGCTTCTTTTTGGAAAATACACATAAAGGTAGTTTGGCTGCTGGCCGTCGTAGTCATATGGAAAGAGCAGGCTGTAATACTGCTTTTTCCTGTCAGGGTTATAATCCGGGCTTCCAAATATAAATCTGTCTTGTCCGTGATTGGCAGAACGGACTGCATATTTATATTCAAGGTCAATGCCGGCTTCCTGAAAAGTATTTTTCAGTGACTGCACCAGGAATGAAGAGTCGATGCGTTCCTCCAGTAATCTTCCTTCAAGTAATATTTTATAATTACTCCAGTTCATGTCTTTCAACCAGGTTTCCCGTCTTCTTTCCAGGTCAAGATTATATTTATGCAGTCTTTCGAATGAAGAATAATTATCAATATTTTGATTCAATATGTCGTCATCTTCTCCGAGGTCTGTGGTATCATTAAACTCGATCTGCAGTTGTTCCTGGTAACTTCCGAAAATATTACCCTCTGAAAAGCTAAAATTGAAATTTATGGAGGCAGAACCTGTTCCCTGTCTGGGGAAGATATTAACATTTTCCGAAGCGCTGTTCAGGGAAGGCAACCGGCCTAAACGTGCACTTCTTCTGGCAAGGCGTTGTTCAAAGAGTTCCAGTTGATCGGCAACCCTTTTCAGTTGGCTTACTACTAGCTGGTCAAATTGTTCTTCGCGGACATCAGAAGCCGTTTTGATCAGATTTGTCTGAACAATTATCAGGCCTGAAAGCACTGACGCCATTAGCAATATTAGTGTTAATAATATTTTTCTGCTCATGCAGCAAAGATAATTTTATTAAAAGGCTTAATTTTATAACATTAACATTATTTAACATCAATGCCGGTATTGTAATTATTATTAACTCTGTTCATTATTAAATTTTCAATAACCACCGGAAAATGTTCATATTCAAGTTGATGAATTTTTCTTGCCACCATTTCCGGAGTATCGGAAGGTTCGATTTTACATTTAGCCTGAAAGATGACTTTTCCATTATCATAAATATTATCCACATAGTGAATTGTTATGCCTGATTCTGGTTCTTTATTATCAACAACTGCCTGGTGAACTTTCATTCCATACATACCTTTACCTCCGTATTTGGGGAGGAGGGCAGGGTGGATATTGATGATCTTAAAGTTATTTATAATTGCTTCCGGGACCAACCACAGAAACCCTGCCAAAACAATCATGTCGATCCCTCTGTCTTGCAGCATTTTCAGTATTTCGTCAGTCTCATATAACTGATGTCTGTTGAACACAAACGTTTTTACCCCCATACCCTGAGCTCTGGTCAGGGCATATGCTTTTGGATTGTTACTCCAGAGAGAATCTATTGTAATAAACTTATTATCAGCAAAATATTGAATAATATTCTGAGCGTTTGTGCCTGATCCTGATGCAAACAATGCTATTTTCGTTAAATTCACTTTCATCTTTTTTCTATTTATTTGAATTTAAGAACGTCATGGTCAAATTTAGGAGATTCATATATTATATAATAGTGGCTCTAATATATTTTTTATATTTTTTCTTTGAAATATAGTTGGTAAATGTATTACTTTGCACGGAATTATTAAAAAGTAAAAATTAGTATTAATTAAAATTTATAATTATGTCTGACGTTGCAGCAAAAGTAAAAGCAATTATTGTTGATAAATTAGGAGTTGATGAAAGTGAAGTTACCGATGATGCATCCTTCACTAATGATTTAGGGGCAGATTCACTTGACACAGTTGAGTTGATCATGGAATTCGAAAAGGAATTTGATCTTGCAATACCGGACGATCAGGCTGAAAAGATTTCCACAGTCGGAGAAGCTATACTTCATATCGAAGAGGCTATCAAGTAACCCATAAGGTTTATTTATGGACTTTAAACGGGTAGTTATTACCGGAGTTGGTACTGTTAATCCATTAGGAAATTCTGTTGGTGAATTTTGGGAGAACCTGAAGAATGGAGTTAGCAGCGCGGCCCCTATTACCAAATTTGATCCATCCAGGCATAAGACTCATTTTGCCTGCGAAGTGAAAGATTTTGATATGGGCCAATATATAGAGCGCAAAGAAGCCCGCAAATACGATTTGTATACCCAGTATGCAATTGTATCTGTTGATCAGGCTATTACTGACTCAGGTCTGGAACTCGAAAATATTGATCATGACAGGACCGGGGTCATTTGGGGCGCAGGAATTGGGGGACTTCAGACATTCTTTGAAGAGGTTCGTGATTACAGGGAAGAAAATCCCAGGTTTTCCCCATTCTTTATTCCCAAAATGATTGCCAACATAGCAGGAGGTATTATTGCCATCAGGTACAACCTTCGAGGGCCCAATTTTACTACTGTTACAGCCTGTGCTTCTTCTTCACATGCCATTATTGAAGCATTCAATATGGTGCGTCTTGGTAAAACTAAAATTATGATTACAGGAGGCTCCGAAGCAAGCGTGAATGAAGCCGGGATTGCCGGATTTAACTCTATGAGGGCTATTTCCACAAGAAATGATGATCCTGCCACTGCATCACGTCCCTTCGATAAAGACCGTGACGGCTTTGTCATAGGTGAAGGGGCTGCAGCATTTGTACTGGAAGAGTATGAAAGCGCGGTGAAGAGAGGGGCTAGGATTTATGCTGAGCTTGTGGGCGGAGGAATGTCTGCCGATGCATATCATATGACAGCTCCCGATCCGGAAGGCTATGGTGCATACCTGGTTATGAAATGGGCTGTTGAGGATGCAGGGCTTAAGCCGGAGGACGTTGATTATATCAATGTTCATGGTACATCTACACCTCTTGGAGATATCTCTGAACCAAGAGCTATTGTCAGGACATTTGGTGACCATGCATATAAAATCAGCCTTAGCTCAACCAAATCAATGACCGGTCATCTGCTTGGAGCTGCCGGCGCTGCCGAAAGCCTCGCCACTGTGCTGACAATCAAAAACGGTATTGTGCCTCCTACAATTAACCATTTTACCGACGATCCTGAAATCGACAATAAACTGGATTTTACATTTAATGTCGCCAGGAAAAGAGATGTAAAGGTTGCTTTAAGTAATACATTTGGTTTTGGAGGCCATAACGCCACACTGGTTTTTAAAAAAATTTAAGAATTTGTGGTAAGAATAATAGCACAACGAATAAAACTCTTTTCATCACCCCGGAAAGAGTTTTATTTGTTTTTAAAGAATTTACTTGGATTTTATCCCTCAAATCTTAAACTGTATGATTTGGCATTCATCCATAAATCAGCATCAGTTCAGGATTCAAGGGGTAACCTTATTAATAACGAAAGGCTTGAATTTCTCGGAGATGCAATCCTGGGAGCTATAATCGCTGAATTCCTCTATAATCGTTTCCCGAAGGAGGATGAGGGATTTCTTACCAAAAACAGGTCTAAACTGGTTAACCGCTCTTTTCTTACAAGATTGACCTTCGATATGGGACTGAATGTTTTTATCGATTCCAACGCTACCAAAAATGGCGATAAAAGCCATATCTACGGCGATGCCCTTGAAGCTCTTATTGGAGCAATTTACCTGGATACAAACTATCAGGTTACAAAAAAGTTTGTAACGAAAAAAATTCTTTCAAAATTTGTTGACCTTAATGAAATTGAAAAGAAGGATACAAATTTTAAAAGCCAGCTGATAGAATGGAGCCAAAAAAATAAAAAAGAGGTTAAGTTTGATACAATAGAAGAAATTCCCGGCGAGAAAACAAAAACTCCGGGTTTTATCACAACAGTTTCGATTGATGATGTAGAATTCGGGAAAGGTTTTGGCTCATCAAAAAAGGAAGCCCAGCAAAATGCAGCCAAAGAGGCCTTGCTAAAATTAATGAATGATTAATTCTTTTTTGACGAGCCTTCCTTTAGCTAAATCAAACAGCAAATGATAAGACTGTTGAACAATTAGTTACTGCCAAAAAGATATATTGCTTGCCGCTCATTTTAATGATCGGATAAAGGATTGCAATCCCCCTTTCCATCTTTATTAATATATTTGCACCCCATAACAGATCATTATGAATAGTTACCTCATATATGCCCTTGGGTTTTTAGCTCAGATATTATTTTTTGCACGCACTATTGCCCAATGGTTCAAATCGGAACAGGAGGGAACAGTTACCTCACCGGTATTATTCTGGCAGATCAGCCTTGCAGCATCTGTTCTGATGATGGTTTACGGAATATTACGTAATGATTTTGCAATCGTTCTGGGCCAGTTTATTGTATATGCAATCTATATACGGAACCTGCAACTCAAGAACGCCTGGCAGATGATGCATTATATTTCCCGCTTCCTCGTTGTATTATTGCCTCTGGCTTGTCTGGCATGGCTAATATTTGGGGTGAACTATAATTTCAATTCAATAATCAAGAATAAAGATGTTTCTCTTATAATGATGATCTGGGGCTCACTGGGCCAGGTAATATTTACCTTTCGGTTTATTTACCAGTGGATATATTCAGAAAACCGGAATGATTCTGTCCTTCCCCTTGGATTCTGGATAATTAGTACTGTTGGTTCATTAATGATATTTATATACTCTGTATACCGGTTAGACCCGGTTCTTTTTGCAGCCCACAGCCTCAGCCTTTTCATCTATATTCGAAATATACTTATACATCATGGTAAAAAGGGTCTTTTCTCGGGATTTGAAAAGATTCCTTTTTTAAAGGATATTTTTCAAAAGATATCAGAGAGGATTCACTGATCAGTGAATCCTCTCTGATTATTATGGTAATTCTGTAATACTAATATTTCTGAAATGAATTTCTGCCCCTTCTGATTCCAGGCATATATAACCTTTCTTTTGCGAGGCTTTGCTTATACCATTGACAAATTTACCATTCACGGAAAGCTTGATAGTCCCGTCGACGCATACCACATCATATGTATTCCACTCGCCCTTTCCGAGACAGCGGTTCTCAATTGATTTACTGCGTTTCCCTCTTGGATTATCAGGGACAATTTCCACTCCTCCGACGCCGAATACCTCTCCATGTACATAAGCAACCGGAGGTTGAACGCCGTCTTTGGTATTTTTTACCACCCAGTCCAGTTCAAGCATTTGAACTTCCACACCGTTTGGCAGCCGGTTAGTACCCGGGACTGCATTGCTCCACACGAATGTTCCTGAATTACCTCCGGCTTCCATATGTCTCCATTCTACATGCATGATGAAGTTTTCATACTCTTTTTCACTTCGTATAACGCCGATGGGATGGCCGGAGCATATCAGTATGTCTTTATTGAGTTTCCATGTGTCATCTTCAGTATTGACCTGAATCCATTGCACAGGCTTGCCCTTTGTCTTTTTGCCGGATGTAATGTTATCAAATGACATCTCTTTCCCGAACCTGAATAATGCCTCCTGGGCATATAAAGGGGGAATCTGACAGGTAAAATATATCAGTATAAAAAATAAAAATGCTCGTTTCATGCTTTTATCCTTCCTTTGGATTATTAGCTACGCCTGCTACCGGCACTTCTTCAGGTATACCCTCTACCGGTCCTATTGCATATGTTTTAGGCCCCAGGTAAAGGTCAGAGTTCATTAGTTCCTCCCACGATACATTTTTACCTGTATAGGCTGATATACGGCCCATTATAGTCATTAGGGTTGAGCTGACCTGTGCTTCGGCGTCGTTTACTGTATTCCCTGTGCGGATTCCGGTCACCAGATTGATATGTTCCTGGACAAAGGGGTTCGTTACTTTCCATTCGGATGCTGTATCTCCCTCTGCAGGGTGAGGATATTCCCATATCAGGTTACCTTTAAGATCGTATAGTTTTCCTGATGCATCAGCATATCCGTTTGTACAGTTTATCTGTTCAACCTTTTTATTGGTACAACCGTTGATTTGTCTTGCTGCACAATGGGCACGCATTCCGTTCTCATACACATATTCAATACTGAAAAAGTCATACTGGTCACCTGTCACCCTTCTCTGACGTCCGCCATATCCTATTGCGTACTGGGGATTTTGGCCCATATGCCAGTTCATCACATCGATTTCGTGTATGAACTGTTCTGTGATATGGTCTCCTGAGAGCCAGCAGAAGTTAACCCAGTTGCGAAGCATATATTCCATGTCAGACCATTCCGGCTGGCGCTGCCTGTACCATAATGCCCCACCGTTTCGAATTATATTTGCTCCGGTAATCTCCCCTATTTCACCATTAGCTACTCTTCTCCATGTTTCCATGTAGTCTTTTTGCACCCTGCGGATTGTCCCGCTGACCATGTTAAGTCCTATAGCCTGTGCTTTTTTTGCAGAAGCCATCACTGACCTGGCTCCTGTTGGATCGACAGCAATTGGCTTTTCCATGAAAATATGTTTTCTTGCATTAACTGCTGCTTCAACATGGGCAGGCCTGAAATGTGGCGGGGTACAGAGTAAAACCATATCCACACCTGAGTCAATAACTTTCTCAAAGCTGTCGAAACCAATAAAACAATTTTCATCGGCAATTTCAACACCTTTAGCTGTTTTTAATTTTTCACGGCAATTATCAATTTTATCCTGAAAAACATCTCCCAGAGCAGTTATCTGAAGATTTGGGCCTGCATCCAGGAAGTTAATGGCTGCCCCTGTACCACGACCGCCACAACCAATAAGTCCGGCCTTAATCACCTTTCCGTCAGGAGCCTGGTCAAGAAGTTTCGGGAGTTGTATCTCCTCTTTTTTATTAGTTGAAGGTCCTGAACAGGATGATAAAATTCCGGCTGCCCCCAGAGTGCCGAGAGCTGTTTTTGTAATAAAATTACGGCGGTCAATACCAGGTATAATTTTCATGATCTATATAAATTTTAATTGGATTGTACAAAAAATTTTAACGTGGCTGCTAATTTATTAAAAACAAATAATTGACAGGTAATTTTATTGTAATTTTTTTATTTTCTTTCTTTTATCGGGAAATTGCTATATTTTTGATGTTACCGCTAAAGCTATTGTATTGAGCGACCTTAAAAATATAACTGACGAAACTTTAACTTACCTGATCAGGAGGGGTATTAAAGATGCCTTCAGGGAACTGTTCGAAAGATATTCCCCCCGGATTTACTGTTTTGCCCTTAAATATTTAAAAAACGAAGAGGATGCCCGGGAATTAGTCCAGGATGTTTTTTTGAGAATATGGGAAAAGCGAGAGATACTAGACAGTTCGAAAAGTATTAAATCGTTTGTTTTTACGATTGCCGTAAATACGATATATGATTCGATAAGAAGGAAAAATGTTGAAAATGCGTTCAGAGATTTTGCCGGCAATAATTTTGATTATCACTCAGAGACTACATGGCATTCGGTAATTTTTA
>CAZJGI010000029.1:0-40995 GCA_964545315.1 uncultured Prolixibacteraceae bacterium
GGGAATAACTCAATTGGACATTGCTATTAATACTTTACCCGCGTTATCGGGATTAACATAAAATATCTTGAAATTCCGGAAACAGAAAAAACCCCGATTAGTAATGATTTTTTGATTGGTACATGCTGATTAGTTAGCTAAAAGACTTAATTTTATTGAGACAATAAACAAATGGTTTTTTGAATAATTATTAATTTGTCATATTTTAAGATATATCATGGGCTAATTATGTTATAAAACTTACTATTTGTTTCTTTTTCAACAAGTGAATTTATACTTATAATGTCTTTGGAAATCAATATATTAAATTAAATATAAATGAATGGAATAAATACGTTTAAGAAGATTTTATCATTATTTTTTACCGCGATACTTTTTCAGGGTCAAATAGGTAAAGCTTCAGATATTGCAGAACCAACTAATCCACCCAATATAGTTGTCATAATTGCCGATGATTTGGGTTATTCAGATTTAGGATGTTATGGCGGGGAGATAGAAACTCCGCGTCTTGACAGGCTTGCTGAAAACGGACTTCGTTTTACACAATTTTATAATTGCGGACGGTGTTGGCCAACCCGTTCCTCTTTGCTTACAGGCTATTATGCCCAGCAAGTTAACAATGACGGAAAGCGGGCGGCTTTTCCCATGTGGGGTTATTTGATTCCCCATCATTTGAAGCAAGCTGGCTACAGGAGCTATCAAAGCGGAAAATGGCATGTAACGAATGTAAATACCATACTGGCAGAAGGCGGATTTGACCGTTCTTTTGATTGCACCCGGACAAACAGCCACAATATTTCTCCTACGCCTGAATATCTTTTTTTGGATGATAAAAGCTTTACAGAACTATCTTCAGAATCGCCTGGAGAAGATTACTATTCCACCACTGCAATAGCAGATTATTCAATCAGGTTCCTAAAGGAACATCAACAGAAGTACTCAGATTCTCCTTTTTTTCTTTATGTGGCTTATATGTCTCCTCATTTCCCTTTACATGCATATCAGGAGGATATTGATAAATATCGTGACCGTTACCTGGAGGGTTGGGAGCAGCTTAAACGTGAGCGTTATGAGCGACAAAAGAGAATGGGATTTAATTTAGGGGAGAATAGTGGTTTTGAATATCATGTTACTGCCCCATGGAGCTGGCCCGAGAGATGGTTGAAAGATTCTATTCCCGGGGAAACAAGATATGCCAGGCCATGGGATCAGCTTACACAGGAAGAGAAGTACCTTCAGGCAACCAAGATGGCCATTCATGCTGCCATGGTTGATCGAATAGATAAAGAAACGGGACGCATCCTGGATCAGATAAAATCAATGGGGGTGGAGGAAAACACATTGGTCTTATTTCTTTCAGATAATGGGGCAAGCGCCGAGCAGATAATCCGTGGTGGTGGCCATGACAGGAATGCACCATTGGGATCAGCAGATTCTTACCTTTGTCTGGGACCGGGTTTCTCAACAGCAAGCAACACACCTTTCCGGCGCCATAAGTTTTGGGCCCATGAGGGCGGTATTGCAACTCCTATGATTGCATACTGGCCAAAGGGAATTAAATACAAGGGGTTTTTGCGTTATACCACAGGTCATGTTGTTGACTTTCTTCCTACTTTTTTGGAATTGGCAGGAGTTGATGCCCTGAATGAAAGAAACGGAATTAAAGCTCCGCCACTTCCAGGTAAGAGTTTAGTCCCGTTGTTTAAGGAAGATCTTCGTTCTGAGCGTGAAATATATTTCAGTCATGCCGGAAATAAAGCATTGCGCCAGGGTAATTGGAAAGCGGTGATTTCATCAGATTTCGACGGCAGATGGCAACTTTATAATATGGAAGAAGATCGCACAGAACTGAATAATCTGGCAGATGATTTTTATAATTTTGGTAATCCTTCCTGGAAGCAGAAAAATCATGAACGCCTGGAACAGATGAAAGCCCGCTGGGAAGAACTGGATGAGCTTTACCAGAAACAGGGTAAAGCCGGACTTCAATAAATTTATATAAGGTGTGAATTCGTATCTTGTTCTGATTGCCAAAGTAGAATAGATTTTGTATTATTACAAGAATATAAGCAGGTTCAAAAATCAATAATGACATTAATAAAGATCTAAAATATGAAAGGTATGACTTTAAAATTCATCTCCTTATCTGTTTTATTCCTAATACATTTTTCCCTTATAAATGCTAAAGATATACGGAATTTATCTTTAAATGGCAAATGGCAACTTTATTACGGACAATATAGCAGTAATTCACCTTCCACACCTGATGAACTTGATAAGAGTGGCTGGCCTCAAATTTCTGCTACAGTTCCGGGTAATGTTGAACTGGATTTGCTGGCTGCAGGAATAATAAAAAATCCTGAAACCGGTAAGAATATATATGATTTGCGTAAATATGAATCATATCAGTGGTGGTATTTTCGTGAGTTTGAAACTCCTCAACTTAAAGAAGATGAAGAGGTAGAAATAGTTTTTGAAGGATTAGACTGTTTTGGAAATATCTGGATAAATGATCAGCTCGTTGGAAAAACAGATAATATGCTTGTTGAACACTCTTTTAATATCACTTCTCTATTAAAGCATGAAGGAAAGAATAAAATTTATATCCGAATTGATCCTGCAGTTTTTGAAGCACAAAAATATACGATATCCACTATTGGTTCAAGGTCTATGCTGAGCCATGAACAGGTTAACATCAGGAAAGCACCCCATATGTATGGCTGGGATATAATGCCCCGGTTGATTAGTGCCGGTTTATGGCGGAGTGTAACTTTGGAAATAAAGAAACCAGTGCGATTTGAACAGGTATATTGGATGACAAATTCAGTAGATGTAACTGGACGTCAGGCACAACTTATTTTTGACTGGCAAATATCTACCGGTTATATGAGTGCTGATGGATTAACGATGGAAATATCATTAACAAAAGAGGGGAATTTGGTTTACAACAACAGGTTTCCTTTACTTTCATTCTGTGGCCGGCAGAATATATCTTTGAATAATGTTGATTTCTGGTGGCCCAAAGGCTATGGTAATCCAAACTTGTATAATTATATTGTAAGAATACTGGATCAAAAAAATCAGGTTTTGGATGAAAAGGAACAACGAATAGGTATTCGGACAGCAGAATTAATACATACTGATATTACCCATGAAGATAAACCCGGTGAATTTGTTTTTAAAATAAACGGAGAAAAAATATTTGTCAGGGGGACCAACTGGGTCCCGTTGGATGCCCTTCACAGCCGGGATAAAACCCATCTTGATGAAGCAATAAAAATGACTGCAGACCTGAATTGCAACATGATAAGGTGTTGGGGTGGAAATGTATATGAAGACAATGATTTTTTCAGCCTTTGTGATGAAAATGGGATAATGGTATGGCAGGATTTTGCCATGGCTTGTACAGTTTACCCTCAAAATGATGATTTTCTGGAAAAAATAAGAAAAGAAGCTATAAAAGTTGTTTTGAAATTACGTCAGCATCCATCATTGGTTTTATGGTCAGGTGATAATGAAATTGATGAATCTGTTGGCTGGCCTTTCAGGAAGAAGATTGATCCGAATATAAATAAAATAAGCAGGGAAGTCCTGCCCTTAGTAATATGGGAATATGATCCGGTCAGGGATTATTTACCAAGTTCTCCATACCATAGCCAGGAATATTTTAAAGAGGGTAGTAATAATAGTTTGAGGCCTGAAGTTCATCTTTGGGGACCAAGGGGATATTACAAAGCTCCCTTTTATATTGAAACAAATGCCCATTTTGTAAGCGAAATAGGTTATCATGGTTGTCCAAACCTTAGCAGCCTGGAAAAGATGTTCAGCCCGGAACAAGTTTATCCGTGGGATAATAACAAAAACTGGAATTTTGAGTGGCAGACCAAAGCGACACGCCCCCATCCTCAGTATACCGGACTGGACGGAAGGAACAGTTTAATGGTAAAACAGGTGAACGCGCTATTTGGTGAGTGCCCGGAGGACTTGGACCAGTTTATATTTGCTTCGCAGGCTACACAGGCAGAAGCAATGAAATTTTTTATTGAACTGTGGAGAATGGACAAATTCCGGAAAACGGGGATCATTTGGTGGAACCTCCGGGATGGCTGGCCCATAATTTCCGATGCTGTTGTTGATTATTACAACAGTAAAAAGCTGGCATATTATTATATAAAAAATGTTCAATATTACGCCTGTGTGATGATTGGCGATCCTGAGAATGGGCAACATCCGGTTGTGGCTGTGAACGATACACGAGAAGCAAAGTTGGGAACAGTAACAGTCCGGGATGCTGATACGGGGAATTCATCGTTTTCAGGCACATTTGAAATTCCGGAAAACGGGAAAGTTGTTGTTGGCTATATACCTGAACGTGAAGGGCATGCTATGTGGCTGATTGATTATTCAATCGGAAATGAAAAATTCAACAACCATTACCTGGCGGGAAAAGCTCCGTTTAATCTGATGGATTATCAGCGCTGGTTTCAAAAATTAAATGTTTCTGATCAGTTTATAATTTCTCCCTGATACTTCCACTTCAACTTTCATCGGATCCATGCCAGAGATTAGTGATGACGTATCGGTAAGCATCCTGCACTCTGGTACAGTAATTCCTGTATACGGTATTAACAGAGAGATAAAAACAAATGGCGCCTGTCCTTTATAGAGTGCAGTTACTGAAGTCCGGGGTTCTCTGTGTCCGTAACTCCAGGCATGCCATCCTTCAGTTTCGTAAAGAGTTACAGATTTCTTGCCTGTTATTTGAATAAGAAGGTTAGCATCATTAAATCCTGTAATGATCCGGTTATTTTGATTATCAGTTTTAACAGGTCCTGGTGCCATTGGAAAATGAATTTCGATATCCCCGTTAATGTCTCCGTTCGCCTCATCGGCAATAACAAAAAAGGGAAACATTTCATTTTTATCAACGAACCATACTGTCCGTCGGTGTAAAAAGTTATTATAGGAATGGTTTTCAATACAAAGTATATCCATGTTCTCATCAGATTTCCAGCAGAGTTGTCTTCCATTAATTGCAGTATCCTTTCCGTTTACTGTCATGGTAGGGTGAATCTTTGTCTGTCTGTGCCATGCTCTTGCCTTTTTATCATGTCCGTAGGTGTAATATCCTGAATCGGGCATAAGCCAACGGCCGTAAGCATACAATTCGAATGTACCGTTATCGGCTGTATCATGTGAACTGATTGCCGGAGGGGAACAGTGCAGGGCCATATAGACCTGGTCAGGAGTCCAGTTATTTCGTAAAGCATAAAGGCCTGCATCAGGAAAGGCCTTGCTGCCATTAGAAGGAAGCCGGCTAATATCAAGGTCTGCGAGTGCCTCGAATTTCGGATCTTTGAATGCCTGGCCAGCCTGAACAAGAGTTTTATACAATTGCCATGATTTGCGGTTATCCGACTCAGGTTTACTGCGTGCTGTATCGCCGAACATCGGGAATCCCAGGTCAGGGGTTGATAAACCGAATATATGGTCAGCCATTGCCTTTACCCTGTTACGATAGAATTCCGGCATTTCATGTCCCATATCCTTTACACGCCCGTCAATTTCCAATACATCCCTGTAAACTCCCAGGTGATATCCTCCGCACCATTCCCGCTGTACACCTTCTGAGGTTGTCTGTGCAATAAGATTTTCACAAGTAATGTCAATGGCAATATTAAGCCATCTTTCTTTATCCTTAAATTCAGGAAATGTATGCAGGACATTAAAGAATCCACGTTGCTCAAAAATAGCTTTATTATGTACCTTGTTCATTGGCATTTTTTCTGTCTTTATCTGGTGGTCATAAAGGCTTGAGAGGAGGATACCAAGGAATTGGGGAGTGAATGCTTTTGAGTGAAGAAATTGCCGAAAGCTGCTACATATATTTGTAGCTCTTATTCCTGTTTGCAGGTCAAGCCACGGGTAGCCTTTCCACCCGTAAACGGGATGAGTAATATTAATGGTTTTTTCCAGAGGGTGTTTATTTATCCAGTCCGTTGTGAGGTCAACAAATGTTTGTACATACCTGTCATCGCCTGTAGCCAGATAACCGTCAACCAGATCACTTGCCCAGTAAAAACGGTATATGGCAGCAACCCATTCAATATCGCCTGCCGGATCTGCTGCCCAGTCGATATCGTCTCCGTAAGCAGACTCTGTGTATGGGCCCCACTGAAAAATATGATTTCCCAAATTGTCTGCCCTCTTGACAGATTCATTGACTTCTATGCCGGACATACCTTTATTTGTAAATGAAGGTTGCGGGTAGCGCGAACGATAATAATCCAACAAACGGGAAAGAGCAGGATAATACCCATTTTTTTCAAACGATTTCCGGACAAATGAGAGTTCCGGCAGGTCCAGGTTTAATACTGAAAAGAGATCGGATGGTGGTAGTGAAACCAAATCCGGGTAGCTATTAATTGTCGGGGAACAGGATGTATGTCCGTTTACATCAGTTGCCAGGAAATTACAGGCGCCGGCACTCAGAGCTGTCAGGCCTATTTTTTGAATGAATTTTCTGCGACCATTATCGTGTAACATAGTTTTATTGTTTTTATAATAAATAGGTACCATATTCTATTGAGAGATTATAAAAGTACATTAATCAAAGCAAAATAAATATTTGTGTTAAAGATTTTAATTTTTAAATACAATTTAGCTAAACCGTTTGCCGGGAGGATATATCACGCGACGAACGCAACGAGATATTTTCACGCGACGAGCGCAACGTTTAAAATATCTCCCAAAGGCCGCTACGTTTAAAATTTCACACGGTGAGTGCAACGAATTTTTTTCGTGCAACCTACGCAACGGGTGTAACGAGAATTTTTTACCCGGATTTGATATTTACAAAGGAGCACGCCGGAATAATTTTGGATTTTTTTAGTTAATAGTTTTATTCTATTGCATCTTAGTTTTTATTGATTGAATTTATTAGGCGCAATATCAGATGTTTTATATTTTTGCGCGAAAATAAAATTAAAGTTATGTTTAAACCACTTGATATAAACGAAAGTAATAAAAAAGATCAGAATCAGCCTGTTGATATAGAAAAGGTTAAATGTTTAATTATTGGATCAGGACCTGCAGGGTACACAGCAGCCATTTATGCTGCAAGGGCCAATTTAAAACCGGTATTATATGAAGGCCTTGAACCGGGAGGCCAGTTGACGACAACCACGGAAGTAGAAAATTATCCTGGTTATCCCGAAGGAGTGACAGGACCTGTAATGATGGAAGATTTTAAAAAACAGGCCGAAAGGTTTGGAACAGATATACGTTGGGGAATAGCTACAAAAGTTGATTTTTCGGGTGATATCCATAAAGTATGGATTGATGATAAGAAGGTAATAGAGGCTGAGGCTGTTATCATTGCAACCGGCGCGACAGCCAAATATTTAGGGATTGAAGATGAACAAAAATATAAAGGAGGGGGAGTATCTGCATGTGCAACATGTGACGGGTTCTTTTACCGCGGTAAGGATGTTGCAGTCGTTGGTGGTGGTGACACTGCCTGTGAGGAGGCTATTTACCTGGCTGGATTGTGCAACAAAGTATATATGATTGTCAGAAGAGATGTACTACGTGCATCTAAAGTTATGGCAGAGAGAGTAATGAAAACACCTAATATAGAAGTTTTGTGGAAGCACCAGACAAAAGGCCTGATTGGTGAAAACGGTTTGGTCACGGGAGCAACTCTGGTAAAAAATCTTGGTGAAGAGGAGGAGGAAGAGGTCAGGATTAATATTGACGGATTTTTCCTGGCAATTGGGCATAAACCAAATTCAGAAATATTTAAAGATTATCTTGAGACTGACAAAACCGGGTATATAAAAACAATTCCCGGAACTTCAAAAACAGCAATTCCGGGAATATTTGCCTGCGGCGACGTTCAGGATCCGGTATACCGTCAGGCAGTAACTGCTGCCGGTTCAGGTTGTATGGCAGCAATTGATGCAGAGCGGTATTTATCGGAAAAGAACGGTTAATATTAATATTACATATCTACTTTTACTTTAGCAAATTCTGTTTTTGAGTATTTGCCGTCGTTTAGTTTTTTGCGTACTTCCTGAAAAGAGTTTACTGTATATTTAACATCCTCCAGGGTATGCATAGCAGTAGGTATAAGTCTCAGAATGAGTTCACCCTTAGGTATAACCGGGTAAACGACAATAGAACAAAATACCCCGTAATTTTCACGGAGGTCATAAACCATATTTGTCGCTTCTGCCGGGCCTCCTTTCATGTATACCGGAGTTACCTGTGAGTTAGTACGACCGAGGTCGAATCCTGCTTCTTTTAATCCTGACTGAAGAGCATTAACAATGGACCATAATTTTTCACGCATTTCCGGCATGTTGCGGAGCATTTCCAGTCTTTTCAAAGATCCCAGTACCATTGCCATGGGCAATGATTTTGCAAAAGTTTGCGATCTCATGTTATAACGAAGGTAGAAACATACATCCCTGTCGCATGCAACAAATGCACCTATGCCGGCCATTGCTTTAGCAAAGGTTCCGAAATGAACGTCAACCTGGTCCGTAACTCCGAAAAATTCAGGTGTCCCTGCACCTGTTTTACCCATTACTCCAAAGCCGTGAGCATCGTCAACTACAAGTCTGAAATTAAAATCGGATTTTAATTTAACGATTTCATCAAGTTTCCCCAAATCTCCTGACATGCCAAATACTCCTTCAGTAATGACGAGAATGCCGCCATTTTGTTTCTCGGAAAGTTTAGTTGCTCTTTCAAGTTGTTTTCTCAGATTTTCAATATTATTATGCGGGTAGACAAATCTTTTTCCCATATGCAGCCTTACACCATCGAGAATACAGGCATGTGCTTCTGAATCGTATACAATGACATCATTCCTTCGGCAAAGAGCGTCGATTATGGAAACCATGCCCTGGTATCCGTAATTGAGCAGAAAAGTATCTTCTTTACCCACGAAATCAGCCAGTTCTCTTTCCAGTTGTTCGTGTTTTGTTGTCTGCCCCGACATCATCCGTGCGCCCATCGGATAGGCAAGTCCGTATTGTGCGGCAGCTTCTGCATCCGCTTTTCTGATCTCAGGATGATTGGCAAGGCCCAAATAATTATTTAAACTCCATGTAAGCACCTCCTTACCCCTGAATTTCATATGTGCATTTATTTCTCCTTCCAGTTTCGGAAAAGCAAAATAACCATGAATTTTATCCATGTGTTGGCCAATGTCTCCCTGATTGGCCCTTATTCTCTGAAATATATCCACTTTTAGTTAATTTAAAATTTGAAATACAAATGTAATCTTTTTTAAAACTTTGACAAATGTGTTAAATTCATTTAACTGTGTATATTCTTTATTAAAAAAAGTATATTTTTGCGCTATGTTTATGAAATTGAGAAATTTTAGTATAGGATTAATAATATTGTTATTTCTTGCACAGTGCGGAGATTACAATAAGGTAATGAAAAGTACTGATTATGAGTTTAAGCATAAAAAAGCCATAGAGTACTTTGAGAATGGTGATTATGCCAAAGCCGGAGGTTTATTTCAGGAGCTGGTAAATATTTACCGTGGAACCAGTAAGGCTGATGAGATTTATTACTATTATGCAAAAAGCCTGATGGGTCAAAAAGATTATCTGATGGCTAAGCATTATTATAAGTCTTTGGCCAAGGAGTTTCCTACAAGTAAGTATTTTGAGGAATCGCAGTTTATGTTGGGATATTGCTCTTATCTTCTTTCGCCCAATTCCAGGTTAGACCAGTCTGTAACACAGGAGGCGATAGAATCTTTACAATTATATATTAATCTTTATCCTTATAATGACAGAGTAGATGAGGCAAACCGGCTAATTGATGAATTGCAGTCTAAATTAGTTTACAAATCATACCTTAGTGCCAAATTATATTATGATTTTGATAATTATAAGGCAGCCTCAATTGCTATTACAAATAGCCTGAAAGAGTATCCCGACAGTCAATACCGGGAGGAATTGATGTATATGTTACTAAAATCAAAATATTTATTAGCAATAAATAGTGTAGCAGATAAACAACAGGAACGACTTTCCGGCGCTCTTGATGAGTATTTCACTTTCGTCGACGAGTTTCCGGAGAGCCAATACAGAAAAGAGATAGATAGATTTTATAATACCCTTGCCGATCTGTTAAATTATGAAAGCGGACAGGAAACAAATATAAATTAGAGAAATGGATTATAAAAAGACAAAAGCAGCTCAGACTACTGTTCCCAGGGATCTGGAAATTTTGACCCAGGAAACCGGAAATGTTTATGAAACTGTAGTGATTCTTGCCAAAAGGGCTAATCAGATTGCTTCTGAACTGAAAGAAGAATTAAATCAGAAATTACAAGAATTTGCATCTTTTACAGATAACCTTGAGGAAATTTTTGAAAACAGGGAACAGATAGAAATATCAAAATTTTATGAACGCCTTCCCAAACCTACCCTGATTGCTTTTGAGGAGTGGGAAGAGAGGCAGATATACCATCGTAATCCCGGTAGAGAAACCAAGCCGGTGTTATAAAACAACAGCCTATGAGGCTTAAAGGGAAAAAAATTATACTCGGTGTGACGGGTAGTATAGCTGCTTATAAGGCAGCTATAATTTTACGTCTACTTATCAAAGAAGGAGCTGAAGTACAGGTAGTTATGACTCCTTCAGGAAAAGAATTCATTACTCCCCTGACACTATCTGCAATTTCAGGGAACCCGGTTTTAAGTGAGTTTTTCTCATCTGATGACGGTACATGGAACAGCCATGTTGACCTCGGTCTGTGGGCCGATATCATGATTGTAGCACCTGCTACTGCATGTACTATTGGAAAAATGGCAAATGGCATTGCTGATAATATGCTTATTACTACCTACTTATCTGCAAAATGTCCGGTCTTTATTGCCCCTGCCATGGACATGGATATGTATAATCATCCTTCCACTCAACGAAACCTCAAAATCCTTCAGGATTTTGGAAATATTATTATTGAACCTGCTGAGGGTGAACTTGCAAGTGGACTAAAAGGCAAAGGCCGCTTACAGGAACCTGAAGTTGTGATTGATATTATTGCGGATTTTTTAAGCAGAAAAAAAAAACTACTAAATAGAAAATTTCTTGTTGCTGCAGGGCCTACTTATGAAAAAATTGACCCTGTGCGTTTTATTGGTAACTACTCTTCCGGGAAAATGGGTTTCGCTATTGCAGAAGAACTGGCTCAACAGGGAGCTGAAGTTATACTTGTTTCAGGCCCGGTCAATATAAAACCGGATAATTTAAAGATAAGGGTTATCTCCGTTGAATCTGCTTGGCAGATGTACGAACAGTGCCTGTATTACTTTTCTGATTGTGATGGTGCAATAATGGCAGCAGCAGTAGCCGATTTCACTCCGATAAAGACCGAACTGCAAAAAACTAAACGAGGCAATAAAAACCTGACCATTAACCTTAAACCTACTTCCGATATTGCTGCAGAATTGGGAAAAATAAAAAGAAAAGATCAGATACTTGCAGGATTCGCCCTCGAAACCAACAATGAAATTGAAAATGCCAGAGCTAAAATGTTAAAGAAAAATTTCGATTTTATTGTGCTTAATTCACTTAATGATCCCGGTGCAGGATTTAATGTGGATACCAATAAAATAACTATTATCGATAAAAACAATAATACCAGGGTTTTTGAGTTAAAGACAAAGAGGGAAGCTGCAGCTGATATTGTTGATAAAATTATTGAACTTATTAAATAACAAGTCTGTTGTTGCTGTCAAATTTTATAAATTTACAAGTTTGAAGGGATATTATATGAAGAGTTTTTTTCTGATAATATTAATTGTATTGTTTTCAAATTCCTTGTTTTCACAGGAGTTTAGATGTAATGTGACTGTTTCTGCCCAAAAGTTACAAGGTGCAAACAGACAATTATTTCAAACTATGCAGGCAGATATTTATGAGTTCATGAACAACAGAAAATGGACAGAGCATGTATTTTCGTATGATGAAAGGATCAGATGTAACATACTCATAAGACTTGATGAGCAATTCTCTGCCGATGAATTTAAAGGTTCCATTCAGGTTCAATTGACGCGACCTGTTTTCAGTTCAAGCTATGAAACTACTGTATTGAATATTAAGGATAATGATTTTCATTGCCGATATGTGGAATTTCAGCCCCTGGAATTCAATGAAACATCAAACAGGGATAATTTGACCAATATTCTTGCATTTTATGCATATATTGTTTTAGGGTTTGATTATGATACATTTTCGCCCGAAGGGGGAACACCCTATTTTGAGAAGGCTCAGGCAATTGTAAATAATTCACAAAATGCAAGGGAGAAAGGATGGAAAGCATTTGAAAGTGAACGTAACCGTTACTGGCTGATTGAAAATATATTAAATAAATCTTATTCAGACTTTCGTTCATGCATGTATTCGTATCACCGCCTTGGCCTTGATTTGATGTCAGAACGGCAGGAGGAGGGGAGGGCTGTCATAGCGGAGTCCCTTAGAGACATACAGAAAGTTTTCAGGAGAAGGCCTTCACTCTATATACTCCAAATGTTCTTCGATGCTAAAGCAGATGAACTGGTTAATGTATTTTCAAAATCTTTTCCTGACGAAAGAAACCGTATAATGGCTATACTTAATGAAGTTGACCCTTCTAACGGAAGTAAATACCAGAAGATTGCAGAAAATGAAGGTTTTTAAAAGCTGTAATTGTATATGCTGACAAAGCTTACTATTTCCAATTATGCACTTATTCATGAACTCTCTGTTGAATTTCAAAGAGGGTTAAACTCTGTTACCGGTGAAACTGGTGCAGGTAAATCGATAATCTTGGGTGCCCTGGGTTTGATACTTGGGAACAGGGCAGACTTATCAGTCCTTAAAAACCATAATGAGAAATGTATTGTCGAAGGCCACTTCGAAATTGAATCATATCATCTTAGAGATTTTTTTGAAAATAATGACCTTGATTATGATGACCTGACAATTCTTCGCAGGGAAATCACCTCATCCGGTAAGTCACGGTCATTTATCAATGATACGCCCGTGACATTAAAGACTATGAGTGAGGTCGCCCTAAAACTTATTGATATCCATTCACAGCACCAGAATCTTGAATTAGCAAATCAGAAATTTCAGCTTGATATTATTGATACAGTGGCTGCATCCGGTAAAGTATCAGGAGAATACAGAGAATTGTATGATGAATACATTTATTTAAAAAGTAAGTTGTCCGAATTAAGGGATAAGGCGGAAAAAGAATCGTCAGACCTTGATTATTTTCAGTTTCAGTTTGATCAGCTCAACGAAGCTGCGTTGCAGGACACAGAGCAGGAAGAACTGGAAACGGAACTGGAAAAGCTTACACATGCTGAGGAGATAAAAAGTTCATTTGCTGATGTTATTAGTTTAATCGACAATGAAAATTTTTCTGTTATTCGGAATTTAAAAGAGAGCCACAAAAAACTTTTAAACACCGGACAGTATATTGATGAAGCTCTCAGATTAGCTGAAAGGCTGGAGTCTTGCCTGTTGGAGATTAAAGATATTTTGGATGAATCTGAAACTCTTTCAGAAAAGGCAGAATATGATCCGGTGCGCATTGAACAGGTTACTGATCGCCTGAACATGATATACAACCTTGAACAAAAACATCATGTAGCCTCAGTCAAAGAATTGATTGAACTTAAAAATATTTTTAGGGAAAGGATAAATCAGGTAACAGGTTACGAAGAACAGATAAATGAGTTTATAAAGAGGTCAGAAGAAAATTTTTCCGGCTTAATGAGAAAAGCTGATGAATTAAGTAATTTAAGGAAGCAATATTTCAGGAAAATTGAAGATTCAGTGATGTCAGTTTTAAAGCAATTAGGTATTTTAAAGGCAAAATTTATCATAGAACATAAACGTCTTAGCGGGTTTTCTCCAACAGGGAATGACTCTGTTGAATTTCTTTTCAGTGCTAATCCGGATATTGCCCCTGCTGAGATTTCAAAGATAGCATCAGGTGGTGAAATGTCGAGGCTAATGCTTGCAGTAAAAAATTTATTACGCACATCTAAAGCACTTCCCACAATTATTTTTGATGAAATTGATTCAGGTGTATCAGGAGAGATTGCATTAAAAATGGGAAATATACTCAAAGAGTTTTCCACATCAACGCAGATAATTAACATCACTCATCTTCCTCAAATTGCAGCCCGGGGAGACGCTCATTTTAAGGTTTATAAATTTGAGAAAGAGGGAACTACTTATACTTCAGTTAAATTGCTTAGCCTGGCTGAAAGGGTAGAGGAACTTGCCAAAATGGTTGGAGGAGAAAACCTGACAGAGACAACCCTAAAAACTGCTGAAGAGTTATTAAAGAATTGATAATTAGTTATCATAGTTTTCACCTCCTTTATTTATACTATATTTTATTATTTGGGTTTTATGAACAATACATCTGCACGGTCAATCCATCCGGAGCGGATATCGCATCTGAACCAACCTTCTGAATTCTTTTTATGGAATCTCATTGCCGACCTTGGGCCATACTCTGTCAGGTCATATTCTGCCCAGGTTTTTCCCATATCTGGTGAGAATATTATACCCAGTTTCCAGGGTGAGGCAGTTGCATAATGTCCTGCAAGAATAACGCCATCCTGTATTATCATATTAGCACATTCATAATTAGGCTGATAAAGTAATTTGTGAGCTGCTTTATTTGCAATATCAGCAGGATCACAACAAAAGACACCTCTGTCGTGTGGTTTTGGCCCGTTAGCATCGCTAATCCAATATAGTTTTCCGTCAACAAAGTTAAATCCTCCGCATTTATATCTTGAATTCGTGCTCTCTTCGATAATTACTTTCCAGTTCCATTTGTCCCGGGCAAAGTCATATGTGCCTCTAAGCCATTTGCACTCAAATCCTTCCGGCCGGTCGGCATCACCTGTACATGCATAAAATGCCCTCTCAGCCGGATTATAGTCTACACAATGAATATGACGGCAGAAATAGGGGTTGTCAGGATTTCCCAAAAGATTTCCTACAGTACCTCCCAATTTACCGTCATCATGCCGGTATGGATTTTGTCCAAAGGTATATGCAACTTTTACGGTCAGTCCGTTGTCAGTGGAATAGTAGATATTGATTGGAACTGCACCACCTGCTACATTTCCGTAATTTCCCCACACGAGAACTTCCTTGCCGTCAATTATCCAGGAGTTGACTCCGTGGAGAGTAGCAAAGTACCATCCCGGATACTCCGGATTCTTAGGAATATGCGGGAGATGATCAGATCCGTCCTGATTTTTCATGATTATCTCTCTGTACGTTCCCAGCTTGTCAGTACTAAGATATAACCTGTTTCTGGTTGCAAACAGAACATTGCCATTTTCAAATATGTGGCTGAAAGTAATATTTTTTGCATCCCAGAAATCTGCACGGTGGGGCCAGGTATGACTGTTATCTTCTGACATAAATACTGCATTATCTGTAAAGCCGAATGCCAGATTGTTAAATTGAGATTCAATTAATGGATCATTTAATGGTTTTCTATACCAGAAATGTTTTGTTGAAGGGTACAGGTCATTTCCTGCCCCAAAAAGACTTGTCCCGGGCAGAAGTAGTCCTCCGGTCAGTGCTGCTGCAGCGCCTAAAAACCGCCGCCGGTTAATGTTATTATATGTTGTCATAAAAATTCCTCCGTATATTTTTTAATTTTATAAATTCTGTTTATTTAGGTTTTACAAACATATATTCTGCAAGGTCTATCCATCCTGTTCTCAGGTCAAGTCTGAACCAGCCTTCAGCATTTTTCTTATGGATACGTGAAGGGGAGAATGGTCCGAAATCCTTGATGTCATATTCTGCCCAAGTCTTTCCCATATCAGGTGATATAATGAATCCCAAAGTATAAGGAGAGGCAACTGCTATGTGTGTTGCGAGTATGACCCCATCTTCTATTATCATTGTTCCTGATTCATATTTTGGATTAAAGAGTCTGGTATGGGCTTTCGGATTGCCGATATCAGCCGGGTTACAACGGAAAATACCTCTGTCCCATGGCTCAGGGCCGTTGGCATCGCTGATCCAATACATTTGGCCATCTACAAAGCTTATCCCCCCTGCTTTATATCTTGTATTTAAACTTTCTGTAATTATAACATTCCAGTCCCATTTATCATTAGCAGCATCATATGTTCCCCGTAGCCAGTGACACTCCCATCCTTTTGGCCTGTTACCGTCACCGGTGCAGGCATAAAAAGCATTTTCAACGGGGTTGTATGCAACTGAATGTACATGACGACATATGACAGGATTGTCAGGATTGCCTAATAAATTACCTCCTGAACCTCCCCCCGGAGATCCGTTATCGCTGAAATATGGATTTTGTCCAAAGGAATAAGCAATTTTTACTGTTTTCCCATTATCAGTAGAATAGTAAATATTAACAGGAGTTGCACCTCCCCGCACATTACAATAGTTACCCCAAACCAACATTTCTTTTCCATCGATGATCCATGAATCATCTCCTGTCAGGGTATGGAAATACCATCCCGGATTATCAGGATTCTTAGGAGTGTGGGGCAGATAATCTTTACCATCTTTGTCCTTTACGATAATTTCCTTATAAGATTTCAGCTTCTTTTTAGCAAGAAATAGTTTTTCCCTGGTTGCAAAAAGCACAGTACCGTCGTTAAAAATATGGCTGAAAGTAATATTTTTTGCATCCGGGAATGATTTTTTGTAGCGCCAGGTGTGGCTGTTGTCATCAGATAATAAAATTTCGCTATCATTAAATGCGAAAGCAATATTTTTATTTTGTGAGTCTACATATGGCACTTTGGATGGCTTACGGTACCAGAAATGAGCAGTTGATGCATACTCGTCAGGAGTTAAGAACCCTGATGAAGCAAAGATGCCGGATGCAGGTAACATAAGTCCGCCTGCTGCAGCTGCGGCATTTCTTATAAACTGCCGCCTGTTTAAATTATGTTTTATTGTCATTTTTATTACTTTATGATTATTAAGTTCATGTATGGCTTATTTATAATTATCATTTGACAGGAATTTTCCCTCTTCAAACCTTGTTGTCAGTAATATTCAGGTTTTAAATATACTTTTTTACTAATTTCTTACCAAATACCTTACATTTAATTTAATGAAGATCACATAAAATATTCCATACTTTGTGCTTCTTTTCATTTGGATTTGTTTTTGTATTTTTCAACGAGATCAACAGTGTGAAACAAAAGTTCTTTACCCCCAAAATTTCCATGTCCCGGAATTACAATTTTAACATTTATATATTGATCTATTAATCTCATAACTGTTTTGTCCCATTCAGGTATAACAGCATCAGAGAGATTTCCCAATGATTGTGAGTTTAAGGATCTTACAAGGCAACCTCCGAAAAGTATTTTCTGTTCAGGAAGCCAGACGATAATATTATCAGCAGTATGTCCTCCACCAAAGTACCGGCAATCGATTTTCATTCCGTTGAAATTGACCAGAAATGAATCTTTGAATGATATTGATGGGACAGGTAGTCCTTTTTCTTTACATTTTTCTATAGTTAAGTAATTTGCGACTGACTCTATACCTTTCCTTTGCAAATATCCCAGGCCACCCAGGCAGTCATCATGAAAATGTCCTATTAATAATTTGGATATCTCAACAGAAAGGGAATCATTAAGGTATTTGGCCAACCGTTCTGTTTTGTTATTATCCATGGGAGTATCAATCATTATTGCCTCACCATTCTTAATGATTATCATTCCGTTAGATGAGAACCGGCCGGCATCCTCTAAATAATGCCATGAGACATGGACGAAAATTGAATCCTGCAGGGGGATTAGTTGTATATCAGTGTTAACTACTATTTTATTAAGAGATTGTCCGGTGAACGTAAGTGTTCCTGTTATTACGAGCAATGATATAAAAACCAATCGTTTAATCATATTCAAAGTATGTTTTTATGCGATCTGAGTCGGTTATTTAATAATTTATTTAACAAATAGTTACATATTATTTAAATGAATTGGCATATTTGTTTATTTTAGATTTGTATTTTTCTTTAAATAACAAATTTCCCAGGAGGCCGAAATTTATCTCATCAAAGTTTTTATTTATTGATGAAAATTTTTTTTCCATAATTTTTGTATTTCTTCAAGTGATTTACCCTTTGTTTCAGGAACGAATTTCCATACAAACAGACCAGAAAATATTCCTATTATTCCATAAATCCAGTAAGAAAAACCATGGTTGAATAACTTTGTAAGTAATACATTATCATTTATCATAGGGAAGCTCCAGGAAACAGCAAGATTTGCAATCCACATAGCTGCTACAGCAATCGACATGACTCCGCGAATTGAATTGGGAAATATTTCTGAAAGTAACACCCAGGTTACCGGTCCCCATGACATAGCAAATGCTGCCGAATAAATACCCATTGTAATAAGTGCCATGATCCCCAAATGATCCAGGAAAAATAACGTTCCCAGTAACAGCATACTTATTGCCATAACAATAGAACCAATAATCATTAACGGTTTTCGTCCCAATTTATCTACTTCATAAATCGCCAGTACTGTAAAGCTTAGATTAACTATACCTACAAAAATTGTCTGCAGGAGTGATGATTCTGTGGTGGCCCCCATATTTCTAAATATTTCGGAAGCATAATATATAACTACATTTATTCCTACAAATTGTTGAAATACAGATAATAAAATACCAATAACAATCAGTTTACCTCCAAATGATAACCAAGGTAATCGCTTTTCTTTAAGTGATTCCTTAATCTGTGAAATAGTTTTTTGGGCAAGTTCCAATCCGAGAATTTTTTTTAATGTAGTAATGGCCAAATCATTTCTGCCTTTCATTACATGAAATCTGGGTGTTTCCGGAACAAAGAAAAGCAATACAAAAAATAAAGAAGCGGGAACCACTTCTGAAGCAAACATCCATCTCCATCCAACAGAATCAATCCAATTTGAGGGATTTCCTTTTGCAATATAATAATTTACAAAATACACCACAACCATTCCAAAAATAATGGCTAATTGATTCCATGAGACGAGTCCTCCCCGCTTTTCAGCAGGAGCAATTTCTGCAATATACATTGGAGAGATCATTGACGCCAGGCCTACACCAATTCCACCCAGAATGCGATAGAAGATGAATGAGGAAATGGTGGCAGCCCCTATCATGTTTAGCTTTTCAGGTAACGCAGATCCGACAGCTGAAATAAGGAATAATACTGAGGCCATTATTAAACTGTTACGTCGTCCAAAATTCTGACTGGCATACCCTGCAACAGCTGCTCCGATTATACATCCCAAAAGTGCACTGGATATTGTAAAACCATTAATGGAATTCGCCATATTTGGAGACATTTCGCTATCGACTGAGAAAAATTTGAAAATAATGAGGAAGATTCCTACAGTCCATAAAATGATACTGTAAAGAATCGCTTTTTTATAGCTGAACAGCTTAAATAAAAAGATGGTAGTTAATATACCAATCGTAATAAAACAAATGGTTACCAATAATTTATACTGATAAATAACATTCCCGGCTAACTCAGGATTGTTAAATAAGGGTTCAATAAAAAAGTTCCTTACAGATTCTACAGCGCCATTAATTACGGCGGTATCGTAGCCGAATAAAAGACCTCCCAATGTGGCTACCAGTGCTATTTTAGATAAATAGGAGACAGGAATTTTTTTTGTTCGTTTCATATTTATTTTTATGGTATATAAAGCATTTAGGTATAATTAAAACTGATGTTTTTATTCTCTCAAACTGATTGTCGGGCCCGGTTTTGTGCTGATCCATATTTTAATTGTAAGCTTTCTCGAAAAAATCAAGAAAAAAGAAGCTTATCTTATCGAAGTTTTCATTAATAAACTCCTTATTTAGTTCTGCCGAATAGTATAAGATTTGATATAAAAATTTATGAGATTTATTTACTGTCATTATCATCAATCTTAATGGATTTTTCAATATTCTTTTCAATTTGTTTTATCAGTTCATCATTCTTTTTGATAGCTGATTTTATTTTCTCAATTTCTATCTTATCCTTTATATCATTCAGTTTTTCTTTTAGTAATAACTGCTTTTTATGAATTTTTTCAAGCAAATCTTTTTTCTGTTCAATTTTTTCAGATTTTATAGCTTCATCAAAGATAAGGTCCTCAGGCGAGGTTTCACCTTTTTTTTCTTTATTTTCGATTTTTATTTTAGGAATAAATTTCATGTCCTCAACCCTCCTTTGGTTCATAAATGTGGGAGAAACAATCTCAATCTTTTTTTTATGAAGTTTATCCATCACATTAGCATTTAAAAGCGAACTAATACTAAAAAATTTACTGCTGTCATCAAGAAATCCATGTATTTTATATACAACAGAAAAGTCTCCAAGGTTAATATTCTTTATAAATCGGTTTTAAAAATATTTTTCAACACTTCATAAATCGCAGGATATTTAAATTCGAAACCAGCGTTAAGCAATTTTGCAGGCACTACTGCAGGGCTGTTTATAAGCAGGCCTGCTGCTTCACCGTACAAAGCTTTAAGAGCGACTTCCGGTATACTGAATATTGCAGGTCTGTGCAAGGTTTTTGCCAGGGCTTTAGTAAAATCCTCATTAGTAATACGGCAGGGTGCTGCAAGATTATAAATCCCGGGGGAAAGTTCATTCTCAACTGCATTGAGGAAAGCTTTGCTTACATCAGCTTCATGAATAAAAGGAAATGGTTGTTTCCCGTTTCCTATTTTGCCACCTAATCCCAGCTTAAATGGTAAAGTTAGTTTTTTAATTATAGCAGCATTCCTGCCTAAGACAAGTGCAATCCTGAAGATGGTCAGATTTACATTTTCAGGCAGATTTATCCATGCAGATTCCCAGTCCTTTACAAGACCTCCCAAGAATCCGGGGTCAAAATCCCCACTGGTTTCATCATGCAGTTTATTAACTCTGTATATTCCAATTGCTGAGGTAGAGATTATGGATTTTGGCTTCTGTTTGTCAGATAGCAGATTAATGCTCTTCACTATGTTTTGTGCAGTTTTCACCCTGCTCTCATAAATTTCCAGTTTGTTTTTTTGTGTCCAGCGTTTTAGAATAGGTGCACCTGCAAGGTTGATGATAGCATGTGCATTTGCAATTTCCCTGCTTAATATTTTGGAAGGGCTATACAGAAGTTCCCTTTTTACAGGTGATACCTGATATCCTCTTTTTTCAAACTCCTTTTTTATCAGGTTACCCAGATAACCTCCTGCGCCTATAATTTTAATTGTCATTTGAATAGAAATAAGTTAAACTTTTTAAGTTCTATTGTGTAAATATACAATTGGAAATATTAATTGTTACTTTTATTCATATCAATTAAAGATGTTAGTATTAATTTTGTTTCATAAACTTTTGTTTTGTTACTTTTACATTACAAAAGAGGATAAATGTTTCGAAGAGTACGTATAATATGGCAGAGATATTCAAGTCTGTGGATTCATAAACTGATTGTATGGCGCATAGCCCGTATACCAGAGCATCAGTTTCTTTACATATTAAGTTTCATAGTAGGTATATTCAGCGGGATTGCAGCTTTTTTACTTAAGAACCTCATTCATTTTGTTGCAGAAAAGCTCACTAATTGGTTTGATGTTGACTCAATAAGTTACTTTTTTCTGATTTATCCGCTGACAGGAATTTTTCTCACAGTTTTATTTGTTCGTTATTTAATAAAGGACAATTTAAACCATGGGATATCAAAAATTTTATATTCAATATCAAGGCAGGGAAGTCGCCTCCGGCCTCATAACAATTGGTCTTCCATGGTAGCGAGTTCACTCACGATAGGCTTTGGCGGTTCTGTAGGGGCAGAGGCTCCCATTGTACTTACAGGCGCGTCAATTGGTTCAAACCTTGCCCGGCTGTTCAGGCTCAATTATACCTATGTAACATTAATGATAGGTTGCGGGGCAGCAGGTGCTATTTCCGGTATTTTTAATGCACCGATTGCAGGTATAGTCTTTACTTTAGAGGTTTTGATGCTTGACCTGACAATGGTATACCTTGTTCCTTTATTGATATCAGCAGTGACTGCTGCCGTGGTCTCCAACCTGTTCATGGGTGAGGAGGTGATGTTACATTTTAATTATATCAATCCTTTTACTTTAGATACCGTTTGGTTATATATCCTGCTGGGAATATTTACAGGCTTTACCGCAATATATTTTACACGGATGACAATGATGCTTGAAGCCAGGTTTAAGAAAATAGATTCCTGGAGCATCAGATTATTAATTGGGGGTGTTGTAATAGGATTAATGGTATTTCTTTTCCCGCCTCTTTGGGGAGAAGGATACAGGGAGATTGGTATGATTTTCAGTGGCAATGGTTCTTCACTTCTCAATAATTCCTTATTTTTTAAATGGGCTGACAATCCTTTGCTGATACTTCTTTTTTTAGCCGGAATACTCATTTTTAAAGTTGTTGCTATGGTTGCTACTACTGGTTCCGGTGGAATAGGGGGAGTCTTTGCACCTACTCTTTTCATGGGTGCTATAGCCGGCTATTTTTTTTCTGTAATGGTTAACCTTACCGGTAATTTTGAACTGCCGTATGATAATTTTGCCCTGGCGGGTATGGCTGGGATGATGGCTGCGGTGATGCATGCACCTCTTACAGCAATATTTTTAACAGCAGAGATGACAAGCGGATATGAGCTTTTTATACCGTTAATATTGACTTCTGTAGTCGCCTATGTTACAATTATGTACTTTGAACCTCATTCTGTCTATACAAAGCAACTTGCAGAGGCAGGTGATTTATTGACACATCATAAAGACAAAACAGTTTTACGGATGATGAATGTCAGAAATCTTATTGAGACGGACTTTGAGGTAATTGATCCTGAAGCAACTTTAGGTGATTTGGTTAAAGCTATATCCAGGTCACACCGTAACCTTTTCCCTGTTGTTGACGACAAGGGAATTCTCAGAGGAATGGTGAAGCTTTCTGATGTAAGAAACCTTATTTTTGAAAAGGATCTGTATGAAAAAGTTATGGTAAAGGAACTTATGTACATGCCGGAATTTTTTATTTCACCATCTGACAGCATGGAAGCTGTTGCAGAAAAATTTGAATCATGTGGAAGGTATAATCTGGCTGTTATAGAGGAGGATAACAAATATCTTGGATTTATTTCGCGTGCTGTTGCCTTTTCTGAATACAGGAAAACAGTACAAGATTTTTCATTTGAATAACAATATTTTATCCATCTAATTCTAAAATTATGATCACTCGAAGAACATTCATTATCCGAAGTTCAATGGGATTAGCAGGAATCGGATTTACCGGTTATTCATGGAGGGCAGATCATTCTGCCGGCAATACTCTGCCACTGGTAATTTCCACATGGCCACACGGCCTGGCAGCGAATGAGGCAGCATGGAAAGTATTAACTAATGACGGTTATGCCCTCGATGCTGTTGAGGCAGGTGTCAGAGTTTCAGAAGCTGATCCGGGAGTGAATTCTGTCGGGTATGGAGGGATACCTGATGCTGCGGGTAAGGTTACACTTGATGCAAGCATAATGGATGAAAGGGGCAGGGCAGGAAGTGTATCTTATTTACAACATATCAAGCATCCCATCTCTGTTGCAAGGCTGGTAATGGAAAAAACCCCACATGTAATGCTTAGTGGAAGAGGTGCCTTGAAGTTTGCATTAGGTAACGGCTTTAAAAAAGAAAAATTGTTAACCAGGGAAGCCAGGGAAAGCTGGAAAATATGGAAAGAGGAAGATAAAGGTTTTAAGCCAGTGGCAAACAGTGAAAACCAGGAGGGTGATCATGATACAATAAGCATGCTTGCTATCGACAGCAGAGGACGTATATGCGGAGCCTGTACAACGAGTGGCATTGCCTTTAAGATGCATGGAAGGGTGGGGGATTCGCCTGTTATAGGCGCCGGTCTGTTTGTCGACGGAGAGGTAGGCGCGGCTGCTGCCACGGGTACAGGAGAACTGGTAATGAAAACATTAGGTTCATTTCTGGTCGTAGAAAATATGAGAAATGGTATGACTCCTTTTAAAGCCTGCGAGGCTGCAGTAATACGTATCACACAGAAAATCCCGGAATTCAGTGAGTACCAGGTTGGATTCATAGCGTTAAGCAAATCAGGGGAATATGGTGCAGCAAGTATCAGGCCGGGATTTGATTATGCTGTCAAATCAAACGGATTTACAGGATTGAAAGAAGCTGATTCCTGGATGAAGGTTCATTAAGATATTGTGTTGGAGGAATTTAAGGGATCTGCAATAAGCAGATCCCTTGTTTCTGTTATACGAAAGGTGCGTTATTAAGGTAGTTAAAACTCAGTTCTACACTTTCCAATGGATCAAGGTCACGGAACCTGTCCTGTTCGACAAAGAACATTTTCATTCCGGCTGTTTCCTTAGCAGCAAATATGCCTTCAAAATCTATTCTTCCGCTACCTACAGGTGCAAAAAACATATCTTCTGTTTTTACCATGTCTTTAAGGTGGTATATTTCGAACCGGCCGGGGAATTTCTTAATGTAATCAACCGGGTCATGCCCTCCGCGGGTAACCCAATAGACATCAATCTCAAAAGTTACAAGTTTTGGATCGGTTTCTGAGATAAGAATATCCATTCCCATCTGTCCTTCCATTTTTTCAAATTCAAAAGCATGATTATGATAGCCAAAGCGAATACCAGTTTTGTTGGCAATTTCACCAATCTTGTTAAATTTTTCAGCGGTCGCTTTATACCCGTCAATATTTTTTCTATACTCTTCAGGCAGGTATGGATAGATAACATATTTACAACCTGCCTCAACGGCATCTGTGAAAATTTTTTCTGCGTCAGCCGGTTCAACAACACTATGACTGCTATGGAGGGGCATACCCAGTTCGTTCAGCCGGTCTGAGAATTTTTTAGGAGACATTCCGTAAAAGGTGCCGTCAGAAAAATTGTAGCCTGCGGCCTCCATCGAGTTATAACCAATTTCAGCAAGCCTAACCAGGGTATTGTCAAGGTTTTGATTGATTTTATCGCGCACGGTATAAAGTTGTAACCCGATAATTTTTTCTTTTGAAAATGAACATGATATCTGAGGAAACAACAGGCTTCCTGCTGTCACTGCAGCTGTAGTTTTTAGAAAATTACGACGATCGGTCATTTTGATTATGTTTTTAATGATACAATTTATATTATTCAAAGTATTAGAAGCTGATATTATCAAAAATCTTCATATGGAGAGATAATTTTTTTATTTTTCAGGATATTAACAACAGCATCAATTATTTCATCATCCTGCATGGAAGCATAATTAAAAATAACATCAAAGTCGTCATTATTAGTTTTTCTTCCAATAATTTTTTCTATGAACATATCCCTTTTTTTATCCATTTCATCAACAAATGCAACTGATTCTGCCTGTGTGAACTCTTTTAATTGCATTATCCTGTTTATTCTCCATTCCAGCGGTGCTTCAAGCCTTATATTAAGTTTATTGGGTACAGTCTGAAGGATTACTCCGGCAGAAGGATTTATAATAATCACCCTTCCCTTGCATGCAAGTCTGCAAATTACTCCTTTGATTATTTCGAGCAACATTTCATCGGAGATGTCATAAATAGTTTCATCGCTAAATACCTGAGCGGCATATGAAAGTATTTTTTCAGCCTCTTTTGTGTTATTGTACTTTGTGGTTTTAACCTCTCGGATCATGTCATAGACGACATCTTCAAACATATTTTTATCTACCCATTTCCATTCTGCATCGGTTTTAGTATCTGACATATAGCTATAGCCTGTCAGAATTTTTGATAGTTTAATTGCAATTCTTTTTGCGGAGCACCCGGCCTGCCTCGAAATAGTTACAACAGGACCCGGGAAGTAACCTGTTTCAAGATCACAAGCAGCCATGCTCCGGATAAAATTTTTCAAAAATTTTTCCATATTTTGTCTTATTTGAAAACAAATATATTTCTACCCGAAATTACAATCAAAACTATTCAGTTGATCAAGATATGTTTTATAATAGGTAAATCGGCGAATGTTTTTAAACAACTTTTTGATTAAAGTTACTGATAAATATCCACAATTTTAATATCAAACACCAGAGGTGAGTAAGGTGGTATGGAACCATCATATGAGCCTGCAGAACCGTAAGCCTGACTTGAAGGAACAAGGAAAAGCCCTTCAGCTCCTTCCCAAAGCAGCCCGATTGCTTCGTCAAACCCAGGTATCAGATCTTCTGATTTATATCGGTATTTCCAAATTCCATCCGAGCTGCCGCCATAATCTGAGGATCCGAACATTCTTCCGCTTTCAGGGAAAAAACCTATATATACAAGGCCTATTGAATCACCTGGTAATACTATTGACCCGCCTTCACCATCATCAATTATTGAATAGTAAACGCCATTTATTGTAGTATCAATATCATATCCCTTGGTAACCAGTGAGTCCAGATATCTGGTTATAATTGCTGCTTCTCTTTCAGGAGTGTAATCAATCTCTTCTTCGTCTTTAAGACATGATGCAGTAAAAATAATAACTGCTGCAAATAAAAATTTAAGGATGTTTTTAAATGTTGTCATATTTTCTTTTATTTTCTTATGAAGCACAAAATTAATTAACATCTTCGAAAATAAGACATTTTAAGGAAACTTAGGTAAAAATTCTTTATTAATCCTTTTTTACCCTGAGGTCAGTCATCTTTACAACATAGATCAACGAGGAGTATGGAGGAATACTTGATGTTCCTTTAGAGTCATAAGCGAGGTTGGAAGGTACAATAATATCCATTTCACAATTTTTATTCATTAATTTGATACCTTCGCTAAGTCCCATAATCATTTTAGGAGGTGTTAAGATAAAATCCCATACACCATCAGGATCGTAGTCGCGAGATGTCTCTACGAGTTTATTGTTGAGCAGATAACACTGATATTCTATATGACAAGTATCTCCCGTCCGGGCAGTTGGACCTACACCGGGTTTTATCCTGATATAAAATATTCCTGTCATTGTTGTATCAACATCAAATCCTTCTGCCTTCTTTTTAATAATAAAATCATTTAGTTCTGCCATCTCCTGTTCATATGTTCTGCCATTTTCTTTACAACCTGCATTAATCAAAAAGAAAACAGGAATGGTCATTATTACTGCTAAACAAAAGATTCTGTTCATAATAAATATTTTTGGGAAAATACGAATTTTATTTTTGAATTACCACTCTGTATACATAAAAAATCCCGGCAAAGTACCGGGATATTTTTCACATTCAAAAGCGACTATTTGGCTTTTATTAAGAGTTTGTAGGCGACAAAGGTGCAATGATTTCATTAATAATCTTAAATATTTCATCTGATTTTTAGGGTAATAAATGCTGATGTTCATGGTTAAAAAAGCTTATAACAACTATGATTAATGCTATAGTTTAAAAAAAGTTGAACTATATTACAGTTTAGAAGCAGATATTCTATATTTTAGTAAAATTTTCAGAGATACATTTTTGCCGGATAATTGAATGGATATTATATTATTCTGCAAGTATCAGGAATGGCTTAAATTATGGTTACATTAATTTTATTTTTTGTAGTAGCAATAGCAGTATCATTTGTTTGTTCATTATGGGAAGCGGTATTATTAAGTACCACTCCGTCATTCATCAGCAGGTTACAGATAGAAAAGGCCCATATTGGTAATATGCTAAATAAGATGAAGGATGATATAGACAGGCCTTTATCAGCTATTCTAACACTAAATACAATAGCTCATACAGTTGGAGCAATGGGAGTGGGTGTCCAGGCAGGTAAATTATTCGGTAATCATAATTTTAGCCTGTTTAACATTGAAATCACATACGAATCACTGATTGCAGGTGGAATGACACTTGCCATATTAATATTATCAGAAATCATTCCCAAAACGATAGGTGCAAATTTTTGGAAGGAGCTAACGCCTTTTACTGTACGTTCACTTCATGTTCTTTTAATCATACTTGCACCTTTTGTGTGGTTGAGCAAATGGATTACAAGGCTGGTTATCGCTGATAAGGGAAGAAGTGTATTCAGCCGTGCTGACTTTGCTGCAATGGCTGATGCAGGGCTTAAAAGCGGCGCTCTCGACAGAGAAGAGAAATCAATTATTCAAAATCTGCTTAGGCTTGAGAACCTTAAAGTCAGAGATATTATGACTCCCCGGTCAGTTATTATGATGGTCGATGAAGAATATACCATGACTGAGATTTATGATGAATTAAAACCAATGGTTTTTTCGAGGATTCCGGTTTTTCATGATCATCCTGATAATGTAACAGGTTTGGTCTTAAAGGATAATATTTTGGAAAACCTTGCCCAGGACAGGCATGGTGTTACAGCTTCTGAAATCAAAAGGGAAATACTATTTATTGAGGATAATTATTCTGTTGCAAAGCTTATGGATACCTTAATTATTAACAGGGAACATCTCGCAATGGTTGCAGATAGTTTTGGCAGTATAGTGGGCCTTGTGACTATGGAAGACCTTTTTGAAACACTTTTAGGGCTTGAAATTGTGGATGAATCTGATAAAGTAGAGGATTTACAAAAGCTGGCAATGGAAAAATGGAAGAAGAGGAGTAATAAACAAAATCTTAAATCAGGTCAATGATCCTTTTACCCCCGAAAATGCTTTTAAATTTATTTTAATTTATTCGAAATACAACCAGTTCAGATGGTTATGCCTTTATAATTGGTTATTTTTGAACACAATAATTCACATCTGAAACTTAAATTATAAAACAAATGAATATTAGTGCATTACAAAAGGAAAGGGCAAAATACCAGCCAAAGTTGCCTGAGTCTTTAGCGTCATCAGTAAAAATTGCAGAAGGTGTCATAACAGAATCTGTTGCTGATCAGATTGAAATTAAAAAGATTTTTCCCCACACGTACGGGATACCTGTTATTACTTTTGAAAAGGGAGGTCAAAAGAGATCGCAGGATCCATTAAATGTTGGTGTAATTCTTTCAGGAGGACAAGCTCCCGGTGGTCATAACGTGATATCAGGCATTTTTGACGGGATCAAAAAGATTAATCAGGAGAGTAAATTATACGGTTTTTTAGGTGGTCCTGCAGGATTGATTGAACATAAATATATTGAACTTACTGACTCTGTAATTGATCAGTATCGAAATACAGGGGGATTTGATATGATTGGGTCGGGCAGGACGAAGCTGGAAGAGCAGTGGCAGTTTGATGAAGGATTGGAAATTGCAAAAGGATTAAAGCTTAACGCACTGGTAATTATTGGTGGTGATGATTCCAATACTAATGCGTGTGTTCTTGCTGAGTATTATGCTGAAAAGAACACAGGTATACAGGTTATAGGTTGCCCCAAAACAATTGATGGCGACCTTAAAAATGATCTTATCGAAACATCCTTCGGATTTGATACAGCAACAAAGGTCTATTCAGAACTTATTGGAAATATAGAGCGTGACTCTAACTCTGCAAAAAAATATTGGCACCTCATTAAATTAATGGGCAGGTCTGCATCACATATAGGATTGGAATGTGCACTTAAAACTCAGCCGAATATAACCCTTATTTCTGAAGAAGTTGCCGCAAAGAAGCAGACTCTTGGTGATATAGTCAAGTATATGGCAAAGATCGTTGCTCGACGGGCGGCTAATGGGGATAATTTTGGTGTTGCACTTATTCCTGAAGGATTGATAGAATTTATTCCTGAGATGAAAGTTTTAATATCAGAGCTTAACGACCTGCTTGCTGATGGGACATCCACAGGTATTGAATTCAAGGAACTTGACCGGGGAACCCGAAGGGAATGGGTTGGAAATCACCTTACAAGTGAGTCATCAGACCTTTATAAATCATTGCCTGCCGGAATTGCCAATCAGCTTACTTTAGATCGCGATCCTCATGGTAATGTTCAGGTATCTCTTATAGAAACTGAAAAATTACTTGGTGAAATGGTAAAAACTGAATTGTCGGAAATGAAGAAGAGAGGTGATTACAATGGTAAGTTTAATACTCAGTATCACTTTTTCGGATATGAAGGCAGATGTGCTGCACCATCAAATTTTGATGCTGATTATTGCTATTCTTTAGGATACACTGCTTCTTTATTGATATCGGAAGGTAAAACAGGATATATGGCATCAGTACGAAACCTTACTGCTCCGGCTGAAAAATGGATTGCAGGAGGTGTACCTGTGACAATGATGATGAATTTAGAAAAGAGACACGGATATTTCAAACCGGTGATCCAGAAAGCATTGGTTGACCTTAAAGGCGAACCTTTTAAATATTTTTCATCGAACAGGGATGAATGGGCTATTGATTCAGATTTTATCTATCCCGGCCCAATCCAGTATTTTGGGCCTTCTGAAGTATGTGATCAGCCTACAGAAACCCTGAAACTTGAACAACTTAAAAAGTGAAAAAGGAAGAAAGGGGCATATCCTTTTCACAATTAATCAATATAAAAACAGGCCGGGAACAATTTTATTCCCGGCCTGTTTTTATGTTAAATTAGAGTTTTTTAAAAAATGAATCTAAGTGAAAGAGCTAATTCATCTCCCCAGAATCCTGTATAACCGATAATGTTAAAGCCGGGTTTCCAGTCTAAACTAATATTAAACGGAATAGCTTCAATGTTATACTCAAGGCCTATAATTCCATCGACACCGATCACTGTATGCCCATTAGCATCTTCATCGAACCAGGGATGATCCTCGTATCCATCCCAAAAACCGATGTGGCCGCCAACGCCATAATACCAATTTAACCTGGGTACATTAAATGCAACAGCGTGGATTTCATATAGGCCGGTAATATGAAAACCTTTCCATCTTGTAGATAACAAACCTTCAAGGGCTGTGTTACTACTGATGAAATGTTTCACTGTAAGTCCATTGGATAATCCACCCCGAAACCCGATACCTGTATTATAATCCTGTGCTTGCACTGCTATTGTTGCAGTGAGTAAGATAATCATTACAAAAACTAATTTCTTCATTTCAATTACTTTTAATTTTCTTAATAATGCAAAATAACAATATTTTGTTTAACCTTAGGCATAATTAATGGATATTTTAGTATTATATGCTGTTAGTATTTTTTACTGACTGAATACAAAAGATATTATATTAGCCCCCATTTTCAATGCTATTTCACGTACTTCAGGAGGATTGTTGTGAACAGACTCATCTTCCCATCCATCGCCAAGGTCTGATTCATATGTGTAGAGACAAACCAGTCTGTCTTCGATAAAAATGCCAAATGCCTGAGGTGGCTTATTGTCGTGTTCATGAATTTTGGGCAATCCCTCATTAAATTTATATTTTTGGTCGAATATTACATGATGAGGGGGCAACTCTGTTAATTCTTTATCGGGGAAGACTTTTTTTATCTCGCGTCTGAAGTATTCATCCAGTCCGTAGTTATCATCTACATGTAAAAAACCTCCTGCTTCAAGATATGTTCTCAGGTTCAGGGCTTCATTCTCCGACAGGACTATGTTGCCATGCCCTGTAAGATGGACAAACGGGAAATTGAAAATTTCAGGACTTCCTATGTCTATTGTTGATGGTTCGGGATGTATACCGGTATTTAAATTGTTGTTGCAATATTCTATGAGGTTGGGCAGAGCTGTAGGATCAGAATACCAGTCACCACCGCCGTTATATTTTAACAATGCAATTTTTACTCCTGATGATTGGGCGCATGAAAAAAGTACCAGGATTATATTTATTGATAACAATATGATTTTTTTTCGTTTCATTTAATTTGTTTATACTGGCGCATTACAACTTTTTTTGAAACAGATAAAATTTAATTATAATAATAAAAAACAAATATAACTTTTCTCTTTCTGAAAAAGTTCTTGGATGCCAGGTTATATATCTTAGGGGCTTAATTCTTTTACAATGTTAACAATTGTACAGGCCACAATGCCTGCTGTTTCTGTTCTCAGACGGTGCGTACCCAGTGTTACGCTTTTAAAACCATTATTATTTGCTTTTATTACTTCATCAGGACTGAAATCGCCTTCAGGCCCTATAATAATACAAATATCTTTGGAATCTTCAGGTAAATTTTTAAGATGTTGTTTTGTTTTTGCGTGGCAATGAGCTATGAATTTTGATTTCTGGTTGCATTTTAAAACAAACTCACTGAAAGAGATTATTGGATTAATTACCGGCATATATGCCCTTCCTGACTGCTTCATAGCTGCAACTGCAATTTTTTGCAGCCTATCATTTTTTATATTTTTTCTTTCTGAATGATCTGTCAAAAGAGGGGTAATTTCATCTATTCCTATTTCGGTAGTTTTTTCAATAAACCACTCAAATCGGTCGATGTTTTTAGTAGGTGCAATAGCTATATGTAAGTAGAAATCTTTTTTTTCTAAATCTTTCTGTTGGCTGATAATCTTAAGTTTACAGCTTACAGGGTCTGCATTTATAATTTCGGCGGTATAAAATCCCCCTCTGCCGTCTACTGCCTGCACCATTTCTCCTTTTTTAAGGCGTAAAACCCTGACAGCATGTCTAGATTCTTCAGAATTAAGATTTATTGTTTCTTCCTTGATTTCCGGTATATAAAAAATATGCATGTTACTGACTAAGGTTTCTTATTTTACCTGAACATTTTAGGGATTAATCTGAAGGCCTGTTTTCCCGAATGGGCCTGAATATCCTTCCATTTATCAACCTCAAAATTCATCCCTATTGTTGTGCATGTTGGCATATCTTCGTTATAATGTTCAAGAAGATAACCTGCAAATAATTGGAATCCGGGATTATGGCCGAAAAAGAATACTGTATTCCAATTTTCAGGTAATTTTTGGATTATGTCTAAAAATTCATAAGTGCTCAATCCTTCGTAAATCTCATTCATTTGTTGGATATCTTCCTTATTGAATCCTGTGTTTTTGGCAAGGATACGTGCAGTTTTCAGTGCTCTTTTTGCCGGGCTTGATATCATCGCATCAGGAGTAATACCTTGTTTTTTCAACTGTTTCCCAATTAATTTTGCATCTTTCCTGCCCCTGTCCTGCAAGTCCCGGTGAAAGTCATCATGATAACCATAAGGTACTGATTTGGCATGTCTGACTATTACGATTTGTTTCATTTTTACTTTCTGTAATTTAATATATGGACAAAATTAGCTTAATTTGAAAGAATAAGATGAGAGTTTAAAATTCTTTTTCTATTGCTAACAGAAAATAATTTGGTTTTTTATGAAACGTATAGGATTATTATCAGACACTCATGGATTTTTCCCCGAAAGGTTATTTCTGTTTTTTGACAAGGTTGACGAGATCTGGCATGCAGGTGACGTGGGGTCTTTAAGCCTCGCCGATAGTCTGGCTGCATTCCGGCCGTTAAAAGCGGTGTATGGTAATATTGACGGGCACGATATTCGTTTGGTTTATCCGCAGCATCTGCGTTTTATTTGTGAAAATACTGATGTTTGGATAACTCATATAGGAGGATATCCGGGTAAATATGAGCGATATGTGAAACCGGAAATTTTTGTGGATCCACCTAAACTATTCATCAGCGGGCACTCACATATTTTAAAAATCATCTATGATTCCAAATTAAATTTTTTACATATTAACCCGGGAGCAGCAGGTTATTATGGCTTTCATAAGGTTTGTACTGCAGTCAGGTTTACAATTGACGGTGAGGAAATTAAAGATCTTGAGATATGGGAAATGCCTAGAAACGAAATTTTGAAAAGTATAAAATGAAACTACGGATTCATCATTTTTTTGATATAATTAGAGATTATGGAGCTGAAAAAGAATTACAACCGCATCCATATCTGCACTCTTATCATAAAGTTGCAAATATCATTTTAAAAAATCCATTTATAAGACTAGAGATTGTGATAGCATCAGATTCTGTTTGTGAGGGATGCATAAAATTAAAGGGTAATATATGCACCGATATTATCACACACAGAAATGATATCAAAGGAAAGGAGGAGTTCAATAATTATTTGGATGCCAGGATAATGGAAGTCTGTAGCATAAGGATTGGTATTGTAACAACCCCGGCGTCTCTTATAATAGCATCAGAACAATATATCAATAACATTGATTACATCTATGCAGGGAATGATAAAGAGCATACTGAGATGAGAAAGATAAATGTTATGAAAGGCATTGATTTTTATATGAGTAAACATGGGTTAATCAAATAACCTTATTAAGATTTTTTTTTAAATATTTGTGTTACCCAGTTATTTTTGACTAACATGTCAATCTCCTCAAGTCCCCATTTTTTTGCTTCATTTTTTAGAGATGGTGTGTCTTGCATAAGAAAGCCGCTTATATAAAGACTTCCATTATTATTCAAAATTTTAGAAAAAGCTTTCATATTATTTATGAGGATATTTTTAAAAAGGTTTGCAAGAATGACATCAAATCCGGTGTTATTAATAACAGATACATCACCTTTCAGCACTTTAATATTTTTGATATTATTGAGGGCAGAGTTTTCAAGTGCAGACTTAACAGCTCTTTCATCTATATCTATAGCGGTCACAGAAGAAGCTCCCATCATGGACGCTAAAATACTAAGTACACCCGTACCGCAGCCTATGTCCAGCACTGATCTTCCTTTCAGATTGTTCTTCAATAACGACTGTATCATCATTGCTGTGGTTTCATGACATCCGGTACCAAAAGACATACCGGGTTCGATAACTATTTCAAACCTGCAGTGAGGATAGTCTTTATGAAGCGGGCCCCTGATAAGGCATTCATCAGCTATCACTACTGGTTTAAAATAGTTATCTTCCCATTGTTTGTTCCAGTTTTGGTCTTTGATGAAAGTTTGTTCTACATTGAAGGAGAACTTATCACTGTACTCCTTTAAAATATTTGTAACTGTATTTTCATCATAAAGATATGCAGGAATATATGCTTCAAACCCTGGATCAGAATGAGCAAAACTTTCGAATCCTGTTTCAGCCAATAAGGCACTTAATACATCAAACAACCACTCTTCCGGGGGAAGAGCGGTAATGTTGATTTTATAATAATCCATTAAGGTTAAAAACCATTAATAATTCCAAGAAAATCTTCTGCTTTAAGAGATGCCCCACCAATCAGTCCGCCGTCAACATCTTCATTTGCAAATAACTCTTTTGCATTTCCCGGTTTACAGCTGCCGCCGTAAAGAATAGAAACTTCCCCGGCAATCTGCTCCCCAAATTTTTCAGCAATTATTTTACGTATATACGCATGAATTTCCTGTGCCTGACCTGAGGTTGCAGTCTTACCTGTACCTATTGCCCATATTGGTTCGTAAGCGATAATCAGCTTTTTAAAGTCTTCTTCCGTGAGTTGGAAAATTGTTTCATCGAGTTGTTTTTTTACGAAGTCATTTTGTTGTTCTTTCTCACGTATTTCAAGAGGTTCCCCGCAACAATAAATAGGGGTTAGTCCGTTTGACAGTGCCATTTTCAGCTTTTTATTGAGGATTTCGCTTGTTTCCCCGTAATATTCACGTCTTTCCGAATGGCCCAGGATAACATAATCTGCTCCTGTTGATTTTACCATTTCTGCAGAAACTTCACCAGTAAAGGCGCCTTTAGGTTCAGCTCCGCAATTTTGTGCAGCAACACCTACTCTTTTAGTATCAGTTGATTCGACCACTTTTGTGAGGTGGGTAAATGGAACACCAAGAATTACTACTACATCTTCCGGCGCATCTGCTGCAACCAACTCATTAACAGCTTTTGCCAATTCAATTCCTTCCTGCAGATTTGTATTGCATTTCCAGTTTCCTGCTACTATTTTTTTTCTCATTTCAAAAAAGTTTATTGTTTCTAATATCTGTTTCTACGAATTTTAAATTAATATTCACTCTATAATTATTTTGTTTCGTAATTTTTTATTGATGCTCCATTTGGAAATCCTCTGGTGATGGGATATCATTATAGTGGTATTTGTCAATGATAGTTCCATTCCTGATCACCATAAGCCCCGGGTTTGATCTTATTATTGTTTTAAGGGTTATTTCGTCACAGTTGAAAAACTCATAAGGAGTATTATATTCTTGTGCAAATTTTTCAGCTTCATCAGTTAAAGAAGAGGTAAGGCATATAAATTGATAACCTTGTTGAATTGCCCATTCTGCAAGTTCATTGGTTTTTTCCTGTGATTTGGTGTTTGATTTTTTCAGGTCATAAGCTACAAGTATAAACACATAATTTTCATCATAAATAAAAAAATCAATTACGTTTTCACCATCAGGAGTTTCGATGGTAAAGTCATGGATTGGTGGTTCATAACCTTTATCAATCAGTATTGATTCGAGGTTATGAAATTCCCAGTTAACAGAATCCTGCCACGGATAATTTTCTTCTGTAAATTGTTTAATATCACCGGATTCCTTGTTTTTATAATAGAAGATATTTTCGTACTCCGGTTGTGGGGCCCCTTCAGGAATGGACATAGCTTCAGGAATGCTGACTCCTTTTTTGTAAGGTCTGAAATCGAATATTGGCAGGTGATTATATGAGTAGACTACAGATATTACGTATGCTATTATAATTAAACCTGCAATTATCCGGGGTATTTTTACCTGCAGAATCCGGGGCATATTATTTCTATAAAAAAAGATTATCCATGTCAGTATTATCAGTACAATATTTTTATAGAATGTTTGCCAGTTTGTTAAAATCAATGCGTCGCCAAAACATCCACAATCAGCTACGGGGTTATCAACAGCTATCCATAATGTAAGGAAGGTGAAGAATATCATAAAAAGCAGGGCAAGCCAGGAGCTAAGCCTCAGGAATACATTACATAATAGTCCAACACCGATTGCAAATTCTAAAAACGCAAGTAAAATACCAAGTGGAAAAGCGGCCCAGTTAAACCAGTCAAGCCCCAAAGCCACGAAATAGTCAACAAACTTATAGGCAGATCCCCAGGGGTCTATTCCTTTAACGAAACCAGAAAAGATAAAAGTAATACCCACAATGATGCGGGCTATATGTTTAATAATCCTCATATTTATAATTAATATCTGTTAATTTTCAAAGTTTATTTTGATCAGTGCGAAGACAGCATAATTTATTATATCCAGACAATTAGCATCGATTCCTTCAGAAATTAATGTTATTCCATCATTATCTTCAATTTGTTTAATTCTTTTTAATTTCATCAGGATTAGGTCGGTATAAGAGCTTATGCGCATTTTTCTCCAGGCTTCACTGTAATCGTGATTTTTATTTTCCATGAGAGATTTGGCTTTTTGAAAGTACAGATTGTACAGTTCAAGTGCCTGGCCAGGGGGCAATTCTGTTTCGGAAGGGGCTAATTCAAGCTGAATAAGAGCTATTATGGCATAATTAATAATTCCAATAAATTCAGGAGGTATACCTTCTTCTATTTTAGAAATTCCCTTTTCCTCAATACTTCTGATTCTGGAAGCTTTAATATACATTTGATCAGTGAGGGAAATAGGCCTCAGGATTCTCCAGGCCGTGCCATAGTCCTCCATTTTTTTTTCAAAAACTGAACGGCAAATCTCAATAACCTGGTCATATTGTCTGTTTGTTTTATCCATACTTTTTAAAATGTGGCATAAAAATATTAAAAATTAAGAAATTTGAGGGGTTTTGTTATACATTTGTATTAGAGAAACTGCTTTCTGTTATCAGGCCAATAGATTATTGTTTATTAATAAAAATGTTAAAGTCATGTTGATAACCCAATCATCGGGAAGGTTTTTAAAGAGAAAAAATTTTATTAACCTGGGTGGCAGGTTAATTGATTTTTCCATACCTGCAGTAATGGGGGTATTGAATGTTACCCCTGATTCTTTTTATAATGGGAGCAGAACGGAGAGTGTTGAGGAGATGGTGTCTATTGTCGGAAATATGATAAATGAAGGGGCTGATATTATTGATATAGGAGCTATATCGACGAGGCCGGGTGCTCCGGCAGCCAATACAAAAACTGAGCTGGAAAGATTGCTTCCTGCAGTTGTTGCTGTCCGTAAAGCTTTTCCTGAGGTTGCCATCTCTGTTGACACATTTCGTTCATGGGTGGTTACCAGGGTTATTGAGGAGGTCGGACCTGTTATAATAAACGATATTTCCGGAGGCACTCTTGATCCAAAGATGTATGAGACTGTTGCAAAAGTTAAGATGCCTTATATTCTGTGCCATATTCAGGGGAATCCGCAAAATATGCAGGATAATCCTCAATATGAAGATGTTGTCAAAGATATTGCAAACTTTTTCAGTGAAAAGGTTAAGTTACTCACTAAATTGGGAGTAAATGATGTTATCATTGATCCCGGCTTTGGTTTTGGCAAGAATATGCAGCATAACTATGATCTCCTTAATCGTTTAGATTCATTTAAGGTTTTTCAATTACCCGTAATGGTAGGGCTAAGCAGAAAGACCATGATCTGGAAGTTGCTCAGCATTGAGCCGGAAGAGGCCTTAAACGGAACAACAGTACTCAATACAATGGCTCTTATGGGAGGGGCTGATATATTAAGGGTGCATGATGTGAGGGAGGCAGCTGAAGCTATCACTCTTTTTGAAGCATTAAAATCAACAGCAAAATAATGCCACTTTTTATCACAATCCGTTTTTTAGATATCCTGGATATTTTTTTAGTTGCATTACTTCTTTACCAGGTATACAGGTTAATTAAAGGGACTGTTGCATTCAACATTGTTATCGGATTATTTTCTCTTTATCTGTTATGGCTTATAGTAAGGGCTCTTAATATGCAATTGCTTGGTTCTATAATGGGTCAGTTTATTGGTGTTGGTGTTCTTGCCTTAATAATAGTGTTTCATCCCGAGATCAGGAAGTTTCTCGTCTTCATAGGTACTAATTACAATGTAAACAAGGTATTTTCACTTGATAAGCTTTTCGGCACTCATAAACCTCAGAATTATTCAAATGAGAATTTAGAGATACTTACAGATGTAAGTTTTTCAATGGCAAAATCAAAAACAGGTGCTCTCATTGTTATTGCCGGACATTCAGAGCTTAATGAGCAGATCGGTACTGGAGAGATACTTAATGCAGATATTTCATCATCTTTGATACGTACTATTTTTTTCAAGAACACACCTTTACATGATGGTGCAGTAATTATTAAATCAAATAAGATAGTTTCGGCGGGATCTATATTGCCACTAACACAACGTGATCTTGACCAGACGTTCGGACTCAGGCACAGGGCAGCAATAGGAATAACCGAAAATACAGACGCTGTGACAATCGTTATTTCGGAAGAGAGAGGTACGGTTTCATTTGCGAAAAACGGAGAGCTCCATCGTAATATAACAAGGGAAATATTATATAGTCTGCTGGAAGAGGCCCTTAGTGATTCAAATTAGATTGGTTTCGGATTAGAGATTTTTATATTCTTTACTGCTATTATTTTTATCATATCAGGTTTAGAATGTTGTTTTATCTATCTGATATATATTACGGTCGCTTGCACTTCGGGAAATCAATTCACCCAGAAATCCTGCCAGAAAGAATTGGGCTCCTATGATCATAGATGTCAGTGCGATATAAAAATAGGGGCTGTTGGTTATAAGGTTACCGGTAATACCATGTTTCAGGTCTATTATTTTTTGGATTCCGATCCATACGGTAGCAGCAATACCTAATATAACCATTATAATACCAATTACACCAAAAAAATGCATAGGTTTTTTTACGAACCTGGACATAAACATGACCGACATGAGGTCCAGTGGTCCCCTGATAAATCTTTCGATGCCGAATTTAGAAGCACCATATTTACGTTCGTAGTGTTTAACAACTTTTTCCCCTATTTTATTATACCCTGCCCATTTTGCCAGAACCGGGATATACCGGTGCATCTCCCCATAGAGTTCAATACTTTTAACCACATCTTTGCGGTATGCTTTAAGTCCGCAGTTCATGTCATGTAGTTTAATTCCTGTCATTCTTCTTACTGTCCAGTTATAGAGTTTACTTGGAAGGTTTTTAGTAAAAAACGGATCATGCCGTTTCTTCTTCCAGCCTGATACGAGGTCAAATCCATCCTTCATGATCATGTTATACAATTCAGGGATTTCATCAGGGCTATCCTGCAGGTCAGAGTCCATAGTCACGACAACATCACCCTGAACGATGTCAAATCCGCAGTGCAAAGCAGCCGCTTTGCCGTAATTACGTCTGAATTTAATACCTTTTATTTCAGTGTTATCTTTTTGCAGTAGTTCGATTATTTGCCAGGAATTATCTCTGCTGCCGTCGTCGATCATAATGATTTCCCAGGAAAAGTGATTATCGACCATAACTTTTCTAATCCATGCGACAAGTTCTTTCAACGAGCCCTCTTCATTATAGACCGGAACAACTACAGAAATATCCATTATAAAAAAAATTGATAAATGACATTTAGCCACATGAGGCCAGATATTATTGCAAATATATGTTATTTGCCGGGAAATTTGCGGAGAAGATAAAATTTTATACTTTTGCAGCCGGGTAAGTCCTGTGCGGCCAGCTCCTGCTGAATCCCCCCAGGGTCGGAAGGCAGCAAGGGTAGGCGGTTGTAGCGGCGCGATATGATCAGCTTATCCGGCTTTTTTCATTTATTGATCTGTTGATCTGTTGATCTGTTGATTGATTTTCCAGCATCCAGCATCCAGTATCCAGTATCCAGTATCATCTACCGATCACTTCTGCCGGAGCCTGAACAAGTTCTACCAATACGCCTTCACTACATAGCGGAAACTGATCATTTCCTTTTGGATGAATGAAGCATACATCATAACCTGCTGCACCTTTACGAATTCCACCTGGCGTGAATCGTACACCTTGTGCAGTAAGCCATTCCACTGCTTTTGGTAAATCATCAATCCACAGTCCGATATGATTCAGTTTTGGTTCATGAACTTTTGGAGCTTTTTCAGGATCA
>CAZJGI010000030.1:0-40595 GCA_964545315.1 uncultured Prolixibacteraceae bacterium
AATCACGTAACTATTTACGTTGACAAAAAAGAAAGTGATGTTGAAGAAAATCTTAATTAATAGTACATGGGACAAAAAGTAAATCCAATTTCAAATCGTTTGGGGTTTATCAACGGTTGGGACTCGAATTGGTTCGGGGGTGACGACTATGGTGAAAAACTGACAGAAGATCAGAAGATCAGGGAATATTTGAATGCCAGGTTGGCAAAAGCAAGTATTTCAAAGATAGTTATTGAACGCACCTTAAAGCTTATCACCATAACAGTACATACCTCCCGCCCCGGTATTATTATTGGTAAAGGGGGACAGGAAGTTGACAAACTTAAAGAGGAGTTAAAGAAAATTACCAGTAAAGAAGTACAGATCAACATCTTTGAAATTAAACGTCCTGAGCTTGATGCCAAAATTGTTGCGAACAATGTTGCAAGACAGATTGAAGGCAAGATAGCTTACAGAAGGGCAGTGAAGATGGCAATTGCTTCGACCATGAGAATGGGAGCCGAGGGTATAAAAATATTGGTTTCAGGTCGTTTGAACGGTGCTGAGATGGCACGTTCTGAAATGTATAAAGACGGGCGTACCCCGTTGCATACACTTAGGGCTGATATTGATTATGCGTTGGCTGAGGCTTTGACCAAAACCGGCCTTATTGGAGTGAAGGTCTGGATATGTAAAGGAATGGTTTACGGAAATCGTGACCTTTCGCCAAATATTGGCCAGAAGCAGGCCAGAAGTGGTAAAAGTGTCAATAACGGTGCCAGGGCCAGAAGAAGAAAATAGGGGTTTAACGCTTACAATTAATAATAATGTTACAACCGAAAAAAGTTAAATTCAGAAGAGTACAAAAGGGCCGGATGAAAGGTAATGCACAAAGGGGTAATCAGCTTGCCTTTGGCTCATTTGGTATTAAATCGATGGAAGAAGCGTGGATCACCAGCCGTCAGATCGAAGCTGCCAGGGTTGCAGTTACACGTCATATGCAAAGGCAGGGACAGATATGGATCAGGATATTTCCCGATAAACCTATTACTAAAAAACCTGCCGAAGTGAGAATGGGTAAAGGTAAGGGAGCTCCTGAAGCATTTGTGGCCCCGATTACACCCGGAAGGATTATTATCGAAGCTGAAGGTGTACCATTCGCAATTGCAAAAGAGGCGCTTCGCCTTGCTGCACAAAAATTGCCTGTGAGTACAAAATTGGTGGTCAGACGGGATTATGTTGAAGAATAAAAAGGCTAAAAATTATGAAGATATCGGAAATTCAGGAAATGACAACAAAGGAGATCATTGAAAAAATACAGCTTGAAAAGGAGACTTTGGTCCGCCTGAGGATGAACCATGCTGTATCACCTTTAGATAATCCTATGAAAATACAAGAGGCAAGGAAAAATATAGCCCGTCTAAAAACGGTATATCGTCAGAGGGAGTTAAGTGAAACCCAGAATTAATGCAGCGATGGAAGAGAAAATAACAAGAAATCTCAGAAAAGAGAGGATAGGAATTGTGGTAAGCAATAAAATGAATAAAACCATTGTTGTTGCAGTTAAAAGGAAAGTAAAACATACTATCTACGGTAAGTTCGTCAATAAAACGACGAAACTTTATGCCCACGATGAAAATGATGATACCAACATTGGCGATTTGGTACGCATAATGGAAACAAGGCCATTAAGTAAAACCAAATGTTGGAGACTAATAGAAATAATTGAAAGAGCGAAGTAATTATGATACAACAAGAAACTAGATGTATGGTCGCTGATAACAGCGGGGCAAAAGAGGTACTTTGCATTCGTGTACTGGGTGGTACAGGGAAAAGATATGCCTCTATTGGTGACACAATTGTTGTTGCCGTGAAAAGTGCCATACCGGGAAGTGAAGTGAAGAAAGGTAGTGTCTCCAAAGCTATTGTGGTCAGAACAAAGAAGGAAGTCAGAAGGCCTGATGGTTCCTATATACGTTTCGACGACAATGCCGTTGTGCTCCTGAATAACCTCGGTGAAATTCGTGGTACCCGTATATTCGGGCCGGTTTCAAGAGAACTGAGAGAGAAAAATATGAAAATTATTTCTCTTGCTCCTGAAGTACTGTAAATTATTGAAAAAAAATCGAATATGCAGAAAAAGTTACACATAAAGAAAGGTGACACTGTTGTGGTAATTACCGGTAACGATAAAGGCCGAAAAGGCAGGATTCTTGAGGTAATAAGGAAAAAAGACAGGGCAATTGTGGAAGGTGTTAACCTGATGAAAAAACATACCAAACCAGATGCTAAGCATCCACAGGGTGGTATAATAGAACAGGAGGCATCTGTTCATATTTCCAATCTCATGCTTATCGATCCCAAAACAGGTGAACCAACGCGTGTAGGTAGGAAAATTAATGATAAAGGAAAAATAATTCGTTATTCGAAAAAATCCGGGGAGGAGATTAAGTAATGGAATACATACCAACTCTTAAAAAGAAATACCAGGAAGAGGTAATACCTGCCTTGAAGAAGGAGTTTAACTACACTTCAGTTATGCAGGTGCCAAAATTGGAGAAGATTGTCCTTAACCAGGGAGTGGGGGCAGCTATTGCCGATAAAAAGATTATTGAAACAGCCACACAGGAGATGACTATGATTGCCGGGCAGAAAGCTGTTCAGACAGTGTCAAAAAAAGACATATCAAATTTTAAGCTGAGAAGGAAAATGCCTATCGGTGTAAGGGTAACTTTAAGGCGCAACAGAATGTATGAATTTTTAGACAGGCTCATTTCGGCAACATTGCCCAGAATTCGTGATTTCAGAGGTATTGAGAGTAAAATGGATGGCAGGGGAAACTATACCCTTGGAATTACCGAGCAGATTGTTTTTCCTGAAATCGTACTTGATAAAGTAAACAAAATAAATGGTATGAATATTACCTTCGTAACTTCTGCAACGACTGATGAAGAAGGTTTTGCTTTACTTAAAGCATTAGGATTGCCGTTTAAAAATATAAAAAAGAATTAGTATATGGCTAAGGAATCAATGAAAGCCCGTGAAGTAAAAAGGGCTAAATTAGTTGAAAGATATGCTGAAAAACGTGCCAGATTTAAAGCTGAAGGGGACTGGATCGGTTTGCAAAAATTACCTAAAAATTCTTCCCGTGTGCGTTTACATAACCGGTGCAAACTTACCGGAAGGCCTAAAGGTTATATGAGACAGTTTGGAATTAGCAGGATCAATTTCAGGGAGATGGCCTCAGAAGGTATCATCCCGGGGGTGAAGAAGGCTAGTTGGTAATTTGTAAAAGTTGTAAAAATGAGTAAAATAACAGATCCTATATCAGATTATTTAACCAGGTTAAGAAATGCAAATCTAGCCAGGAAAAGGGTTGTGGATATACCTGCTTCAAATCTAAAAAAAGAGATAACCCGTATACTAAAAGAACAAGGTTATATCCTTAATTATAAATTTGAGGAAGAGACAGGATACCAGGGGAACATAAAGATTGCATTGAAATATCACCCTGAGACTAAAGTGCCGGCCATAAAAGGTTTAGATAGAATCAGTAAGCCGGGGTTAAGAAAATATTGTGACAACACCACTATTCCACGGGTACTTAACGGCCTTGGTATTGCTGTTATATCAACTTCTTATGGTGTAATGACTGATAAAGAGGCTCGTGAGAGAAATATCGGTGGTGAAATTTTATGTTATGTCTATTAAAAGGAGAAACAGGTCATGTCAAGAATAGGTAAATTACCAATAGAAATACCAAAGGATGTTGATATTAAAATCAGCGATGATAATCTTGTTACGGTTAAAGGGCCTCTTGGAGAGTTAAAACAACAGGTAGACCCCTCTATAGAGATAACCATTGAAGATAACCAGATTAAATTTAACCGTTTGAAAGAGACTAAACGTTTCAAGTCGATGCATGGCCTTTATCGTGCATTGGTTAATAATATGATAACGGGTGTAGTGAAAGGTTATGAAATTAAGCTGGAGTTAGTCGGTGTCGGATACCGTGCCGAAATGTTCCAGAACGATGTCCTTGACCTTGTCTTAGGTTATTCGCATCATACATATCTGCAAATACCCCCGGAGGTCAAGGTTGAAGCAAGATCAGATAAACGCAGTAATCCAATAATCACATTGCAAAGTATTGATAAGCAATTGGTGGGACAGGTTGCTGCTAAGATCAGGTCGTTCAGGAAACCTGAACCTTATAAAGGTAAAGGTATTAAATTTGTTGGTGAAGTGTTACGGCGTAAAGCTGGTAAGGCCGCATCTAAATAATTTTTGAAAAGATAATTATTATGGGATTAACGAAGTCAGAAAGGCGCAACAGGATAAAAAGCCGGGTTAGAAAAATCGTGACCGGTACAGCTGAACGTCCCCGTTTGAGTGTGTTCAGGAGCAATAAAGAAATATATGCACAGATAATCAATGACACTAGGGGAGAAACACTGGTTGCTGCAGGATCGATAGAAAAGGATGTTGCCTCCAGACCAGGCAATAAAAGTGAAAAAGCTGCATTAGTGGGTGAAATGATTGCTAAGAAAGCCCTGAATGCCGGTATTGAGAAAGTCGTATTCGACAGAAATGGTTATTTATACCACGGAAGAGTGAAAAATTTAGCTGAAGCGGCCCGAAAAGGTGGCCTTAAATTCTAACAGTATTATGGCAACAATAAGTAAAAAAGTTAAAACAAGTGATCTTGAATTAAAAGACAGGCTCGTAGCTATTAACCGTGTAACTAAAGTTACAAAAGGTGGCCGTACTTTCAGTTTTTCTGCTATTGTCGTGGTCGGCAATGAAGATGGTATTGTCGGCTGGGGCCTGGGTAAAGCAAGTGAGGTTACTACTGCTATTGCCAAAGGCGTCGAAGCAGCTAAGAAAAACCTGGTGAAAATCCCGGTTATTAACGGAACCATCCCTCATGAACAGTCGGCGAAATTTGGGGGTGCACATGTATTACTTAAACCTGCATCATCAGGTACTGGTGTTGTTGCCGGTGGTGCTATGCGTGCTGTATTGGAAAGTGTTGGTATTAATGATATCCTTGCAAAATCTAAAGGCTCTGCTAACCCGCATAACCTGGTTAAGGCAACTATGCAGGCTTTACTTGAGCTTAGAGATGCATATACCATCGCTGAACAGAGAGGAATTTCATTGGAAAAAGTTTTTAAAGGATAAGATAGTTATGGCGAAAGTGAGAATTACACAGATCAAAAGCAGTATCGGTTCCAGTAAAAGGCAAAAGGCTACTCTGGAAGCTTTGGGATTAAGAAAAATGCACCAGACAGTAGAACATGAAGATACTCCCAATATTATGGGAATGGTGAATAAACTTGGGCATTTAGTAAAAGTAGAGGAATAACAAATATTTCAAATAATTGAGATTATGGATTTAAGTAATTTAAAACCTGCAAAAGGATCTACAAGAAAGAGAAAAAGAATTGGAAGAGGTACGGGATCCGGATACGGGGGAACATCAACACGGGGACATAAAGGCCAGAAATCAAGGTCGGGCTATTCTAAAAAAATAGGTTTCGAAGGGGGCCAGATGCCATTGCAACGTGTTGTGCCAAAATCTGGCTTTAAAAATATTAACAGGATTGAGTTTAAAGCTATAAACCTGGATGTGTTGCAATACCTCGCTGAAAAGGGAGACTTGAAATCTATTGATATTGATACCCTGATCAAAGCCGGAATGGCCTCCAAAAACGATAAAGTAAAAATTCTGGGAGGAGGGACTCTTTCATGCAAATTAGATGTTAAAGCACATGCTTTTTCAAAAAGTGCCAAATTGGCTATTGAAAAACTGGAAGGTAATACTGAAATACTGTAATATTTAGTAATGAAACGATTTATTGAGACCCTAAAAAATATTTACAAGATTGAGGATCTGAGAATGAGAATAGGTACCACCCTTTTCTTAATTCTTATTTACAGGTTGGGATCTTTTGTTTCTCTCCCGGGCGTTGATCCGGCACAATTGGAAAATTTAAAGAGCCAGACTTCAGATGGTTTGCTGGGGCTTATCGATATGTTCTCCGGGGGTGCTTTTTCCCAGGCTTCAATATTTGCTCTTGGCATTATGCCTTATATTACAGCCTCTATCGTAATACAATTACTTGGAATAGCTGTTCCTTATTTTCAGAGGCTGCAGAAGGAGGGTGAGTCAGGGAGAAGAAAAATAAACCAGATAACACGGTATCTTACCGTAATTATTCTTATATTTCAGTCACCGGCATATCTGACTAATCTTCACTATCAGCTGCCGGAAACAGCTTTTGCCCTGAAAGGTGCTATGTTTACTGTTTCTTCAGTGATAATATTGACTGCAGGGTCGATGTTTGTTATGTGGCTTGGAGAACGTATAACAGACCGTGGTATCGGAAATGGAATTTCGCTGATAATTATGATAGGTATTATTGCCAGGCTTCCACAATCTGTAGTACAGGAGTTTGCTATGAGGATTAACCAGCAGGGTGGCGGATTGGTAATGTTCCTGATTGAATTTGTTATCCTGTTTATTGTCTTTATGGCTTCTATCTTATTAGTGCAGGGCACCAGAAGAATTCCTGTGCAATATGCCAAGAGAATTGTAGGTAATAAACAATATGGAGGTGTCAGACAGTATATACCTCTGAAGGTCAATGCAGCAGGAGTTATGCCCATTATTTTTGCCCAGGCTATTATGATGGTACCAATAACAATTGTTGGAATGGCAAATTCAGAAAACCTGAGTGGTATAGCGGCTGCATTATCAAACATCACAGGGTTCTGGTATAATTTTATTCAGTTTGTACTGGTGGTTGCATTTACCTACTTTTATACTGCAATTACTATTAATCCTACGCAGATGGCTGAGGATATGAAAAAGAACGGTGGATTTATTCCTGGTGTTAAACCTGGAAAACGGACAGTAGAATTTCTTGATACTATCATGTCAAGAATTACTTTGCCCGGATCAATTTTTCTTGGATTAATTACAATTTTACCGGCATTTGCCATGTTGATGGGGATTAATCAATCGTTTGCATACTTTTATGGAGGAACCTCGCTTTTAATATTGGTAGGGGTTGTATTGGATACGCTGCAGCAAATAGAAAGCCATCTGTTGATGCGGCATTATGATGGATTGACAAAAACCGGACGGATAAAAGGCCGTGCCGGAGGTGGATTTTAAATAATTTTGTGTTATTATTTATGGCAAAACAACTTTCAATAGAGCAGGATGGAACAATAATTGAATCGTTGTCTAATGCAATGTTTCGTGTTGAATTGGAAAACGGGCATGTTATTACTGCCCATATTTCAGGAAAGATGAGAATGCATTATATTAAAATTTTGCCTGGAGATAAAGTTAAAGTGGAAATGTCTCCTTATGATTTAACCAAAGGAAGAATAACATTCAGATATAAAAATTAAAAGTAAAAGAATGAAAGTCCGGACATCGATAAAAAAGCGGAGCGCAGATTGTAAGATCGTACGCAGAAAAGGTCGCTTATATGTGATTAATAAAAAGAACCCTAAGTTTAAACAACGTCAGGGATAATATGGTCATGATTGAAACAGGCATGATTGTGAAGCAGCACAGGGCAATGAAAGATATATTTTATGCTTTCAGGTCTTTGAATTATAAAACAGTTAATCAATCAGATGCCTGATCAACAGGACAAACAGAAAAAACATTTTTAATTATATGAAAAATAAACATTTATGGCGCGTATAGTAGGTGTTGATATTCCTAATAACAAAAGAGGTGAGATTGCCCTCACTTACATATTTGGCATTGGCCGCAGCAGGTCAAATATGATTCTCAAAGAAGCCGGAGTTGACAGGGATCTGAAAGTGCAGGACTGGACAGATGATCAGTTTGGCAAGATCCGTAAAGTTATCAATGATAACTATAAGGTTGAAGGTGAATTGCGTTCTGAGGTACAGATGAACATCAAACGGTTAATGGATATAGGATGTTACCGTGGTATCCGTCATCGAATCGGGCTGCCTGTAAGGGGTCAGAGTACAAAAAATAATGCACGTACCCGTAAAGGAAAAAGAAAAACTGTTGCCAATAAAAAAATGGCTACTAAATAAGTATTTTAAGTTATGGCAAAAAAGACTGGAACAAGCAGAAAAAGAGTTGTTGTTGTTGAAGCCAATGGAATGGCACACGTACACTCTTCTTTCAATAACATTATTGTAACGCTGACCAATATGAATGGAGAGGTTATTTCCTGGTCGTCAGCAGGGAAAAAAGGATTCCGTGGATCAAAAAAGAATACTCCTTATGCAGCACAGGTGGCTTCTGAAGAGTGTGCAAAAACAGCTTATGATCTGGGACTTCGGAAAGTTAAAGTATTTGTAAAGGGGCCGGGAAACGGCCGTGAATCAGCAATCAGATCTCTTGCAACGGTTGGGCTGCAGGTAACTGAGATCGTTGATGTAACTCCGTTGCCCCATAATGGATGCAGACCTCCTAAAAGAAGACGTGTATAATTTATAAATGTTAAGGTAATGGCTAGATACAGAGGAGCAAAATCTAAAATAGCGCGTAAATTCGGCGAACCTATTTTCGGCCCGGATAAAGTATTCGAACATAAAAATTATCCTCCCGGAATGCATGGGTTATCCTCGAAAAGGAGAAAAAAATCTGAATACGGGCTGCAGTTAAATGAAAAACAAAAAGCTAAATATACTTACGGAATTCTGGAAAAACAATTTCGTAATTTATTCGAAAAAGCTAATTCTTCAAAGGGTGTAACAGGAGAAGTACTTCTTCAGTTGTTAGAGTCAAGACTCGATAACGTTGTGTTCAGGCTTGGTATCGCAAGAACTCGTGATGCCGCACGCCAGCTTGTTACTCACAAACATATTGTAGTAAACGATAAAGTGGTAAATATTCCTTCTTATCTTCTTAAACCCGGAGATATTGTCGGTGTAAGAGAAAGATCAAAATCACTGGAGGCAATTACTAACTCTTTGCTTTCGCGCAGGGGCTCACAATATGGATGGCTGGAATGGGACAATAACATGGTTGCCGGAAAATTCCTTAACCGTCCTGAACGTGAAGAGATTCCTGAAAATATTAAAGAACAACTTATTGTTGAGTTGTATTCAAAATAAAATTTTACTTAGGATATTATGGCAATATTAGCATTTCAGAAGCCCGACAAAGTTATAATGATCGAATCCGAAGATAAATTCGGGAAATTCGAGTTTCGCCCGCTGGAACCTGGTTATGGTATTACCATAGGTAACGCACTTCGCCGTATTTTATTATCATCCCTGGAAGGTTACGCAATCACAACAATTAAAATTGAGGGTGTAGACCATGAGTTTTCCACCATCAAAGGGGTGATTGAAGATGTAACCGATATTATTCTTAACCTGAAACAGATCAGGCTTAAAAATGAAGTCGAGGATTTTGACAGTGAGAAGGTGATGGTTACCATTACCGGACAGGAAGTTTTCAGGGCCGGCGATATCAATCAATTCATGACAGGTTTCAGGATTTTGAACCCTGAAATGGTGATTTGCCGAATGGAACCTGACGTGAAATTACAAATGGAACTGACCATTAATAAAGGACGTGGTTATGTGCCTGCAGTAGAAAATAAACCTGCTGAGGCTGAATTTGGGGTTATTCCTGTCGATTCAATATTCACGCCGATCAAAAAAGTAAAATATTCAGTTGAAAATTATCGTGTAGAACAAAAAACTGACTACGAGAAACTGATTATCGAGATCATGACTGATGGTTCAATTCTTCCCCAGGATGCATTGAAGGAAGCAGCAAAAATTCTGATATATCACTTCATGCTGTTTTCTGATGAGAAAATTACTCTTGATTCAGATGAAAAATTTGCTAATGAAGAGTTCGATGAAGAGGTGCTTCATATGCGCCAGTTGCTGAAAACAAAATTAATTGATCTTGACCTTTCCGTCAGAGCATTGAACTGTCTGAAAGCTGCCGATGTTGATACCCTGGGTGATCTTGTGACATATAACAGAAACGACCTGTTGAAATTCAGGAATTTTGGCAAAAAATCACTTACCGAACTTGATGACCTCCTTGATAATATGGGGCTGAGTTTTGGAATGGATATTAGTAAGTATAAACTTGACAAGGAATAATAGGTAATGAGACATAATAAGAAATTTAATCATTTAGGCCGGACCAGTGCACACCGAAAAGCCATGTTGTCAAATATGGCCAGTTCACTTATTGAAAGTAAAAGGATCACTACTACATTAGCAAAAGCTAAAGCATTGCGTACTTATGTTGAACCTTTGATAACCAAAGCAAAAGAAGATACAACTCATTCACGCAGAGTAGTGTTCAGACACCTTCAGAATAAAGACGCTGTATCTGAACTTTTCAGGGAAGTTGCTGTAAAGATTGGTGACAGACCAGGTGGGTACACAAGGATATTAAGGGTAGGCAACAGAGTAGGTGATAATGCCGAAATGTGTATTATCGAACTGGTCGATTTTAATGAAACTATGCTGGCAGCCGGGACAGAAGGTGAAAAGTCAAAACGCAAACGGTCGAGAAGAGGAAGCAGTGCAAAAAAACAAACTCTGGCTGAGGCTAAAAGTACCACTGCAAAAACAAAAGCCGGTAAAAAGACTGAAGAAAAGAAGGAAGTTGTGAAATCTTCAGAGAAATCTGAAAAAACAGTGGTTGAAGAACCTGGAACAACTGAGAATGTTGATGTTGAAGCAGTTGAAACTGTTGCTAAAGAACAGACTGATATTCAAGCAGAAGAAGATGTAAACAACGAAGAAACAGGCAGTGGGCAGGAGGCTTCCGGAGAGGATAATAAGTAGAAACCAAAAACATACTACTATATAAGAACCTGTTATTTTTTTCAGGTTCTTTTTTTTTAATTTAATTATAAGTAATTGGAAATTCTGCTAACTTTATGACTATTTAAACCGAAAATATAAAAATGGATAATTTAAAATCTAATAACGGCATTTCACGCCGAAAGTTTATTGGTACTGCTGCAACTGCAGCATTAGCACTTACATATGTGCCTGCAGGTTTTGCCGGAGCAACTTCAGTATCTTCCAGGCCTGATTCAAAATTTGGCGGTGTACATATTGGCGCTATAACTTATAGTTGGCGCAGTATGCCTTCTACAGCTGATGATATCCTGAACTATTGTCTGAGTGGTAATATAAGCTCTCTTGAGTTGATGGGAAACGTAGCAGAAGAGTATGCAGGTATTCCTGCGATGCCTCCCCGCCCAACAAGAGGAGCTAATCTTACAATATCACAACAGGAAGAATATCAAAAAGCTGTTGATAAAGCCAGGGAAGAACAGCGAAAATGGAGATTATCACTTCCCATGGGTGTATATAAAAAATTAGGGAAGAAGTTTAAAAAAGCAGGCATCCTGGTTCACACAGTCAAGTTCGCACCTTCCGGGTGGTCTGATGAAGAGGTCGATTATGCTTTTACTGCAGCTAAAGTTATTGGCGCAAAGGCTATTACCAATGAAATAGGTCATGAGGATTGTAAAAGGCTGGGTAAGTTCGCTGAAAAGCATAATATGTATGCTGTTTTCCATAACCATGGTCAACCAGGACAGCAGGGATTTAACTTTGAAGATTTCTTGAAGTATTCACCTAACAATATGCTGAATTTTGACGCAGGGCACTATTTTGGCGCTACCGGAAAACATCCTAATGAAATTGTTGAAAAGCTTCATGACCGTATTTACAGTATCCATTTGAAAGATAAAACCGGGCCAAATTCGCAACCTGCAAATACCAATACACCATGGGGCGAAGGGGAAACTCCAATCGCTGATACCCTGAAATTAATACAAAAAAATAAATGGCCCATTTATTGTGATATTGAACTTGAATATAATATTCCTGAAGGTTCAGATGCACAAAAAGAGGTTGTTAAGTGCGTACAGTATTGTAAAAATATCCTGGCATAGAACATTAAACCTTTTACAGGTTTTTTTCCGTTGCATTCATACAACGGGAATTTTTCTATTAATCCCCAAACATTTTAACAGCTGAATAAATTTATCATTTCAGACACCTGGGCTTCCTTCTCATTAAGGCCGGCTTCATGAAATCCCATTTTCAATGACTCAAGCAGTCTCTTTACCACTAATGAGTCAGCAACCGGTTCTGCGTACTCTTCAGTATAAATTTTGTTATATTTTCGAAGGTGATAATCAATCTCTTTTCTGTTGGTTATTGCTCCTTTGTTAGATGGATTGACATAAAAGATCACACTTGTCAATGTATTTTTACCATGCACTTTTTTTGCGAGTTCGCGGTCTGTAAGAGCCACAAGAGGATTATTCGGAAAATCAGTTAAGTGGGCAGGCAAATCCAGTTGACGGGCCAAAATTGTATATAAAATTCCAATTGAAACCGGATTACCTTTTTTTGTTTCAAGTAGTTGATTTAAGTAGCAATTTTGAGGTGAGTGTAAATTGTTATGATTAACTGAAAAACCGTTTATTTGAAATAGAAAATGATTCAATACGGTAATCTTTTCCAATAAGGTTAGTGAGTTGTTCAGTTCAAGCCAAACAGCTTTTCTTATGGTTTCTATTCTATTTTTAATTGTCAGGGGGTTAAGGTCGGGATACTGGAACTTATCTACACAGATAAAACCTTCCAGGAGATCATTGTTTTTTGACCTTATCCAGGATTTAAGTATTTTTTTTGTTTGCCTGAAATGTATGTTACGGATCAGGTTTTCAATTCGTTCCTGGAATATTTCATCATAGCTGTTTACCCATTTATCTTCCAAAACAGGAATAATCTTATGGTTTTCTTTAAGAAGCTCTTTTTCAACAGTCTCATATACTATGCAATCAGGGTCATCAAGTAAGGATATCAAAGCATTAATTTTTTTTTGTTTAGTTGTCATTGTAGTTTATACAGTTAGGATATCAAGAACTCTTTGTATCAATTTTTTCATCTCAGGATAATAATTATTATTAGCCTCACCGGTTACTCTGTTTGCAATTATAAGGCTGACATTTAAGGCTTTATGTCCGAGCATGCGGGAAAGTCCATAAACGGCGGAACTCTCCATTTCGAAATTGGTTATCTTAAAATTTTTATATCTGAATTGCTCAATTAGGGTATTCATTTTTTCCATTGCTATTGTCAATCTGATAATTCGTCCCTGAGGGCCATAAAAACCGGGAGCAGCAATTGTCACTCCCCTGTAAAATTCAGTTTCTGAAAATTTTGAGATCAGTTCTTCTGAGGCATCTACGACATAAGGATCAGGCAGGCTGTCAATCCATCCGGTAAATTCTTTAAATGCCTTCTGAAAAGACAGGTCACAATGCCGGTCGATGTCTGCATAAAAATTTAAGAGCCCGTCGATACCTAATGATTTTTCACTGACCAGCCATGAATTTAACGGCAAATCTTTCTGAAGGCTTCCTGAAGTACCTATTTTTATAATTTTTAATTCCCTTTTTTCTTTTTTTATCTCCCTTTTTTTCAGGTCTGTATTTACAAGTGCGTCAAGTTCATTTATTACAATATCTATATTATCAGTCCCAATACCCGTTGAAATAACAGTAATCTGTTTTTTATTATAACTACCTGTTATACTTTTAAACTCACGGTTACTAATTGAAAAATCAACGGAATCAAAACATTCTGAAACTGTATTCACCCTTTTAGGATCACCAACAAGTATTATTGTTTCGGCAATATCTTCAGGCTTCAGATGTAAATGGTAAACTGATCCGTCGTTATTTAAAATAAGTTCCGACTCCTTTATCATGTTAACTATTTTTAAATGAGGTTAAAACTATTGAAAATAAGGAAAATAGACAATATTTTTTAATAAAACATTTTAACAGTTATCACCTTGTTATTTTAGTGTTTTTTTTAATTTGTTAACAACTTGGGCAAAATGATTTTCATTACATGAAAAATTTGATAATTTTTATGTCTTAATTTCCTATTTTTGAGTTGTAAAACTAAACGTCAGACAATGTCATTTAAAATTTTTTCGTATCAACTCTTTGGCAAGATCAAACCTGTTGAAAAATTAGAATCAAGCCGTTACTCACTGAAAAAGGATTATGTTCAGTACACCGATGTTGAAAATTCCGATGAATTAAAAGAATTTCTTGAACTGGAGAAGCTGGTTATTTCAGATGTTTTTAAGAACAAGAAGGCCGAGATAAAGAGTTTGCGGTTTAAGGGCAGTGATGAAGAGTCACTTCTTAAGGAGTATGAAACATTGAAAAATAGTTCTCAACTTAAGAAGTATTTTAAAGTCAAGGATTCTTCAGACTTAAAAAAGTATGAAACTCTTGAGAAATCAGAAAAAGTGAGGGAGTACAGGGAGCTCACTGATTTTATGGAGAATGGTAGTTTTACCAGTGCTAAAGATGATTTAGCCAGGCAGGTTTATAAAGGATCTGACGAGGAAGAGCAGGAGAAGGAATATAAGAAGCTGCAAAAATCTCCTTTAATAAAGACGTTTCTGGAGTTAAATAATTCGGAAATCATCAGGCGGCATGAATCGACAGCAAATTCAGAAAAACTTAAAAAATTTAATGAATTAAGTGATCTTCCTGATAAGGATAAGGAAAAAATTAAAGAGCTTAAGAGACTTCAATCAGATCGGGATATTAAGTCATACTTTAAATTTGAACGTTCTTCAAAGCTGAGCAGGTTCAGGGAGGCACTGGACAGTTATGACCTTAAAAGGTTCCGTGAGCTTAAATCTGTTGTTGAGAGTGATGATTTCAGGCAGAGGGTGAAATTCTTAAAGGATAAAAAGAAATTTGAAAAGAGTGAGGCTTATAAGAAATTTAAACGTTTAAAAGATTTATCGGCCAGCGATGATTTAAAGTTTTTTTTGAAATACAGGAAATCTTCTCTTTTGAAAAACTATTATGATACTGAGGATGCTGATATCTTAAAACGGTTTTTTGAGCTTAAAGATTTGACTTCTACTGAAGATTTTATTAAGCGTAAAACCTGGCTTGATGATCCTAAGAAGTGGGAAAAATCTGTTGAATATGGTCAGGAACAAAAGTACCATGAAATGAAAAAGCGTCCTCATCTGATCAAATATTTTGAATACAAGGGGACGGACAAATTTGATTTTTTCAAAGATTGGGAGATTAGTTTTGAAGATGAGTTTAACAAGGAAGATATTAATCATGACAAGTGGTCTCCGCTTTCTTTATGGGCCGGTAAGATGACAGGTCGTAACTTTGCAATGCCAGGAGACCTTCATTTATGCACAAATGGTGAGAATATAAAAGGGGGAGGAAAACTCACTGTAGAAACGCGGAAGGAAAAAGTTGAGGGTTTGGTTTGGAATGCTGCAGTTGGTTTTATTCCTTCAGAATTCAATTATACGTCAGGCCTGGCTTCTACCGGTAAAAGCTTTTGGCAAAAAGATGGTATTTATGAAGCAAAGATAAAATTTCAACCGGTAAAGGAGGTGGTAAGTTCATTTATTCTGCAGGGTGAACATAACTCACCGCGGATACATCTTCTCGAAATGGGATTGAAGAACAGGATCGGCATTTCACATTCCGGAAGTAAGGGCAAGCTTGTTATGGAAGGTCTTGATATTTCGAATCTCAAAAAGGGTAAATGGTATATTTTTACCCTTCATAAAGAGGGCAGTTCTTTAATATGGAAAATTAACGACACTGAAGTGTTAAAGCTTGAAAAGCCGGAGTTGGATTTTATGTATCATATCAATCTTTTTAGCATTGTAGTTGATGATATTCCCAGGTCATTGCTTCCGGTCAGGTTTCAGGTTGACTGGGTAAGATGTTACAGAAAAAAGTAGCCAACCGACACTGAAAGCCTGACTCCGCCCAGGTTTGTTTTAATGGGTTCTTTGGTATCATTAAACTGAAGAAAAGAATTTTTGTCGCCAACTAATCTGTTTTTACCGCCAATATCCAGTACATATCCTGCATTCAGCCCAATTTCCAGATCGCTGATTTCGTATGTCAATTTAAACTTAGGTTCAATTTGCAGCGCGCTTGATTTAAAAGTCATTTCATCATTATAAGTGATAATTTTTTCATTCATTTTTAATTTGGAGAATGCATACGAGACCCGTGTTTCCTGGTAGAGATTTACTTTTTTATCCAGCAGTTTAAATCTTGCAGCAATACCTGGTGACCATGAAGTAAGGATATTATCAACCTTCAACTCCCCTGAATAATCTTTATAACTTATTCTGGAGCCTGTTGTATTGTAAAATCCTGTAATACCAAGTGATACAACATCAGTTGTCTGATAATAAACGCCTATTCCGTAGAAAGGTTGCATTGGAAAATCGTCAGTTATTTTACCCTGTACGGGAAGGTTTTTTAATATTTCTGAGTTCATATCTCTCAGGTCACTTAATGAATATGATCCTATTCCATATCCTGCCTCTATGCTTAATTGCGCAAATGAAGTGTATGCAAAAATTAAAAAAATGAGGATTGTATTTAATCTTATCATGTTAATATAACTTAGTTAAATATTTGTTTTTTAATTAATTATCTAAAATATGACCTGTTCACTAAAGTGAATGGCAAGGATAAAGCCCCGAATTAACTGCCTGCCTTTATAAGTCATTGATCTAATTGTCTGCTTTTATAATACATTTAACCAATTACCTGCTTTTATCAGAACCTTATCCTTTGCCGTCGGTTTCAACCGACCGACCAGATTGGTTAATACACTAATTTCAGCTTCAGCCCTTCTGTAAACAGGATTTTATTTGACAGGAACAGATTTTCAAAACTGCTGCTACTATCTCCAAACTTATATGTTTTTACCTCTTTTTTGAGGTCCGTGGTATTTAAATCATAAATTGAAATCAGGTTTCTCTCTTCACTGAGGGTTACATATTCTTGTCTGTTCCAGTCAATATCATAAAAGTATTTTTCACTCACTGATATTTCGGAAAGGATCGTCAGATCATCAGGGGACATTCTTGTAAGGATTCCATTTTTATAATATACCAGTTCACCCGTTGTGGGGTCAAAATCAAAAAAGCCTGTCTCACTATCGCTCCATATCATTACAGCTTCCCCACCATCCAATTTAAACAATTCAGTAAGGTAATTTGGATATATCCCTTTAATATGCCGTACACAGAAAAATTGTCCGTCGGGTGATATTTTCATTTTATCGCCCAGGTTAGACTCGCCGTCAACCCTGAATTTTGCCTCTACTGTTTTATTTAGGTAGTCATAATAATAGTAGTCAGCTTTTTCATTATAGAATACACCTTTCCCATTGTTTGAGAGCAGGAATTGTACAGGCATCTCTTCTTCGGGGAATGTTGATTCAGGAATTACTTCTGCAACCTGCATATTTGCAGTATTAACTATTTCAATTTGTCCCGGTTTTGATGTTAGCATCCTTTTGCCATCGGGGGAAACTGACAGGTAAACGTACTGGGAGGGAATTGAATCTGAGATAATATTTTTTTCACAGTCGAATTTATATACCTGGAAGATATCTGTAAAGTAGGAAAAGTTTCCCAGGGGTTTGATAAAAGCTGCGAATGGAAATACAGGCATAGGATCACCGATAAGGACATCGCCGGTTGAACTGGCCATATACCTTAAATCATCATAACTGTTTAAGGCATGTTCACCAATTTTAGGTATTGGTTGTATATAAAATCTGGTTTTGACGGCAAACCTGCCATCTTCAAATGTAAAGTTAGTTGCAGCTCCGTCTTGAATATAGGCTACTTCGTTAAAGTAATTAAACCAATTATATGATTCAAAAATTCTGTAGCCATGTATATTGTTTTCAAATTTACTTTTACCCCATGTGATCTCAATTGACAAATCATCTATTTTTTTGGCAACTGCTTCAGGCAGGCCCTCTTCATAAGAATAATGACGGCTGGTGAATGTATTGTTATCTGTTTCCGTTACAATGTAATATTCACCGTTATATCCTATATAAGACTCATCATACATAAAGGTTTTGTTTTGGTCTTCAATTATGGCCATCTTATAAAAAACGGAATTGAATACGTGATATCTCTGGAATCCGACTCCTTTGAATTTTTCCCATTCTACTTTGAGGCTTCCGTTTTCCGGCATCACCCTGATTATTTGCGGGGCCATAGCTGCTTCGTCCTCAAAGACCAGGACGAATGATTTTGAATATAAGAAACCTTCTGCATTAAGTTTATCAGCCAGGCTTCCTGAACCTGTTCCCCTGAATAATTCCAAGGTTAGCTGATACGGAATTCCCTTTTGATATTGGGTAGAATTAAAGTTGAAGGTAAATGTACCTGATGTGGATTCGATTTTTGACAGCTGTGAATTATTTAGTTTAAAAAGAGCAAATCTCACTTTGGAATCGGGTGTAGAGTAGTTAAATGTAGTGTATCCTGATACAGGAATATAAATTGTGTCTGACGAGAAATTGAGGTTAACAGTTATGTCAGGCGCTTCGGTTACAGGTTCAACATCTACTTCATGAACGCCTCCCGGTTCATATTCACAAGCTGCAAAAATGAATATCAGAAATAAAAGATATATGAAATTTTTCATACGGTTAAAATTAATGATTATCAAAGGAATCATATAGCTGGCCCCGATTTTGATCAGGGGAACTAACATAGGCTTTAAAAATAAAAAATATATCCCGGTTTTACCGGGATATCAACTTAAATTGGTGTAAATTTTAATAAATTAATCAATATTATCCGACTTAAGTCGGATCGCAGTGATAATAAATATTCAATCCTTAAGATTTCTGAGTCTGTCAAGATAAATTTCAAAATCAATATCACCAAATAGCACGAAACGGATATGTTTAACATTTTTCAATTCAGGGATCACTTCAATTACAGATGTCAAAGCTATATCCGTAGCTGCTTCAAAAGGATATCCGAATGCCCCGGTTGAGATGGCCGGAAAAGCAACTGACTTAACATTATTTTGATCAGCGATAAGAAGGGAATTACGGTAGCATTCTGAAAGCAGAATGTTTTCCGGCTTATCCATTCCATAAACAGGTCCAAGACAATGAATTACATAATTATTCGGTAATCTGTGAGCTCCTGTAATAACAGCTTCACCTGGTTTTATAGGTGCGAATTGGCGGCACTCTTCTGCCAGGGCAGGTCCGGCAGCTCGGTGAATTGCCCCTGCAACTCCTCCTCCAGGCATCAACATATCGTTAGCTGCATTGACAATGGCATCAATATCATGCTGATTAGCAATATCTCCCTGAACTGCTTCTATCTGAACTTCTCCAATTTGCTTCTTCATTTGAATATGACTTTGTTAAATATTCATAATATTATTTTTTCAAACCTTTTGTTCTTATATCATATATACTTCAAAGATATAAAACAGTTACGTTCGGGTCAAGTTGATGCACTTTATTTTATAGCCGGGGAAATAAATAGCCGAAAGTAGATAAATGAATTATAATCCTCTTTTATTGAAAAGGATATATCCAAAATTTAGTGTCAGATAAAAATTAGTATTTGGTTTTTCATAGTAGTTAAGTGCAATACTTATCGGGCCCAAAGCAGAATGGTGCACTAATGCTGCCATTCCCTGTAAGTAATAATTTTCTATCAGGTTAGGATTTCGCCCCACTGTCAGGTCAGGATTTTGTATCTCTTCTTTAAAAGGGACAAACGCATGACCTTCAACTCGCAGGTTAAACAGGCGATTCATATTAAAGATAGCCTTCAGTCCACCGGCTAAATAGTTATTTGAGTGAAAATTTTCAATAAAGAGAGAATTGCTGTGAGGAGTGGGATAGTAACCCGGAGCTGACAGCAGTGTTGACCTGTAATTATTTAAAGGTTCCTTATTACTAAGAACCATTTCTGCCTGTGTTCCGAAAGCGAATTTTGGTCCCAATCGCCAATATCTGAGGGTGGAGGCTTTGGCAAGAAAATAGTTATGGTTATTTTTTGTTTCATTCGGATCTAAAGCGGTAGTTCCGGGAATATTAGTTTCTCTTCCTGTTATATATTTAAATGATAGTGAGTTAAAAGATCCTTCTGTTGCAAATTGTTTGTAATTGAGCGAATTATTTTCAACTGCAATTTCTGAGACTAATGCATTAAAACTTGTATTATCAGGGTCATCTTCTTTTTTAAAAATTTCTGTTTGATAATATTCATCAGAAGAATTCACAAAAAGTAAATCAGAGTATAGCTTGGAATGTCTTCCCAAAGGAATACCTGCTTCCAACCTTACATTATTTTCGTCCTGAATAATAAAAGGAGGCCTGACATCTTCAAAGAAGAGTTCAGAGCTTGATGAGAAAAAATCCCATCTGTTAAACGTAGTATATCCTGCAAGGTAGAATGGAAGGGTAGATGGGAAATCTATTCTTGCCCCTGCTTTAAAGCTACTGTAAAAACGGCCGAAATATATATTTGAACTTATTGTATAAGCACGGTTTTGATAAGAACGATAATCGAAACTTGCAAATCCCTGGTTAATAGGTTTTGTAGAAATATTACCACCTATATTTATTCTGACTTTTTTTTCCGGTTTTACTTTTAGGTGGAGGTCAAACATGCCCGTTTCTTTATTAAAAAGTGCTATAGGCCGTATTGACTGCAAGTGCTCATTTGCTATAAGCTTGAAATAATCCTGTTTTAATGAACTAAGGGAAACGATATCATACCTGTGTTTTATTGACTGGATAATAAATCTGCGCTGCATTGGATCCTGAATTCCCTCAACCTGTATATTTTGGAACAGCATTTCAGGTTTTTTGGCATTAAAATCCTGACGTTTTTTATGTACAACCTCCTTTCTAACTCTTCTTTCCACGCGCACTTTTATGCTGTCGATAAATTTTAGAGCAGTTTCGCGCCCATAGTAACTGATCAGATCATATTTTTGAAAATCCAGTAATCCAACATTATGGAATTTTGTTTCCATCAGTATTCCCTGTTCTTCAGGAATATTATAGTCAGTCGGGCGCATTACCATATTGGTGATCTGTTCAACCACGTTGTCAGCATCCGGTATTTTTTGTCTTTCAGATACCTTATGGCCAATTATGATATCAGGATTATAAAGCTCTTTCATTATATCGTGGGGAAAGTTATTGACAATACCACCGTCGAAAAGTACTTTGTTGTCAATCATAATAGGTTTAAAGTATAAAGGAACTGTCATTGAAGCCCTAATAGCATCTCCAAGGTCACCTTTTCTCAGTATGACAGGTTGGTTATTGTGGATATCAGTTGCTATACAGAAGAAAGGCACCATTAAACTGTCGAAGTTATTTTGACAAATGGCAGTAGTTGGAGCCGTCAGTTCCATAAAAGCAAAATTCATCTGCTCCTCAGGGATAATATTTGTAGGGGGTAGTAATTTCAATTTATCTTCCTGTTTCTCAATCCTTAGCTCCAACCATGAAGGGTTAGGTTCAGGACGGGTAAAATAGTAACGGTATTCTTTTTGGATTTTTCCTGTAGACCAAAAATAAAATTCATCGGAGCGAAAAAGCTCTTCCATCTCATCAGTTGAATAGCCGGCTGCATAAAGACCGCCCACAATAGCTCCAATTGATGTTCCTGCTATATAATCAATTGGAATGTTATGCTCTTCCAATACCCTGATAACCTCAATGTGTGCCATTCCTTTAGCCCCGCCTCCGCTTAAAACCAGGCCTACCGACTGCGATTTTGCATTAGCAAATAACAGACATATGCTACAAATTGACAGAATAGCTTTTAACATTGTTTAATTCAAATTTTTGTAAACCGATCAAATTTACAAAATATGATAAATAAAAAACATTAATAAATCAGATAAATAGAATTAATAACCTACATTTTGATAAGCGCATAAGGCTTCCAATTAAAATTCATACTGATTCTGTCTTTTTTTTGAGACTTTGAAATCCTTCGCCAAGTATCTCGCTTGTATCCATCACAGTTATAAATGCATCAGGGTCAATTTTGCCAATGTATTCCTGAAGAATGGCTACTTCCCTTCGGCTAACTACAGTAAAAATAATTTTTCGTTCTTTGCCGGTAAATAGTCCTTCTCCGGCAAAGTAAGTACCGCTTCGGTCCAGGTCGTTAATGATTTTGCTTTTTATTTCCGAATGTTTCTCTGAGATAATAAATAATGCTTTGTTATAACCTGCACCTTCCAGTATCATGTCCACCACACGTCCGGTTATATAGATCACAACCCATGAATATAATGGTATATGCCAGTCTTTAAATGCAGCCAGGCCAATAAGGACGATAACTGAATCAACGTAAATCATTAGTTTTCCAAGTTGGATATGGGTATATTTAGCAAGGATCATTGCGATTATATCTGATCCTCCTGAGGTAGCTCTTGCCTTAAATATAAATCCCAGTCCCACACCAATAAGAATACCCCCGAACAGGCATGACAGGAGGACATCGTCGACAAGTGGCGGATTTCCTCCCGGCCTGAAATATGTAATAAGGTCAATAAAAACGGATGTGAGTACGAGGCCGGTTATTGTCTTGATGCCAAATCGTGGGCCGAGTATTTTTATTCCGGCAATAGTAAGTGGTATATTAACAGTAAGCCCGAACAATCCTATAGGAAAACCATCTGGCCAGAAGGGGATTATCCCTCTGGTTGTATAGTGCACTACTATTGCTATTCCATATACACCACCCGGGACAATTTTATGAGGTGTAACGAACCATACAAAACCACCGGCCAGGATAAAAGCCCCGAACAATATCAGTGCATAGTCAATGAACCACTGTTTGCTAAATAGTTTTTGTTTTGTAAGGAAAGCCATTTTAACACAGGTATTATGACTTATTAACCAAGTTTAAAGCGGTATGATATAGTACCCTGCTGAAAAGCAGGAGCGTTTTCATCCAGGTTGAATTTAGATTTTAGAGCAGCCTGCTTAGCTTCATTCCAAAATTTTTGGTCCATAATAGTTGTACCTTTACCTCCCGGTTCGGCTGCAGTGACATTTCCGTATTTATCTACAGTTACTTTTACAACAACGACACCTTCGTCGTTACCCGGGTAGACAGGTTTAGGCAATGATTTTGCAGTTCTTCCTGAGAGGCTGTAGGAAACTCCCGTTCCCTGGTTTCCTGATCCGCTTCCTCCGGGGCCGTATGTTCCTGCATTTGGGTCTCCGGTTACAACTCCCTGGTTACCTCCGGGAAATGTTGCTCCCTGGTTTTGGCTTGTGCCTGTTCCCTGGCCACCGGGCCCACTTGTATTTCCACCAAATGCCCCCTGCGCCCTTGCATTGATGTCACGTATTTTTTGTTGTTCTTCCTCCTGTCTTTTTCTTTCTGCTTCAGCACGCTGTTGCCTTTCAAGTTCTGCCTGCCTTTGGCTTTCAAGTTCTGCCTGTCTCTGTCTTTCTATTTCTGTTTCTCTTCTTTCTCTTTCAAGTTCAGCTTGTCGCTGTTGCTCCAACTCCTGCTGCCTTCGCTTATCTGCTGCCAGTTGCTTTTGTCTTTCTTCTTCTTTTCTTTTTTGTTCAGCCGCATCGATAGCTGCTGTTTCTTCATAGTCCTGGGTCATAGCAGCTTCCTTTGCCTGTTGCGGCCTGCTTGCAGGAGGGGTAATGGCTCTTGGCGGCGGAGGAGGTGGTACAACTTCTTCTCTTTGTTGCACAGGCGGTGCTGGTTCCGGGGTCCTTCGGTCAGATCCGGGTTCAATATCTCCCAGGCCCTGATCGCTTGTGCCGAAATTAACCAAAATACCTTCTTCTCCGGGTAGTGGAAGGGGAGTGAAAAAACCCAGAAAAATCATCATCAGGAGAACAATAACATGGAAAATTACTGTCCCGGCAATACCTTTTTTATGTTCTTCAAAAAAACTCATTTAACTCTCCGGTGCTGTTGCCGCAATCATTTTATACCTGTTTTTTCTCGCTATATTCATAATTTTAACTATCTCTTCCCAAGGCACTGATCTTTCAGCATGTAATGAAATATATATATCATCATTACCTATGCCGTAGCGGTTTTGTAAGAAAGGCTCAATTTCCCTGAATTCAACCCTTATGAGCCTTCCGTTATCATTTATATAATACTTAATATCTCTCGTAATGGATATTGTCGTTATAGGCTTTGCCGCAGTCTGGTTGTTACTCTGGGGGAGCAGTAGTTTTAAAGCATTTGGAGCTACAAGTGTTGATGTAACCATAAAAAATATAAGTAACAAAAACACTATATCTGTCATTGATGACATACTAAAGGCTGCATTAATTTTATTTCTGCGTTTTAGTGCCATTATAAAGTATATTATGCAGGTTCATTAAGTAAATCCATAAATTCAGTAGTTGTGGCCTCCATTTTGAACACAACTTTTTCAACATTTGATACAAGAATATTATAGGCAAAGTAGGCTATTATGCCAACAATCAGTCCTGCAACTGTAGTTACCATAGCCTGGTAGATACCAGTTGACAACAATGTAACATCAATATTATTGCCGGCATTTGACATGTCATAAAATGCCTGGATCATACCCATTACAGTGCCCAAAAATCCAAGCATCGGTGCACCGCCCGCTACAGAGGCAAGGACAGGGAGACTTTTTTCAAGTTTTGATACTTCAAGGTTTCCTACATTTTCAATTGCCGCACTGACATCTGCCAGAGGCCTGCCTATCCTGCTTATTCCCTTTTCAAGCATCCGCGAGGCAGGATTGGGATTGTTTCGGCAGATCATCAAGGCTTCATCGATCTTGCCATTAGTAATGTAAAGTTTGATCTTATCCATAAAGGCAGTATCAAATTGCCCTGCCTTTTTTATGGCAAAAAACCTGTCAAAAAAGATATAAACAGCAATGACAGATAATAAAATAATGGGGATCATAATCCATCCGCCTTTAAAAGCCAGATCGATAAACTTAGTTGATATTCCTTCAGGTTCTGTGGCCAGGGTGTCAAGCTCTGTAGCCAGACCTGCCTGCATAGATAAAAGTATTAACATAGTTGTCTTCAAATTTTCTTTGATTTAAAAACGATAATTCATTTTAATTATTATAAGATGCTAAAATAACTATTATTTCAGAATGGATAATCCTCTTTTAGTGCGTTGAGTGCATAAGTTATCAACAGCTGTGTATTGAAAGCACCTGAAATAATAATGATCTGAGTGTATTGTGTTCTGCAAATATATTATTCATAAATAATGAAATGGATATCAGGTTTTAATTGATATTATAATCTGACCTGTGTGCCCTGACAGCTTTTTTTAATGTTCTTGAAATATATTTCCAAAGCTGCTTATGAAAGTCCAGGCTTTCTTTGCCCAGAAATTCATTTATTGACAGGGGCAAATCATCAGGATGAAATTTTACTTTACCTGCATTGTAAAATAAAGCAGGTACTTCGGGATGGAACTGAACTGAAAATACGTGTGGGTAAATCCTGTGGGCGACTGCTTCAATGATTTTTTCATCATTAGATAAAGCAGTTATTTCCATATCTTTACCTAATTTTCTAATTGCCTGGTGATGACTACTGTAAACCAATGGTGTAATACCTTTTTTTATATTTACTTTTTCGTTAAAAAAAGGATGGTTTTTAAATTGCACAGGATGCAGGTTTGCCACGGTTAAGAGAGTGTCTTTATATAATTCCTGCCAGTAATTACGGTGAAGGTTATTTCTGCCTGCTTTAACAATAGCATCAGCAGATTCAGCGCCAAATAATTCAGAGGGTATATCCTGTATCAACGTACCCCCTGCAGCTACATTCATAGTTTGCAAACCAAGGCAAAAGCCTGTAATAAAATAGTCGGGATTTTCATCAAGATATGGAATCAATGATTCATTCTGATACCCTCCTATTAAATGAAAAAGAAACGTTAGTTCAAAGTAATGCCTGTTGGGATCGGTAACTTTTGAATGTATATTTTTCTGATTATATATTTTGGGAGGTATGTCAGGGCCTCCAAAAAAAATTGTTCCCGCTGAATTGTTGAAAAGTTCCTTTAGGCTGGCACTTAAGTTGTTTTCGGAAAAAAGGCTGTCTGTGTTTAGTTTACCTTTTACTTCATGGAGGTAGAAGTTGCTTAGCTTATTTTGCCTGATGAAATTTTTTGATCTGTTAAAATTGTAATTTTGATCTTCGTGGTAAATACCCACAAATTTTACCTTTGATGCCTTTACTTTTAACAGTTTATTTTTTACCAGATAATTTATAGTATTAAGATTTCCCTCAGTAGGGTTGGCAAGAAGTATGTATGTTTTGTTTTTATTAAACTCTTCCCTGAAGAAATCCTGGCCTGCCAGACTTAAGGTTATTAAAAATATAAGTAATAGCGATATAAGTCGTTTCATTTTCTGAGAATAATTATTCAAATATAATATTACGAAATTAAACAGACAATGGTGTTGGTTTTATCAATTAAAAAAGATTATGATTTGATCAATGAACCCGTTAATCTTCTTACATTTGCACTAATTTATTAAAATTAGTCACCATGAAATTTAATTTTAAAACATCTTACATTATTGTAATTGTAGCAATTATTGTTATCATATTGCTGTTTGGAGGCCGTATGTTTTTTATTATTGAAGCAGGAGAGCGGGGCGTAATTTTCCGTCCTTATACTTCAGGCCTTGATACTGAAAATATTTATGGAGAAGGTTTTCATATTATTGCTCCGTGGAACCGGATTTATATTTATGATGTGAGGGAACAACAAAGGGAAGAGACAATGGATGTTCTTGACAAGAACGGATTGTCTATCAATACTGATATAACAGTCAGGTTCAATCCTGTTCACAATGAAATGGGACATCTGCATCAGCAGTTTGGGGTAAATTATATTAATGTTTTGGTAGTGCCGGAAGTACGCTCAACCGTAAGGCAGGTTGCCGGACGTTATACTGCAGAGGAGATTTATTCTACGAAGAGAGCTGAAGTTGAAAGCAGTATAAAAGAGGAAACAAGGAACGTACTTGGTAAAAATTTTATTGATATGCGTGCTCTGCTGATCCGGTCCATCAATCTTCCTGAACAGATTAAGGGTGCAATAGAATCTAAGCTGAAGCAGGAACAGGAAGCTCTTGCATACGAATTCAGGCTTCAGAGGGAAGAATCCGAGGCAGAACGCAAGCGTATTGAGGCTGAGGGTATTGCCAAGTATAATACTATCATAAGCGCCAGCCTGACCGAGAATATTCTTAGGCAGCGTGGTATAGACGCAACAGTTGGGCTTGCAGAATCGCCCAACGCTAAGGTTGTGGTTATTGGCAGTGGTAAGGAAGGACTTCCATTGATCCTTGGAAATAACTGATATATTTTTAACTGTATGGCGGAATCGTTATAGCTGCCTGCTTTCAATGTGAGAGAACATGAGGAAAATTGTCAATCCATTTGCACCGGTTGCACATACCGGTGGTTATAATTGTTTTGGATGTTCCCCTGCCAATAAGATAGGTTTACATTTAGAATTTTGGGAGGATGGGGATGAAATTATTGCCAAATGGAAACCAAGAAAAGAGTTTGAAGGCTGGACAGGCATCCTTCACGGTGGAATACAGGCTACTCTGCTGGATGAAGCAGCTGCCTGGCTGGTTTTTATTAAGTTGAAAACAGCGGGGGTCACAGCAAAATTAAATGTTACATATCCTAAACCTGTCTATCTGGCTAAAGGAGAATTAACAATTAAAGCCGGTTTGGTATCAATGCAAAAAAATATTGCAACCATCAACTGTGCCCTTTACGACGGAGAAGATTGTTTATGTACAACTGCAGAGGCAGAATATTTCTGCCTTCCTGAAAATATAGCCAGGACAAAATATTACTATCCCGGGGTGGATGCTTTTTTTTCAGATTAAAACTGCCGCTACAGTGAAAAATAATGCCCGGGTTCTTTATAACTAATATGTAGGTGGTGGATTAAATCTATAGTATTTTTTTAATAATCTTCATCTTCATCGTCGAATTCGTCATATCCGTATGAATAATCATCAATATCTTCATCGTCGAATTCATCATAAATGGAAAGCCTCTTTTTTGAGCTTTTGTCTCTCTTGGCAGGATTTCTTTTTTGCTTACGATCGAAGTTGTCCACTTCAGTGTAATTTTTTTTGTTTACTTTCCGTTTCATTTTATAGCATAATTCAAAAAAAAATAAAATAAATTTTTAGAGTTTTATAAAGACAAAATAAAAAAAATAAATAAAAATATTACAAAGATTTTAACGAATAATTTTTATAAAAATTGAATCAAAAATGATTTTTTTAAAATTATGATATTATTTTTTCTAAAACGGTTTAAGGCAGTTGCAATTATTGCCCTGTTACTGGCAATGAGCATATCTGCAAATTCGCAAAATGACCAGCGGACCATCAGATTATTTGAAGAGGCAAGGCGGCATTTTTCAGGAAAATCTTATAATTCAGCTATTGATTTATGTAATAAAATAGCTGAAAGAAATCCCGGATATACGGATGCATGGTTGCTATTATCAGATATATACCATGAAATGGGAGATACGGAAAAAGAGATACAATCCTTAAAGAAAGCTTTTGCCTTGAGTGACATTTCTTTGATATCATTAAGACTGGGAAATGCTTTGTTGTCTGAAGGGTATTATGAAGATGCTTTAATTCATTATCAAAACTATATTGAAAAGAACATTAGCAATGATCGAAACAAGGAAGTGGAAAGAAAAATTAAGAATTGTAAATTTGCGATAAATGCTTTGAAAGACAGTGTGGATTTTGATCCTGAAAGGTTACCTGATCTGGTTAATTCTTCCGATGATGAATATTGGCCGAGTTTGAGCATTGATAATTCCCGGCTTGTATTTACCCGTTTAATAAGACAGCAAGGGAGGTTACCGCAGGAGGATTTTTATTTTTCAGAAAGTACGGATAATGCCTGGGGACCTGCCCGGCCCATGACAGAGATCAATACACCTGACAATGAGGGGGCACAATGCCTCTCGGCTGATGGAACTGTTTTGTTTTTTACAGCCTGTAACCGCCATTCCGGAGAAGGAAGTTGTGATATATTTTATTCTGTTCTTTCAGGAGATAACTGGACTACTCCTGAATCGACCGGAACACCCGTTAATACTAACAACTGGGAGGCGCATCCAAGCCTTTCCTCAGATGGCCGTTTTCTCTATTTCTCAAGTAATCGCCCGGGTGGTATGGGCGGAAAAGATATTTGGCGTGCCGAATGCCTGGGCATAGGTGCAAATGGTAAATTGATATGGAAAGAACCGGTGAATGTGGGGGACAGTATAAATACACCAGGAGACGAAACCTCTCCTTTTATTCATGCAGGAAATAAAAATATCTATTTTGCATCTGACTACCACACCGGGATGGGGCGGTTTGATATCTTTATGTCAGCAATTGTTGACGATTCCACCTTTTCAAAACCTGTAAACCTGGGATACCCGATAAATACATTCAATGATGAGCAGGGGATGTTCATAAGTGCAGACGGGATGACTGCATTTTTTTCTTCACAACGTTTTACCCCCCCAGACATAGATATTTACTCCTTTATGATGGATGAATCGTTGCGGCCCCATCCGGCAACATATGTCCGGGTGAATGTTTATGATCAAAAATCCCTGCTTCCGGTTAAAGCAGTTGTCGGACTTGCGAACCTGACTTCTGAAAGCTTCATCCCCCGAACGCAAATGACCGGTGATGACGGGCAAGCACTGCTCTGTCTTCCTGCAGGTAACAGTTATGCTTTCTCTGTATCTAAAGATGGTTATCTTTTTTATTCTGAGAATTTTGACTTGAGTGAAACAAAGCATGTGTATGATCCTTATGAATTGGATATCATGCTTAAAACCGTTGATATCGGGGCGGAAATGAATTTATATAATATATATTTTGAGACTGATTCATTTAGAATTCTTCCTGAATCAGAGCCGGAGCTGGTTAAGCTTGCCGGATTTCTTGAGACTAATTCCTCTTTGCGGGTTGAGATACAGGGGCATACTGATAATACCGGAGATTCGGAACATAACCTTAAACTTTCAAAAAACAGGGCCAGATCCGTTACAGATTACCTTATTAATTACGGAATAGAAAAAAATCGGCTTGACTGGGCCGGATTCGGGGAAGATAAGCCGGTGGCAGACAATAATACAGAAGAGGGAAAAAGAATGAACCGGCGCACCACAATTAAAATTGTTGAAAAGTAGGTTTTTGATTTCATTTCATAATTTATATAAGTTTGCAGACAATAGAAAGATTTAAGCGCATGGCAAAAAAAACTCGTCCTTTGGTTTCGGTATTGATTAAACCTGCCGGCCCTGACTGTAATCTGAATTGCACTTACTGTTTTTATCTTGAAAAAGCAGGATTGTTTCCTGAAACTAAAAGACACAGGATGAGTGATGAGATTCAGGAAGAGGTAATAAGACAGATCATGCAGCAGTCAGGCGATTCTGTGTCCATTGCATGGCAGGGGGGTGAGCCGACGCTGATGGGGCTTGATTTTTACAAGAGGGCAGTTGAACTTGAGATTAAGTATGGCCACGGACAGGTTGTTGGTAATGGCCTTCAAACCAACGGAACACTTATTAACGAAGACTGGGGAGCATTTTTACAGAAGTATGACTGGCTTGTTGGGCTGTCGCTCGACGGGCCTGAACATATACACGATCATTACAGAAGTGATATTACGGGTAAAGGAACCCATAAAAAAGTTGAAAACAATGGTTTGATGCTTTTACAGAATGGTGTTGCAACTAATGTGCTGGCTACTCTGACCGATTATTCAGTACAGTTTCCCGTAGAAACATATAACTATTTTAAGTCGCTGGGATTTACATGGATGCAGTTTATACCTATTGTTGAAACAGATAAAAATGATTCCTCAAGAGCTGCTCCTTTTTCAGTTACAGCAGAAAAGTACGGTGAGTATCTTTGTCAGGTTTTTGATCTGTGGCTCGCTGATTTTAGGAACGGCGAACCGACCACACATGTGAGACATTTCGATTCTGTATTTTACACCTATGTGGGAATGGAACCTCCTGAATGTACTTTGATGAGAGAGTGTGGACCCTATGTTGCAATAGAACATAACGGTAATGTTTACAGCTGCGACTTTTTTGTAGAACCGAAATGGAAACTGGGGAATGTTATGAATAACCGGTTAACAGATATGCTTAATTCTAAAAGGCAGCTGGCTTTCGGTGCAGCAAAAGCTGTAATGCCCGGTGAGTGCAGAAAATGCCCTTGGTTGACAAAATGTTACGGAGGATGTACCAAAGACAGAATAAAGGATCCCGGCGATAATAGAAAACCCAGGTTTTGTTTGTCTTATAAAATGTTTTATGCCCATGCCGACAAAATATTACGGTTGCTTGCAGAGGATTGGAAGAAAAAACAAATTGACCTGCAGGAAAAGGAACGTACCGGCGGAACATATAACGCATTTAAGGATTTTCTGAAGTAGATATGAAAAACATTATTTATTATCATTGATATCTTTAAACCTGTTTCGGTATTGGGAATAATCAAATGATTGAAAAACAATTATTAATAAACGAATTTCTGTAATTAATGATACAACAAAAGGAATTAATACTACCACGCTTTAAGAGGGGATATCATCTGGTGACTTCATATATATTGAGAGAACTTCCACAGATGCCGGAGACGGGATTACTACATATCCTTGTCAAGCATACATCTGCCGGCATTACTCTTAACGAAAATGCAGATCCCGATGTGAGAAGCGATTTCGAATCATTTATGAATAAGCTGATACCTGAGAATGATCCGGTATATATTCATACACTGGAGGGAAGTGATGATATGCCAGCACATCTGAAATCTTCGGTGATAGGTTCTGAAATTACCATTCCCATAACAAACCATCGTTTGAACCTGGGTATCTGGCAGGGTATTTATTTTTGTGAATTCCGAAATTTTGCATCCGCCAGGAGGTTGGTACTAACAGTTTACAGTTAGAATTAATAATCAGATTTTATTCACGAGTTACATATTCGACCTGTTAAAAAACAATTAATTCTCAGTGATAAACTGAAAGGTAATCATTTGGTAAAATTTAAATAAAGCTATTTTGCAATTTGTAAAGATAAAAAATACGATGCACAGGAAATTATTATTAGGAGTTGAGGCTATAGGCCAGGCAGCTGTTGATGCGGGGATATCAGGTGCTTATGCTTATCCGGGTACTCCTTCGACAGAGATCACAGAGTATATTCAAAATAATAACATAGCAATTAAAAGGGGTATTCATCGTGATTGGTCTGCAAATGAAAAAACAGCTATGGAAGCTGCTCTGGGCATGTCATATGCAGGAAAGAGATCGATGGTATGTATGAAGCATGTAGGGCTAAACGTTGCTGCTGATGTATTTATGAATGCGGCAGTTACGGGAGTTAATGGTGGACTGGTTGTTACAGTGGCAGATGATCCCTCCCAACATTCATCTCAAAATGAACAGGACTCAAGGTATTATGGGAAATTTGCGATGATACCGGTTTTTGAACCAAGTAACCAGCAGGAAGCTTATGATATGACATATGAGGCGTTTGATATGTCAGAAAAATTAAAACTTCCGGTAATGATGAGGATTCCTACACGCCTTGCCCATTCGCGTTCGGGTGTCGTGCAAAAACCTCTTTTGGAAGAGAATCAGCTTCAACTTCCTGAAAACCTGATGCAGTTTATGCTTCTTCCTGCATTTGGAAGGAAATATTATCAGAATCTGTTGGATAAGCAGGAGTTAATACAACAACTGGCAGATGAGTCAAAATATAACTATTACATTGACGGGAGCGATAAGAGCCTTGGTGTAGTTTGCTGTGGAATTGGAATTAACTACTTACTGGAAAATTTTCCTGATGGCGTATGTCCGTGGCCGATAGTCAAGATATCTCATTATCCCCTGCCTGTTGGCATACTTAATAGGCTTGAAGCTGAGTGTGACAGGTTACTGGTAGTTGAAGAGGGTTATCCGATTGCAGAAGAGATGTTAAGGGGTTTCTTTGGTAAGGGTACACCGGTTAGCGGGCGGCTGGATGGCACGCTGCCCAGAAAAGGAGAACTTACCCCTGATCACCTTGCTGTTTCATTGGGTATGAAAAAAGACGCTGCCCCGTCAGTGATTGTCAGTCTGCCAAACCGTTCGCCCTCATTATGTCACGGGTGCGGGCATATTGATACATATATGGCGCTTAATGAAATTATTCAGGAAGTAGGTGAAGGAAGGGTGTTTTCGGATATCGGATGTTATACACTTGGCGCATTGCCTCCCTATAATTCTATTAATACATGTGTAGACATGGGTGCATCAATAACAATGGCTAAAGGGGCAGCAGATGCGGGGCTGTTGCCTGTGTTTGCAGTTATAGGCGATTCTACATTCACCCATTCCGGAATTACAGGATTGCTCGACTGCGTAAATGAAAAGAGTAACGTTAATATAATCATTGTTGATAATGCCGCTGTTGCAATGACAGGAGGACAGGAATCGGCAGCTGAAGGACATATTGAGAATATTTGCAGGGGAATCGGTGTCGATCCTGAACATATAAGGATATTTATTCCTTTGAAAAAAAATCATGACCTGATAGTAAGTATAATAAGAGAAGAGATGTCTTATAATGGCGTTTCTGTGATCATCGGGAAACGTGAATGTGTTCAGCGTGCTGCAAGAATTAAAAAATTGAAAAATAAAAAGTAAAAATATCGATGAAGACAGATATTATATTAGCCGGAGTTGGAGGACAGGGAATTCTTTCTATTGCAGCAGTCCTTGGAGCAGCTGCATTGAATGAGGATTATTATCTCAAGCAGGCAGAGACCCATGGTATGAGCCAGAGAGGTGGAGCAGTGGTTTCGCATCTTCGTATCTCTGACCGTCCTGTCAATTCCGATCTGATACCGATGGGAAGCGCTGATCTTATCTTGTCAGTTGAACCATTGGAATCTCTCAGGTATCTGCCATATTTGTCAGGAAAGGGAAGCCTGGTGACTAATACAGTTGAGTTCAAAAATATTGCTGACTATCCTGATGTGAAAAAATTGTTTGAAGAGGTTACGGGTAAATTTAATATTGTCAGGATCAATGCGGACCAGATAGCAAAAGAAACCGGGAACCCCAAAGCTTCAAATATGGTCATGCTTGGTGCTGCTTCACCTTTTATAGATATTCACAGTGAAATCATTATTAAAGGTATAGAAGATGTCTTTAAGTTAAAAGGAGAGAAGATAGTCAGTTTAAATATACAGGCATATCTTGAAGGACGAAAATTCACAGAGAAGGACTGTTGAAAAAAAACTTTTATAATTGTTATTTTCTTTTGTTTCTTCCCATTCCTTCCAGCCTGAGATCTTTTTTGATTTCAGAGTCGAATTCAATATTTCCTCCTGTCTCTAAAGGTATTATAAGCTCCCTTCCTTTATTTTTAGGGTCTTTGATCCTTAATGACACAGCAACAGCACTAAATTCATCTCCTTCATAAGGTTTTAATAATTTTAGAACCTCTTCCGTAGGAATATTATCGTTTAGCCATTTGGCTTCATCTTTCCGTTCAAGAATAACAGGTGACCTGTGATGTCCAATTTGTTGGGTAATAGTGTTAGACACAGTTGTAATTATTGAAAAGGAGTTAACCACATCACCGGTTTCATTATTGATCCATGTATCCCATATACCTGCAAAAGAAAATATTTCCAGGTTTTTTTTTGAAATGAAGTATGGTTTGTTTAATCTCTCCTGGCGCGGCCCTTCGAAATATCCGTTTGCAATTACAAGGCAGCGTTTTGATCTTATAGGTGTCCTGAAGGATGGTTTTTTAAGGATTCCCATTTCTCCTTTATAAGATGGATCATCATCCGTGTTATTGTCACCTTCTGATCTTGCATTAATAAGGTACATTTGTTTTTTAGCCCAATGTGGAGTAAGCCCGAATTTAAACTCCTGAAGTTCATCGGGCTTGTCGTTGGTTATAACATAAGCCATATCGCCGGCTGAAACGTTATAATTATCCTTCAGCGTTATCTGAATTGGTTCTTTAACGCCGAACCGTTTAATAAAAAGTTCAATATCTATTACCTGCACAAACCGGCCACACATAGACCTAAAGAATAATTTTAGCTATTAATGATTTTTTTTGTCCTTTCAACCAGGTCTTTCAATCCTTCCGGGCTTCCGCCACCGCGTTGTTCAAGTGTCAGCCAGCTGTCATAGCCTATTTCATCCAGGGCTTTCATTACGGCCGGCCAGTTTACACTTCCTTCGCCAAGGTCGACATTAAAACCTGCTCTTTTACCCTTGCTGTTAGCAGCTTCCATATCGAATTCTTTAATATGGATACGGGCAATCCGCTTACCAAGAATTCTTATCCATTGCTCAGGCCACCCGTATACCAAAATATTTCCGCAATCGAAGTAAAATTTAACATAACGGCTCTTAAACTGGTCCATATAATGGATTGCTTCTATAGGGCTCAAAAGGAAATTATTCCATACATTTTCCAGAGCGATGTTTACTTTTAATTTCTCTGCCAGTGGAACTGCCTTTTTTATTTCCTCAGTAGTGCGTTTCCAACAGTCATCGTAACTTACCGATTCATCAACCTTTCCGGGAACAAGAAGTACCGTATCAGTTCCGTAGGCTTTGGCATCTTCCAAAGCCAGTTCAAGAGCTTCCCTGCCTTTTTCCCTGACTGATTTATCAGGAGACGATAAAAGCCATTCCCAGTGTTTTGAATCACATACACTTGAAACCGGTAATCCCGTATCCTGACTTGCTTGCAATACTTCATCCCTGTTGAGGTGGCTGTTGACCTGAACACCATTAAAACCAGCCTCTTTTGAATATTGAAATTTTTCGGCAACTGTCTTTCCTGCGCCAATAGTACCCCACATTATACCAATCTTATAATCTCTGGCAGGCTGACTTAGAGAGCCTGTCAGATTTATACCAGGTACAGCAGAAACTGCCACCGAGCTTATAAATGTGTTTTTTACAAAATTGCGTCTGTCCATGATATATGTTTTTTATTAGATATTTCAAATATACTAATTAATAATACAAGGTGATCATAAAAAAATTATCCTTTAATCGTTTAAGCTTACTATTAAATTTGTATATTTATCTCTATTAACAAGGATAGTATGGCGAAAAGAGTGTCAATTAAAGACATTGCTAATGAGGTTGGAGATATACTGTTATTTCTGGCAGTTCTGATGAGAATTCAATTAAATCAAAAACTCTTATTGAAACTTTACTGAACAGACAAGTTGACGGATTAATCCTTACTCCAACAGAGGGTAATGAAGAAGATATTAAGTCACTGGTTAAGGATGAAATGCCATTAGTTTTAATTGACCGGTATACACCCGGGATTTCAGCAAATTATGTCGTTTTAGATAACTATAATGCCACTTACTCTGCTGTGAATTATTTTATTGGAAAGGGGTATAAAAATACAGGGATGATTGCCTATATATCTGAATTTGTGCACATGCAGGAAAGAATTCGTGGCTACAAGGAAGCTATGCGAGACCATGGATTGATGAAGATGATACAATTGAAAGAAGCTGTTAAAATATTAATTGATCAAATAAAAGGGACAAAAAATAATGTACATATTGAACTCAAGCATGAGTTAATAATAAGAGCTTCATGTGGTTAGCGGAAAGTGTCAAATCTATCAATTTTAAATATTAAAACTATGAAACGAATTTTTTTTCTGTTAGGTATTTTCTTAATTGCAAATCAGGTTTTTCCCCAGCGTGAGTTTAATGGTCTAAATATGAATTTGGGTAATCTTTATCAGATGTCTGATGCAAAAACCCGTTCAATTAGTCCTGAGAATTTCACAGGAGATAAAGGGAAAGGAGGCATGGCTATTCCCGATCCTGATGCACTGTTGAATACTGCTAATGCTACCAATGCTGCCCGTGACCTGGGACAGGGCTGGAAAGTAAATCCTTTCATTCGTATAAAATCAGGAGAAACTTTTACCCTTGCTGAGATTGAAGGCCCTGGCGCAATACAGCATATTTGGATGACCCCCACAGGTAATTGGCGTTTTTCCATCATACGTATTTATTGGGATGATGAGACAACTCCTTCAGTAGAAGTTCCTGTGGGAGATTTTTTTGGAATGGGTTGGTGTGAGTATGCCCCACTGGTTTCGCAGACTGTCTGTGTAAACCCGGGAAGTGCTTTTAACTGTTACTGGCCCATGCCGTTTCGGAAAAAATGTAAAATTACCATGGAAAACATAAATGATAAAGATGAGATGAGGCTTTACTACCAAATAGATTATACCCTTACAGAGGTTCCTGATAATGCCGCATATTTTCATGCCCAGTTTAGAAGGACAAATCCTAATGCGACATCGGATTATTCCATTGTTGATGGTATCAGGGGCAAAGGGCATTTTGTCGGAGTTTATATGGCTTGGGGAGTAAATAATAATGGCTGGTGGGGTGAAGGTGAAATTAAATTCTTTATTGACGGTGACGGTAAATTTCCTACAATATGTGGAACCGGCACGGAGGACTATTTTTGTGGTTCTTATAATTTTGACCGTGGCGGGGAATATACAGAGTTTTGTACTCCGTATGCAGGCCTTCATCAGGTCATCCGCCCTGATGGCACTTACAGGTCCCAGCAGCGTTTTGGACTTTATCGGTGGCATATCATGGATCCCGTACGTTTTGAAAAAGATTTAAAAATTACAATTTTAGATCTTGGATGGCGCCACGGCGGCAGATATCTGCCTCAAAAATCGGATATCTCTTCAGTAACCTTCTGGTACCAGGCTGAGCCTCATGCTGCTTTCCCTGAATTTCCTTCATGGCAGGAACTTGAAGTTAATTGACCATACTTGTCAATGAATTTTTGATATTAAATTATTCAATTAAACCAATGTTTCAGTAGCCAAATTGTGATATGGAAAAACAACGAGTAATACCCAAAGGCATTGTCTGGCCTTTTATCCTTCTTACTTCTCTGTTTTTTGCCTGGGCCATTCCTAACAACATGACCGATACGATGCTGGCAGCATTTAAACGGATAATGAGCCTTACTGATTCCAAAACAGCATGGATTCAGGTTGCCTGTTACCTGTTTGGTTATGGGGGATTTGCTTTACCTGCTGCCCTTTTTATCAAAAAATATACATATAAGTCGGGTGTCATGCTTGGTTTGGGATTGTATGCCCTGGGGACGTTTATGTTTTATCCTGCCATGATAATAGCAGGTTTAAATATCAGCATCAGTTTTATGATGTTCCTGCTTGCACTTGTCATTCTTTTTGCCGGATTATCCATTTTGGAAACATCGGCCAATTCGTATGTATATGCTATAGGACCGGAAAAAACGGGTACGCAGCGCCTTAATTTCGCACAATCGTTCAATCCTTTTGGTGCAATTACCGGTGTAGTTCTTAGTCAGGTATTTGTTTTATCACATTTGAATACTATGAGTGTTGAAGAAAGAGCAGCCCTTCCGGTTGAAGAGCTTATTAAAATACAGGGTTCTGAGCTGAATGCCGTTACTACTACATATATGGGATTGGGGTTGGTGATGGTAATTATTCTGGCAGCTATTTTTTTTACACGGATGCCTTATGCAAGGGAGGAAAACAAAAGATTAGATTTTAAAGGAACCTTCGGACGGCTTATAAAAAACAGGAATTATGTGTGGGGAGTGGTTGCTCAGTTTTTTTATGTTGGTGCACAAATAGCAGTGTGGTCTTTTATCATTCGTTATGCCATGCAGCAATTAGGCCTTGAGCTTATTGTCAACCAGTTAGGTGAACACGCAAATCCTGAATCGATAATATCTACTCTAAGAGGAATTGAACCTGTTTCTGCCGGATTTTACAATTTAACTGAGTTTTTCGGCATCAAGGCGTTTTTACCCCGTACTGCTGAACAGGCAGGCGCTACTTATTATATAATTTCGCTTATTCTTTTCGTGCTTGGAAGGTTTATCAGTACGGGACTGATGAGGTATATAAAACCAAGAAATATATTAACATTCCTTTCTCTGCTTGCTCTTGCTTTTACTATGATTACAATTTATGGTAAGGGTTGGATTGGTATTTATGCCCTGATGGGCATTTCCGGCTGTATGTCATTAATGTTTCCTACAATTTACGGATTAGGCATGAAAGGACTTGGCGATGATACTAAAATTGGAGGAGCAGGTATGATCATGGCCATTGCCGGAGCTGCCGTACTCACACAAATACAAGGTATTGTATCAGACCAGTCGGGCAGTATTAATCTTGCATTTTGGGTTCCTGCCGTTGCATTTATAATAATAGCGTATTACAGTGCCTTAGTGACCAGGAAGTATTCCAATTAAATTGGTAAATCATTAAAATTAAAAGTGAAATTATTTTTGACCTTAATAATATCCATTTTATTTTATTCAGGTTTGCAAAAGGTTTTCAACGTACAAAATGCTATGTTAATTACCAATAGTAATAAAGGACATTCACCTTACCTGAAACCCTGCTCCGATAGACATTCCAATCCTGACTACAAAGGTCCGCCGGGAATCCGCATTCCGTTGGAACAGATAGCTGCCATTGCAAATAATGATTGGCACCCTATAGGTAATTTCAACATTGATTTTACAGTCGAAGAGGCACCCGAATGGACGGCGTTGTTTAATCAAATATCCGGCTGGTTTGGCGCTGATGGTATTTTTTCCATTCCGATAGATGGAGTTTACGAAGCCTTTGGTTCTGACAGTATCCTTTTTGTGTTTAGTGATAGTATGATTGGTGAAATTAAAAGCGACAGTTTGCAACCCGGATGGAGGTTAGTGAACAATACCATAGCTTATCTCCGGGGAAACTCACCCCGGAAGGACAGTATCCGTTTTTACTGGAACACAGATGGTAAAGGAACCCCTTGCTCCCTATTTGTTCCAGACACCCCTTCGGCCGAAAAAGGAGATTATTACTGGCTCGGTGATGGTTTTGTAAATACTCAGCACAACAATGCAACCTATCTTTTTGCCTATCAGATGCGAAATCTTTGTGGTGAGGAGTGGAGTTTTTCTGAAATGGCGAATGTGCTGATTGTAATTCCTCCGGGGAGTGAGCCACCTTTTAAAAACCATCGGCAGGTTGAAACTCCTTTTCAATTTAATGCATCCCGTAAAGAAGAAAAGGGCTCATTTGGAGCGGGAATTCTTGTCAATACAAAATCGGCAGGTGTAGCACATCCCGATGGGTATATTTATGTTTATGGTGTAAAGGGAAAATCTAAGCAGCTTTTGGTTTCCAGGGTGTTGCCCAAAGATTTTGAGAATTTTGAAACGTGGCGCTTTTGGGACGGTAAAAGTTGGAATGCCGATATGTATCAGTCGGTGCCAGTTGCGGAAAATGTTTCCAATGAAATGAGTGTGAGTTCCCTACCCGATGGAAGGTTTGCACTGGTATACCTTCAAAACGGTATGGGGACTACAATCGGTATGCGTGTGGGAGCCACACCCTATGGTCCCTTTGGTGCTCAAATGGATTTATGGGAATGTAAAGAACCACAGCAAAAAAATATTTTTACTTACAATGCAAAAGCACATCCGTCCATTTCACGACCGGGAGAATTATTGATCAGTTACAATGTGAATGCCTTCGATTTTGTGAATGAAAT
>CAZJGI010000031.1:0-1098 GCA_964545315.1 uncultured Prolixibacteraceae bacterium
AAGTTTAAAAAGAAAGTGACAACTTGATATTATAACGATTAAAATTGAAATAGGACAGGATTTAGCTTTTTTACAGGACAGTGCAATTTTGCCAACTCAATCAGAGCAACTAATTATATCCTGTTTCTTGAGATAAATTTGTATTTTAGCTGGAAATGAGCTGATAGAAATGAATCGAGTTAAAAAAGTGCTTGAAAAGGAAGGCAGCGTAGAAGAAAACACAAATACCGAAACATTGGTAAGGCGTTTGTTATCGACCGATTACGCCGATAAAGTTATTGTAACCACCATTCAGAAATTAGGCCTGGCTTTAGATGGAACCTACAAAAAAAACTATAAAGAACGATTAGAACCATTGAGTCAGAAACGTATGGTTTTTAGGAATTACTTTATGAAGGTAATGAAAACCATTCTTCCATTTTTATGCCCGGATTCATGTCATTTTTATGCCAGAATATATTTTTCCTGTTATCATAAATATAGTCTTTCCTGTAGGTTTCAATATTACTGACAATATCTTTCAGCGCAGTGATCATAAGTTGCACTTCATCATTTTTCATGGTAGGGTGTAATGACCATCTGATCCAACCGGGCTTTTCTGATAAGTCTCCATGATTTATCTTATCAGTAATCTCTATTGATTTCTCATATGTTACCTCCAGAAGATAATGCCCGTAAGTACCTGCGCATACACATCCTCCCCTGGTCTGAATCCCATACAGATCATTCAGAAGCTGCACCACCAGGTTATAATGTATACCATCAATATAGAAGGATATTATACCCAATCTTTTCCGAACATTATCAGCCAGTATTTTAAGACCTGGGATTTCAACCAGCCCCTGAAAGGCCAGTTTTAACAACTCTTCTTCACGTTTGTGAATGTTATTAATCCCCATCTGTTCTTTCAATTTTATCGCCAGGGCAGCCTTAACTGACTGAAGGAATCCCGGCGTGCCTCCATCTTCACGCGCTTCAATATCATCAACATATTTATAAGTACCCCAGGGATTGGTCCAGTCAACCGTTCCCCCTCCCGGATTATCAGGAACTTCATTATTATACATTGAGGCATCAAAAATAAGAACTCCTGAAGAA
>CAZJGI010000031.1:1108-32726 GCA_964545315.1 uncultured Prolixibacteraceae bacterium
AACATAACAGCATCCAACTTTTCCATAGGATCTTCAGGGTGCATATTTATTTCATCATAGGGAGCCGATGCTGCAAAGTCAATAAAACATACTCCTCCGTATTCATGCATTAATCTGGCCAGTTTGGCATAAGGAGTTCTTACACCGGTAACATTAGAACATGCAGAAAATGAACCAATCTTAAAAGTACGGCCCCTATACCGGTCAAGTGCCCGGCGCAAATTCTCCGGATCAACGGTAAGACCTTCTCCCGGCTCAACAATAATAACATCTGCATTAGTCTCATACCACGAAGTCTGATTGGAATGATGCTCCATATGTGTTAAAAAAACCACCGGTTTGTCGCGTTGCTCAAGACATTTATGATGAAGCAGTTTACCACAGTATTTCAATCCAAGGATACGCTGAAACTTATTGATTACCGCTGTCATACCAAATCCTGCAGTTATGATAATATCCTGCGGGCCGGCATTAACATGCTTCTTGATAATCTCATGTGAAAGGTGATAGGCATGTGTCATCAGCAGGCCGGTCTCACTGGTCTCAGAATGTGTGTTGCCAACAAAAGGCCCGAATGTGCCGGTAATCTTGTCTTCTATGGGCCGGTATAACCTGCCGCTGGCAATCCAGTCACCATAAACAATACTCTTCCGTCCGTAAGGAGAATCATATTCCTGGTCAATGCCAATTATGTTCCTTCTGAATTTATTAAAGTATTTTTCCAGATCATTCATAGCACTAAAATTACAAATTATTCCATATTATTCTCATCATCACAAACGGTAAATATTAGCTGCAAGCTACAAGCTACAAGCTACAAGCTACAAGCTGCAAGCTACAAGCTGCTCTCATTCTCTCATTCATACATTCACACATTCTCTCATTCACTCATTCTAATATTCTCACATTCAAACAATTAAACAATCAACCAACCTCCCAAACGTGACATTTCGTCATTAAAATCTGTTGGCACAGGATTTGAATAATTACCACAAAAATTATAATATAATAAAAAAAATTAACGATATGCAAACAGGAAAAATTGGCGTGACCAGTGAAAATCTGTTCCCTATTATTAAAAAATTTCTTTATTCAGACCATGATATTTTTTTAAGGGAAATCATTTCAAATGCTGTCGATGCAACACAAAAATTAAGAACACTTGCATCAAAAAATGAGTATAAGGGCGATATATCAGGTTTAAAGGTAGAGGTCAAACTCGATAAAAAAGCAAAAACCATTACTGTATCAGACAATGGTATTGGAATGACCGAAGAGGAAATTGAAAAGTACATTAATGAAATAGCCTTTTCGGGTGCAAATGACTTTCTGGAAAAATACAAAAATGAAACTAATGCAATAATAGGTCATTTCGGGCTTGGATTTTACAGTTCCTTCATGGTTTCCAAAAAGGTGGAAATTATTACCAGATCATACCGGGAGAACGCAAAAGCTGTAAAATGGAGTTGCGAAGGCAATCCTGAATTTTCAATTGAAGATATTGACAAGGAAACCGTCGGTACCGATGTAATAATGCATCTCAATAAGGACTCGGAAGAATTTATTGATGAAAATAAAATTACAGAAATCCTGGAAAAGTATTGCAGGTTTCTGCCTGTACCCATAATATTTGGCAAAGAAAAGGAGTGGAAAGAAGGGAAATATGTTGATACTGATAAAGATAAGCAGATAAATGACACTGAGCCTATCTGGACAAAAAAACCAACTGACCTGAAAGATGAGGACTATAAAAATTTCTACAGAAAATTATATCCACTGGCTGACGACCCGCTCTTCAATATACATCTGAACGTTGATTATCCGTTCAATCTTACCGGTATTTTATATTTTCCGAAAATCAAAAACAACTTTGAAGTTCAAAAGAATAAGATTCAGCTATTTTGCAATCAGGTATTTGTCACGGATTCGGTTGAAGGTATAGTTCCCGAGTTCCTCACACTTCTTCATGGCGTGCTGGATTCACCTGATATTCCGCTGAATGTTTCCCGTTCATACCTGCAGGGTGATCCCAATGTTAAAAAGATAAGCAGCCATATCTCAAAAAAAGTATCCGACAGGCTTAAAGAGATATTTATTTCAGACCGGGAAGATTTTGAGAAAAAGTGGGATGACCTTAAGATCTTTATAGAATATGGTATGCTATCAGATGAAAAATTTTACGACAGGGCACTAAAATTTTTCCTTTTTAAAAACACTGAAAATAAATATTTCACATTTGAAGAGTACGAAAAACTCATTAAGGAGGAGCAGACTGATAAAGACAAAAATTTAATTTACCTATACACAACAAACCTGGAAGAACAGTATACATTTGTTGAAGATGCCAGAAACAAAGGATACGATATACTACTCCTTGATGATGTATTAACTCCTCATCTGATAAGTCGCCTGGAGCAAAAGAATTCTGAAAAAAAATTTGTCAGAGTTGATTCCGAGGTAGTTGAAAATCTGATAAAAAAAGATGATAAGGAAAAAACAGAACTTACCTGGGAACAAAAACAGGAATTAGCACCTGTTTTTCAGGCAGTATGCCCCGAAAGCAATAAGCATACCTTCATTGTCGACTTCCAGGATCTGGGAGAGTCAGGTGCACCAATGGTGATCACCAGAAGTGAATTTATGAGACGAATGAAAGATATGAGCCAGGTACAGGGAGGAATGAGTTTCTATGGTGATATGCCCGATAATCTGACTTTGGTAGTAAATATTGCCAATCCCCTTGTTAAAAAAATAATTGAGTCAAAGAACAAAAAACTTAGTGGCAAACTGGAAATTACAGATGCTGAAATTACTGCAAAAAAAGGTGAGATTGATAAAATAAAGAAAGATAGAGACCTTAAAAAAGAGGAAGATCAAACCCTTGAGGAAAAAGATAAATTCGATGCATTGAACGACGAACTGGCGAAGCTGGAAGAGTCCAAAAGAGATACCCTTAAAGAATTTGGGAAAAAGAATAAATATGCCAAACAACTTGTCGACCTTGCTCTTTTGTCGAATGGCATGCTTAAAGGTGCCGACCTGGACAAATTTATAAAACGCAGCGTTGAATTAATTAAATAACGAACAGATTCAATTTCTCAAAAGGGCTATCACCTAATTAATTAAGTATAGCCCTTTTTTAATATGATCTTTGGAAAAAGACGTTATCGGCAACCTGAATAATGAATTTCGATGGAATAAATATCGTTTTAAAAAAATTATCTTAATATTTGTAAGATAAAAGATACGATAATGGCAGTAAGCAAACATGTCTGGATTACAGGATTGATATTAGTTTGGCTCATAGTTTCCTGTGGTCAGCAAAAAAATAAAGTTACCGACGCGGAAGCTTTTTCCGGTTCTGTAAGCTGCAAAGAATGCCATGAACGGTTTTATGAATTATGGGAGCCCTCATTACATGGGAAAGCGATGCAACCAATTAATAGAGATTTTATCCGTGAATACAACTTACCCGCCAGTGAACCCATGCCACTTGAAGGAAAAACCTATCAGATTGTTTATGAGGATTCCGCAATGGTTATGCTTGAAAAAGATGATGATAACGCAATAACAAAATATAATATGCAATGGTCATTGGGAGGAAGAAATGTTTTCACATTTCTGGTCCCGATGGACAAAGGCAGGTTACAAACTATTCCGCTGGCATATGATATGAATCGCCGGACATGGTTCAATTACCCGCAGTCTGCAGTACGTCATTTTGTTGATGACCAGGAAGATGAACCGTTGCCATGGAAAGACCGTATGTATACGTTCAATACCGGATGCTATAACTGTCATGTAAGTCAGTTGAGTACTAACTTTGACCTTACTACTGAAACCTACAAAACAACCTGGAAAGAGGCCGGTATAAATTGTGAAACCTGCCACGGGCCCAGTTCGGAGCACGTAAGGGTATGCCGTGAAGCTCCGGAAGGAGAAGTACCCGAAGACCTGAAAATTATTATAACCAGCACGTTCACACCAGAACAACACAATTCCTCCTGTGCCCCCTGTCATGCTAAAGTCACCCCGATCACTTCAGGCTATACACCTGGCGATCCTTTCTTCGATAATTTCAACCTGACAACACTGGAAGACCACGATTTTTACCCTGACGGCCGTGACCTGGGAGAAAACTATACCCATACCGGCTGGATGATGAATCCCTGTTTGCAGTCAAGCGATATCAATTGTGTAACATGCCATACCTCCAGCGGCCGCTACAGGTTTAAGGATACCACAAATGAGGCCTGCACAATGTGTCATACCGACAAAGTGGGAACACTTGAAGAGCATACCTTGCATAAAGCCGGATCCCCGGGGTCTTTATGTGTTAACTGTCATGCTCCCAAAAGAGAGTTTGTAGGACGTTTTTTACGCAGTGACCATTCCTTCAGACCCCCAATGCCTGAGGCAACAATAAAATTCGGCTCTCCAAATGCATGCAACAGTTGTCATACTGATAAATCGCCTGAATGGGCAGATAGAATAGTTAAAACAAAAAAGGACGCAAGGTACCAGGAAGAGACAATTTACTGGGCACAATTAATAAAAGAGGCCAGGGAAGCCGACTGGAAACAATTGGATAAAATGCTGGATATAATTAAAGGTAATAAATTCAATGAAATTGTAGTGACTTCATTTGTCAGGTTACTTGCTACTTGTCCGGATGAAAAAAAATGGGAAACTATTAATGCGGCTTTAAATAATAATCCATCACCCTTGGTAAGAGCTGCCGCAGCAACGACAATGGCCTCAGGCAATTCCGAAGGCATTAAAAGATCTCTCGTGCAAGCAACCTCTGATGATTTTAAACTTGTGAGAATCTCTGCTGCGGCCTCTCTGGCCGGCTATAATACTGCCAGTTTTACTGACGGAGAAAAAAGCCTCGTTGAAAAAGCAACTGATGAATATATTAAATCACTGATTGCACGTCCCGATGATTGGAGTTCACACTACAATAAAGGAATATTCCACCAAAACCGCGGTGAGGCAAAAGAAGCGCTAAATTCATACGAAACAGCTGCCAGATTATACCCCGAATCACTTATGCCCCTAATTAATAGTAGTGTATTATATTCATACACAGGGAATCAGGCTAAAGCAGAAGAAAACCTGAAAAAAGTATTGGAGATAGCCCCCGATAATGAAGCTGCAAATTTAAACCTGGGACTACTGCTTGCAGAACAAGGCAGGATGCAGGAAGCAGAAAAAGCATTGCATGCCGCACTTGCAGCGAACCCGAAACAAGCTGTGGCAGCTTATAACCTTAGCGTAATATATTCACAAAAAAATATGGATGAAGCTGTCAAATTTGCCACGATCGCTGCCGAAGCTATGCCCGAAGAGCCTAAATACACATATACATTGGCTTTTTATAAATTGCAAAATAACCAAAAAGTACAGGCTGAAAATATTTTAAAGCAACTGTTGGAGAAACAACCCAATTATCTGAATGCAGTGAGCCTGCTGGCAGATATCTATATTAACGAAGGCAGAAATATGGAGGCGGCTGCCCTGTTTCAAAAAACCTTAAAGGCTGAAGGTATTTCTGATAATGATCGAAAAGCAATAGAAGAAGCACTTAATTCTATAAAAAAACAAAATTAATTAGCGATTGTAATGTTATAAAAATATATTTAAATGCTTATAGTCATCTCACCGGCCAAAACATTGGATTTTCAAACAAAACCAAAAATATCGTTTTATACAATTCCTGAAATGTTAATTCATTCGGAAAAGCTTGTAGCCAAATTAAAAAAACTTTCAGCTAAAGATATATCCGAGCTAATGGGCATCTCTCTAACATTAGCAAACTTAAATTTTGAAAGGTTTCAATCATGGCATACTCCTTTTACACCTGAGAATGCCAAACAGGCAGTCCTTGCTTTTAACGGTGATGTATATGAAGGACTTAATGCTTCTGCTTTATCTGAAGATAATTTAATGCCGGCCCAAAAAAAACTTCGGATCCTTTCAGGATTATATGGAGTATTAAAACCTCTTGACCTCATCCAGCCATACAGGCTCGAGATGGGAACAAAGACAGGACTGGGTGCGGCTAAAAACCTTTATGAATACTGGAAAGAAAAAATCACCGAAAATATACGTAAATCAATTGATGAATCCGGAACCAAAATATTGGTGAACCTGGCTTCTGATGAATATTTCAAAAGTATAGACATAAAAAGGATAAAGGCTGAAACAGTTACCCCGTCATTCAAAGATTTCAAAAACGGCAATTATAAAATAATTTCCTTTTTTACTAAAAAAGCCAGGGGACTCATGACCAGGTTTATAATAGAAAACAATATTGAAAATCCGGAAGACCTTTTGGCTTTCGAGGAGGAGGGATATCATTTTAATCCGCGGTTATCTGATCCTCTTAATCCTGTTTTTACCCGCAGGTAGTAAAATGAAAAGTACTATTTCCTTAATATTGATTTTCTTATGCCAGCAATTTATCAGCCATGGCGTTTGCAAGGTTGAGCAATTGTTCCCGGGTATCTGCTTTTAAGGATCCTTTCTCCTCAACCGGTTCATAAACCAGTTCCCATTTTATTCTTTCGGCAAAGAGTTTCAAATTTTTCACCCCGCCCCCATTCCAGGAATAATTTCCAAATATACCCAGCAAATGATTCTTTAAGGAATAATGTTCAATTGAAGCAATCAAACTCTCCATATTCGGAAAGAGTGAGTTATTGTAGGCAGGACTTCCGGCAATGAAACCTCTGTATTTAAATATGTCATTAATAATATAGGAGATATGCGTTTTCGATACATCGTAAATCCGTATATCCTTTATACCCCTTTCGGCAAGCCTCCTTGCAATTACTTCTGCCATAGCCTCAGTATGTCCGTACATGGAACCATAAGCTATTACCACACCCGGGTCAGGATCATAGGAACTCCATTTGTCATACCAATTTACCACCCTGACCGGATCAGTCCTCCAAACAGGCCCGTGAGTAGGTGCAATTACTGAAATGGCAAGTGGTGACAATTTTTTAATTGCCCTTTGTGTGTGTGCACAATACTTACCTACAATGTTGGTAAAATAACGCATCATCTCCGGTTTGATGAATTCAACATCAATCTCATCATCAAAAACACCTCCGTCAAGAGCTCCGTAACCGCCAAATGCGTCACCTGAAAAAAGGATTTTTTCTGTCTCTTCAAATGTAACCATTGTCTCAGGCCAATGCACCATGGGTATAGTTTGAAACTGAAGCCTGTGCTTTCCCAGTTCAAGAGTGTTTCCATCACCTACAATTAATTTCTTGCCATGTTGCAGATAGAGATTCTCAACAAATGCAAATGTCTTACTATTACCAACAAGAGTAATGTCAGGATATTTTTGGATCACACTTCTTAAAGCTCCGGAGTGATCTGGCTCCATGTGATTAATTACCAGATAGTCTACTTTCCTGTCGCCAATAATATCAGAAATACTGTCAGTATATTCAGTAATAAAAGATTTTTCGACAGTGTCAATCAGGGCTATCTTTTCATCAACAATCAAATAAGAATTGTATGAAATACCTCTGGGAACAGGCCATATATTTTCAAATAAATGTGTTCTTCTGTCGTTATAGACTAAAAAATAAATATTTTCACTTACATTTACAATTTGCATGGCTGTGGTTTTTTCATTTTAACGGCGAATTTAAGTAATTTCCGGTTATAAAAAGGCAAGAGCATTATATAGTTCCCAAAGTTCATTTAAATAATGGAAAGAAGTTACAAAACCAACTCTGCCAACTGACATCTTACATGAGGAATAAGTGGCTGTAATTGCATAAATTACAATAAAAATTTCATAACAAATATTTATATTATCTTTGTCGCCCATTTAATAAATTACATGGTAATTATAATATATGAGTATTGACAATAAAAACAAATTAATGACCTTCCCCCGCGTAGGTAAGTATATAATTTTTTTCTTTTTTATTGCTTTCGTTATCACAGGGGCATATAGCTACAGACTTTACCGTTATATTTTCGATGAGAATGTAAAATCGCAACATGCAATAATTTTGCGTGAGGGTACAACATTTAACCAGGTTTTGGATACTTTACGGGCAAATGATGTTTTAATCAACTATAAAGCTTTTGTTTGGGTATCAAAAAAGAAGGATTATCCTGATAATATTAAACCGGGCCGTTATCTCTTGTGTCCCGGAATGAACACGAACCATATAGTAAACATTTTACGTGGCGGGATACAGGAGCCACTGGATGTTACATTTAATAATGTACGTGTAAAAGAAGACCTTGCGGGGAAAGTTAGCCATTATATCGAGGCTGATTCTATTTCAATACTGAACCTTTTCTCAAATGAAGAGAAAATATCTCAGCTTGGATTTACTCCTGAAACATTTAATGCAATGTTCATTCCTAACACCTATGAATTTTACTGGACTACAACTGCTGAAGAATTCGTTAACCGCATGAAACGTGAATATGACGATTTTTGGAATGAAGAACGCAAGACGAAGGCTTCAAAGCTGGGTTTATCACCAGTTGAAATATCAACCCTGGCGTCAATTGTGCGGGAAGAAACAAATAAACCAGATGAACTCTCCCGTGTTGCAGGCGTTTATCTTAACAGACTTGAACGGGGCATTCCCCTGCAAGCTGACCCAACAGTTAAATTTGCAACAGGGGATATTACTATTAACAGAATCCTTAATTCACACCTGGAGATTGATTCACCTTATAACACTTACAAATACCCGGGATTACCTCCGGGACCTATAAATTTTCCTGATATTGAAGCTATTGAAGCAGTGTTAAATTTTGAAGATCACAATTTTCTTTATATGTGTGCCCGTGAGGATTTTTCAGGATATCATAATTTTGCCTCGTCACTGGCTGAGCATAACCGTAATGCTGCCAAATACAGGACTGCCCTTGACAGCGCAAAAATATGGAAATGATCAGATGCAATTTACTTCGCACTCAAGCCTTACTCCAAATTTATCAAAGACAGACATGATTATTTCTGCCGATAAATTATATATTTCATCACCCGTGGCATTTCCGTAATTTACAAGCACCAGGGCTTGCTTATCATACACTCCTGCATTACCAACACGGCGTCCCTTCCAGCCGGCCTGGTCAATAAGCCACCCTGCGGCCAATTTTGCAAATCCCTCTCCGGCAGGATAAACAGGAAGAGAGGGATATAACGATTTAATCTTTGTGGCAATCTCAATCTCTACAACAGGATTCTTGAAGAAACTTCCGGCATTACCTAATTCATTTACATCAGGTAATTTGGATGAGCGGATATCTATGATCGCATCTCTAATATTTTTTAAGTTTATCTCCCCAATGGATTTAACCTGCTCTTCTACCTTCCCGTAACTGAGGTTGTATTGAGGAAACTTATCAAGCTTAAAAACTACTGAAGTAATTACAAATTTATTCTTTAACTGTCTCTTAAACACACTGTCGCGATAAGCAAATCCACATTCATCCGGGGAAAATTCCCTCATACTTCGTGATTCTGTGTCATATCCCCTGACAAGGTATATTACATTTCCGGCTTCCTGACCATATGCACCGATGTTTTGAACAGGTGCAGCGCCTACATTCCCGGGTATCAATGATAAATTTTCCAATCCTCCAAATCCGTTATTAACACAATACATAACAAACTCGTCCCAGACCTCGCCCGCTCCACTCTCAATCCATACATACTGCCTGTCTTCATTTACTATTCTTATTCCCGGTATCTTAGGATGAATAATAAGACCTTCAAAATTTTTCATAAACAGTATATTGCTCCCACCTCCTAAAATCAAAACAGGTAAATCTTCATGATATTTTTTTGTTTGAAAAAAGTGGGGCAAGTCTTCAGGTTCAGTAAATTCAAAAAAATAACGGGCAAATGATTCTATGCCAAAGGTATTATGCGATTTCAAAGGATAATTTTCAAAAAAACGTACCATAAACTATTTTTTCTGTAAAGATAGACTAATATGATATTTGAAGTAACTGTTTTTAACAGAAAGAAAAAAATCAAATAATCTAATGTTATTAGACTGAGTTAATATATATTTATAATTAATAATAAAAGACTTATTATACCCTTAAAGCACACCCAAAATGCAATTATGTCATTATCAATCACGTGAATGGTTAAGGCGCCATGTAATACGTGTAGTCATATTTAAAGAAAATTAATGTTATACCCCAAACCAACTTAAAATATCTTAAAATGAAATTATTTAATATGTTAGAAAGACTGGATAAACTAATTAATCTGATCAACAATGAAAATACCGGTACACCCCGGGAATTTGCCCAAATGCTGGGAATTTGTGAAAGTCATCTGTACAATCACATTAATGAATTAAAGATAATAGGAGCACCGATATCATATTCCAGAAAAAGATGTACTTATCATTATGATAATGAAGAATTTGAAATGAATATATTTTATTGTCTGACAACTAAAGATAAGAACGGGTCAAAAATTATTTTCGGGAAAAAAGTAAAATGAAATAAGCATCCCGCTTAATATCAGGACAGCCTATATGATACATTTGAAAACAATAGATTTTAATTATATGAAACGAGCATCCCCCGCTGGTTCGGATTTGTAATCCGGACCATATCATTATTCAGCAATGGCAGCAATGGCACGGATTACAAATCCTCGCCAACAGCAAAGCTTTTATTACATTACCACCGTTAAAAAGGTGGATTTTTAAGATGAACTAAAATCAGATGCAACAGTTAAAAATTTATCTGTATAAAAGCCGGCAATAATAGTATATAAATCGTACAGAATCAATCAGTTTGAATTTTATATTCAATGATTTTATCAAAAGGGTTAAATGGATGTAGAGTGTCAAGCCCAAGGTATTTTAAAGCGTTTTTAATTATCTGATCTTCGTTATTGGACTCCTTCAGATTCATTTTATTCCTGAAATATCTTCCGGCATCGAGCATTGCTTTAAGCGGAATCAGCCCTACAAGTTCTGATCCAGTGACCCTTACTCCCCGTTTTTCAGCTTGTCTGACAACCTCTTCAAAAGCTAAATGTACAGGTGTCACATTCATATCTGTAATATTCATTGAAATTTGAGTGCAACCGAACTCTTTTATATACCATCCGAGCGCTTTAACTTTTTTAAGTGTTCCGGGAATCCTTACAAATGCCCTTTCTGTTTCTTTTAATTCACTACTATCTGATTTCCCGGATAGATAATTTATCCTCCCCGACTCGCGTATGTCAGCAGCAATATCTTTAGCAATTTTAACCGAATCTGTATTCAGATTTATGTTAAAGGCTATCAGATAATTACGGGCTCCGATTATAACTGCTCCGGTTTTTTCCACCCTGTCAGACCACTCGTTTGGCCCAAAGTCAGGTTTTCCGCCGGGAGAGGACATTTTATTTCGCAAACCTTCATATTCTCCGGCCCTGATATTTTCCAAATTACGTCTCTCCCCTGAAAAAGCAGCATACTCATAGCAATAAACAGGTATATTAAGTTCCTCACCTGCCCTCTTCGCCAGTTTATGTGCATACTCAACTGTTTCCTCCATACTGATCCCTTTTAAAGGTATTAAAGGACATACATCTGTTGCCCCTATACGGGGATGCTTTCCTTTATGCTTTGACATATCTATAAGCTCCGATGCAGTCTTAATTCCCCTGAATGCTGCCTCTGTAACATCATCGGGAGTACCGGCAAAGGTAATTACCGTCCTGTTAGTATCTGCCCCTGAATAAATATCCAATACTTTTATTCCACTTACTCTACTGACAGACTCTGCAATTTTATTTATTATTATAATATCCCTACCCTCTGAAAAATTTGGCACACACTCGATCAATCTGGTCATTAAATAATAATTTTTAAAATTTCCTGACTTTAATGTCAGATAAAAATTAAATATAATGAGTTTAAATGACAGTGTAAAAATTAAGGAAGAAATAATTTGAATGATACATATTAGAACAATGAAAAGAGGCTGTTTCATAATTATGAGACAGCCTCTGATATTTTTATTTTTGTCCGGTTTTATTCGTCAATTGAAATAGCCTCTACCGGGCAAACCTCTGCACACGAACCACAATCAGTGCAAAGTTCGGGGTCAATTACATATATATCACCCTCCGATATTGCATTAACAGGGCATTCATCAATACAAGTCCCGCATGCAATACATTCATCAGATATTTTGTATGCCATAATAATGAATTTTAAAATTTAACATGTTAAGAGGGACAAATTTACAAAGAATAGTAATAATTCAAAGAGGCTGCATCATTATTTTACCAAAAACAGACAATTCTGTTTCCAAGTTCCTATTATCTAATTATTTTCAACAACGAAAAAAAATATGTTACGTGAAATCCCGGTTATAGCTATTTTTATAACTTTGCTCCCCAAAAAAATTCTTAATGGAAAGTCCAAATATATTGTATGCCTTTCTTTTAACAGCATTTGCAGGTTTGTCGACAGGTATCGGCAGCACAATTGCTTTTTGGGCCAGAAGTACAAATACCAGGCTACTGACTGTTTCTCTGGGTTTTTCTGCCGGAGTTATGATATATATTTCGTTTGTGGAAATATTTACAGAAGCAAGGTTAACATTTGTAGAATCCTTCGGTGAGTTTAATGGAAATCTGTATACGATAACAGCCTTTTTTGGAGGCATACTATTCATTGCCCTTATTGACAAATTTATTCCCTCATTTGAGAATCCTCACGAGATGCACAAATTGGAGGAGATGAGCAATAATAAAAAAAATCAGGTAAACAGTAAGCTTTACCGGGTTGGATTATTCACGGCTTTGGCAGTGGCAATCCACAATGTTCCGGAAGGAATTGCCACCTTCATGTCCGCAATACATGATCTGCGCGTAGGACTGGCAATTGCTGTTGCTGTGGCAATACATAACATTCCTGAGGGAATTGCTGTTTCCGTTCCGATCTATTTTGCTACAGGAAGCCGTAAAAAAGCATTTTGGTATTCATTTCTTTCCGGATTATCAGAACCTGTGGGAGCTTTCCTGGCATATCTTTTGCTTATGCCTCTCTTCAATTCCGAAAATTCAGGTATCATTTTCGGGGCCAGTATGGCTGCAGTGGCCGGTATTATGGTATTTATTTCTATTGATGAATTGCTTCCATCTGCAGAAGAATTTGGGAAACACCACTGGGGAGTCTGGGGATTAATCGGAGGAATGTTCGTTATGGCTGTAAGCCTGCTTCTTTTAAATTAGGCACTGATTGTCCTTCCCTCTTATCATAAGGATAAAACATTACTTTTAAAATAGTTGCAAACAGCCGTTAATCCACATTTATTACATTTAGGAGCTCTTGCCATGCACACATACCTTCCATGGAGAATAAGCCAGTGATGAGCTTTTGGCAATAAATATTCAGGAATATATTCAACCAGCTGTTTTTCAGCAATTAATGGTGTTTTAGCATCAATTGTCAGCCCTATTCGGGCAGAAACCCTGAACACATGGGTATCAACAGCCATCGCAGGCCTGTTAAAAGCAACTGATGCAATCACATTTGCACTTTTACGGCCCACACCGGGAAGCTTTTGGAGTTCTTCGATATCTCCCGGCATTATGCCATTATACTTTTCTGTAAGCACTCTCGCCATCCCGACCAGATGCTTTGCCTTATTGTTTGGATATGAACAACTTTTTATATATTCAAAGATATCTTTTGGTTCAGCTTTTGCCATTTCCCGGGGACCGGGATAATCTTTTAAAAGCTGAGGAGTAATTTCATTTACCCTTTTATCAGTGCATTGAGCGGAAAGAATTACAGCAACCGCCAAATAAAAAGGACCGTTATATTCCAACTCGGTTTGTGGTTCCGGCATTACCTTTCGGAAATAATCTATAACAAAGCCGAATAATTCTTGTCTCGTCATAAAAATTAACCTTATTTTTTTGATCATGGAGCGAAATCAACACTCACTCAAGGGAAACAAGTAAAAGACCAATATCAATGATAGCATAATATCATAAAAAGCTTTAATCGCATAAAATATTTAACTTCACTGTATATTAAAAGCCGACCTTAACAGGCCGGCTTTTATATTTACAAGCGCATTTGCTATTTTTCCATAATCCGTTTTAAGATTATATGGAAACGCTAAATATCTTCAAAATCCAAATCCTTGAAATCTTTGCCGGACTTGCTTCCTTCAACCGTTACCTCGTCATTTTTTTCTTTATTCGCAAGGTACTCAGGTTGGTTATCCCGAATATAACGGACTACTTCTTCCAAGCCTTCCAAAAATTTATCAAAATCTTCCCTGTACAGAAAAATCTTATGCTTTTCGTAGTGGAATTGCCCTCTTTCTGAATACTTCTTTTTACTTTCTGTAATAGTCAAATAGAATTCTTCATTCCGGGTACTTTTTACATCGAAAAAATAAGTTCTCTTTCCTGCTCTGACTGATTTAGAATAAATCTCCTGCCTGCTGATTTCTTCTGTTCTCTTGCTTTCCTCTTTGTTGTCAACGCTTTCCATCCTTCTAAAATTGTGATTTTTTAACACTTACAAATTCAAAAATAGAAAAATTATTTAATTTATCTTATACTTTTAAAATTTACATTACTCCCGGGGTTACATTTTATCGATTATAAACCTAATTTAAATTAATTCCAAACAATAATTGTAGTTACAATCTTAAATGTCTATTTATAAATCTCCTTAGAAGCTGCCAGCAAAGTATTATAAAGCAGTGAAACACGGGTCATTGGCCCCACTCCTCCCGGTACAGGGGTTATATAAGAACATTTGTCAGCGACTTCTTCAAAACGTACATCTCCTTTAAGCTTATATCCTGATTTTGTAATTTCTGATTTCACCCTGGTAGTGCCCACATCAATAACTACCGCTCCCTCCTTTACCATACTCCCTTTAACGAATTCCGGCACTCCGATAGCAGCAATTAAAATGTCAGCAGAACGACAAAGCATCTCTATATCTTTAGTACGGCTATGTGCTACGGTAACAGTCGAATTAATTGCTTTCTGGGACATAAGGATGCTTAAAGGGCGGCCAACAATATTACTTCTTCCAATAATAACACAATTCTTTCCGCTTGTTTCAATGTTATATCTTTTAATTAGCTGTAATATCCCGAAAGGTGTGGCAGATACGAAGGAAGGCAAACCAATAACCATCCTTCCCAGATTCTCAGGATGAAATCCGTCAACATCTTTTGCCGGATCAATAGTTTCTATAACTTTTTGTTCTGAAATATGTCCCGGCAAGGGCAACTGAACGATAAATCCATCTATATCATCATCCTCATTCAACTCCTTAACTTTATTAAGCAGTATTTCTTCGCTGACATCATCTTCAAATCTGAAAAGAGAGGATTTAAACCCGACTTCCTGACAATCTTTTATTTTATAAGCTACATACGTTTCACTGCCCCCGTCATGTCCAACAAGGACAGCAGCCAGATGGGGAACCCTCAGTGAGTCTTGTTTCATCCGGTCAACACTTGCAGAAATTTCAAGTTTCATTTCTGCAGCTACCATTTTGCCGTCTATTAAAATCATTTAGTTAAGTTTAAAATATTTGTCTACCTTCGTCCGCCTTGCTGTCTCATATTACCCATTATCTGCGGGATATTTTTGCCTGATGAGACCATTTTCATCATTTTCCTGGTTTCAGTAAATTGTTTTAATAATCGATTTACTTCCTGGACATTGGTACCGGAACCTGATGCTATTCTTTTTCGACGGCTGCCATTAATCAATACAGGATTTTCCCGTTCATCAGGAGTCATGGAATATATTATTGCTTCAATATGCTTAAACGCATCATCTTCAATATCAATATTTTTCATCATTTTACCCATTCCCGGTATCAGGGAAACCACATCTTTCAGGTTGCCCATTTTTTTAATTTGGTTGATCTGCTTTAAAAAATCATTGAAGTTGAATGTATTCTTTGCTAACTTCTTTTGCAGTTTTCGTGCTTCTTCCTCATCGAACTGTTCCTGGGCTTTCTCAACAAGAGTAACAATGTCACCCATTCCCAGTATCCGGTCTGCCATCCTGTCGGGATAAAAAACATCTATTGCATCGAGTTTTTCTCCTGTACCGACAAATTTTATCGGTTTATCGACAATTGCCCGTATCGAAAGTGCTGCACCACCTCTGGTATCACCATCCAGTTTAGTAAGAACTACGCCGTCGAAATTTAAGACATCATTAAACTCTTTGGCTGTGTTTACTGCATCCTGGCCGGTCATGGAATCGACAACAAAAAGGATTTCATCAGGCTCAACAGCATTTTTTACAGATGAAATTTCTTTCATCATCTGTTCATCAATAGCCAAACGGCCGGCGGTATCTATTATAACAATATCATTCCCCTTATTTTTTGCTTCTCTGACAGCTGCTTTAGCAATTTTGACCGGGTCCTGATTCCCATCTTCAGTATATACAGGCACACCGATCTGGTCTCCCAGAATTTTCAACTGTTCTATAGCTGCCGGCCGGTAGACATCTCCTGCCACCAACATAGGATTTCTTCCCCTTTTTCTTTTCAGCATATTAGCAAGCTTGCCGGCAAAAGTGGTTTTTCCGGATCCCTGTAAGCCTGCCATTAAAATAATGGTAAGCGGCCCCTTGAAATCAATACCTGAAGATGTTCCTCCCATCAGGGATACGAGCTCATCTTTTACTATCTTAACCATCAACTGGCCCGGCTTGATTGCCGTTAAAACATTCTGCCCTAATGCTTTCTCTTTTACATCATTAGTGAATTTCTTGGCAATATTGTAGTTTACGTCGGCATCCAGTAAGGCCCTGCGGATATCTTTTAAAGTTTCAGCAATATTGATCTCTGTTATCTTGCCTTGTCCCTTGAGCAGCCTAAAAGATCGCTCAAGCCTGTCAGTTAAATTCTCAAACATATACTTACTTTTCTGTTTATCGATGAAAACCACAAAAATAAAAAAAAACAAGGGAATATAGTTTTATTTATAAATCATTTAACATATTGACTATATCCCATCTTTTTTTTATCATGAGAATAACCGATTGAAAAATAATATACTTTTGATCCGTTTTTGATAAATAATGAAGACAATTATAAGAAAATCCGACCCTGATGATTTAGAATTTCTTGAACATCTAGAAAAAAGGTGTTTCCCGGAATTTATGCAAAGTAGTAAAAAAGCTATAAAATATAGTATATCAAGTCCCTTTCAAAAAGTACTCATCGCAGAAATATTTGAAGCAAATCAAAAAAAACCTGTGGGGTCAGTCACAATATATTTATATCCGAAAACTATAAGAATATTTTCAATAGCAGTATTGCCTGAATTTCAAAATAAAGGTGTTGGCAAAAGGCTTCTTGAATATGTTTTGGGATTAAGCCTGAATTTAAAAACAAGCCGCATTTCACTTGAAACCCGAAAATCGGATTCCGGGCTGATTAAATTCTATGAAGATTTCGGATTTAAGGTAACGGAAGAGTTAAAAGACTACTATTCAAGGAATGAACATGGATTAAGAATGGTATTTCCCCTGGATGAAAAAAACGAAAAACAATCAATTTCGAATATAATAATTGTAAGGGACCCGAATAAATGGACACTGCAGATTGAAGGTGTAAAAATTGTATCTTCAAGGAGTTATATAACAGATAGTGAATATCAGTCTTTGAAAAATGTAAGGATATTTAACCTTAGCAATTCATATCAATACCAAAAGATGGGGTATTATGTGTCCCTTCTGGCGTCTGCCAGGGACCACAGGGTAATTCCAAATGTTACAACTCTTCGTGATTTCAGCAGCCAATCGTTGGTTCGTTCTCTGTCGGGATATATTGACGACGATATTCAAAAGACATTTAAATCCCTGGATACAAATAAAGTCAGTATATATGTATATTTCAGTAAATCAGTAAATCCAAAGTACAGACAGCTAGCTCAGAAATTATATAATCTTTTCGAAGCCCCACTATTGCAAATAGACTTTGTGAAAAATGAGAAGTGGCTGATTCAAAAAGTAACACCTTTAAGCCTTAAAAAAGTTAATCCCGATCATCTTGAAAAGGTGCAGGAGTTTGCCCTGGATTATTTTTCCAAAAAGCGGTTCAACAAGCCACGATTTAAGAATTATAAATATGACCTTGCCATTCTTGTAAACCCGGAAGAAAAGAATCCTCCATCTTGTCCGGTTGCATTGCAAAACTTTAAAAAGGCAGCTGAAAAAGAGGGTTTTTTTACGGAATTTATCACGAAAGATGACTTCAGCCAGTTGCCGGAATTCGATGCATTATTCATAAGAGAGACCACCAATGTAAATAATCATACATACCATTTCTCCAGGGCAGCTTATGCTGAAGGATTGGCTGTTATTGACGATCCATGGTCAATCCTTCGTTGTTCGAACAAAATATTCCAAAACGAACGAATGAAGCAAAACAAAATCAAAACACCCGCGACCCTGGTATTGTCAAAATCAAATTATCGCACTGTAAAAAGTGTTAACCTGAACTTTCCTATGGTACTAAAACAACCTGACAGCGCTTTTTCATTGGGCGTTACGAAAGTTCACACAAAAAAAGAACTGGAAAATTCCCTGGAAAATTTATTTAAGCTTTCCGATCTTGTTATAGCCCAGGAATTTATGCCTTCCGAATTTGACTGGCGAATAGGAGTACTTGATCAAAAAGCTTTATATGCCTGCAAATATTATATGGCGGCCAACCACTGGCAAATATATGACTGGCAAAGCAAAAGCAAGGAAAATTGGGGAAATACAGAGACGGTTCCACTAAGTGAAGTTCCTGAGGAAGTAATCAAAACTGCTGTTAAAGCAGCATCACTTATTGGAGACGGACTATATGGCGTAGACCTCAAAATGGTTAATAATGAGGTATATGTAATAGAAATTAATGATAATCCCAATATTGATGCAGGAATAGAAGATTACATCATAAAAGAAGAATTATATACAAAAGTTGTCAGGTCGCTTTTTAACCGGATTGAAATAAACCGGAATATTGCACAGTTCGTAACTATCTGATTTAATAGATAATATTCATCTCGTCAAGAAGATATCCTGCACCGGCGAATTTGTCAATAATGAAAAGGGCATAACGAATATCAAGAGCTATATTACGACATCTCTCAGGATCATAAATTATGTCGCTCATCGTTCCTTCCCAGCAGCGGTCAAAATTCAATCCTATGAGTTCACCTTTTGAATTCAGTACCGGACTTCCTGAGTTACCTCCGCTGGTATGGTTAGAGGCTGTAAAACAAACCGGGAGATAATCTTCGTCACCATATGATCCATAATCCTTTTTATCATACAGATTACGAAGACTTTCCGGTACATCATAGTCATAAATATCCGGATCATCCTTTTCCATGATACCTTCAATAGTAGTATAATATTTATATTCTATACCATCTGCAGGCTCATACCCCTCTACTTTTCCATAGGCTAAACGAAGGGTCCCGTTAGCATCAGGATATAGTGTCTTCCCATTTTGCATCTCCATTATCCCCTTCATATAAGTATGCATATTCCTGGCAATACCTGCTGATACGGAATCCAATGCAGGCTTTATATACACATCATAATGAATGCTCAACCTGTTTGCCAGTTTTACAAGAGGATCATCCGACAATTTAAGTAGTTTAATCCTGTTCCCATCTTTCAGCACCTTAAATAATTTCAATGAATCATTGAGAACAGAGCGCCTGAAGACTTTTTGGATAAGCTTGTCCCTGCCATATTTATCCATGATATAGTTATAGTCAGCCGGCAAAAACTTATCATCCAATTCATCACCCAGCATTGGGATCAGTTCTTCAAACAATTCTTCTTCCAGGGCCATATTGTGTTCACGATAAAAAACCGTCATATAATCAATAAGACCCGGGAGCATACTGCCTGCCTGGTTATCCTGCTTATTTTCATAAAATTTAATAATATTATCCAGATTTCCTGCTGCCCTGAATACCCCTAAATCGCGTAGCAAAATTTCGGAATAATGATCACCGGCAACTATATATTCACGATAAATATTATAAAGAGAATCAAAATTTTGAAATATCCCGGCGTATTCAGACTTCCTTGCTTCATCACTTTGTAACCACTTTTTAAAATCATCTTCAAATGCAAGTTTTTTATTAACAGCATCAAGTCTTTCAAGGCCTGCCAATTCGCCCTGCCACTTTTTCCATGCATTGCTGATAGAAGCATACCTGGCGGAGTAAAGAATTCTGGTTTTCGGATCAGATTCCATATAAGACTTAATAATATCAAGTTTCTTATCCCGGATTCCAATCCGCACAGGATTTCTACTGTTCATTATAATCTTCACTTCATGGGAAGGGATATATTGCATGGTACGCCCCGGATTCCCATATACCATAGTGAAATCGCCCGGGTTTATACCCTGAAGTGATATTGAAAAATACGTTTTAGGTTTGTACGGTACGTTCTCCTGGGAATATTCGGCCGGTTCATTATTCTTGCCGGCATATATTCGAAACAGTGAGAAATCACCGGTATGCCTTGGCCACATCCAGTTATCAGTATCACCCCCAAATTTACCGATTGAAGATGGCGGAGCTCCAACCAACCTCACGTCGCTGTATATTTTATAGACATACAAATAATACTTATTGCCGTAAAAAAGAGGTTTCACTTCAGCAAAGAATTTGCCTTCTTCTGAAGCTTCCTTTTCAATTTTGATGATATTGTCCTTTATTAATTTTTCATATTCGGATGAGAATTTTTCCGGGGATATATTTATCACTTTTCCTGTGACATCTTCCATATATTCAAGTATCCGCACAGTTAATCCCGGATTTGGTAATTCTTCTTTCCTGCTCATGGCCCAGAAACCATCAGTAAGATAATCATGTTCCAATGAACTATGATATTGAATATTACGATAACCACAATGATGATTAGTGGCCAAAAGGCCATCATTCGAAATAATTGCACCAGTGCAACCTCCTCCGAATATTACGACAGCATCTTTAAGGCTCGTACTATCAGAACTGTAAATTTCATCAAAATTCAATTGGAGACCCATCGTTTTCATTTCATCAATATTATATTGCTGAATAAGTAAGGGTATCCACATGCCCTCTTCTGCCCTTATAGCAGAGGTAAATAATAATAGAATTATCAGAGGAATATTAATTCTCATACCTGCAAAACTCAATAATGAAGTTAAAATATCTACTTTATAAACAAATAAAAGAAAAAAAATATAACTGAGAGAAATTTGAAGATCAAATTTCCAAAGATTCATGTATGAATACTAATAATAAATAAAATAATACCTATTCCGGTGAACAAAAAAGATATAAATATGTTTTTATTTTTAAACAACATAAAAATTAAAAGTTATGGCATTTGAATTACCAAAATTAGGATATGATTACACAGCATTGGAACCGCATATAGATGCAAGGACAATGGAGATACATCACACTAAGCATCACGCGGGTTACACAAATAATCTTAACAATGCAACAGCTACCACACCGTTGGAAGGGAAGACTATTGAAGAAATACTAAAAGGTGTTTCGGATCATCCTGTAGCGGTGCGGAATAATGGCGGAGGGTATTACAATCACAATTTATACTGGGAAGTACTCGCCCCCGGGGGGTCACCGGAACCGGCGGGTGTCTTACTGGATGCACTAAATGAGTCGTTTGGCTCACTGGAAAAATTTCGGGAAGCGTTTGTCCAGGCTGCTTTAACAAGGTTTGGATCTGGTTGGGCCTGGTTGGTTCTTCAAAATAATAAACTGGTGGTTTCGTCCACGCCCAACCAGGATAATCCGTTAATGGATGTTGCAGAAGTTCAGGGATTACCATTACTGGGGATAGATGTATGGGAACATGCATATTACCTGAAATATCAAAACAGACGTCCGGATTATGTAAATGCGTTCTGGAACCTGATCAACTGGGACGAAGTTGCCAGGCGGTTTAAAAGTTAGTTGATTTTTGGTTTTTTTCCCCGGGGCAAAGGCCCCGGGGTTTTTATTTTAAGATGTTGATAAAAACATTTTTTAAACGGAATATTGCCTGTAAACACCTATACCCTTTGTGACCTCTGAAAGTGTATAAAAAGGCACGTTAAACCCCGGTCCTCCTCCAAAAGGATCCTTATCCGGATCAAGATGAGGATCAAGGTCAACGAATGAAAAACCACCTGTACCGGCAGCAAAATGGACAGAAGCCGCAAGTCCAAGGCGTGTTTCCAGCATACATCCTATCATAAGCCCTATATTTGCACTTTTTGCAATTGCAACTATATCCAGTGCTTCTACAATTCCCGATTTCATCAGCTTAATATTTATCATATCGGCACAACCCGACTGAACAACTTTCAACGCATCGGCTGAAGTGAAAACTGTTTCATCTGCTGCTATCGGTACTATGCTGTGGTCTCTGACAAACTTCATCCCCTGGATATCATGCTTCACTACCGGCTGTTCAAACAATTCGGGAATTATTTCTTTCTTTTCCAGTTCTTTCAAAAACCGGACAGCTTGCATAGGCGTGTATCCCTGGTTTGCATCAAGAATCAACCTGCATCCCGGTGCTCCATGTTTAATAGCCAATATTCTGTCAATATCTTCAATAAAGTTCTTACCAACTTTGGTTTTAAGAATCCTGTAACCTTTTTCACAAAGTTTTGCAGCATTCGTGTGGGCTGTTAAAGCCGGAACAATATCAACCGTATAGTCGGTTTCAAGTATATCTTCCGCACCGCCCAGGAGAACATAAAGCGGCAGTTTTAATGTTTTTGAAAAAGCATCCAGTAAAGCCATTTCCACAGCGCAACGAGCGGTTGCCTGCACATTGAACACCCTTTTCAGCTGTTGTGAAATCTGCCTGAATCCTGATATACCCTTCCCTATTAGAAAATCCCGGCAGCTCTCTAATGCCGCCAATACAGTGTCCCTGTTTTCACCGTTGATCGGTTCTAACGGGGCAGCTTCGCCAAAACCCTCAATCCCATTTTCCAACCGTATGGTTATTATAACATTCTCAATTTTATATTTTGTACCAATAGCAATAGTAAATGGTTCCTCAAGAGGAACATCCACAGTATCGATAAATACATCTTTAATTATAGCCTGTTCCATTTTTATCCCTCCAGTTTTTCAGATTTGTTAAAAGGTTCTCTATCTGGTCTTCATCATGGTCTGAAGATACTGTAATTCTTACAATAAATTTGTTAATTCTCACAGGATAATCGACAAAAGGGGCAATAATATGTTTGCCATATAGAAACCCTGAAATGTTCTGTGCCTTTTCTTTTTCTTCAAAAATAACAGGAATAACAGGAGTAGGATCAGAATTAGTATTAAATCCCAGTTTGTTGATCCCTGATCTTACAATAGAGGCATTTTTGAAAAGTATCTCTCTCAATTCAGGATGTTCCATAACAATTTTAACAGATACAGAAGCGGCAGCCACCACAGGTGGGGGCAATGAGGTTGAAGCTCCATAATAGGTTGACTCTGAACGTATCTTACTTATTATTCTCTTAGTTGTGGATATAAATCCGCCATATACTCCTAATGCCTTACTAAGAGTGTCGGTCTGGTAAATCCCTTCCGCACCGTTCAAATTAAAATGATCAGGAGTTCCCCGGCCCCGGGCACCAAGTACCCCTGTTGAATGTGCATCATCCACAATGACCAGTGAATTATATCGTCCGGCAAGGGAATATATCTTATCAAGAGGAGCTATTTCACCGGTAAGGGCAAATATACCGTCCGTAATAATAATGGAAGGTTCATTTCTGTTCTTCCACAGTAATTGCTCCAAAGATTCCGGATTACAATGATCATAATATATTAAATGCTTTCCTGAGGGAATGGCATCCCTGATACTCGAATGGGAATACGAATCTGCTAATATGATCTCATAATTATCCTTCAGGGCGTTTAATAAGATACAATTTCCCATATAACCGCTGGCAAATATCACAGACTCCTCCTGGCATTTAAATCCCGAAAGCAATTTCTCCAACTCAAGATGAATATCTGAAGTACCTGTTGTCTGCCTTGATGCAGAAAAATTAATTCCGTAACTTTGTAATGCTGCAACAGCCGCCTTTATAACATCAGGGTGATTAGCAAGACCAAGGTAATTATTCCCTGCAAAATATGAATAACGTTCATTATGCAGGATAATATATTTACCAACCTTGCCTTCCAATATGATCATGATATGCTTTTAATAATAATATCAGTTAAGTATAATGTTGTTATATAGTATTTTATCTTCTCGCCCGCTGGTTTAAACTAAAATAATTTAACCGGTCCTAAAATTCCCATTGAATGATGTAATTGATTATTTGTAAAACTTTTTGCAACAATGTTATCCTGAAGGCTTTTCATATAATTACCGATTATAGTTGTAAGCCTGATCTCAATAATATTAGCGCCGGTTTTTACTGAATCTCCTGTTTCATAGATATGTTTTCCATACCATTTCGTCCCTAAAGGTATTCCATTTAGTGACAACTCAGTGATCCCCTCAACTTTTCCAAGATCAATATATTTATAATCATTATGCTTAAGTTCTATATTAGTCTTGTAAATGACTGTCCCGGCAAAACTTATTGTCTGATCATCATTAATCAAATCTTTCAATTCTGTCATCTCTGTCTGTTTCTTCGAACCATCGATATGAATTAAATTCAATTGCCAGGGGCCTGTGACTATTTTTCCTTCATTTTGAGGTTTTAACATATGATATTGACGCTTTGCTGCTTTTTGTTCAAAAACAACTAACAATGATGAAGCCGGCGATAATTCAATATCCATCATGTTATTATGTTCCTTCACCGGCCAGGCATATCTTTCACCTGTCTCAGGATCCCAGATAACTGGATGAAGGTTTTCATCAACATAAAATTCTGCTCTTACAGATATATGTTCTGAATGGCTGGAGTTGGCAATAAAAAACAGGGTATTACCCTCCAGGTCATAGCAACATTGATTTAAAAATTTATTTGTTTTATCAAACTTCACAAAGGGTTTAATACCTTTCTCCTCCTGCAATTTTCCGTACCATTCCAAAAGATTTTCTGCAGGGGCAGGATATATGCTGACATTACCTTCAGGTAATAATAGTAATTCCTCAATAGCCGTTCTGACAGTATCATCTGACCTTATGGAATTATCAAATGATGCTGACTTGAAAGGAATTTTTCCTATGAAGATAATTTGTCCCCCTCCTTTGGCGAATTCAGTGAGCGATTTTACTGTATCGGGACTTAATGTTTCAAGTTCCGGCAAAAGAACAGTTGTCCATAAACAATCTCCAATGATCATTCCACCGTTTTCACACTTACAACTTTTTATGATATTTTCACTGACATAGTCACATCCTCCCCCATTTTGATGTATAACTTCCCATAAGTTATTTTGATAATCAGGGTACCAGTGAGAATTGACGGTACTAATATATTCAGGACCCATTTTCAGGGCAATATCCACAGTGGGTTGAAGAATTGCGATATTGGAATTAATAACTGCATGTTGGAGAATATATGAGATCCGGGCTTTATAATCGGTCCACAACCTGAACCAGGGCCACCATGTATTTCTTTCACTAAAGAAAGTGCCATATCTCACCCATCCCGGAAATGGCAATTCAGGAGGTGAATAATTAAAACCGTGCAAAACTGATTGCTTCATCCCTGATACAATACCCTGATCTCCACATATCTTAACTTTTTCAAGAGATGTCATAAAAGTAACGCCGGTATTTGTCATCTCCTCACAGGTTACATTCATTTTTCCTGTAATTGCAGCAGCAGAGGCTACATATTTATTTATCATTTTATAAGACCTGCCCGTCAACCCGACATCAGGGAATTCATTACCTACCTCATTTCTTATCCATGTCTCCCCTTCAGGAATGTCTACTTTCATACTTGATTCAAGAGGATGATATCCGGGCCCGTAAGCCTGAACCCTTGACAGAACACCATTTTGACGGCACCATTCTGTAAAGGTATCTAAAAATCTTTCATGCCATAATTCAAGGAGGGTATCATAAAAATCCAGATTAACCCTCTTCAATAATTCTGTCAACTCTTCGCTGAATTCAGCACCATATTCCTCTATAGGAACTGCCCTGATCCAGGAGAGGTAAGTACCTTTCTTCTTAAGTATAAAAGGAAGATAAGTCCATAATGAATAGCCCCTTCTTCGCTCAAATTCATAAGGTACATCATCATTCCAGTTTGCGCCCTCCAACTCCATACTGTCAACAAATGCAGCTCTTATAAAATTACCCATGTTGCCGGTAACACCATTTAACAGATTTGATACCTTATTAAGATATTTTTCCACAGCAGTTTTGCTGTAGTGATTAAGCGCAGGACCGGCAGCGCCACTTACCCCGCGGATTACCCTCATATAACCGGTAACTTTTACTGTATAATAGAGTATATATTTTCCTTCAGGTACGTCAATGGTAATACTGTTATTCACAAAGTCATCCGTCAGGTCTTTACCTTCGTTAATATCCTTCATAATCCGGGGAACTAACCTGATATTAATCAGATCTTTATAGAGAGGTTCATGCTTATAATGATTATGAATTGTTACTTTATCAAGTAATTCATCCAAAGTAAACCTGTAAGTTTTTTTTCCTGTCAGATCTATAGTTTCAATAGTTACTATTTGTATCTGGTCCTCTTTGTTAAGAAATTCACCTCCAAACGGCCATCCCGAACCAATAAGCAAATCACAGATCATTCCCCTTTCTTTAGCCCCAGTAAGGGCTGTTTTTACCATCTCAAGCCATTCTTCACTAAAAGTGGATAAAGTCTGATAATTTTGTGTAATCTCTTCATAACCGGCAGGATCACCTATATCAGGATAAGCAATAGGATTGATTTCGACTCCTCCAATTCCTGCTGCTTTTAAAACATCCAGTTCCCTTAATATCTCATTTTTTTCAAGACGGTTACCATTCCACCACCATCGCACAAATACCCTGGCATCCGGAGGCGGATTTTTAAATCCTGCAAAAAGTTGACGGATATCAAGAGTCTGTACCTCCGGATTGACACAACCTATTAAAGAATCTATAAAAAATATCCCTGATGAGGCAACCATACCGGCTTTTACAAAATCTCTCCTCTGCATTGTATTTTTATTATAATTAGACGAATTAAATATACCTAAACTTCTTTAATCCGATTTGAATTGTTCAGAAATTCAACATTAGACAAAAAAATACAGGTTATCACTGAAAAAAATTAAGAAATATTTTTAATGATACCAAGTAAACTTAAGGGTATCTTATGTAACCCTTGATAATTACCCTGCCAGGATTTTACAGTTTGTACATTTTATTTTTTCAGAATTGGCAGAATAATATGAGATGGCCGCTCTGAATCATGATAAACAGTATTTACAGCTGTGATCATACGTCTGTTCTTGTTAAGTGGCTCGCCCGTATTAGGATTAACATCAAAACGGGGAAAGTTACTACTTGACACGTCCACTCTTATTCTATGGCCTTTTTTAAAAACATTGCAACAAGGATCCAGCTTTATATTAAATTCATAAATCTCTCCGGGAGTCATAAATTTTTCCTCTTTGTCGCTATCCCTGAACCGGGCCCTAATGATACCATCCCCCATGATAAGGTCAAATCCGGACGGAAAATCGTCACTTGAGGGGTAAACATCTATCAGCTTTACGGTAAAATCAGTGTCAACTGCTGAAGAGGATGCCCATATTTTTGCCTTCACCGGGCCAACTATTTCCGTATCTGTTTCCAATGGTTCAGTTTGAAAAACAATTACATCATTACGCGCTGACAAAGGAACAGGCACCGGCCATGTCCAGGTATGTTCACCACCCCATTGGTTCCATGCACCAGTAGTCATGATCCCTTCAGAGCAACAGGTACATCCTCCTACTGTAGGAACGGGATTTTCAGGATCAAATTCAAAAGTTACAGAAGAGTCTGTATTTCCGGGTTTTTCTGATGATAGTGTTCCGTCTTCATGAATATAAAACCTGGTGTCTTGCACCTGAGGAAGCGGGTAATTCTGATATTCACGCCATTCTCCTCCATGAAAAAGTTTACCACTTTCAGTTTTATGCCCATCTCCTGTTCCCATAACAAAAATCCTGACAGGTGTCCTGAATGGAATTTGATTATTAAAATCTTTCTCTATTCCTTTAAGCCAGCGGTCATACCATATCCTTCGCATGGTAATTTGGTCCATTGCCGCATCTTCTCCAAAATCAACCTGTCCGTTCGACCGGGAAGTTGATCCGTGTATCCAGGGCCCCATCAGCAGGTACATCGGACTTTTCTTGGATTTTCTTAAAGCCATCCAGGTTTCTGTAGTGCTGCTGCTAAAAAGATCATACCAGCCTCCCAGCATAAATACGGGGATATCCTTATGCTCATCAACATATTCAATAATATTATTAAACCTCCAGAACTCATCGTTTTTACCATGTTCGAGCATATCGATCAAGGTATCTTCATATTCAGGGGCCAGCCTTAATGGTGTCAATCCTTTTCTTAAGGGGAGGTTCAGCAAATAGTGCCTTCTGTCTTTTGCCTGTTTTTCCAGTTCGGCTTTAATTGCAGGGTTACGGGCCTGACGGCTGCCCAGGGCAGCGCGGGTATATATCCAATACCAAACCCTCAACCGAAAAGCGCCCCCGTAACGAATACCTCCGATACCATGATTAATGGATGGATCATTAGGAACGATTGTTGTAAGGTGCGGAGGTTGTTCCATAGCTGCAAGATGCTGTGTTGCACCATGGTATGAACAACCAATCATACCTATCTTTCCGCTGCACCATGGTTGTTGTGCAATCCATTCAACAGTATCATAGCCGTCAATTCGGTCATCAGTCATCCAATGCCACACTCCTTCTGAATTTCCTCTTCCCCTGGTATCCTGCTTTATCATTATATATCCATAGGGGACATAGCCGTTATGGTCACGGCCATGGGCGGTCTCATGCTTTCCATAAGGTGTCCGGGTAAGTATGACAGGAAATTTTGCATCCACTTTAACACCATTCTTCCCGGGAAAATATATATCTGTGGCCAGCTTAATTCCGTCACGTAAAGGAACCATTACATCCTTTTCAACAATTATCTCATACTCCGGGTCTTTGTCACCCGATAAAATATCTGACCCTAAGGGATCGGTGATACCAATAAAAGTTGCAATACCCGAAGGGGCAACAACAAATGTGGCAAATATTGAAGAGTTTGCCAGGAATGCGCGTCGTGAAATCATAGTATTTTAGTTTTAATGATGTCATATTTTTAAGGAATAGTTGCTTTTAATTGCTCAAGCATTTGAATGGCACAATCTATCATCTGTTCTCCTGATCCAGGCTGTAACCGTGAATTCAATGCTTCATAATCACCTTCTTTAAAGGCCTGCTCGGTAGGCACATATGCAATATCTGCATTTGCCAGTTCTATAAGCATAGTATTAGAGAAAGGCGATCTTTTCTTCAGGTCAATTCCCAACTCAACAAAAAGCTCACCCGGCATTGTAACTACTGCAGTATTCTCATCAAGTCTGAAAGCAGTTATTTCAACAGGGAGATGCCAGGGATAACCAGCAAATGAAGGTGGAACTGCCTCATTCCTGCGCATCTTCTCAAGTGGTGGCTGTACACCCCATACAGATAACTTTAACCTTCTTCTCATAGTTAAAAAATCCCTTTCGGGATATAAAGGTTCCGTGCCCTCTTTTGACCATATAAGTTCATCTTCAGTATAATCCTGCAGAGGCAGATAAATTGTCCTGGAATTAATACCTAATATCGGCTTACACCGTTTAGCCTCACCTAATGCATCTTTTATTGCTCCTGCAAGTGTACTCCCTACCTTGTCGGCATCTTCAGGCATCCTTCGCTGGTCTTTCTGTAAAAAATCAATTGTGCTGATATTTCCACATGCCCCTGCTCCGAATAACGAGACTACTTTGTCTCCTAAAAATTCACGCAGGTGTTTCTGAAGAGTTGCCGGATAATCAGCGCTAAAAGCAGATCCTCCAAGGGCATAATGGCTTGAAAAAACAGTAAGTGAAGCACTGAAATCATCCTGGCCGGCAGGCCTGAACAGGGCAAAATGCACATTAGAATCTTCCGGGCCTGCAGGCCTGACAATTTTATCAGTCATTCCTCCGGGCATGAACCGTACACGCCCATCGGTCATAAGATAACGTCTGTTGAAAGAAATACCCGCAGCCTGGCCAATGCCGGATACAATTTCAACTTCTGATTTGCTTTTATATGCATCAGACAAGGCTTTTACCATCCCATCAATGAGATTAGTAAAATAACTTTCCTGATCCTCAACGGTCAAGTTATCGGAAGCTTCCCTGTCTGCATACTCTTTAAAATCTTCAGTAATACCCGGACTTGTATGGGTATGAGTGGCAGCAATTGTAATATTCTGAAAAGGAATACCAGTGGTCTTTGAAGCCCTTTCCCTCACAATTCTGCTCAGATCCCTGGGAATCCCAAGCAGGTCACACATAATTAGGGCACAACCTGTACCACCCTGCTGAAAAACAATGGCTTTTGCCAGAAGAGGATCCTTTATACCTGTGCTGGCATTGCGGGGATAACCGTATTTGGGATAGCCTTCAGGAGGGGTTATGTCAGAAATACCTGTACCAACATATATTGGCAGGATAGTTTTGTTATTACATGAAGTTACTGTTAATATAAAAATAACAGACACAAACAGCATCGCTTTGGTCAGGTTGTTCATAATTTTATTGTTTAATTACTATATATTATTTGTCCTTAATACATCTTATAGCATAATCCACCCTTTTGTCGCTGGCATTCCGTGTAACAGTAGTATTATTAAAATGTAATCGCCGTTGCCAGGCAGTGCCGCCAAGATATTCAGTTGAGGTCCACCAGTCTGCGTAATAACCTAACTGCAGAAAGGGACCTGTTCTAAAACCTCTGGTTCCATATGCCCTTCCGGAAATTCCACTCTCATTTGTTGCTCCCTCATTAGGTGTTAACCAATATTCTGTACCAATTTCTTTCATTTTTCCTCCTGCCACCTTGTCTCCACCAAGAAACTCAACAAGCTGTGACCATTCATTATCTGAAGGCACATGCCATCCTTTAGGACAAATCTTTTTTGTACTTACAGTGTGCCAATTATACAAAGCCCCATGACTATCCTTTTTAGAAATATCATTATCATACCAGCAATAAGCAGGGGTTTTAAGAGCCCTCCATTTTGCATTATCAGTAATATTGGGAATTTCCTCCCGATCGTTCAGTTTGGTAGTCTTTAGATTTTCAGCCATCCACTCACGGCCACCAATAGTTACAGTTTTATATGTATTGCCATCAATATCCGTAACTCCACCGCCATTCTTTATTTGTGCTCCGGCATCAAAAAAACAGCAATTTAAAACAATAAGCAATAAAATCGATGAATAGCGTAACATATTCATAATTAAGATATTTAATATTTGTATTGTCGAAAATTATAAAATTATTTAAAATCAGCAATGGCCCGGATTTGTAATCCGTGCCAACCGCG
>CAZJGI010000031.1:32826-40045 GCA_964545315.1 uncultured Prolixibacteraceae bacterium
ACATTCTCACATTCACACATTCAAACATTCACACATTGAAACATTCACACATTCACACATTCCCTCACTAATAACGCCTGTATTTAACCGTATCCACCTTTACATTTTCCACCCTGTTCATATCCCAGTATTCAATGACTTTTTTATTTTCGCCATATCCAACTATATTACTAAGTACTGAATTTTTCAGTGATCCTCTTATCTGAATAACAGAAGGTGCCCTGGATACGACATTATTTATAAAAATTCTTGAAGTTTCACCCAATTGATTCATCTGAATATTCCAGTAGCGTTCCTCACCTATTGCGATTGCACGGCTGTTACCTTTCTCTCCCTCTTTTGAAGTATCCATAACATTATTGATAAAAATATTGAACATTTTTATTCCATCGTGGTTCAGCAGGCGGATAATAGCACAATTACCAACACTTGTACCTTTAATATTATTTATTGTGATGTTATAAATATCATCATCATCCCTTCTCCCTTTTCCTCCAACGTGCATATAGCCTCCGACTTTCAGTTCAGTGGTTTTTTCCTCTGTTCGCCAGTCCTCATCAGTTCGGTAAGCAGTAAGTGCGATAAGATCATCTCCGGATGTACCTGTAATATTTTCAATTATGATATCGTGGCAACCTTTCCGTACATCAACACCATCCTGATTTGGGTATTTAGCTGTATTATTGATATCAATATTCGCAATCCTTCCATATGCACAACCATTTTCAACTGAAATCGCCCATGCCTGAGTTTCTTCCATTTTGAGTCTTTCAATTGTAAAATATTTTGTATTATATAATAGAATCCCAACTGTCCGATAACCTCCTTTATCACCCGGAGGATCAAAATGTGCCTCAAGACCTCCGCTTAATACAGCATTTCCAATACCTAAGATTCTGATATTACGATTTTCGGACAGAGGTTCTGTTCTTGCCCCGCTGTTAGTGATAATATTATCATGAGTGCCGGGAGACAGCCTTATTAAACAATCTTTTAATATTAAGGTAAAGTCAGAGGGCAACAAAATAGCCCTGTCAATTAACCAAATACTCTTTTTATTCAACTCATCAAACCGGGGTATTTCAATAGAATTAATCCCGGCTTTTACTGCGGCTTCAATAGCCGCTTCAATACGATCACTGTCAGACCCTTTTCTGAATTGATTAGGAGTTATGGTATTATTCGTTTTCTCATCACAACTGCCCAGGATTAACACCACCAGTAATGAAAGCAAAATCAATGCATTCTTTAATTCGTATTTCATATGATTAAAATTAATTATTCTCAAAGGTATCACATAGCCTGCCCCGATAGCCATCGGGGGAACTCGCATATGTTTTAATCATCCTCTTGGGTACCGATTTAAATCGGGATGCTCGTTTCATTAATTCCTACTTATATGATTGGATTGAATTTAATCCGGTTAAATGGTAGTATATCACTTTCAATTAAAGAAGATTCTATCTCTTATGTACCTTCTTTTTCTAAAGTAATTTTTCTTGGGACTATATTGCCCTACAATAAGGGACTAGTTAATATAGTATTATAAGGGTTCCGTTCCCTTTTATCCCAAATAACCGGGAGATATTGTCCAAACCTTAATCCCACATTGAATCAATTAACCCGAGAGTTTGATTTACCAGGTCCCTTCCTCCGTCCGGTCCGATAAGTGTGCTCTGCGGTATAGCACCGTAAGCTCCACCTGCAACAGCACGACTGGTCGGGAGATAGCCACGTGTAGGCCCCGAGAGTTCCACTACAAAAGTATGTATTGATTTACTTCTGGCTTTCATTTGCATACCATAATCCAGGTAGAGCTCAAAAGGGTTCGTTGCAATTGCCATATCTCCAATACGTACCACATGAACTTCAATTGGCAAGGTTTTATTTGTCTTTTGAAATTCATAACGTTGTATAGTCGAATAGGCCCGTCCCAACAACCAGTGAACCGAACTTACCTGAACAAACCAGTTTGGTTTCTCTTTCATCTGAGGATTTTCATCAAGCTCTTTTACAATTTTTTTGTATTCAACCAGTAGTCTGTCAAAAGCCTGCTCCACCGATTCTGTAACGGGATTATGGAAGGTTGACATAGGTTTAGTTATATCCTCTTTTGTCAGTGCCCGTCTGTTTAGTTCTATCACCTCTGTTTTGTGTTTAAACACAGGATTCCATTCAATATTTTTTTCCATAAAAGGAAGTATTGACTCCACTGCATCAGCAATCTTCACTCCAATTTGTTCCCTCTGTGTTCTCCCTGTTATTTTTTCCATTCTTTTTTCAGCCCGGTGATCGATCATGATTCTGGGTGACTGATCTCCGGCAGCCGAACATTGTGGTAAAACAAACAATCCTTCCCCCCAACGTTTTCTTAGTTCCAACCGGGTTTCATGCCAGTAATCAGATGATATTGTTGAACCATACTGAACCTGTGACGGAATCGATACATTAACCACCAAACCCGTTAATTTACCCTTAGAATCCCAGGTATATATCAGATTAACAGAGTGATCTTCATATCCTTCCATATTACTGAAATTCGGATCATTGGTTTTTCCATACATTTGGGAGCTTCCATCATAATAAGCTGTAAGCCTGTTCTGCCCTATAGAAGCATGAGCTAATCCATAACTTACCCCACCCGGAGCTCTGTTTTTCCAGGCTTGTTCAATTGCCGAAGCAATTCTTGCAGCTGCAAAGTTAGCATACTCTTCCGCAGTCATCACACCCATGTCATATCCCCAGCGAGCCCAGGCTTCAGGAATATTAATTCCATACTTTTTGTGCATCTCATGCAGATCGGGTGATGTTCCCTGGTCCGGTGCAGTATGAGTATGTGTGCTGTTGAAAAAAATCTTTCTGAAATCCATATCAGGCAGCCGTTTTGAAACTTCTTCTTTAATACGGTCATTTAAAAGATCGCTGATACCAATGAGGTCAGTGGAAACCATAATTGCCAGGTCTTCAGGTGACTCTATTACCAGTGCCGTAGCAGTAACCGGGTCACTAACACCCTGAGATATCCTGACTGCTGAACCGCCGGTTATTACCACAGACCGGTCGGGTGTAATATCCGATGAGCCCCAGCCAATTTTCAGACTACCGGGAGCACTGTTCAATGCATTGTTAGTCAATGCTTCTATCGGTAAAAGAGTCAAGACAAACAGAACCAATAGTCCTGAAATAAAAATTTCACTTTTACATTTTTTTAAATAAGTTCTCATGTTACTATAATTTAGTTAAATATTTAAATTTCAATTAATTACTTTCTATTCCAATTCAGGTTTAATACTGCCGTACGACCAGGGTTCCCCGCTGAATGGCCTGGGTTCAGGAAACTCCGGTACAGGAGAGGGCTTCATTTGCCGGATTAATGCCACACCGGCATCAACCATTTGGGTTCCTGCTGTAATCTCCAGGTTACTATATGCTGTAAGTCGTGTTTCATAGCCACCTCCATTAGGTCCGAAAGCCTCTTCTGTAGGGACATAGCCAACACTACCATTTGCCAGTTCAACCGGAAAAGTAAACTTAAAGGGACTTTCAGCTTTAATATTCAAACCATATTGGCAGAAAAGCTCTGCAGGATTACTAACATATACGGCAGGGCCTATCTGTATAGACTGAACCTCAACTTCACAGACAGGACTTTTCTTTATCAAAGCATCAAGTAAAACTATTTCCTTTGCAAATGACCAGTTCGCCCTTCCAACCTCTTCGGGAGTTTTTTTAACCATCTCCAGACATTTTCTCACACGATCAGGGCTGGGTTGGCGGCGCCTGATCTCCAATATTGTCGATTTATAGTCTATAGGGGCCATTACACCTCTCGGTATGCTTAATAACACTTTTACAGCTTCTGCGCCGACCAGGCTTCCTACATAGCGGGTTTTATCCGAAGGTGACAGGCTTGCATACGGATCGTTATTATTGTCATGACTTATGTCGCCATTAGCCCCGGCTAAATAAATAACAATACAATCAGATCCCATGGCACCTTTAATTGTTTGTTCCATGTAATATATCCAGTTGGCAGAAATACCAGTGGCCGGACAATTTGCATGACGTGCAAAATTGACAATGCACCCTGTACATTTTCCTTCTTTGTTCCACACTCCAATAACACCTACTTCAGGATCAATCGGACCCGCGGGTCCAATAATATCAGGATTACCACGGCCCGGATAAGTATATGTAAAGCCATTCTTCATATGAAAACGACGATTCGCACCTGCTTTATCCTCATGACCAGCACCCACTCCCATAACCGACTCAGTATGCATCTTGTCAGCTTCACAAACTGCCTCAACAATACTGTTTTCGACATGCTCCAAATAATTTTTGTCTGCACATGTTGTATGGTCATAAGCCAGCAACCTCACAAAAGGATCAGCGTGGTCATATTCACCAGGTTGTACCCTGCCCAGTGGACCCGAGGAGTGCGAATGCGAAGCAGCTATTAAAACAGCTTCACCAGGTATTCCACACCTTGCCTCTATCTTTTTACGGACAGACAAGGCAAGAGAACGTGGAATGCTTAGAGCATCAATACCCACAATAGCCGTACGTTTCTTCGTATCATTAAAGACCGCTGCCCTTACCTTACACGGATCGTGAAATGATTTATGATATACTTTCATATAATTACCGGGACGTTCCATCCCGATCTCAGGAGATATATCAACCTCGGCAAAACCACTGTAAATAGACTTACTCACTACCTCCTCGTCAAAAGTCCTTTCTGAAGCAACATACGCATCTGTATAAAAAGGCATAACACCAGGGATCATCATAGGAAAAGCAGCTCCTGCAGATATTTTTATAAAATCTCTTCGTGATTCTTTCATAATTAATTACAATAATATTCTGCAAAACCCGAATTTAATAAATTCTTCTGACCTGTCTGAAAAATCATTTAATAATGTCCTTATGAGCAGAATAAATTAAAAACTAATCTTGCACACTCTGCGCAAAAAAATATACGTTGCGTACGTCGCGTGAACAATATTCGTTGCGCTCGTAGCGTGAAAATATCCTAGTTGCGTACGTTGCGTGAAACAATCCTCTACCCCTATTCCAATTCAGGTTTAACACTTCCGTACGACCATGGCTCCCCACTAAATGGCCTGGGTTCCGGAAATTCAGGAGCAGGCGCAGGTGTCATTTGCCGGGTTAATGCCACACCGGCATCAACAATCTGATTGCCCGCTGTTATCTCCAGGTTACTATAGGATGTCAGCCTGGTCTCATATCCACCTCCATTAGCCCCGAAAGACTCAGGAGTCGGGACATAACCAACAATACCATTAGCCAGCTCAACGGGAAAAGTAAACTCAAACGGACTTTGGTCCTTAATATTCAATCCATACTGACAGAAAAATTCAGCAGGATTACTCACAAAAACAGCAGGTCCAATTTGTATAGCCTGAACTTCAGCCTCCGATGTAGTTTTTTTCTTAAGCATAGCATCGAGTAAAACAATTTCTTTGGCAAAAATCCAATCTGTACGTCCAACCTCCTCAGGTGTCTTTTTAACCATCTCAAGACATTTCTTTACGCGTTCAGGGTTAGGCTTACGGCGTTTGATCTCCAATATTGTCGTTTTATAATCTATAGGAGCCATTACTCCTCTTGGAATACTTAATAACACTTTTACAGCTTCTGCACCAACGCGGCTGCCAACATAGCGTGTCTTATCCAATGAGGAAAGGCTTGCATACGGGTCATTCTTATGATCATGACTGATGTCCCCATTAGCGCCCGCCACATAAACAACCACACAATCGGGACCCATTGCGCCCTTAATCGTCTGCTCCATGAAATATATCCAGTTGGCAGAAATACCAGGGGCCGGACAATTAGCATGACGGGCAAAATTTACAATGCACCCGGTACATTTCCCTTCTTTGTCCCAAACCCCAATAACACCTACTTCAGGATCAATCGGACCAGCCGGGCCAATAATGTCAGGATTACCCCTGCCCGGATAGGTATAAGTAAGGCCATTTTTCATATGATAACGACGATTAACGCCAGCTTTGTCTTCATGACCAATACCCACTCCCATAACGGACTCAGCATGAATTTTATCAGCAGCACAAACCGCTTCGACGATACTCTTCTCAACATGATCCAAATATTTTTTATCAGCACATGATGAATGATCGTAGGCCAAGGATTTTACGAAATCATCAGCATGGTCATATTCGCCCGGCTGAACCATACCAATAGGCCCGGAAGAGTGTGAGTGAGAGGCGGCTATTAATACTGCATCCCCGGGTATTCCACACCTTGCCTGAATCTTCTCTCGCGCCGACAGGGTAAGATCACGCGGAATAACAAGAGCATCAACGCTTACAATTGCCGTCCGCTTCTTTGTGTCGTCAAAAACGACTGCCCTTACCTTACAAGGATCGTGAAATACTTTATGAAAAATTTTCATATAATTGCCGGGACGCTCCATTCCAAGTTCAGGAGTTATATCAACTTCTGCAAAACCACTGTAGATAGTCTCGCTGGTAACCTCATTGCCGGAATCACTTAGTGATGAAATATTTTCATTTACAGAAAAAGGCATTACACCAGGGACCATTAGCGGAATTGCAGCCCCTGCAGACATTTTAATAAAATTTCTTCGTGATTCTTTCATCTTTTAAATTTTTATTAAATTGGTTTACAAATAGTATAGTAGCTGTCTCAATAGTCCCTTAAAGTTGTCATTCTGAATGGAGCGAAGCGGAATGAAGAATCTCCTGAACCCGGGCAGTGCCTTAAAAGAGGGAGATCCTTCACTTCGTTCAGGATGACAATTAAGGCAATGCCCTAAAGTTTGAGATACTGCACTTCGTCCAGGATGACAGAAATTGAAAGAACTTAATTCCTGAGACAGCTACTTTATTATCTAATAACAAATTACTACAATTACGAATATTTATAATCTTTTAAACAGCCCTGATCGGTAATGGTTCACGTGTTTGCCATTTTCCTAATGTGAAATCCGGAAAATCAACAGGACGGCTTTTGTTATTTACAGATGTTTCCGACAGGTCATTCAGGATAGTCCAGGTAACTGCATCATACGGGTCAACTGTTACATCCCTCTTATTCCTTACTGCATCAATGAAATCAAGTACCATCAGGTAATCTCCTCCCCCATGCCCTGACGTACGGGCAACTTCACCATGCTTCTTCCAGTTGGGGTGATCATACTCATCATAAT
>CAZJGI010000032.1:0-10780 GCA_964545315.1 uncultured Prolixibacteraceae bacterium
AACCGGTTTCTCCATAGGTTCACAACATCAATTTCAAGCTCATTTTCTCCCTTTTTAAGTATGCCGGATACTTTAAGACGATATGGATCTATCCAAACCCCTCCAATATTCTGATCGTTAAGCTTTACTTTAGCCATTATTTTTACATCACCCAGATTTATATATAGCTCTTTATCAGCGGGAAGTTCATCTATAATGAAAACTGTCTTATATGTTGCAGTACCTGAGTAGTATTTTATCTGTTCATTTTCTGATCCGGACCAATCCTGAAGGGATTGGAAAATTTGTGTTTCTGCCGGACCAATTGATTTATTTTTAAAATCGACCCTAAAAGGCCCTTCAATTGTTTTTATAACCTCAGGTTCGGTAAAAGTTTTTTCTTTCGAAGGCATAATCTTCTCATTATCAGTATTGGTAAACACGACAAACCAGCTTCTGTGTTTTTCCATTTTCAATGGGACGACAGTTTTTCCGTCATTTTTATAATAATCTTTTATATGCTTGATTTCACCTGTTACAGCATCCCAAAGCTGAGGTTTTAAACCGCTTACACGGAAGGCTGGTTCAAAATTTATCTCTTCATCTGACTGGTTTGTAATAAAAAATATATCTAATCCTGGCATTGACCGGTGTGTCCAGAGAACTGGTGCATTTCGGTTATCCATATCTTTGGGAATATTGAGGAGTTCAAATACTTGTTCCAGGTTATAACCATCTACTACTAATCCATTGCCATATGAACATTTCAGTTTACCATCCCTATATTCTCCGTTCCAAAGCTTCTTACTCAATTCTTTTATTCTTTCATCACATTGGGGATAGTTTTGCATACTTGGTGATTTTTCTGGTTTGGGGCCAAGAATAATTCCTCCCTGTGCGACCAGGTATTCCAGTTTTTCAAGTACCTCCGGCCGCATTGTTTTTAAAGGAGGTAATACCATTACACGATAGTTCATGCCGTCAGGTAATACAAACTTTCCATCTTTTACAGACAACCGGTCAAGAATAACCTCTGCATTAATGTAATCATAAGAATATCCCTTAGGGATTTCGGGATATCGTCCTCCGGTCATAATAGGGGCATTATCACCAATAAAGTAGCAAACATCAGCAACATATTGACCTTGCTGCAATAAGTGCTGGCATCTTCTCAGATAGTCGAAATAGGTGTCAACCTGTTCAAACCAGGAATTATGCCGGTTAAACTCAGTGCTGAACCATGCATTCATGCCCGGCACCCTTTGATCATCAGGTTGCTGTATATAAAGATGCAGTACAAAATGGTTTATTCCTTCGGTGTATGACCAGTCACCCCGGTTTTTCAGTTCAGCAGGATGACGTAAATAAGCTCGTTGGGATGCAGTAAAAGCTTCGGCTGAAGTGATTTTTTTTCCGTATGCATGTGATGTTGACGAGGAAGCTTTGCATTCGATATTACCAAGAGTACCTTCATTCCAGAATTCACCGGAGATGAGGCTTGACTGTCCGCCATACATCATAAATTCTGAAGGGAAACCCCAGTGCCCATAGTTCTCAAGCCATGTCTGAAGGCCGTGTTCTTCTCCGGCCTTCCTTAATCCGCCTACGTATTCATAGGCTACATCATCGGCTATTGAACGCCTTAAATCCCAGAGAAACCGTTCCGATTCCTCTGCACTTCCAACAATTCTTCCTGATAAAACCGGCAAGAATTTTACGGGATCATAACCATATTTCTCTTTAAATTTAGTTTCGTAATTATCGGTCCAATTTTGTGAACCCATTTCATAACTGTCGGCTACCACATATTTGAAAGCCGGTTTTGCATCTTCCGGAATGCGTTTCAAAAATTCACCAACAAAATTGTCAAAATGAATTTTTACCAGCTTACTGTTCATCTTGTCAATCTCATATCCCCTTCCCTGTGGGGCAGAGGGTGAGTTTTTAGTTCCGGTGGGAGACATACCTATACGCATTACTGTCCATTCACCGTCAGGGACATCCCAAATAAGTCTGCCATCCTTATTTATATTATTCGATATATCCATTACTTCACTTATTAACAAGGAATTGTCTCTTATCTCTTCCTGTGTTTCCCATATATAGGTATTCCATTCAGGGGTGGGAGTGGGGTGCATTTTACCCAGTTGTTTTTCTATGAACCGGTCAAGTATGGCTGCCTCTGAGATGTTAAGCTCAGAAATGCCAATTTTTTTCATATTGCCTGTAAAGTTTTTACATACCAGTGTAAACTTATCTGACAATATCTCAGGGAGTGATACTGCCAATTCTCCCAAAGTGATAGGGCCTACATTTACACCGGTATTACTCCGGTCGAAAAGGAAAGAACTTATTAACTTTTTCTGTCCGTTAACTTCAGCAAAAAGTTCACAATCACACTTAATGGCAGTGGCAGGCTTAATAGTTAGCTGACGTACCATAATAGGTTTATTGATCTCAATTTCAAATATTACTTCTTTATTTCTGATATTGTCAATTTCAACTGATGTTGCATCATTATTATCAATTAAATTTTTAATGTTTTGCAATTCCGGGCTAGTGTTAATCTTTTTGACTAATGTCCTTAAATCATTACCTTCAGCGTCGTTTACCCTGAAGGCAAGAGTGTGTGTGTCGCTGAATTCATCATGTGGCTTTTCCAAAATAAGATCAGCTTTCCCGGGGCCTTTAAGTTTTGCTTCACTGTAGGTAAGATAACGCATTGCCATATCTGAATTCACCCAGGGCCCTCCTGACTGGCTCCAGCCGGGACAGTTGAAAATGCCTATATCCACACCAATACGGTGACCTTCAGTTACAGCATGAACCATGCAGTCCCACCATTCATTACTGAATAATGGTACTTTGCCATCAATTCCGGCAGGATTTATATTCCCAATGAGTGCAGCACCAATGCCGGCCCTCTTCATAGCCTCCAGGTCTTTAGTAATACCTTCTTTTGAAATGTCATCGTTAATCCAGTACCAGTAACACCACAGGGTATTATCTTCTGCAGGAGTCTGAAAATTTGTAATTATTTTATCAAGCTGTTCACCTGGAATTTCTGCCTGCCGGCTGCAGGAGTTTATAATGAAGGTTATGGTAACCATCACTGAAATCAATATAAAAAACAATTTTTTTTGCATATTTTAAAATTTAGTTGTAGGCACAGCTTTAAGATATCAACTCATAATCTGTTTCACTGAGGAAATTATTTTCATAAGTAAATCCCCCGGCAATGATTGTATGGTAAAAATACATGGCTTTAATCAATATTAAGCAAAATAACCTGATTATGTTTGATTTTTTTTCTACAGTAAGCATATTATCAGTAAATTTATAATTTCAAAAGCTTTTAGTTTGAACTTACTTTTATAAATATATAAATTATTAAAAATCAATTTAATAAGTTTATGGAATTTGTATAAAAAGGCGCAAAGCGCCTTTTTTAAAGCAGACACTATTTTTATTTTAACCAGAATCAGTACTATTTTGTTTTTTGCCGGAAAAATTAAAGAAAATATATAATTATTACATTGTTAATCAGATAATTAGAATTCTTACTATAATATAAATATTAATTATGCATAATTTTAAATTTCACCGTATTTTTATTTTAATACTGTCCGTATTTTTATTTTTTGCTTGTAAAATTGAGAAAAAGCCAAATGTAATATTTGTATTCGCAGATCAATGGCGTGCTCAGGATGTTGGTTATGCAGGAAACGAGCAGGTACAAACTCCTAATATTGATAAACTGGCCAGTGAGGCAATTATTTTCCGAAATGCAATTTCAAACATTCCGGTATGCACTCCGGCCAGGGCATCTTTAATGACAGGACAATATCCTTTAACCCATGGATTATTTTATAACGATAAACCTCTTGCTACTGCTGCAATCTGTATTGCTGAAATATATAAAGTGCATGGTTATGAAACAGGTTATATAGGTAAATGGCATATTAACGGGCATGACCATTCAGTTTCAGTTTGGGAGGGAAGGAAAATTCCTGTTCCAAAGGAACGCAGGCAGGGGTTTGATTTCTGGAGAGTGCATGAATGTACCCATGACTATAATAATTCTGTATATTTTGATGAAGACAACGTTGAACATAAGTGGGATGGCTATGACGCCATTGCCCAGACAGAAGAAGCTATAAAATATATAAATGGGCATAAGGATAATCCTTTTATCTTATTTCTTTCGTGGGGACCGCCTCATGCCCCCTATGAAACAGCGCCTGAAGAATTTAAAGAAATCTACAGGAATATGGTAATCAACCTCCGGCCAAATGTTCCTGAGGAATTTAGAGAAAGGGCAACTGAATGGATCAGGGGATATTATGCTCATATGACTGCACTGGATATGTGTATTGACAAGTTGCAGCAGGCGATAAGGGAAGCAGGGATTGAAAAGAATACCATCTTTGTATTTACATCTGACCATGGTGATATGTTAGGGTCGCACGGAAGAACAAAAAAGCAACAACCATGGGAAGAGTCAATAGCTGTTCCTTTTATCTTAAAATATCCGGCAAAACTTAAAGCCGGAGGGATGAAAAAAATCTTTTCTTTTCCTGATATTATGCCTACCCTATTAGGCTTGTGTAATATTGAAATTCCATCAACAGTTGAAGGATTAGATTTTTCAGGCGAACTTCTTGGTAAAGAAGAAATAGAAGTTGATGCCGCTTATATTACTTGTCCGGTTCCTTTTCATCAGTGGTCATATAAAAACGGTGGAAGAGAGTATAGGGGAGTGCGCACAGAAAGATATACTTATGCCAGGGATTTAAACGGGCCATGGCTTCTGTATGACAACCTTAATGATCCATATCAGATGAATAATCTGTGCAATAAGCTTGAATACAACGACATTCAGGAGGAACTGGACAATAAACTGCAAAAGATTTTAGATGAAAGGGATGATGATTTTTTGGAAGGTAAGGAATATATGAAAACATGGAACTATACTTGGGATAATGACGATTCAATTAAGACTTTTTAAAGTGTCTGAATAATTATATTCAATAAATGATATTTGGAACTATAATGTTGATAATGAAGTAATTTTGATATTAATTTATTTGTGTTGTTTGATAATCTGCTGAAATTAAAGAACCCATAAGAAATTTAAATTTTACCATCCGGAAATGAATAAACTATTTTTAACTGTAATTGCAATTTTTTTATTTAGTTGTTCACAAAAGTTGAATAACCAGGCAGAGCCCGACAATAAACTTTTTAGTGGATTTAAAGCGCCTCCTGCTGATTGCAGGCCTTTTGTACGTTGGTGGTGGAATGGTAATAATTTACAGAAGGAAGAAATAATAAGGCAACTTGATATCCTTAGAGATGCCGGCATAGGAGGAGTAGAGATAAATCCTATTGCCATGCCGGAAGATGCAGCGGTTATTGGCACTGAACCATTGACATGGTTGAGCCGGGAGTGGAATGAAATGTTGAAATTTGCTGCTATTGAAACCCGGAAACGAGGTATGATTGCTGATTTGATTGTCGGTTCGGGATGGCCCTTTGGAGGCGAGTTCTTAAATGAAGAAGAGACTATTCAGCGGATTATCGTTAATAAGATTCCATGTTCAGGAGGCCAATATTTCGATGAAAGTATAGAGACCTTATACGGAAAAGCTGTCGCGGCGCTTAACAGACGCCAGGAAGCAGCTAAAAGCTACGATGTAATATTTATCAGACTCGTTCCCAATGATATAAATTTTATCTCAGAGATCAGCGACCTTACTGAAATATTTAAAAAAGAAAATAAGCTGAATTTTAAAGTCCCTTCAGGCGATTATCATCTGGTATATGGGATTCTTCAACGGAGTAACCGTGAAGTAATGCATGGTGCCCCGGGGGCAGCGGGTCCTGTGATGAACCATTATGAACGGGAAATTACTAATGCATATTTGAGCAGGCTGAATAAAATCAGCCAGGATACAGGGAGTCCGCTGTCGGAACTTATCCGTGCGCTGTTCTGTGACAGCATTGAACTTGATGGAGCTAATTGGACCGATGGATTTGAAGATATATTTTTTGATACATATAACTACAAGCTTGAACCCTGGTTCCCTTTTATTTTTTATAATCCTTATTTGGGTTATCCTGATGAAAATTTCCCTGCTGAATTTGCCGATAAATTAAAGAGAGTGAGATATGATTATAACAAGCTCCTGGTAAATACATTTCTTGATAATTTTACCAGGGAGTTTCAGGATTTCTGTAACCGGCAAAAGGTGCTCTGCCGTTATCAGGCTTATGGAACTCCTTTTTTAATGGGTATGATGGAAGGTAATATGATTGCCGATATACCTGAAAGTAATAACTGGATTTATTCATCTGACATGGATGCTGATGAGTGGACATGGAACCAAACTCACGGTTATATGATATGGAATTTATATGCTGCTTCAGGTGGACATTTGACAGGTAAAAAAATTATCAGTAATGAAGCAATGACTAATACCCGTGGTGTTTTTAAGACGTCTCTCGATGAGATAAAACAGCACGACGATATGAACTTTATAACCGGTATGAACCATGCGGTACTCCATGGATATAATTACTCTCCTGTTCAGGCAGGATTTCCCGGATGGGTGCGTTACGGAACCTATTTCAGCGAACAAAATACCTGGTGGCAATATCTGTCAAAGTGGACTGACTATAATGCCCGACTTTCCTATATTTTCCAAAACTCAAAACCTGAGAAGAGTATTGCTGTTCTTGCTCCGGAGGCTGATATATGGAGTAATTACGGTTTGACAAGAGTTCAGTATCATACAGAACCCTGGTATTGCTACCGTTTGTGGGAGTCTGTGAGTCAGGCAGGTAGTTCTTGTGATTATATTGGACAGAATATCATTTGCAAAGGAAAAAAAGAGAACGGACTTCTTAATTTTGGTCCGATGTCATATAAAGTGATTTTAATGTGTGGAGTGCAATCGATAGAACCGGAAACAGCACAGGCATTATTGGAATTTGTCGGAAACGGTGGAAAACTTGTTGCCATCGATACTGTTCCTCACAGGTCTCTGACGTTTCAAAACTCTGCCCGCAAAGATTCTATTGTAAAGGATATGTTTGAAAATATTCGTAATAATTTTCCTGACAATTTTTTTGAGATTGAGAGCCCGGCATCTGAAGATGAACTGTTATCATGGACAGGGGATATGCTTGATCGTATCAAATTGCAACCCGATGTAATAATTGATTCCCCCCTTAAAAATGTCTTTCAGATTAATTCAAAGGAAGGAGAGAGTGATATTTGGTTTTTTGTTAATTCAAGCCGTGTAAAAAAGGCAAATTTTAAAGCTATATTTCCAACAGGGAAGAAAACTCCCTGGATTTGGAACCCGGAAAATGGTACTCGTTTCGTTTTTCCATATGATAAAAATAAGAATGAATTGAATATGATCTTAAATCCATTGGAATCGCTGCTTTTGGTATTTGAACCTGATTTAAGCGGGGAGCCCAAAAAATGTATGGAAGATACAGGGGATAATTTGAATATGGTTGTAAAAGGTCCATGGGAGGTTACATTTAAACATGTGGACGGACAAACTTTTAATAAAACGTTTGAAGACCTTTTTGATTTCGGGACCTCAAATGACCGGCAATTAAATAGTTTTGCAGGAACAGCTGCCTACACTGCAAGATTTAAGGTTGACAATCAATATAATTATCTCAGGATTGAAAAGGTAAATAAGGGTGTTGCCGAAATTGTACTTAATGGAAAGGAAGTGGGAACAAACTGGTACGGAACGCCGGTTTTTTATATTAAAGATGCAATTAACAAAGGTGATAATGAGCTTATAATAATATATACTACCGTTTTAAGCAACTATGTTATGAGTCTTAAGGATAATCCTACATTTAGTAAGTGGACTTCAGGATATGATAAACTACCTTCCGGCCTTGAGGGAAATATTGTTCTGACTGACAGTTATTACTGATAAGCAGAAAAAAAGATATTGTAATTTTAGTAAAAATATGTTGCTTTTTGAGTTCAAATAAGTTAATATCGCAGGGGTGATTGTTTGAATGTGAGAATGTGAGAATGAGTTGAACTTGAAGCTTGCAGCTGATGTTTAATGTGTGAGTGTTTCATTGTTTGAGTGTTTAATATTTCCCGGGACTGCAAACTGGGACTGAAAACTGAGACTGTCTGATTATTGGAATGGGTGCATAAAAGAACGCCACCTTCATGTCATTCTGAATGGAGCGGAGCGGAATGAAGAATCTTCACAACTTTGGTAGTGCTCTTAAGGGGGAGATCCTTCACTTCGTTCAGGATGACAAAATTGGGCTGCGAAGCGCAACGTAATAAGAATTTACATAAATCATTAATTATAAGATGTTTAACTAAGCTGTATTCAAATGATAAGTAAATGTAATTTCACAAGGCTTATATTTATAGTTCTTTCCGGATTTTTCTTATCCTGCTCTCAACCAAGGCAGGAAGCGAAGCAGGAGACTGGTAATGAGTATTTAGTTACTGCATATATATGGCCCTCGTGTCATCATGATGAGCGGTTAGGCGACATGCTGTGGCCCGAAGGAGGATATTTGCTCCCTGACATTAAATATGGACTCGGACACCTGGAAGCAGTGAAGAAAGTAGTAAAGGAAAATTACAATCCATATTAAATAGTGTCTTATATTTTCTCTGCTATTCCCAATGTTAATTGTATTTTTACGCTGTCTGATAATAAATCAGGTGTTATCATTTATTAAACTATCTGATTTTTAAAATTTTTTTGGTGTGTATTGCAAATAATTAATATAATTTAAAATTATAAAACTTATGAGAACCATATGCCTTATTATTTTCATCCTTTTTGTCTCACAGACAAATGCAAAAACTGTTACTTCCCAAATAAAAGGTGAAGAAGATATTTTGATAGGTTGGGCACAGACTGACATTACCCCTGAGGGGCCCGTTTGCCTTGGCGGTATGACATATGTAAGAGTATCAACTGAGGTTATTGATCCTCTTACTGCCACTGCTTTGGTAATTGATGCTCCGAATCAGGGAAATAATTCTGACCAGGTTGTTTTTGTCAGCTGTGATCTTCGTAATATCAATGAGGAAATTCTTGATGGTGTGCGCGGGATGATCAAGAAGAGTTTACCTGAAGTAGACCCGATGAAGATCATTTTAAATGCCACTCACACTCATAATGCACCTCCTCTAAGTACCTTTGGGCTACCTCTAAAGGAAATGGATGAACCGGAGTATGTTTCCTTTGCTGTTCCCCGGATTGCGGCTGTTATTGAAGAAGCCTGGAAGAACAAGCAGCCCGGAGGGATAAGTTTCGGATTTTCTCACGCTGTGATAGGCCATAACAGGATAATGGCCTATTATGATGGAAAATCAAGGATGGGAGGTAATACTAACAGTCCTGATTTCAGTCATGTTGAAGGATTTGAAGATCCTGCCACCCAGATACTTTTTACCTGGAATAAACAGGGCAAACTGACCGGTTTGGTGGTAAATATTGCTGTCACTTCTCAAACAACTCAGGGAAGGGCTGTTATAAGCGCTGATTACTGGCATGATTTCAGGGTTGAGATAAGGGAAAGGCTTGGGTCAGATCTGTTCATCCTTACCCAATGCAGTGCTGCAGGTGATCAGATGTCCCGTCCGCACGTTTATGCAAGGGCAGAAAGCAGAATGCAGAAAATTACAGGGCGCAGTTACCGTGAACAGATAGCTGCCAGATTAGCTGACGCGGTTACGTCCATTCTTCCATATATGAATAAGGATATCGACTGGAATCCTGTGCTTGCCCATCGTTGGGACCTTGTTCCTCTTACCCGCCGGATGATCAGCGAACAAGATGTTAAAGAAGCCAAGGCTGGTGCGGAAAAATCCAAAAGAATATATGATAAAGCAATGGCTGAACTGGAGAAAAATCCTGAATTGCTAAATGATATTGAATGGAGGAAGGATCCGACCAGAGCCTGGCGTGAAGTGAACCGCGGTAAAGCTGTGGAGGAACGTTTTTACCTGCAAAAAGTTGAACCCAGGTATCCTGCTGATTTGCATGTAATAAGGCTTGGTGATATGGCTTTTGCAACAAGCCCGTTTGAATTATATCTTGACTATGGCATTCAAATTAAAGCAAGAAGTGAAGCAGTACAGACTTTCGTGGTTGAATTGGCAAACAGGCCGGGATCAGGATACCTGCCAACAGCAAGGTCAGTTGCCGGAGGCGCTTATGGTGCCGTCCCGGCAAGTACTAATGTCGGACCCGAAGGTGGTAGAGATTTGGTTAACTGGACTGTCAATACGATTAACGATCTGATGAAAGATTAGTACAGGATAAACAGGTGACCGATAATAATGATTAATTATAATTCGTAAAAATATTTTGAAAATGAATCGTAGAATGTTTTATTCATGTGATTTTTTAAAAACAAAACAAATAATCAGATTGTATAGAATACCCATACAAGTATTATTTGTTTTTTTATTAATGGTTTCTTATAGTTATGGTGCTGTTGTTAGTAGTGGTACTGTCAGTGAAGGTAAGAAAAGTCCGGTTAAGATAGGCTGGTCCATTGTTGATATCACACCTGAAAAACCGGTTCTCATAAAAGGGCAGTTTCCTGCCAGGGTATCAGAAGGTGTTTTAGACCCTGTTAAAGCGACAGCCCTGGCAATGGAATCAGGCTCAGGGCCTCAATCAGAGAAGGTTATAATGATAAGTTGCGATCTTGTTCGTATTGATAAATGCCTGTTGGATGCTGTCAGGGATAATTTAAAACGTACTTTGCCGGAAGT
>CAZJGI010000032.1:10880-14184 GCA_964545315.1 uncultured Prolixibacteraceae bacterium
CATCAAAGAATACAGGTGGATCATTCAGGAAAAGCATTAATGTATGGATCAATAAACCGGCCTGAGTTCAGTCATATGGAAGGATTTGAAGACCATTCAGTAAAATTGCTGTATACATGGGACCGTAACAGTAATCTGACCGGAATTGTTATTAATTTAGTTGCTCCTTCACAGGTAACCGAACATATTTATCAAATAAGCGCTGATTTTTGGCATGATACCAGGGTTGAAATAAACAAGAGGCTGGGAAAGGAAGTATATATCCTTCAACAGGCTAGTCCCGGAGGAGGATTATCTCCTCATGTTATGGTAGAGGCACGTGCAGAGGAGCGCATGCAAAAGCTTATGTTTCCTGATGTGGATTCAGGCAGGAATAGTCTCGGGCGCAGAAAGCAAATTGCCTGGCGTATTGCTGATGCTGTCACTTCTGTTTTACCATACATGAAGGATGTGATAGAGTGGGAATCAGAATTTAATCATGAAATGGAGGTTGTTAAACTCTCCCGCCGTCTTATTCCTGTGGAAGAAGTAGAGAAGGCATTACAGGAATCAAATGAGTGGAAAGTAAGATATGAAAAACTTCTTGATGATATAGAAAAAAATCCTGATGTAAGAAAGAAAAACAGATGGTATACCGATGTGTCAAGAGCCTACAGGATGATGCGGCGGGGGCAAAGTGTAAAAGAAAGGTATGAGTTGGAAAAGACTCAGCCTGAATATCCGGCAGAGATACATGTTGTTAGGATAGGCGACATTGTATTTGCAACAAATCCCTTTGAACTTTATCTTGATTATGGCACCAGGATAATAGGACGAAGTCCGGCAATACAGACTTTTTTGGTCCAGTTTACTAACGGTTCTTCTGATTCCGACGGTTATCTTCCTACAGAACGTGCAGTGACAGGAGGAGCATATGGTGCTGTGCCGGCCAGTGGGCTCGTCGGCCCTGAGGGTGGACAAAAATTGGTGGAGAAAACTTTGGAGATGATAAATGAGGTTATGAAATAAACATATTTTGCGTAAAATGGTTATTGAATATAAAAATAAATTTATGATGTTGGATAAAATTGCATATTGTCAATTTACCCGTACCTTACTTGCAGTATCTGTATTTTTGATGATGTTTTTTGGAGTTAATGTAAAAGTGTATTCCGTTGAAACAACAAGTGATTCACTAAGGCAAACAATACCCTATACCCTTCCATGGGACGATATGCCGATCGACCTCTCTTTTATTTATGCAAAGGAAAAACCGGCAGGGAAACATGGATTTTTAACTGTTCGCGGAGACGAATTTTTCTTTGAAGACGGCACAGAGGCTAAATTCTGGGGAACGAATTTTAACAGTGCCCAGATATTCCCTTCACATGAACATAGTGAAATGGTCGCAAGACGTCTGGCTAAAATTGGAATAAACATGGTGCGGTTCCATCAGATGGATGCTGAATGGTCAACTCCAAATTTATTTCAGTTTACCAAGGGTGAAAATAAACCTAATACTTTGAGTTTTGATCCTGAAAGTATTGACAGGCTGGATTATCTTATTCACTGTCTCAAGAAAGAAGGTATATATGTTTATATGGATCTTCTTACATACAGGAGGTTTAAAACCGGTGATGGTGTAGAGGCTGCCGATAAACTCAAGGATGCTGCCAAACCTTACAGCACCTTTAACAGGAGGCTGATAGAACTGCAGAAGAAGTTTAATTATGATCTGTGGACACATATTAATCCATATACCGGCCTTGCCTACAAGGATGATCCTGTAATTGTAATGGCTGAAATTACCAATGAGAATGATCTGTGGACACAGGGAGCAATCCTTGAACCATACAGAAGCGAATTGGAGGGTTTATACAGGAATTGGGCTGGGAAAAATGGTGAAAAAATAGCCCCTGGCAAGGTTGATTTTACAAAGGTGGACAGGACTATGAATGATTTTTTTATCGATATCAATAAAGATTATTATACTGAGATGATACAGGCTATGCGGGAAGCAGGTGTAAAGATTCCCATCGCCGGTACTAACTGGTCAATAGGATCGGGCCACCTTTGTTCTCAAATGGCAGGTGACTTTATAGATACTCACGGTTATTGGCGGGGAGGAGGAAGAAGAGGTGCTGACGGTTCATTTGGGAATATGGTAATGACAGGCAGTCTTAATAATATGTTGCCGGTTTTTACTTTTAACAGAGCTCAGGGTAAACCCTTTTTTATTTCTGAATGGGATAATTCCTGGCCAAGTGAATGGAGAGCTGAAGGCTCACTTTTAATGGCTGCTGCAGGATCATTTCAGGGGTGGGGTGGCTTTACCATTCATACATACAGATACACACTTGAAGAAAATGTCGATATGATTGGCAAACCTATAACAGGAGATGCCATAGGAGGTGTATCTTACAGAGCAGGCGTGTTTGATACATTTAATGACCCTGCAAAAATAGGCCTTTTCTATCATGCAGCTCTTATTTTCAGAAGAGGTGATGTGAAAACTGCCGTTAAAACGCTTTCCTTAAAATTGCCTGACAGATATCTTCCTCTGTTTCGGCGGGGTGAATCAGGCGCTGCTGACAGATCGCTGGAAGTTAATCTTGATGACCTGGCTACTGCAAAAGGAATTGAAGGACTGCAACTGTCAACTGAACAACACAGAGTGGAGATAGTATTACCCGAAACAAAACCAGAGGGTGATATAATTGCGGGAATAGGTGAAAAAGTCGTTGAGGTGGATAAAGGAGAGGTGATGTCCGATACAAAAGAACTGTACAGAAATCTTAATAAACAGATAGGATGGATAGATACGCCTAAAACTAAAGTGGTTTATGGCTTCGTTGGGAAAGAGGGAGATATCCCTCTTACCGGATTAACGATAAATGTGAAAACCGATTTCGCTACTGTGGCTGTTAGTTCCTTAACTGATGAGCCTATAAGTAGTTCAAACAATATGTTGCTTACAGCTGTGGGCAGGGCTGACAATACCGGTAGTAAATATAATGAGGAACATAACCGGCAGCTTGATGTTGGGCATGGCCCAATACAGACGGAGATCATTAATGCAGTAGTTGAGATTAATACAGATAAGAAAAATTTGCGGGTAATGTCTGTTAATCCACAGGGATTGATAACGGGTTATATTCCTTCAACTTATGAAAACGGAGTATTTAAATTCGAAATAGGGAAAGAATTTCAATCGATTTATTATTTAATACAATGTTTATAATGTTTGAATGTTTGAATGCGTGAATGTGAGAATGTTTGAATGCGTGAATGTGAGAATGTTTGAATGCGTGAATGTGAGAATGTT
>CAZJGI010000032.1:14284-40018 GCA_964545315.1 uncultured Prolixibacteraceae bacterium
TTGAATGCGTGAATGTGAGAATGTTTGAATGCGTGAATGTGAGAATGTTTGAATGTGAGAATGGAGGAAGGTTTGATTGTTTGAGTGTTTCAGTGTTTGAGAATTGCATCTCCGCTTGCAGCTTGCAGCTTGAAGCTGATGTTTGAATGAGATAATGTGTTATTAACTGCAATTGTTAACTGCGACTGTTTATTTACTGGAATGGGTGCGAAAAAACGCCACCTCCCTTTCATTCTGAATGGAGCGGAGCGGAATGAAGAATCTCCGGAACCTGGACAGTGCTTTTAAGTGGGAGATCCTTCACTGCGTTCAGGATGACAATTTGGGCAGTGCCACGCATGTCATTCTGAATGGAGCGGAGCGGAATGAGGAATCTCCTTAATCTGGGCAGAGCTTTTAAGTGGGAGGTCCTTCACTTCGTTCAGGATGACAATTTGGGCAGTGCCATACATGTCATTCTGAATGGAGCGGAGCGGAATGAAGAATCTCCTAAACAGGGGCAGTGCTCCCAAGTTGGAGGTTCTTCACTTCGTTCAGGATGACAGTCCGGGCTGCGAAGCCCTACGGATTGAGAATTAAAATGTTTAACTAAGTTATTTAAGATGAAATTATTAGTATTTATTTCGTTTATGATCAGTTCCCAATTAGTTTATGGGCAAACCTATTTTAATGCATGGTTGACTACCTGCTCACATCTTAAAGGTCCCACCGGTAATCCAAATACTTTAAAGGTTGCAGTGGACCAATCAAGAGGATTACACGAGAATGTTCCTGGATTTGCCTGGGACATTTTAGTTGACCTGGGAGACTGGACAGCAAGTCAAAAACCTCCGGATGTTGAGGATGGAATTGAGTTGTCTAAGATATTAAATGATATTTTGGGCGAAGACAGAGGGCGTTTTTTTACCATTGCAGGTAATCACGATGGGGATAGGAAGGGGTGGTACCCTGGTGAATTTACCCAAAAATATGTTAATCCTCTTGGAGATGAAGCATTTAGTCAAACATCTGGTTTTAGTGCGGAACAGAGAGAAAAATATAAAGACTTATTTCAGCTGATTGATTACCCCGGAACCGGATGGGACCGTTATCTTGTCCGAAGCGGCAATGTTGTCTGGATAATGCTAAGTGACCGTAATGAGTATGATGAGCTGGCTGAATCGCGCGGTGATACATCTGGCCGGTTTCAGGCAGGACGCGGCAGTGAGGGAGGGATGCCCGACGGTGGATATCCATCAGGATCAGTTACGCTAAGTACTTTTAAATGGTGGAAGAAAGTTGTTGAAGATCCTCTCTTTTCTGATGATATATTAATTACTGCTCACCACATATTGCCTGCCAATACTGCAATAGCTACCAAGGCAGGTGAGATACAGAGGCCTTCTCCTGACAAGCAAATTTCATGGAATAAAGTATTTCATGGATTATCAGGATCAGCAGGGCCTGAAGGATCAGTTGGAGGCCAGTTATACTGGATCAGAGAATATGACGATAGGGGGAAAGAGATAAAACAATATGCACAGACAAGGCCCTTCATGGATTATCTGCGCGACAATCCCGGGGCTGTTGCTGCCTGGTTAGGAGGACATACCCATGTTGATTATCCTGAATATTCAATATCCGGACGAGGAATATTTGTCAGGAAATATGATGTCACATTTATAAATGTGGGAGCTCTTACAGATTCTCATGGAGGTGGAGAAGATCAAATGTCCAGGCTGGTTACCTTTGAGCATGGCAGCGATGAAGCCGTAATAAATGTATTTATTCACAGTTCGAAATCGGGAGATACAAAAGGATGGTATGATTGTTCTGTCCGGAAATTTTCTTTAGGTAAGAAATTTATTTGCCCTGAAAATACATCAAATGCAGAGAATCCTGTGAAAGGAAGGGTCATAAGAATGGTGCCGGATGCCCCGGCAGAACCATTTGCTCCCCGTTATTACTGGGATTTGGACCAAAAACGGGATTATGATTTTAATAATCTTACTGATATAGTCGGTGCAGATGGCAGTCCGTATGGAAAATATCAGATGATCCGTAGTGTTAAATATTCTGAAGATACTCCTTTAAAAAGAGGAAAATCATTAGATTTGTCCGAAACTCAAGGCAGAGTTGTTTTCAACGGACCTTACCAGCCTGAGATGGACTGGAAGAACCTGACAATAAGTTTGTGGTTAAGGACCTATTCGGACAAGCCCCAGGAGGTTTTAAGCTATAGTTCTTCTTCAAGTACAGGTAAGTTCAGATTATGGTTTGATGGTAACTCATGGATTTGGGATGTCGCAGAAGGAGATAAATGGAAAAGTGCCCGATGGAAAACCAGTGAGGATTTTAATATTAGGGAATGGAAGCATTTCCTTGCTGTTGTCGACAGTGATAAGCAGCGTATCCAATTGTATGTTGATGCAAAGTTAGTGGCTGAAGAAAACTGGACGGGCACATCACTCAATCCGGTGTCAGAAGGCCATCAACTGGTTCTTGGCGCTACAGGTGAGTATAATGTGAATCCCGTTTCAATTACATGGTCACGACCGTTTGAGGGATTGATAGATGAAATAATGATATTTGATAAGGCTTTATATCCTGATGAGATTAATGAGATAGTGATTGATAAATAATAAATATTCCAGAAAAATTAATAAATAATATGATGAAGAGAAGAGAGTTGAGCATTTTTTTATTTATAATGGGATTATTCCCATTATTATTATGCGGAAGCCCTGCTCAGGCTGGTGATAACAATCCGCATAAACTTTATGTAGGATGGTCTGCAAAAAGTATTACTCCGGATAAACCTGTTGCGCTTGCAGGACAGTTTCATACAAGGATAAGTCGGAAGATGATGGATCCGGTAACCTGTACTGCATTGGCCCTGGAAACAAGGGATGGAAACAAAAGTATAGAAACTGCAATTATGATTTCTGTTGATGTTGCAGTCATAAGAGGAGGACTTCAGGAGGAAGTAACAGCATTACTGAAGAAGAAACTTCCCGGTTTTGATGCAAACAAACTGGTATTAAATGCTACACATACTCATACCGGTCCTGTACTAAATGCCGGAAGATATGAAATTCCTGATGATGCTATTCAACCTGAAGAATATGTAAAATTTGCCTCAGAACAGATATCTGATGCGGCTGCTGAAGCCTGGAATTCCCGTAAACCCGGAGGAATGAGCTGGGGCCTTGGACACGCAGCTGTGGGATACAACAGGAGGGCAGTCTATTTCGAACCAGTTCCCAGTGGATTTGGGAAAGGTACCTCGGTCATGTATGGTAACACAAGCCAGGAGAATTTTTCAAATATGGAAGGCTATGAAGACCATGGTATGGAGATGCTGTTTTTTTGGGATGAACAGAAAAAACTTACAGGAATGGTTTTAAATATTGCATGCCCTACTCAGGAAACAGAAGGTATGTCGCAACTTTCAGCTGATTACTGGCATGAGGCACGAGTTGAACTGCATGAAAGATATGGAAAAGATGTCTACGTACTGCCTCAGGTTGCTGCTGCAGGGGATATTTCTCCCCATCTCCAGTGGAGGAAGGCTGCAGAAATGGAAATGCTTAAAAGGAAGGGAATCAATCGCAGGCAGGAGCTCGGACGTCGTATTGCAAATGCTGTTGATGAGGTATATCCATACGTTCAGGATGATATTCAATATGAGATTGTTTTTAATCATTTGCATGAAGAAGTGAACCTGCCGGTGAGAAAAGTCACAAAAGAAGAGTATGAACAGGCAGAAAGGCTGGCACAGGAACAACCCGACAGGGCATCATGGCACAGAGGAATCGTTGATAGATATAATAAGCAGGATGCAAACCCATATTATCCTGTTAAAATTAATGTTATGAGACTTGGCGATGTCGCTATGGCAACTAATCCTTTCGAACTGTTCCTGGATTTTGGATTGAGAATGAAAAACAGGAGTAAAGCAATAATGACATTTATTGTGCAGCTGGCTAACGGCGGAGGAACATATGTGCCCACTGCAAAAGCTGAAGCAGGTGGGGGTTATTCTGCAATTGTCCAAAGCAATTCAGTTGGTTCTGAAGGCGGACAGGTATTGGTTAATAAAACAGTGGAACTTATTAATTCAAATTGGTGATGTTTTTACTGATTCCCGTCTGGAATATTGGCTGGGAATCTTAAGATGGAAAAAAGTAGGCTTGCTGATAAATTATCCCTTTCATGATTATACAGGAAGGGATAATTTTTTGAGAAATATTCCTTTTTTGTATTATTTTTATTGCCTGATTAATGCATCTTAACTGAAAAGCTCGCAAATAAGCTTTTTGAGATAAAAGACTGTTGCAAATATTAACCGGTTGAATCCTGAATTTGTCATCATAACAGGAGACTTTGTTCACGATCATAAGGATTCAACTCAATGGGCGGAATTTAACCGGATTACCGGAATGATAAAAAAATCTGTTTCTGTATATATGATTCCCGGGAATCATGAGTTTAGTCAAAATCCAACGGAAAAAGAATTTTCTGATTATAAAAAGATCTATGGCGATGATAAATTCTCTTTTAGACATAAAAAAAACTTATTCATAGGAATAAATTCATTTCTTTTAAAAACTGATTCACAAAAATTGGAAGAAAGTCAATTTCAATGGTTGGAAAGTGAACTAAAAAGTGCAAAAAACGTTAGAAATATTGTTATTTTTAGTCATCATCCGTTTTTTTTAAAGGATCCAAAGGAGAAGGAAACATATTCAAATATTGGTCTTGAAAAACGGGAAAGGTACTTTGAGTTGTTTGAAAAATTTAATGTTAAGGCTATTTTTGCAGGACATTTTCACAAAAATTCTTTTGGGGAATACGAAGGGATGCCAATGGTCACGACAAGTGCAGTAGGAAAACAATTAGGAGATGACCTTCCAGGTCTTAGGTTAGTGAAGGTAACTAAAGACAGTGTTTTAAGTGCTTATTATAGTTTGGATGAAATAGGAAGTCTTGTGGATTTTTCAGATATTGATGGGTTTTGATCGGGTTTTATATTAGATGAAAGTATTTTGCATTGAAGTGTTCGTAGAGTAAATTTTAAAATAAAAAATTAGAAACATTAAAAAAATTATGAAATTAAGGACGATTTATTACACGTTATTTTATGGCTTTATGCCAATTTTATTATTAGGTTCTTGTTCCGATAATGTCAAAGTTGAGCCATATCCGGCAAAAACAGTATTAAGGTTACCACCTTCAGAAAATAATCCCCGTAACAGCGAAGGAGATTTTGTGAATTTAAAGGATGGCCGTATTTTATTTGTGTATAGTCATTATACAGGAGAGTCAGGTAGTGACCATGCCCCGGCACATCTTGCAGGCCGTTATTCTCAGGATGGTGGAGAAACCTGGACTGACAATGATGAAGTAATTCTTTCCAATGAAGGTGGCATGAATGTTATGTCGGTATCACTTTTGCGTTTGCAGAATGATGACATTGCACTTTTTTATCTCAGGAAGAATTCTACGGAGGATTGCATTCCGATGATGCGTATATCAAAAGATGAAGCAAAAAGCTGGAGTGATCCTGTACCATGTATAACAGATAAAGAGGGTTATTTTGTACTTAACAATGACAGGGTACTTCAGTTGGAAGATGGCCGTTTGGTGTTGGCAGTGGCATTGCATAATACCCCCGAAGGTGAATGGAAAGGTCAGGGTGACCTCTTTTGTTATTATTCTGATGATAATGGTAAAACGTGGAAATCAAGTGATAGAGTGCCTAATACAACGAACATCGTTACCCAGGAACCGGGTCTTATTGAATTAAGAGACGGCAGGTTGATGATGTTCATACGGGCAAGTGGTGGTTTTCAACAGTTATCATTTTCGTCCGACAGGGGTGAGACATGGAGCCATATTGAACAGAGCAATATTCCATCGCCGGTATCTCCTGCTACTATTGAGAGGATTCCCGGTACTGATGACTGGCTTTTAGCATGGAATAACAATGACGGTTCAATTGAACAAATTAAAGGCAGACGTACCCCATTAACAGTCGCCGTTTCAAAGGATGAAGGGAAAACCTGGGAATATATCAAAAATATTAAGGATGATCCTGATGGATGGTATTGTTATATAGCCATTCATTTTGTCGATGATCAGAATATCTTACTCGGCAACTGTGCCGGGAAAAGGTCTGACGGAACTGGTTTGGCAGTTACTGAATTGACTAAGTTCAATCGTAAATGGTTATATAATTTACCTGAATGAAACGAAAATCCTGATTAAAACCGGAATATAAGAGTATGATCAAAATATTGAATCAGGGAAAGAATATGTCGTAGTTTCGCCTGATATTAATAAATGATTTAAAATAATTTTGTTATGGGACAGTTACAGAAAGGCAGAAAGGTGATGAAGAGGAGTGCCTCTGACAATAAGTATCTTCATAAAGATTTTCATGTGTCCATGAATATAGTTCTTAGTTATATTTATGAAAATTTTGGTAAGGAAGAGCTTATAAATTACCTCAGACAATACTCGGAGGCTTACTATAAGCCTCTGAACCAGCAATTACAAAATGGAGACATCACTCCTCTTGTAGAATATTTTAAAGATATCTATGCTAAAGAGGAGTGGCCTGTACAAATAAAACACGGAGAAGACTTCCTTGAAATTTCCCAGGAATCATGCCCGGGAATTTCACAGATCAGATCAAAGGGAAGTATACCGTCTCCATACTATTTTGAAACTTATAAGACGGTGTATGAGACTTTATGCAAAAATACACCCTTCACTTATGAGCTTCAATACTTTAATGAAGAAACAGGTGCCTGCAGGCAATTGATAAAAAGAAAGGAGGATACAAAATGATTTCATGTACGGAATTTATACCTGCTTACAGTGAGGGTTTTAAGTTTTTGGAGCAAAAAGGTGGAAGAAAAGAGGTTGAAAAGTTTTGGGCTGAACTTTCAGATATTTATCTGAAAGATTCCCTTGAAAAGCTAATAATTGAAGAAGGACTTGCCGGCTGTTACAGCTATTGGTCACACTCTCTTAATGAAGAGGCAGCCGATTTCACCATGATCCTTGATGAGGATAAAGGAGAGTTTAGTATAGATATGCATAAATGCCCTTCAAAAGGAATGTTGGACGAATTGAAGTATATGACACCATACCATTCATATTGTGACCACTGCCCGGCATTATATAAACCGGTCGCAGAACGGCATGGTTTTTCCTATGAATCTGAAATCGATTGCGATCATGCCCGATGTAAAATTGTTATAAGAGAAAAAAATAATTTCTAACTAAACTTAATTTTATGCAAAAACGAGCGCTTGGAAAAACAGGTCTCAATGTTTCCGAAATCTCATTTGGAGGCGTTGAGATTGGAATACCTTATGGCATTGGAATAAAAAGTAAGGAGGATATGCTTACTGAATCGGAGGCAATAAAACTTTTACATTCAGCTGTTGATTCGGGTATCAATTTTTTTGATACTGCACGGATGTATGGTGAGAGTGAAAAAATTATGGGAAAAGCATTTGAAGGTCGCCGAAAAGAGGTAGTCATAAGTACCAAATGCAGGCATTTTTTGGATACGGAAGGAAATATCCCGGAGAGGAAAGAACTTAAAAAGATAATTGAATCGTCACTTAAGGAAAGTCTTGAGGCTCTCAGAACTGATTATACGGATGTATTTATGTTGCATCAGGCACCTCTGAAAGTGTTGGATAATGAAGATATAATCGAAATCTTTTTGAAATTAAAAAAAGAGGGAAGATTTGTTGCCGCGGGAGTTTCAACCTATACAGCAGAGGAAACAGGGAAGGCAATACATTCCGGAGTATGGGATGTCATTCAATTGCCATTTAATCTGATGGACCAGCGACAATCACAATATTTTCAGGAGGGATTTCAAAGGGGAGTAGGTTTGGTGATAAGATCTGTTTTGCTTAAAGGACTGCTTAGTGACAGGGGAACGGGGTTACATCCGGCTTTGGAAAATGTTGAAAACCACATTAAGTGTTATGGTAAACTGTTGGAAGGCAAAGATTATAACTTGTCTGCTTTAGCAGTGAAATTTGCGCTGTCATTTCCCGAAGTTTCGTCTGTTTTGGTTGGTATTGACCGTCCGGAATATTTGCATCAGTCGCTCAATTCGGCTAATGGCTGCTATCTGGATCAAAAATCATTGGAGGAGGCAAAAGCACTGGCGTATCCCGATCCTGAATTTCTGAATTTGCCCTATTGGGATAAAATGAATTGGTTAAAGTAGCATTAGTCTTTCTAAAACCTTATTGAATCAAAATATTAAGGCTAAAATATTACTGCCAGGGATTAAAATGTTAAACAAACCGTTTGTCTTAATGGGAGGTTTGTAATCTGTACCGAATGATTAGATTATTAATATTATTAGTTATTCTTTCACTTCCGGCACCAGCCCAGGTTATACCTTTTCCATGCAGTCCCCTGACAGGTAATGAAGACTTCTCAAGGGTCATGGTTGAGGGGATGAACAGATATCTTGACAGACAACTGGAAAATGAAGTCAACAGACGTAGTATATACCGGAATTTTGATTTTTCAGACAGAGGGAGACATATTGATTCTTTATATCCCAAACGGAAACGGTTAAAAGAGATCATCGGGGCGGTTGATGAAAGATCGGCTGTTATTTCAATGAATTATATTGCAGATTCATACAATCCTGCAGTGGTTGCTGAGAATGAATTATTCAGTGCTTATGCAGTGAGGTGGAATGTTTTTGCCGGTATTTACGGCGAAGGATTGTTACTTCAACCTTCCGGGAAGATAAAATGCCGGATAGTTGTCATACCAGATGCTGATCAAATACCTGAAATGCTTATTGGAAGTTACCAGGGGCTGGAACCGGAAATGCAATACGCAAGACGCTTAGCTGAGAATGGTTGTCAGGTTATTATACCGGTATTAGTTAACAGGTCATGTGAGTTTTCGGGAAATATAAGATTGAACCGTTTCACAAATCAACCTCACAGAGAATGGATATATCGTCAGGCCTATACATTTGGAAGACACCTGATTGGATATGAGGTTCAGAAAGTGTTAGCTGCCATTGACTGGTTTGAACAGGAGAACAGGAATATGCGAATGCCGGTCGGAATAATAGGATGGGGTGAAGGTGGATTGATCGGACTTTACACTGCAGCAGTGGATTTGAGGGTAGATGCAACTCTTATAAGCGGATATTTTCAGAACAGGGATAATCTCTGGGAAGAGCCCATTTACAGAAATCTTTTTGGCATTCTCCGTGAATTCGGTGACGCAGAAATCGCAAGTATGATCGCACCCGGAAAATTGATAATTGAATATTCTGAACATCCGCAAATTGAAGGTCCGCCGCCACCTGTTAAGATTGGGGGCACTTCCCGGTCAAATAATGCTGCAGCTCCGGGAAAGATATCCACTCCATCATTTGATAAAGTTTATGATGAGTGGAGGAGGGCGCAAAAGTTGTCAGGAGAATACCATTCTTCCATTAAATTGATTCATAATGAGGGTAATCCATTTAAAGCTGTAAGTGATAACAGTCTTTCTGAACTGCTGTATTCACTGAACTCCGAATACAGGCTGCGGAAGGGGAAGAGTACTATTCCCGGGGAGCTCAGGGAGTTTTTTAACCCTGATGAAAGGCAATATCGTCAGGTTAAAGAACTGGAATCGCATATTCAGCAACTTATTATTTCATCACGACATGTAAGAGATGATTTTTTTTGGAATAAAATGAAAATTTCAACTCCGGAAGAATGGAGAAATGATATTGTATCTTATAAAAAATGTTTTTGGGATACTATTTTAGGAAGGATTAAAGATGAGCCGGTACCTGTTTCCCCAAAATCAAGATTAATCTATGATAAGCCAGGTTGGAAAGGTTACGAAGTTACTTTTGATGTAATTCCTGATATTTTTGTTTGGGGTTATCTTTTATTGCCGGATAATATTAAACCCGGCGAAAAGCGCCCGGTGTTGGTAGCTATGCATGGTGGAGGAGGAGTACCGTCTGTTATGTGTGATGCGGAAAACAAAACTTATAAAGCACTGGCAATTAAGCTTGTGGAAAGAGGATATATCGTTTTTGCCCCTCATTTCCCATGGAAACAGGAAGTCAGTTACAGAAACCTTCAGCGTAAAGCAAATCCATTGGGCCTGTCTGTTTTTTCTTTTATTCTTTTACAACATGAACGGATGCTTGACTGGCTAACATCTTTGCAGTGGGCAGACCCTTCTAAAATAGGATTATATGGCCTTTCATGGGGAGGCAAGGTAGCTATGAGGGTACCTGCCCTTCTTGACAGGTACAGCTTATCTGTTTGTTCAGGTGATTTTAATGAATGGATATGGAAAAATGCCACGACAGACTGGCCAAATAGTTATATGTTTGTCCCTGAATATGAAATGTTTGACTTTAATCTGGGTAATACTTTTAATTACGGGGAAATGGCAGCCCTTATTGCACCCCGTGCATTTATGGTCGAAAGAGGACACAATGATGGGGTGGGAATTGATGAGTGGGTGGCATTTGAGTATGCAAAAGTAAACCGTTTGTATAATAAACTGAATGTTCCTAACATGACCGGGATCGAATATTTTAATGGTACCCATGAAATTCATGCTGTCGGTACCCTGAAATTTATAGAATATCATTTCGGTTTGCCGGGGAAATAGTCACAAGTTTTTCACGCGACGTCTGCTAAGAAATTTTTTCACGCAACGCCCGCAACGGATTGTTCGCGCAATGAAGGCAAGGAAATATTTTTCACCTGGCGCTTGTTGCGGGAAATATTTTTTCCCTGCCTTGCCATTCTGGATATGTAGATGTCGTAAATGCCTGTTAAAACCAAACTAAACACTCAAATAGCATATTTTTATAGATTGAAAAAATATGACAGTTTCAATAATAAGGTGCGATGATTAAAAGCCATATTCCTTACAATGCCGGGATAGGATTCATCGAACCGGCTTTCATTATATGCCAGATAGAGAAAACTACCCGGCTTATATTCCCAGCTTAAGAGGCAGCTAAGTAAATATTCATTATAAACTTTCTTAATGTCATAATACGCAGTTCCGAAAATTCCCTGTGCATGAAGACGAAAAAAGAGGTCTTTTGTAAACATTAAAGTTGTATTGGATGAGAATTTAAAATAGTTACCGTCATTTTTACCGTTAAGTTCGTATGTTTTAGTGAAATCGGTCTCCAGGGAAGTAATTATATTGTAACCGATCTGTCCTTCACCGATGAGAGAGAGTCCTTTCTGTTCTCCGACATATTTCCTGTTGAAATTATAATAGGTTCCCCCCTTGGCAGAGAAAGTGCCTGCTATTTTTGCACCCAGGCTGAGGGGCCTGGTTGAGTATCCGGTTTTAATAAAGTTACCTTTAAACCGTCCGGTAAGCTCAGTGTCGGAGAAATGTCTGAATTCTGCTGTAGCCGACATTTCGTTGATCAGATTAACAGTTAAATCACCGGAGGCTGAAAAGTTATTGTCTTCTCTGACTCCCCCTCTAATGAGCCTTACACCTTCATTGCTTAATTCAATCATTCCAAATTCAGTAGACGGGATAAATTCCGGATACACTGAAAGCCATCTGTTTATATATTGGTTTGTAAAGATATCTGTTGTATTTTGATATTTGATATTTGTTGTAATACGGCGGATTTGGTATTTATTGATCCTTGGGCTGAACCTGATTAATCCGGTAATACTGTTCCACCCTCTGTCAGATTCTTTTTGTATATAACCTATTCTGTTAATTTCGAAAGAAGGTTCTGTCCGGTCATAGCTAATCATGGCTCCTATTTGATCACCGGTCCTGGTATAAGAAAAATTATACGCCATATTTTTATTTTCAGTTATTTCAGTTTGTCCTTTAGCTATCTGAAAATCCAGAATATTATGGTTGTTGAGCATAAAATTGCCATCAAGTCCAAATGCCCGGTTATATGTCTTTGATTGTTCTTTAGTAGCTGCCAATAATCCTATTGTGCCGGTTTTAAAAATATCTTTTTTAATCCTGGCCACTCCGAAAAGAGCCTTTTCAACATTTTGCGCTGAACTTGAGAGTAAGGACTCACCGGTAAGGTTGCCCAACATTCCGAATTCAACTCCGTTATTTAATTTGCCTGTCATTTTGACTCCTCCCAGAATATCACCTTTTGCTCCAATTCTCCGGCTGTAAAATAATTCCCTTGGAGTGTTGAATACGTTGATCCGTTCTGTAAAAAAAGGGCGTAATTCTTTAAATCGTGTTGGATAACGGGTGAGGTTAATTTCAAAAACATCTGCATCTACCTGTGCAAAATCCGGATTTAGGGTAAAATCTGCTGTCAGGTTGGGCCCCGGACTATAACGGATATCTCCTCCAAAGCTTACAGGGTTGGAATTTGTCCCTTCTGCCTGCCTGGTAGCTCCGGCAACTCCATAAGGCCTTAACTCAAATGTTCGTCCCGAACTTATATTATGAATCTTTTCAATATTTCCCATTTGTGACATCCGCGTAGTATTATCCCATTCCGGCAGATGGGGTTTCCATTGTCCTCTTGATGCATCTTTTGAAATAGTCCGCATTATATTGAAGCCCCACGTTTGATATTTATTTCCTGAATATCTGAAATTAAAGAATGGTATTTTAACTTCAGCATACCATCCATCTTCATCAATATAACCTTCTGAGTACCATATACCGTTCCAGTTACCATCACGTTTAATGTCATCGAATCTCAATTCATCAACCTGAACTCCTGTTGGGGATACTACAAATTTGTATCCCGTACGGTGATCATGATAACTGTCAATAAATATCATAAGGTGATCGGGTGCTGTGGTTCCCCTCGGCGCTAACTGCCTGACTATTTTATCAGGTTCAGAATCATAACACCAAATTCCTATATACAAGTTTTCATCGTCATATAATATTGCAAATTCCGTATTTTCACTCATGGGCACAAGCGGAAATGGTTCTTTTTCAAGCAAGCCCCCCTGGTGCTCCGCTTTCATCCAAACAGATTCTGTAAGTTTTCCATCGACCTTAATTTCATCAGTTGGCTGAAGCCTGTAAGCATTAATTGTATAATACTCTTTTGTCGTGTCATATACCAAAGCTCTGATTGAATCAAAATATTCAGATGAAAATTGTCCGTAATCAACAGTCCGCTGGGCATAGGAGTAATTAAACGGAATGATATGGAAAATTAAAAGCAAAAACAGTATAAAGGTATTTTGCAGTATGTTCATATAATAATTTAGAGATACATGTGAAACATTATTTAATTGCCGGCATTTTTCCCGGTTACAGGCCAAATATGCAAATAATTTTGATGTGATCTTCTTCTTTGTTAAATGGTTAAAAAGGATATCTATATTATAATGATATAAATACATGTTCCTGACAAGAGGCTTTCTTTAAATGTTAATTATATATTAAAAGACATTAAGCACTTTTGTTTGGTATGTTTTTTTATTTATATTATTTTTTTTGTTTTAAAAAACTGATAGTCAAAAAAATATTATCACACCAGACAGAAAGCAGAATAAGATCTTTTTGAACGGGAAAATCAACTCCGGTAATTTTCCAAAATATATTATGCGGCATAAAACTTAAAAAATGCTACTATTGTTACTTTCTTATTTAAATCTTGTTGCTATTTTTACAGCTTTTAATTTCAGAATAGTCAGGGAATGGATTATTTTACTTAATCTAAGTTGTAATAACATTTATTGCAAGACATTTTAGGTTTTATTATAATATGCAATTTTAAATATCAGAAATATATGAATTCAAAGATTCAACAATTAACAGAAACCATTTATAACGAGGGGGTTCAAAAAGCCAGAGAGGAAGCAGAAGCCATCATTCGGGAAGCAAAAGAAGCAGCTTTAAAAATAAAAACAGAAGCACAGAAAGATGCAGACAAATTGATGAATGAAACTCAGGTAAAATCACTGGATTTACAAAAGCAGGTAGAATCGGAGATTAAGATGTCATTAAATCAGGCCGTTTCAAGTGTAAAACAGGAAATTACCAGGCTTATCTCCCAGCAGGTTATTAAACCTTCAATAAGTGAGTTGTTTTCTGACAAAGAGTATTTGAAAGCGCTAATTACAAATGTAGTAAAAGGCTGGATGGAGAAAGAGAGCCTTGATCTTAAAGTGATCTTGTCTGAATCTGACAGAGGGCAACTTGAATCATATTTCAAAAATAATCTGGCTTCTGAATTGAATAAAGGTCTGGAAGTTACTTTTTCTTCCAAAATTAAATCAGGATTTAAAATCGGACCTTCAGATAACAGTTATCTGATAAGCTTTACAGACGATGATTTTACCAATTTCCTCAAAGGTTATCTGAGGCCAAAGACAAGTCAACTTCTTTTCGGGGAGGAGAAATGAGTAAAAGAAATTACTACTGCCTGGTAGCAGGATTACCCGATATTATTCCTGATGATAAGAAGCTTCACTACTCTTCTGTTGAATTGAGGGAGTATCTGAAAAATGAATTACATGATTCAGATTTTGAATTAGTTAAGCTGTTCTATCTTCCGTGGGACCATAATAATCTGCTCGAACTGTTTTTCAATAAGGGGGCAGAGTGGGATGAAAGAGGCAATTTTTCAAAAGATTTTCTGGAACCCTATACCGATAAAAAGCAGCTTGAATCGCTCAACTTCTCTTTGTTGCCGGGATATATTTCAGATTTTATAAAGAATTATCACAACTCTGAAGAGAAAATATCAAAAGCAGGTGCCATAAAAAATCTTACAAGCGGATGGTACGAAATGATGACGTCTTCTGACAATGATTTTGTGACAAATGTTACGAAATACAAAAAGCAGATGGGTAATATTATGCTTGCCCTTAACGGAAGAAAGCATGATATACCTTATGAAGATGCTATTATAGGTGACGATGAACTGGCCCGTTCCCTTAAAAGAAGCCGCGCCCGTGATTTTGGAATAACAGATGAAAATATAGACATTGAGAACATAATTCAGATGTTTGAGATAGAAAATATTCTTGAACGGGAGATGCATTTTGATAACCATTTCTGGAAGTTTCTGGATGAAATCACATTTTTTAACTATTTTTCTATTGAAAAAATACTGTCATTTCTGCTTAAGCTTTTTATTACAGAGCGTTGGTTCGTACTTGATAAAGAAAAAGGACAACAGATATTTAATCAGTTTTTAGATAAATTAAAAACCAATTTTGAATTTCCTGAAGAATTCGCAATAACATATGGAAAAAGAAAATAAAACAACAGGTATTGTGGTTGGCATTGTTGCCAATCTGGTAATGGTAGAAGTTAACGGTCCGGTTGCCCAAAATGAAATATGCTTCATTACTCTTGAGGATGAGAGGCTGATGGCCGAGGTTATTAAAGTGGTCGGTAAAAATGTTTATGTTCAGGTGTTTGAGAGCACCAGAGGTTTGAAGCCGGGATCGAAAGTTGAATTTCAGGGACACATGCTCGAAGTGACATTGGGTCCCGGAATTTTATCAAAGAATTATGATGGCCTCCAGAATGATCTTGATAAGATGGAGGGAATATTCCTGAAAAGAGGCGAATACACTGATCCGCTTGACAGAGACACCAAATGGGATTTTAAACCCATTGCCGAAGTCGGGGATGAGCTAAAGGCAGGTGACTGGCTTGGAGAGGTAGATGAAAACGGTCAACCCCATAAAATTATGGTGCCTTTTAAAATGCGGGGTACTTTTAAGTTAAAGAAAATAACCGGTGAAGGTGCATATACTGTAGATGAAGAGATCGCTGTGGTCACTGACGAAAACGGAAATGACATAAGTCTGAATATGGTGCAGAAATGGCCGGTCAAGCTGGCTGTAGGCGGTTATAAAGAGAAACCGCGTCCCTTTAAGTTGCTGGAGACAGGTGTTCGCTGTATGGATACTCTTAATCCTATCACTGAAGGCGGAACCGGATTTATACCCGGGCCTTTCGGAACCGGGAAAACGGTTTTACAACATGCGATCTCAAAACAGGCTGAAGCAGATATCGTTATTATTGCTGCATGCGGGGAGCGTGCCAATGAAGTTGTTGAGATATTTGCTGAATTTCCTGAGCTGGATGACCCGCGAACTGGTAAAAAATTGATCGAAAGGACTATTATCATTGCCAATACTTCCAACATGCCTGTGGCTGCACGTGAAGCATCTGTGTATACTGCCATGACTATAGGTGAATATTACAGGGCTATGGGGCTTAAAGTTTTGTTGATGGCCGATTCAACCTCCCGCTGGGCCCAGGCATTGCGTGAAATGTCAAACAGGCTTGAAGAACTTCCCGGACCGGATGCATTCCCCATGGACCTGTCTGCTATTATTTCAAATTTCTATTCAAGAGCCGGATTCGTTTTTCTGAATAACGGGAAAACAGGTTCTATCACTTTTATAGGAACAGTTTCTCCCGCAGGCGGTAACCTGAAAGAGCCGGTAACTGAGAGTACCCGTAAGGCTGCACGTTGTTTCTACGGATTGAGCCAGGCACGTGCCGACAGTAAACGGTATCCTGCAATAGATCCGATCGACAGTTATTCCAAATATCTTGAATACCCTGAAGTACAGGAACATTTTGCAAAAAATATCAGTGAATCATGGCTGCAAAATGTCTTGGATGTAAAGGATATACTTCTCAGAGGTAAAGAGGCAATGGAGCAGATTAATATTCTTGGGGATGACGGTGTACCTATCAATTTTCATGAAACATTCTGGAAGTCTGAACTTATTGATTTCGTGATACTGCAGCAGGATGCCTTCGACGCAATTGATGCTTCCACACCGATGGAGAGACAACAATATATGCTGTCAAAAGTTCTCGATGTGGTTGATAAGAAATATTCATTCGACCATTTCGAAGATGTGAGCTCATTTTTTAAACAGATTATTAATGAGTTCAAACAGATGAACTATTGTGAATATAAAAATGAAAGGTTTTTCCGTCACCAGGAAGCGTTGGAAAAATTAATAAACGAGAGGGCAAACTAAAATTAAGTCGATAATTATTTAAATGAAATTATATCATTATGGAAAGCCAGGCATTTCAGAAAGTATATACAAAACTAACAAACATAACTAAAGCCACCGTTACATTAAAAGCCACAGAAGTAGGGTATGATGAGATTGCCAGCGTTAATGGCAGAATGGCGCAGGTGGTAAAAATTACAGGGGAAGACATCACCTTGCAGATATTTGAAGGGACAGAAGGAATCCCTACAAACGCAGAGGTTAGTTTTTTAGGAAGGCCCCCACAGCTTAAAGTCAGCGATGAGTTGGCAGGACGTTTCTTTAATTCTTATGGAGACCCGATTGACGGAGGTCCTGAAATACAGGGAGAAACAAGAGATATTGGCAGCCCGTCTGTTAACCCGGTAAGGCGTAAACAACCTTCTCAGTTGATTGCAACAGGTATTGCCGGGATTGACTTGAATAACAGTTTGGTGTCAGGACAAAAAATACCGTTTTTTGCTGACCCCGACCAGCCTTATAACCAGGTTATGGCAAGTGTTGCACTCAGGGCAAAAGCTGATAAGATCATTCTGGGTGGTATGGGGTTGTCAAATGATGATTACCTCTATTTTAAAAATGTGTTTGATAATGCAGGAGCACTTGACAGGATAGTAAGTTTTGTTAACACTACTGAAAATCCGCCTGTAGAGCGTCTTTTAGTTCCCGATATGGCACTTACAGCCGCAGAATATTTCGCAGTGGATAAGAATGAAAACGTGCTTGTGCTGCTGACAGATATGACGCTTTATGCTGATGCCCTGAGTATTGTATCAAACAGGATGGACCAGATACCATCGAAAGACAGTATGCCGGGATCACTCTATTCAGACCTTGCCAGGATTTATGAAAAGGCTGTTCAATTCCCCTCCGGAGGGTCCATCACAATTATTGCGGTTACAACTCTGTCTGGTGGCGATATTACACACGCTATTCCTGATAATACGGGTTATATTACCGAAGGCCAGTTATTCCTTCGTCGTGATTCAGAGATAGGAAAGGTTATCGTCGATCCGTTCAGGTCACTCTCAAGATTGAAACAATTGGTTATTGGAAAGCAGACCAGGGAAGATCATCCACAGGTGATGAACTCTGCTATTCGTTTGTATGCTGATGCAGCCAATGCAAGAACAAAACTTGAAAATGGCTTTGACCTTACCGATTATGATGAACGGACACTACAGTTTGCAAAGGAATATTCAGACAAACTCCTGGCAATAGATGTTAATGTTGATACCGATACAATGCTCGATATATCATGGGAACTGTTTGGTAAGTATTTCAGTAAGGCTGAGGTTGCAATTAGGGAGAACCTTGTGGAAAAATACTGGAAAAACTGATCAGTTAAGCTATTTGGGAAAATTTACAATTTTGAATAATAAAGATCGATCAGGTGGCAGTAAAATTTCAATATAATAAAATAGCGCTTCAAAATCTCGACAAGCAGCTCAAAGTAAGGGAGAGGGCACTGCCAATCCTTAAAAATAAAGAGTCTGCACTAAGGGTTGAGGTAAAAAAAGCAAAAGATATGGTTTCATCGCTTGAACACGAGTATCACCACCAGATCACGTCATATAATAAAATGGCGCGGCTTTGGGGTGAATTTGACCAAAGTTTGGTTAAAATCAGCGATGTTGAACTCTCATCTAAAAAAATTGCCGGTGTGTTTACTCCGGTACTGGAAAAAATAAAATTCGAAATTAATAGTGATAATCTTTTTAATCAACCTGTCTGGTTTGCTGACGGAATAGCAATAATAAAAAAGATAGCAGAAGTGGCAATTGAAAGAGAAGTTTATAGTCGCAAAATGGAACTGCTTGACTTCGTGAGGAAGAAAACAACCCAGAAAGTTAACCTTTACGAGAAAGTTCAAATTCCGGGCTTTCAGGATGCTATTCTGAAAATTAAACGTTTCCTTGAAGATCAGGATAATTTGTCCAAGTCAGCACAAAAAATTGTTAAAGACAGACAGGAAAAGCAAAGACAGGAGGTTGAAGTATGATTATTCCAATGTATAAATACTCATTTCTGGTGCATCATACTGCATATAAAGATTTTCTGAAAGATATCAGAAAGATCGGAGTAGTGCATATTAATCAGAAGATCAATGAGCCCACTGCTGAGATGCAGGATCTATACAGACATTTATCCGAGGTCGACAAGGCTGCTAAAAAGCTGAAAATGCTTGAACCTAAGGAGGTAAAATCTCTTCCTAAACTCTCTTCCGGAGCAGAGTTATTTGACAGGCTAAAGGAAATTGAGAAAGAGTCAGAACATAATTTCCATTTGGTATTGCAGTTGGAGAAGGAGCATAAGCAGCTTCAACCATGGGGTGATTTTAACTGGGAATTGATTGGTAAGCTTAAAGAAGAAGGAATTAAAACCAGGTTTTTATTGTGCCCGGTGAAAAAATTTCAATCCGAATGGGAAGAGAATTACTATGTTAAAGTTATCGGAGACCATGAAGGTTACAGATACTTTGTCAAGCTTGACAAAGATGGCACTGAAAGTGATGATCTGAATAATGAATTTGAAGAGTTGCCGGGTGCCGACGAGATCATGCTTCCGGGAATGTCACTTAGCCAGGTTGATACTGAAATATCTGCGGTCAATGAAAAGATCGATGCATTGAAGAATGAATTAAGCCATATTGCATTTTATGGACAGGACCTGTTGCAAAGTTATATTGAGGATATTCACAAGCAGATAACTGAGCAAAATGCAATTTTGCAGACAAGCGACGAGGTCGAGGGAAAAGTTAAGATTCTTGAAGGGTGGGTTCCGGAAACAAAAAAGGTTCCTTTGGATGAATATCTTGAAAGCAATCAAATACTTTATTCAGCTGATAAACCTGAGGATGAAGATAAGGTGCCGGTTCTTTTGCACAACAATCGTTTTGCCAGATTATATGAAGTTATAGGTAATCTTTACGACCTTCCTAATCATAAGGAACTTGATCTGGTTCCATTCTTTGCACCATTTTATATGATGTTTTTCGGTTTTTGTCTGGGTGATGCAGGCTATGGATTATTTATTATCCTGGCTGCCACTCTTGCAAAAAGAAAAATGCAGTCCTTAAAATCTGTTTTAAGCCTTGCTCAATGGTTAGGGCTTGCCACTGTGATCTTTGGAATCCTTACAGGGACTTTTTTCGGTATTAATCTTATTGAAGCTGATATCCCCTGGCTTAGCAAAGCAAAAGAGTACATGGTAAATACAGACCAGTTATTTAACCTTGCAATTATATTTGGAGCTATACAAATTGTATTTGGCATGGTAATAAAAGTGTTCAATGTAAGCCGTACAAAAGGATTTCTGTATTCACTGCCAACGATAGGGTGGCTGATACTTATTTTCGGCCTTGCTGCGGTTTACGGATTGAAATCCGGGGGTATCCTGGAAGAAGGAACTGCAGGCATAATACAATATGCAGTTATGATCATGGCCGGAATATTGATATTACTCTTAAATAATCCAAAAAGAAATGTCCTTATCAATTTCGGGGCAGGACTTTGGGATGTATACGGAATGGCTACCAGTTTACTCGGTGATATCTTATCATATATCAGGTTGTTTGCACTCGGGATTTCCAGTGCAATTCTGGGTATGGTATTTAACAGTATGGCTATGAGTATGAAACCTGACAATATTATCCTTGGACCGTTGGTAATGATAATAATACTTGTCATTGGCCATGGTATTACAATCTTTATGTCGTCATTGGGGGCATTTGTGCATCCAATACGTTTAACATTTGTAGAATTTTATAAGAATGCCGGTTTTACCGGTGGGGGCAAGGCCTATAAACCTTTTGCGGAACCGGCCTCTAAATAATCAGAATATAAAAATCAGTAATAATTTAAAATGAATTAAAAAATGGGACCTATTATTTTAGCTTACGTAGGAATTGGATTAATGGTCGGCCTTGCCGGCATTGGAAGTGTTTATGGTACTACTATCGCAGGTAATGCAGCTGTTGGCGCAATGAAAAAGAACAGTGAAGCTTTTGGTAGTTACATTATGCTTTCGGCATTGCCGGGAAGCCAGGGACTGTACGGATTTGCAGGGTATTTTCTCCTTAGTGGTTTTGGCCTTTTAGGATCAGATATCGGTTGGTGGGTAGCCGCTGCCGTTTTTGCTTCCGGCCTTACACTTGGTTTTGTGGGACTTCTGTCAGCAATCCGCCAGGGCCAGATTTGTGCTAATGGTATAGCAGCCATCGGATCCGGACATGATGTTGCAGGTAAAACACTTATTCTTGCTGTTTTTCCTGAACTTTATGCAATTATTGCACTTGCCGCTACATTCCTTATTGGTACTGCAGTATCATAATGCATCCTGATTTAAGGACTCCAGGGCATATGACGATTTGAAATATTTTTATTGCTTAAAGGAACATATACACCTATAAGAAATTTAGGAACTATGCTGAAGGCATGGTTCCTTTTTCCATTTGTATAGTTATGCACTGCATCCATGCAATCGTAATTTACTAAATCGGCGTTAAGTGAAACGATCAGACTTAAGTTGCCTGGTAACACAGCTTTAGTTCCCAACCCGGTTATGAACTGTGCAACATTCCCGGGTCCCGGCCCTGAATCTTGAGTACCTTTATTGAAGATCAAATGTGAAGCAGAGCCTTCAGGCGGTATTTTGTAACCTAACTCAGTAAAAAAATAGTTGACGCCTCCGCCAATTTCTACATACGGCTGAAATTGAATTGTTAATCTGCTTTTTTGTGAAGAGCCAATGAAGTAATACCGACAATATGCTGATAAGGAGGTGCTTACAGTAACATATTCCACTGGTAGCTGATAAAGGTTCATAAATGAGTGATGCAGTCCGTTGGCTGAAAAATCAGGTATACTGCTTTCTCCCGATAATCGATAAACATTAAAGTTTATCCCTGGCTCCCAGTTGTTGCCTAAAGTCCTCCCAACTGAAAAATCTAAAACCAGTCCGGGCTGATGCCTGAATTCATTACTGAGAAATTTAAAATCAGGTGTTATTTCGTTCATCAACCAGGCAAAACCGGTACGTCCGGTAAGTACCCATTGGCTATTATCAGGCTTAGATGCAGAAACGGCATTGGATAAAAAAATTGACTGCATCAATAATAATAAACATACGTTCAGTTTAACGTATGATTTTATTTTCTTTATCTTACTATTTTTTTTAATGTTCATCATCTGTGACTTCAAATATAGAAAATTAACAGAAAATATTTATTAATATTATGTATTTGATAAAATATCGTTTATTTTCGTTGTTGATAATTTTATTGATTTTAAATCAAAGAATAGGGAAATATGGTAACCATTAAATTAAAATTCCGGAATTATATTCCGGGCATGTTGGTATTGTATTTTATTGTTACCTCATGCAGCACACCTCTGAATAAATTAATTTATTTAAACGGGATTCAACCGGAAATGACTTATTCCAGTGGCCCGTTACCTGAAGAGTACAGGATAAGGCCAAATGATCAGTTATTTATACAGGTAATCAGCGATGATCCGAGAAATGCTGCATTTTTAAATCTGACCAACACACAGGGTAATATGGGATCCTACGGTAGTTCATCAGGCAGTTTTGAACTGATTACATATTTAGTGGGGGAAGATGGGAAAATTTCATATCCGCAACTTGGAGACCTGGATGTTGAGGACAGAACAGTCACTGAAGTCAGGGATATGATACAGAAAGGTGTTGATCAATACCTTGAGAGTGCATCAGTATTCGTAAAACTGGTAAACAGGAATATTACAGTACTGGGTGAGGTTAAGCAACCCGGACAAAAATTAATGGTTAAAAATAAACTGACAATTTTTGAGGCGCTTGGCGCAGCAGGTGATATAACTGACTACGGTAATCGACAGAATGTAAAGCTTATCAGGGAACTACCTGAGGGAAAGCATATTACACAACTTGATCTTACCGATCCGCAAATTATCTTTTCGCCTTATTACTATGTTTTACCGCATGATATTATCTATGTGGAGCACAGCACAAAAGTTTACGGAGCTAAAAACCTCTCATATGCTGCACCAATAAGTATAACTGCATCAATTATTTCAATAGGATTATTAATTTTAAACCTCTTTAAATAATGGAAAGGACTGATAATCACAATAATAAAATCTACAAATACCAGGAAGATGACACTATTGACCTGCGAAAAATCGTGTTTAAGTTTATTAATAACTGGTATTGGTTTTTCCTTGCAATTCTTTTGTCTGTTGGAGCAGGATTTCTTTACAACAGTTATAAAACTCCTGTTTATCAGATTTTTTCCAAATTGCTTGTTGAAGAGGGTAAGACATCCTCACCACTTGGCGCATCGGGCATGAATGAATCAGGAAGCTTATTCCAGGGTCTGGGGATTATGAATAGTATGCGGAATATAAATAACCAGATGGAAGTTCTTAGTTCTACTCCGGTTATTTCAAAAACTCTTGATGAACTGGACTTTGAAATAAGTTACTATATAATTGGCAACTTTGTACCTATAGAAAAGTACAGGGAAGTGCCATTCTCCGTGATATGGGAAAATGACCATCCCCAGGTTATTGATGTGGACTTCTATGTGGAAATTCTGTCGCCGGATAAATTGATTGTTTCGGCAGACCATCATGGAGAGATCAAGGTTTATAATTATGAAAAAGATAAAGTTGTGGAAAATATTGAGAAAATTTATTTTTCCAATGAAATTAAACCCGGAGCTAAGATAAATACTGAATATTTTGCCTTTACAATAATTTTCAATGGTAATTTCAATGCGGATTTAACAGAGAAGTATAAGTTCAGGTTTCATTCAAAAGCATCGCTGATCAAAAAATATCATAAACAACTGGAAGTTACTCTTCCTAATAAAGAAACTTCCATATTGATTCTAACCCTTCATGAACAGGAGATCAATAAAGGAATTGTATTTTTGAATAAGCTGATAGAAGTGTATCAGCTTGATAATCTTGAAAAGAAAAACGAAAATGCAAACAGGACTATTGACTTTATTAATACACAATTGCAGACAATTTCAGATTCCCTGGTGATCTCTGAAAACAGGATGGAAACATTTCAGAGTGAAAACCAGGTTCTTAACCTCTCAATTCAATCGCAACAACTTTTAGAGCAAATGACAGATCTGGATAAGGAGAGGGTTCAACTTGAAACCAGGAATAATTATTACAATTACCTGATGAGTTACATTCAGAGCAGCAGTGAACTGGAAACATTAATGGCTCCTTCAGCAATGGGTATTGATGACCCATTACTCAATAACCTCATTCTGCAGCTTAATCAGCTGATTACCGAAAAATCCAGCCAAACGTCAATCAGGCAAAATTCGCAACACCCAATAATACTTCAATTAAACGCACAGATAGAGAGTGTGAAAAAATCTTTGCTGGAGAATACCAAAAATATCATCTCACAATCTGATATGGCTTTGAATGACATTAACAAACGACTGCGTAATTTTGAATATCAGATAAGAAGACTTCCGGCAACAGAAAGAAATTATGTTAACATAGAGCGAAAATATAAACTCAATAATGAAACTTATACCTACCTGCTTCAAAAACTTTCAGAAGCTCAAATTGCCAAGGCATCGAATATCCCTGACAGCCAGTTAATAGAGTCTCCGCAAATGTTCGGAAATGGCCCGGTGGAGCCAAGGAAAGGTATAATATATGCAATAGCATTATTGTTGGCGTTTGCTTTGCCGGCAGGTATTATATTGATAGGAGATATTTTCAATACAAAAATTATTTCGGAGGAAGATGTTAAGGAAGTTACAGATTATCCTGTTATAGGACATGTGTTTAATAATCATAATATATATCCAGGCAATACTTTGATGCTGGATAAACCTAATTCCCCAGCCAGTGAACCCTACAGGGCTGTTAGGACTAAGATATCTTTAATAGTTAAAGAGAAGGAACGACCTGTCATTGCCGTTACTTCTACTTTTCCCAATGAAGGTAAAACTTATAATGCTATTAATATTGCATCGTCTTATGCTCTTATCCGGCGACGCACCGTCCTGCTGGATTTGGATCTTAGAAATTCAAAAATGGCTGAGACTTTCAATATACAATCAGATACTGGTGTGGTTAACTATGTGATTGGAAAAGCAAATCTCGATGATATTACTGTCGATACCAAGCATCCGGATTTAAAAATTATACCTTCAGGACCTATCCCTCCCCATCCTGGTGAAATGCTTTCAGATAAGAAAATACCTGAGTTGATGGAAAAATTGAAAAAATATTATGATGTTATAATTATTGACTCACCTCCTATTGGTTATGTGGCAGATCTTTTCCATATTTATGACCTGATAGATGCAAATCTATTTGTGATTAGGCATAAATTTACCCATAAGCTGGCATTGCAAAATGCCCTGTCTGAAGTTGAAAGGCATCAGTTTAAAGGGGTTGGATTGATCATTAACAACATAAAGGCAGGCAAAAACAGATATCTGGCTGGTTCTTACGGATATGGATATGGTTACGGATACGGTTATGGTTATGGGTATGGATACGGAGAAAAAAATGGAAAGAAGAAAAAGCATTCCGAATTTATTAATAAATAAATTGCTTAAAAATGAGAATACTGATTTTTTTGGGATTATTATTTGGATTCTGTTTTTCCAATGCTCAGTACAGGGTATCTTTTGAACCAAATTATGATGAAAGTAAGGTACCTG
>CAZJGI010000033.1:0-36847 GCA_964545315.1 uncultured Prolixibacteraceae bacterium
TGTAATGGCTGAATGAGCCAACAATGCAAATGGGTAATGTAGCTGCCAGGGAAGTCGCCACAGCCATCTGCGCAGGCAGGCTAAAAATCAAAATAAGAACCGGAAGAAATAAAAATCCGCCGCCGCTTCCTGCCATTGAACTTACCAGTCCGATTACAAATCCGATAAACGGAAGCCACAAATATGAATATTCAAAAGATGATTGTAATATCATTCCGGTTGTTTAAAAGTCTTCCAAAAGGTAAATTGAATTGCTATTTAAATATAATCTTTTTTAATGATATAGAACTTTACTTTCCTCGTATTACTTGTAATTGTGGATCAGAAATTATTAATCACAATGGATGATACGGCTCCATATGAATATTTATATGCGTTTGATTTCCAAATTTTTCAAACAAATTCTTTTCGACTACTGTTGCAATATTGTGTGATTCTGTCAGCGATAGGTTTCCATCCATTTTGATATGAATATCAATTGCATAAGTATTTCCTATTTTCCGGGTTTTTAATCTGTGTGAGTTTTTAACTCCCGGAGTATTATTAACTATAGAGAGAATTTCATTTTCTATTTCATCAGGAAGGGCAGCCTCCATAAGTTCTTTTGCACTTGGCAATCCGATTTTAACAGCAATTTGCATTATAAAAAAACTTACGACAACACCTGCCAAAGGGTCTAATATCCGCCATTTCTCACCCAGGAAAATAGCTCCGCCCACACCAACTAATGTACCTATACTTGACAGGGCATCGGAGCGATGATGCCAGGCATTTGCAATAACAGCCTGATTATTGATTGATTTTCCAACCCGGAGTGTATACTGATAAAGCCATTCTTTAGTGATTATTGACAGAAATGCTGCGATTAAGGCCAGGTTTGAAGGTTTTATCAATTGCTCACCAGAGAATGATTTTAGGATATTTTGAATGCCACTCCAGCAAATTCCAATACCAACGATCAGCAATGCAATACTAATAACCAGTGTGGCAAAAGTTTCAAATTTTCCATGCCCATATCTGTGATTTTTATCGCTCTCTTTTTCTGATACCCTGACAAAACCAAGCACAACAATATCAGTTCCGGAATCAGAAAAAGAATGTACAGCATCGGCTATCATAGCAGTGCTATGCCCAAAAATACCCGCTGCCAGTTTACCAAGTGACAGCAGCAGATTAACAAAAAAACCTGTCCAGGTTACTTTCTGCGCTTTTCGGGTGCGATCTTCCATAAGTCTATATCACTTTTAACTCCATTTATTTTAAACAGTTTAAACAGATCGACTATTACCAGTGGGATCAATGACATTAAAAGTACAATGAGCCAGTGTTTTCCATCCATAAGAGTGAGGCTAAAGGCTTCATTTAATGCTGGTATCAACAGAACTATCAGAGCCAATAACGCAGAGATGATAATTGCTCCGATTAGAGGTTTATTCCTGAGTGGATTTATCGCCAGCGAAGACCTTGTATTGGAATGAAGATTTCGGATATGAACCAGCTGTGCAAATATGAGAGAAGAGAAGGCCATTGTACGGCCAAGTACCTCACCCCCGTCATGCAATCCGATCAGATAAGCTGCAAGGGGGATAGATCCAATCATAATACCCTGATACATCACTCTCCAGATCATTCCTTTAGTCATAAATCCGGTTTTTGAATTACGGGGTTTTCTTTTCATAATGCTTTTATCAGCCGGATCCACGCTCAGTGCCAGAGCAGGTAAGCTGTCGGTTACCAGGTTTACCCAGAGGATATGAATTGGCAGCAAGGGATTTCCAATGTTGAATATCGAAGCTATCAGAATCAGGAATATCTCTCCAACGTTAGTTGACAGTAAAAACTGTATTGCTTTCAGAATATTATCATATATACGCCTTCCTTCTTCTACCGCAGAAACAATCGTTGCAAAATTATCGTCTGTAAGTACCATATCAGAAGCACTTTTTGCCACATCTGTTCCTACAATCCCCATAGCAGCACCTATATCAGCCTGTTTAAGGGCAGGAGCATCATTAACACCATCACCCGTCATTGCAACTACCTCATTATGATATTGCCAGGCTTTTACTATTCTCACTTTGTGCTCAGGGGCAACTCTTGCATAAACAGAATATTTATTTACACTATTCTTTAAATCATCTTCGCTTAATTTTTCAAGTTCAGTACCTGTAATTGCAAGGTCTCCATCTTTGTAAATGCCAATTTCACGGGCAATTGCCAATGCAGTAATTTTATGGTCACCTGTGATCATAACTGGTTTTATTCCGGCAGTAATGCAAAGCGACACGGCTTCTATAGCTTCAGGTCTTGCAGGATCGATCATTCCCGTGAAACCTGCAAATACCATGTCATGTTCCAATGTATTAACCTCAATCTTGGCCGGCAAATCAGTTATTTCTCTGTATGACATAGCTAAAACACGAAGTGCTGAAGCAGCCATCTTTTCATTTTCCGTTGCTATTTTTCCCCTGTCATCTTGTGTCAGTTCTTTTATTTGACCGTTGATTTCAATTTTTGTACATACACTTAAAATTTCATCCAGGCCACCTTTGGTATTTATCCTTAAGAGTTTATCATTTATTTTGTTGACCGTTGTCATTCTCTTTCTTTCAGAGTCAAACGGAACTTCAGCAATTCGGGGGTATTTTTTTTCAATTTGACTTTTATTTAAGCCAAAAAATAAACCGAGGTCAAGCAAAGCTGTTTCCGTTGGATCGCCTGTAAAATCAATATTCCCATCCTTATTTTTACCAATCTGTGCGTCAGTACATAGCAGTGCAATTTGAATTAGTTTCTCCTCTTCATCATTAAGATTGCCGGGCGAGTTTGCACGGTCTATATTGACTCTTTCATGATTTACATAGATTTCTGCCACAGTCATTTTATTCTGGGTCAACGTACCTGTTTTATCCGAACATATTACAGTAGCGCTACCGAGTGTTTCTACAGATGGCAGGTTACGGATAATAGCATTTTTCTTTACCATTCGTTGAACACCAATAGCGAGGACAACTGTTGAAACCGCTGGGAGTCCTTCAGGAATAGCAGCAACAGCGAGGCTTACGGCTGTCATAAACATATCAAGGACAGAGTTACCGTATAATATCCCTACAACAAATATCACAGCACATATTGCAAGGGCTGCAATGCCCAATATCTTACCAAGTTCTTCAAGGCGTTTGCTCATGGGCGTTTCTGTATCTGCAGTCTGAGAGAGAAGATCAGCGATCTTGCCAACTTGGGTATTCATTCCGGTGGTTGTGACCACCCCGCTGCCACGGCCATAAGTAACCAGGCTTGATGAGAAAGCCATATTTTTCCTGTCCCCAAGTGCATAATCCTTTTCTCCGTCCAATACTTTGTTTACTTTATCAACGGCAACGGATTCTCCTGTAAGGGCAGACTCCTGAATTTTCAGATTAACAGCATCAATCAGCCTCATGTCAGCCGGGACAATTGATCCTGTTTCAAGGATTACTATATCACCGGGCACCAGTTCCCTGGAAAGAATTTCTATAATAATCCCGTCCCGTAAAACCTTCGTCTCCGGGGAAGCCAGGTTTTTTAAAGCCTCAAGGGAGTCTTCAGCCTTTCTTTCCTGATATGCTCCTATGAATGCATTGAGGATAAGAATGCCCATAATAATAAATGTATCAAGCAGCCCTTCGCCTTCGGTTATACCGACTACTGCAGATATAATCGCAGCAATCAACAAAATTATGATCATAAAGCTTTTGAATTGCTCAATGAACATTCGGATAAATGTCTTTTTCTTAACCGACTTTATAACATTAAATCCATATTCGCTTAACCTGAGCTTAGCTTCGGCACTTGTCAAACCTTTAATCTTATCACTTTTAAGCTCATTCAACGCCTCATCTGTAGTCAGCCTGTAGAAGTCTGTCATCACTTATAATAAAAATGTTACTAGTACTTAAATTAATTAAAACAAATTATACTTTTCTGATTAATCAGACTCCTCTGGCCACTTTTTTCAGGAGCTTATTGACTTCATTCTTAATTTTAGGTTCAGCCTGTACCTCCATAAAACTGGATGTTGTCTGCCAGGTACTGTATCCACCTATTTTAAAATCATCCGGTGTAGGCAGGTAACCTCCATAACCATTAGCCAGGCCAATTATAAATGTCGGTTTAAGTTTACTTTCCTTTTTAATTGCCAAACCTGTTTTTGCATAAGTTTCAGTTGGCACAGCTGCAATACCTAATTCTCCAATTCTCAATGCCTGGAATTTAAACCTTCGGGTAGAAGGCCATTCAGCCAGTTTCAGGTTGTTGCGGGCATATATTTCAGTCCAGGGATGGGCATCCGCAGGTTTTTCCCAGTTAGGGCTAAGGACTTCTTTTGCCCACTTGATGCGTTCCGCATCAGGCTTTCTCATAGCAATATCCAGCTCGCCTTCCTCCATTTTAATTGGCACCCAGTCATGATGTTCTATTTTATCATAGATTTTCATTGTTTCATCTATAATACTTGCCGCCAATTTAACAGGTTCCCCTCCACTATTAATATCGCCGCTTGTGCCATTAGACATGATACCAAGCATTGGTGGCCTTCCGTCATTTCTGCCTAATCTTTCTTCAATCCCCCTGGCATAATGTCCGAAATAATCAGCACTTATTTTATTACCACTTTGACCGTAATGAATACTATAATTGGCAAGCAATGCCAATGGCCTTCCGTCAGTATATTGAAGTGACAAAAAAGATAAAGCAGGATCAACCGGACCTGAAGGTCGAAGGGCATCCTTTTTATTCCTGAATCCCCCCATCAATACCTGATCAGTAGTTTCACCGAACGGATTAGGCCTTATTGTCCCCGGTTTCATAAACCAAAGGCGGTTCATACAATGCTCAGGTTTTTCTGTCATATACCAACCTATACGGGCAGGAGCCATGTTCTTATGTGCTTTTTCAATGGCCTCTGCAATCCATACTGATAGAGATTCCATATATCTCTCATGTACCTCCCCATGTCCCAGGTCCATAGCCCTGACAACAGAATGTGAGTGAGTCGCAGAAATAAGAATTTTGTCAATAGGGATACCTGTTTTATCGTGGATTATCTCTTTTGCCTTATCACAGATTTTCCGGGATATCATACATACATCACATACAGCAATGCCTATTTTTGTTTTTCCGTCATCCATAACTATAGCTCTTGCATTCAGCCGGTCAAGAACTCCCTCAGATTTAAGGGCTCCGGCTGTTGGTCCCCTTAATGTGACATCAGGTCCGGGAGTGATGTCCACTGAAGCAGCTCCGGCTTTAAATACCAACTGCTTTTTACCAAAACTATCAAGGCCGGTTGCCAAAGTCAATAATGAAAATGCTGATGAAACTTTTATAAAGTTGCGTCTCGAGATTTTTGAAGATATGTTTTTTTGTTTTTCCATTAAAATGTAAAATTTAAATATTATAAAAGTATATTGCTCTTATTTAATTAATTATAAAACCATGTCTCAGGTATATCCTCTACTTTACTATCATTATAAGAACAACCAAGTTTTACAATAGGTTTATGAATTGTATTTAAATAATTCAATTTAAGTTTATGATATCCCTCTTCAAGAGCTATTTTCCCTGTTTGTTCATAATATCTTGGCAGGTCTGCAGAATTATCAACCAAATTTATATTGTTAATATACAGCACAGCCTTCCCTGAACCACTGGATAAATTAAAGTCATAAACACCTTTGGCGGGTACCTTAATAAAACCTTCATAAGTCAAAGCAAAGAAATCATTTGCTATACCGGCCGGGAATTTAATATTTTCAATGGTTCCTTGATTATCAGGACTTGATGGAATTTCATTAAAGGATAAAATTTCTTTCTTGAAATATTGATATTTTAAGCCGGGCTCAATCTGTTCAGGAGAAAGTGCTTTATTCCATTCAAGTTTTACAAACTCCCCTTCATGCACGGCACTTTTCCGTCCGTTTGGCATAAATGTCCTTGATTTTAAAGTAAGAGGGTTCTGACCAGAAAGGTTTAAAACAATTGGCTCTGTGTAAAGAGGAGATGTTTCATCAGGGTCAGTGCCATCTGTTGTATATCTTATTTCACTGCCATGAATAACATTACTCAATGTTACAGTCACCTGATCTTCAATAAATCTATTTATAAAGCCATAATTATCAGGATAATCCACGCGATAGTTGATATCATAATAATCAAGTCTCAGATATTGTTTATCCATTCTTACCAAAAAATCATCCCAGTTTTTCTGCGATTTTTCAGACCATAAAACTTCAGAGAGGGCGGATAATCTTGGAAATATCATATACTCAGCGATATCCGGCTCAGGCATATATTCCGACCAGGCACAGCCTTGTCCGCCTAATATATATTTTGCCTCATTTTCGTTCAGTTCCCGGGGTACCGGGTCATATTCGTACACATCCTTAAGCAGATTATAATTCCCACCAGCAACCGGTTCTTTATATTTCCCCTGGTATACATAAAAATAACAGGGAGTCCATGGGGTCATCACTGTATTATGGCGAGCCCGGGCTGCTTCAATTCCACCATTCATACCTCTCCATGACATAACAATTGCTCTTTCCGGCAATCCGCCTTCGAGTATCTCATCCCAGCCAATTAATTTTTTTCCTTTGTTATGTAGATAATTTTCAATTCGTTTTACAAAGTAACTCTGAAGTTCATGTTCATTACTCAATCCCTCCTCCCTGATTTTACGCTGACAATCCTTACATTTCTCCCAACGGTCTTTAGGAACCTCATCGCCACCAATATGCACATACTCACCCGGAAAAAGCTGTATAACTTCATCAAGAATGTCCATCAGGAATTCATAAGTTTCTTCTTTACCGGCACAAAAAACATCTTCAAATATTCCCCATCTGGGTGACACATTAAAAGGCCCGCCCGTACATGAATATTCGGGATAAGCAGCAAGTGCCGCAAGGCTGTGCCCCGGCATTTCTATCTCCGGTACGATAGTAATATGCCTCTCTTTTGCATATTCAACAATCTCTTTAATCTCTTCCCGGGTATAAAAGCCTCCATATCTTTCCTTTTTGTATACTTCCGGGTATTGAGTGTTGTACCCAATAATTGTACTATCTCTCCAGGCACCTATCTCCGTAAGTTTAGGGTATTTTTGTATTTCAATACGCCATCCCTGGTCTTCAGTCAGATGCCAGTGAAACATATTCAACTTATGCATTGCCATGACATCCAGGAAATTCTTTACAAAATCTGTTGAAACAAAATGCCTGGCAACATCAAGATGTTGTCCGCGCCATTTAAACCTTGGGTAATCTTCAATGTCTGCACAAACAACGGATATTTGTTCCAATTTATCCTCAGATGGTGGCATTAACTGAAGAAGAGACTGGATACCGTAAAACACCCCGGCAGGGTCAGCTCCTGCAATTTCCACACCATTTTTTCTGATCTTTAGGAAATAGCCTTCACTATTTTTTATAGTATCAGATAACATAAGCCGGACAGACTTATTCCCGGTTTTATTAGAGGATACCGATGTAACAATGCCATACTTTTCATCAATATAATTCATCAAATAGTCAGCTGACATTTTAAGCATGTCGTTGTCATATACAATGCCTGTTCCCTCTTTTATGATAAAATTGCCCTTGAGAACCTTTTGACTGACCGGTAAGGGAATTATGCTAATATCTTGTTCTTCAACACTGCAACCTGCAATAAACAAGAATATTAATCCGATAAAAAATAAATAATTAACAAATCGTTTCATCTGAATATAGCTTAGTTTAACATTAAATATGGCTTATACTTCATAATATTTTAAGTTTTAAAATTACAAATATTTTTATATTCTTAAAATCGAAACGGAAATGGTGACATATATAACTTCAGCTTCATTATTATATCTTCCGGAATTGTAAAAATTGCTACAAAAAATTATATTTGTAATAATTATGTATTAACATATAATGAAAGAATCCTATACCTCTTAAGGCCTTATTGTTAACGACGATATAAATAATGATCATTAATAATTACCAATTGACATCAAATGAAAAATAACTATTCTCTTCTCATCCTTTTCTTGTTTTCCTGTTCTTTTTTTGTTGGTGCTGCAGATGCAGCAACCTATGTTGAAGGCCTTCGCTGTGAGTATAAAAAGGACCCTCTTGGGATTGGGGAGAAAAATCCGAGGTTATCCTGGAAAATTATTTCTGATAAATCGGATGAGGTACAGACGGCTTATCAGATTTTAGTTGCCTCATCTCCAAAACTGCTAACACCTGCAAAAGCTGATCTCTGGAACAGCCGGAAAGTAAATTCCGATGAGAGTATATTAATTGGTTATAACGGTAAACTGTTGGGATCCCGACAGAAATGCTTCTGGACAGTTAAAATATGGGAAAAAGATGGCAATGAAACAGCCTGGGCAACTCCTGCATCTTTTGAAACAGGACTTTTAAATCCTTCTGACTGGAAAGCTGAATGGATAAAAACTGCCGTCGTTTTTGATGAATACAGCTATCCATCTCCTTTATTCCGGAAAGAGTTTAATTTAAGTAAGAAGGTAAAATCAGCAAGACTATACTGTACCAGCCTTGGATTATATGAATTCTATCTCAATGGGACAAGGGTGGGGGATGAGCTTTTCACTCCCGGCTGGACAAGTTTTAGCAAGCGTTTGCAATATCAGGTTTACGATGTAACGGAAATGCTAAACAGAGGTAACAATGCCGCAGGTATAATGCTTGGAAACGGATGGTACAGGGCTTTCAGGCCAAATTCCATACAGGAGAAGAAAATTCAGGATCTGGAGGTTCTGGCTCAAATTGAAATTGAATATAACGACGGATCTAAGCAGTTGGTAATAACGGATAATTCATGGAAATCCTCTACCGGCGCCATTGTCAAATCTGAAATATATGATGGGGAGATTTACGATGCAAGGTTGGAAAAAAGAGGTTGGAATGAAGTTGGATATGATGACCATTCATGGAAAGGAGTTGTGTTAACGGATACCGGCAAGGATCAGATTGTTAGTGCTGTATCACAACCTGTGCGCAGAATTGAAGAAATCAGTCCGGCAGAAATAATCTATACACCGGAAGGTGATACTGTTATTGATATGGGACAGAATATGGTAGGTTGGTGTCGTTTGTCTGTAAAAGGTCCCCGGGGAACGGCTATTGAATTACGCCATGCAGAGGTACTTGATCAGGATGGAAATTTTTACACTGAAAACCTCCGCGCTGCCAAACAGAGAAATATTTATATCTGTAAAGGGGAAGGTCAGGAAATTTATGAGCCACGGTTTACTTTTCAGGGATTCAGGTACGTTGCTGTTTCAGGTTATCCCGGAGAAGTGACACCGGATATCATCAAAGGGATTGTTATTCACAGTGACCTGGAACGTACAAGCTCTTTTAGCTGTAACAATGACCTGATCAACCAGTTGCAACATAATATTATTTGGGGACATAAAGGGAATTTTGTGGATGTACCTACTGATTGTCCACAGCGGGATGAACGGCTGGGATGGACAGGTGATGCTCAGGTTTTTGCCCCGACATCCTGTTTCAATATGCAGAGTGCAGCCTTTTGGACTAAATGGTTGTACGATCTCGAGGCTGACCAGCATGAAGACGGAGCTGTTCCGCATGTGATCCCTAATGTGTTAGCAAGAGGCGGATCAAGCGGATGGGCAGATGCAGCAGTTATCGTACCCTGGGTTTTGTATCATTCCTATGGAGATGTAAGAATTCTCGAAAGACAGTATTCAAGCATGAAGAAGTGGGTGGAATTTATGCGTGAAAAGTCGGGAGACAGTTACATTTATATCCCGGAAGACAGACAGTTTGGCGATTGGCTCTCCTTTGCAACAACCCGTTCTGACTACCCCGGAGCCACAACAGACAAGGATTTTTTATCAACAGCCTATTATTATCACTCAGTTAACCTGTTACGTCAAATATCTGAAATATTAGGAAAAAATGAAGAAGCAGCTGATTACGCTGAACTTGGGAAAAAAATCAAAGCAGCTTTCAATAAAGAATATGTCACACCCAATGGCCGGTTGTCATCAAATACTCAAACTGCTTATGTAGTTGCCCTGGCATTTGGCCTGATGCCTGAAGAGATGGAACAGAATGCCGCAGAACGCCTTGCAGCTGACGTAAGACAGTTTGGACATATCACTACCGGCTTCCTGGGAACAGCGGATATATGTCATGTTCTTTCAATGTACGGATACCTGAATGAAGCATACCAGTTGCTCTACCGGAAAGAATACCCATCCTGGCTCTACCCGGTTACTAAAGGTGCAACTACCATTTGGGAACGCTGGGACGGTATCAAAGCCGACGGTACATTTCAGAATCCCGGTATGAACTCATTTAATCATTATGCTTATGGCGCTGTGGGCGACTGGCTTTATAAAGTCGTTGCCGGTATCAACTCACATCCCGAAAAACCAGGATATAAAAAAATAATCATATCACCTCATCCGGGACAATCAATGAATAATGTCAAGGCTTCTCATGAATCTCCTTATGGAAAAATCGTTTCAGAATGGGAAATAAAGGACAATACGCTTTGGCTGACCGTTGAAATCCCTGTTAACACAACTGCAGAAGTTTTAATTCCTTCTGCGGGAAATACTTTTACTGTTAACAATGAACAAGGTAAAGTTCAGGAGGTTATTACCCGTGAAGGATTGCCATATAATTTCCTCAAAACAGAAGTTGGATCAGGACGGTATCTTTTTAAAGCTGCTTTAAATTAAACAATGAAAGATTACGTCTGCTGCGAAAAGTAGAGATTTATATTTGTACAGATTAATGTTAATTTTTAAAATTATTGTAATTCAATTAAATAGATGTTTAAAATTTGAATAAAAGAGCATATATAACCTTTACCGGGCAAGGAAGCAACGAGGTTAAGGCTTTCGATGAACTGTATTATAAATACGCCAATAAACTATATCGTTTTTCTTTTTCATTACTCAAAAATGAGGAGGACTCAAAGGAAATAGTTCAGGAAACCTTCTGCCGAATATGGGATCGAAGAAATGAAACAGATACTTCTGCATCCCTGAAATCATTTATTTTTACAATTTCATATCATTTAATAATAGACCGGCTTCGCCTTAGGCTAAAAGACAGGGAGTACAGAAATTTTTTACACGGGTATTTCAGGGAAAATCCTGCAAAGGACAACGTTCAGATGGATTACCAAACAATACAGCAAGAAATTAACAGAGTTATGGAAGAACTTCCTGACCGGCGTAAACAAATTTATCTGCTTAGCCGGGAGAAAGGCTTGTCGCATAAAAAAATCGCGGCTCTACTAAATATTAAGGAAAAAACGGTAGAAAACCATATTAATCTTGCATTGCGACAAATCAAACTCAGGTTAGGTAAAGATATCCTGGCAATTATGCTTTTTCTGGCGTTATACAGATAAAAAAGATTATATAATATTCTATTAACCAGGCAGCTACCATAATCCATTACAAGCATTTAAGGCATGGTTTAAACATTAATTTTCGAATAATTATAAAAATGAAAAATAATCAATACCTTTAATGGGAAAATTTAACCACAACGTTAAATATAGACGACCCAAAAAATCTCATAAGTTAGTTTATTTAGTTAAATAGAATTGAAATATCCCTTTATTTTTAAAGGAATATTTTTTTTGAAATTGAGTTATTGTTAGTTAAAATAAATAAAAATCAGCTGCCTATGGATTAAATTATTTTAAATTAAATTTTAGCAAGTCATTTCCGGCTTGTCTTAACTGATCAAAAGAATACCGGCAGATGCTGGCACACCCGCCGGTTTAATTTTTTAACAATTTTTCCGAATTGATCGGACCTTAAACAATTATTAAAGATTACAAAGGTATGAAAAAAGATGAATCGAAGAATTTCCGTAACTTATGGAAAAAAGGACAACCGTTACTCATTATCAAATTAACGTTGATTTTATTGATTGCCTGTTTTATGCAGGTTTCTGCCACAGTCTATTCGCCTGGCACGTCTTCCCGAAACAACGATTTATCACCTCAGGTTCAACAGCAACGCTCTGTATCCGGGACAGTGACTGATAAAAATAACCAGCCCTTACCAGGGGTTACGGTTGTGGCAAAGGGAACTACTACAGGAACCGTTACTGATGCTGATGGAGCATTTTCAATTATTGTTCCTGAAGGAGTCGAAATCCTGCAATTCTCATTTGTAGGAATGATCTCACAGGAGATTTCTATTGCAGGGAGAACTACTTTCACAGTGGTGATGGAGGAGGCCGTGACCGAATTGGAGGAAGTTGTTGCGATTGGATATGGAACTCAGTCAAGGGCAACTCTGACAACTTCCGTATCAACAGTTGACAATAAGGTACTTGCAAATATCCCTTATACTAACTTAGGACGAGCTTTAGAGGGAATGGCCTCCGGAGTATTAGTTCAAAGCACATCAGGACAGCCCGGCGCTGCTCCAAGAATTATTATCAGAGGTGGAACCTCAATCAATAATCTTAACGGATCAGCTCCACTGTACATTGTCGATGGTGTTATTCGTCCTAATATCAACCATCTTAATTCTGCTGATATTGAATCCATTCAGATACTCAAAGATGCGGCCTCTACAAGTATATATGGAGCAAGGGCTTCCAACGGAGTAATTTTGATTACTACCAAGTCAGGAAAGGCAGGTCAGCTGGAAGTAATATATAACTATGATTTAACATTATCACAGGTAGGCAATACATATGATATGGCTTCTGCCCATGACTATATCTATTACGGAAGGTTAGGCTTAGTGGCTAATGAAAGAAAAAATCCAGGTACACTTGCAACTGCAATGAAACAACCCTCAGGATTCGGCACAGGTAATGACCTGACACCAAATACTGCATATACTACACAGTATCTGACTCCAGAAAATGAATACAAATTAGACGAAGGCTGGAAAAGTATGCCTGACCCGTTGGATCCTTCAAAAACAATAATATATGGAGAAACCGACTGGCAGGATGTGTTGTTCAGAACAGGTATCAGCAACAATCACCATATATCTTTTGCCGGGGGTACTGATAAAGTTTCCATAAATGCTGGTATTGGATATCTTGATGATCAGGGGATTGCAATAAGGACAGGATATCAGCGTTTTTCCGGACAATTGAACGGCAAACTGACGTTAAGGGATAATTTAAGATTATTTGCAAATGTGGTTTACAGCAAATCTTCTGACAGGCAAGTTTATAATATTACTAATGTCTTTTTCAGGTCTGCTTCACTAACCCCGACAGCAAAGTATACTTTTGAAGATGGGTCCCTTGCTCCCGGGCAGCTTCAAAACAGTGGAAACCCGGCATATCATCTGACTGTAAATAAGGCCGAAAACAGTTTTGAAACTATCACATTAACAGGTGGTGGAAGTTGGGAAATCTTACCGGGTCTTTCATTCAATCCGCAGATGTCAATGTATAAGGCAGCCAGCAATAACTACTCGTTCTGGCCTTCTTATCTGAACGGCGTTAACAACTGGATCCGGACAAGAAGTGCTTCCTCAGGTTACTCAGATTACATAACAACTCAGGCGGACGCTTATTTCTCTTATAATAAAAACATTTCAAAGCACAATATTGATGCAACTGCAGGTGTCTCTTATTACGGGAGAAACTCATTCAGCCTTTCTGCAAGCGGGAACGGAGCTGCAACGGATATTATTCCGACTTTGAATGCTGTTTCTACTATGACAGCAATGAGCAGTTCCTTATCTGACCAGGTTATTACAGGTTATTTTGGCAGGATTAATTATGATTATGACAGAAGGTATCTTGTTTCATTAAATCTCAGATATGACGGTGCTTCAAATCTTGGTGCTAAATACAAATGGGGATATTTCCCAGGTATTTCATTTGGATGGAACCTGCATGAAGAAGATTTCTGGAATACATTATCATTGCCATTAAATATTCTTAAGTTAAGAGGAAGTTATGGAACTACGGGAAATATTGGATCATTGGGGGATTACCAGGCCCAGGGATCATATTCAGTCGGAAACAAATATATGAATGCCTCTGCTATACAGAATACTGTAATACCTAATCCCGATTTGAAATGGGAAACATCAAAGACACTTAATTTGGGCACAGACATTGGTATGTTTGATCAACGGATAGGACTCATCTTTGATGTTTACCGTCGTGTTACAGACGACTTAATAACCAACCTTGTATTACCTCCTTCAACCGGATTCAGCAGCATATCAACAAATTACGGATCATTGGAAAATAAGGGACTTGAATTAGAATTAAAGGCTCAAATAATCAAACCTCAGCAAATATCAGGTTTTCAATGGGATATATCCTTAAATGCAGCATTTACCAAACATAAGATATTAAAGCTGCCTGAAAACGGGCAGGAAAATAACAGGGTAGGTGGAAGGTATCTATGGGATGCGGAAAAAGGTGAGTATGCCTGGAAAGGCGGACTTCAGGAAGGTGGACGGATTGATGATTATTATTCATGGAAATCCCTTGGTGTCTATTCTACAGATGAGGAGGCTGCAAGTGCACCGGTTGACCTGACAATGACCTGGGCAGATAAAACCAAATACGGAGGTGATACTGAATTTCTTGATTCGGACAAAAATGATACAATTGACGTAAGGGATATGGTATATATGGGTAATCCTTTCCCAAAATGGACGGGAGGTTTTTCAAGCACTATGTCATTCAAAGGGCTTGAGCTTTATGTTCGTACAGACTTCATTACCGGACACACAATTTACAACCATGCAAATATTTTCCTGTCAGGTCAATGGGCCGGAAACCTTAATTTTCCTAAAGAAATGGTTACTGATGCCTGGAAGGAACAGGGAGATAAAGCCAGATTACCCCAATACAGGCCAGGAGTTGGGAATTACAGCCTCTGGCGGGGAAGTGCCTACCACACTACATCTACACACTCTGAATATTATGAATCAGGAAACTTCCTTTGTATTCGTGAGGTAACATTAAGTTATAATCTGCCTGCAAATGTGTTAAAAACCATTAAGTTTAATAATGTAAGATTAAGTGTCTCAGGAAATAATTTATATTATTTTACTAAGTACAAAGGGATGAGCCCCGAAGATGGCGGAACTGATGACGGACGTTATCCATTGCCTAGAAATTTCATTTTTGGAGTAATTGTTTCATTATAAATGTAATATCATGAAGTCAAAATATAAATTTTTAAAAGGAATAGTTCTGTGTATGTTAATGGTTTCAATGTCATGCACAGATATGTTAGAACTTACACCTGTAAGTACAATTACAAATGCATCTTTCTGGAAAACAGGAGATGACGCAGAGGGAGCCCTTACAGGTGCATACGTTTATCTCAGAGCTCAGGCAGCAATGAATTTATTCATTTGGGGTGAAGCCAGAAGTGAAGTGATGAGATGGGGCGAGGTAAGTGGAACTTTAGATTATGATTTTTATTACAATAACACCCTGAGTGAAATTTCGGCAGGTCCCACCTGGCAAGGCCTTTATACAACTGTAAACGCAGCTAATCTGATCATCAAAAATGTACCTGGCATCGAGATGGCTGAAAATACAAAAAATAATGTATTGGCACAGGCTTATACAATGCGTGCTTACCTGTATTTTGTTATGGCACGAACCTGGGGAGGTGTACCTGTCCGTACTGAACCTACAGAAGGGTATTCTCCTGAATCAACAAATGTTCCAAGATCAACAGTAGAAGAAGTTTTTACATTTATTAAGCAGGACCTGGATAAAGCAATAGAGTTGTTCGGTACCAATAATTCTATCCCGGCAGGCAGAAACAGATGGTCACTTGCCGCTGCAAATGCTTTAAAAGCCGATGTCTATCTATGGACAGGTAAGAGGTTGAACGGTGGCAACAATGATTTTAATACTGCAATTGCAGCATGCAATGAGGTGGCAAAAGCAGACGTATCCTTACTTCCAAACTTTGCTGACATATTCGAGTATGCTAATAAAGGTAATAAGGAGATTATTATGGCTGTTGGTTTTAAAGAGTTGGAACCATCCTCGGGGAATATGATGTTTTATAATATGTATGCAGCACCAGATCCAACAAATACTGATCCGGTAAACGGAGAAATTATTGGTGTTACTTCAGGGGCTGTTGTCTGGACTATCACTCCTCTTGTTATGAACCAATTCTCTTCTGATGATACAAGGAAAAATCCTACATTTACATTAATACCCGGAATTGACTGGCCCCCTATCCTTCGCAAAGGCAGGGGCATAAGAACCAGCGGGGTAAGATACTTTTCAAGTGATTTTATCATTTACAGATATGCAGATGTCTTGCTGATGAAAGCTGAAGCAAAAAATGCACTGGGACAGGATCCTTCTGCTGAAATCAATTTAGTAAGGCAAAGAGCTTACAAAGATGCATACAATAACCACATATTTGTTAATGGTTCCAAAGAACAAAATGATACTGCCATACTTAAAGAAAGACTTTTAGAATTAGTAACAGAAGGAAAGAGATGGTGGGATCTGATAAGATTTGGAAAAGCATTTGATATAGTTCCCTCATTAGCTGACAAAGTAGGAAAAAATCATTACCTTTTATGGCCGGTAAGCCTTGATGTATTGAGTCTGGAACCGGAGATTGATCAAACTGAAGGTTGGTAAAGAACTTAAATTTTATAAATGCAGGCCTGATAAAATGTTATAATTTGTCGCTAAAATTGCATTTATAAGATATTATCACTATCTATCCAAAGTAAAAAATTCACTATTATCCGGCGTAAGTCGGATAATAGTGAAAATTATTAATTGCTCAAAGCCTAAATAAAGGTTATAAATAATTATCATTTATGAAAAAACTAATAAGCTCTTGCGTTTGTATTACATTTTTTTTCAGTATTGCTTTATTATCATGTACGATTGATAAAAAATCAACCAATGATGCCCCTTCATGGAGTATGATATCTTCTGAAACCAGGTGGCCTCTGACAGAGACCGCAGGAACCACTCACCACCTTGTTTTCAAAGAGGAAGGCAAATATGCTTCCTTTCCTTCGCTGGCAATTAATCCTGCTAATGAATACCTGTATACAAGTTTTAGTGTTAAAGATGCACCTTCGCATATGGGTGGGGAGGAGCATGAGCGGCATTTATCAATGGAGAGCAGGGATAAAGGAGTGACATGGCAAATAATAGATACACTTCCGGTAAATCTTCAGGATGCGCGCCCGGGGCTTTTATCAGTAAAACAATCACAGTCGTCCGGAGGAACATTCATAGTTCCTGATGGTTCAATGGTGCGTATCGGGCAGTATTGGAGGAGGTGGTTACCGATTGAACGTTTACCTGAGTTTAGAGATAAATATTCTATAACTATGGGAGCGCAAAACCGTGGTCCTGGTCCTGATTATTTTGCGTATAATAGTGGTGGGTACCTTGAACGTTCTGATGATAAAGGACAGACATGGCAGCGTACCGATATTCCGGAGTTAGATGTATATTCATCCTGCTCTTCTCCCTGGTCATATGATCAATTGCCCGACGGCACGGTTATACGGGCTTTTGCGATGAGGAAGACTGCTGAAGATCCCTTTTTCAACAGGGTAGTGGCAGTCATGACGCGAAATGGCCGGTCAGCTCAGGTTGTTGATGTAATGGGTAACGTGCCTGATTTTATGTTTACAGAGGAAACGTTAGTTCATGTTACCAGCACCGGGGTAATATGGATGTTAACCCGTGTTCACGATGCTGACAGTGAAAGAAATAATCATAATTTATGGCAGGCTGTTTCCTGTGATGGAGGTCTGAGTTGGGATTCAAAGCCTACACTGATCAATATTGGCAGAAGTCCTGCCAGTGGGTTAATTCAACTTAACGATGGAAGAATTGTATTAGTGGCAGGTTATCGGGGAGGTGCAAATTGTGGTATCCATGCATTGGTCTCTGAAGACGAGGGTTTAACATGGCGCTATGATAGGCGTATCGGCTTAAGGCAGGACGGACATGGTTTCGATCTTGGGTATGCACGTGCAATAAAACTAAAAGATGAAACAATAGTAACTATTTACTATTACTCAACAGCAGACGAAGTTAAGACAGAAAAACAACCTACCCGGTCAATCTATGCCACGCGGTTTAAAGTGCCAGAATTTTAAAATAAAACAAAAAAAGTGCTAAAAGTATATCAATGATTTACAAGTAGGACGAAAATATTTCTCAGGGAAAACATCCTGAAAAGCGAGGCAGGGTTTTCACGAAAAAATAAATAATATTTTGCTGAACGACATTTAAATGTGTACGTATAAGTGTATTAATTAACCACATTTAAAATATTTATAGAATGAAAAACAATATACGTATACAGATTGGCCGTAAGAAGGCAAACGGAAAGACCTCTTTACTGCAGAATTTACTGTTATTCTCATTATTTATTTTTGCAATTATTTCAGGTTGCAGGAATAATGGATCAATTAATGCTTCAGATGTTATAGTCCTGATTAATTCAAATGCACAGACAGAAGCAGTAGCAATAGAAAAAGTTGTTCCTTACTTAAATCATTTTGGAGTAAAATTTAAAACTATAGATATTGCCAATGAAGATATGACTTCAGCAGGTATTGATCCTGCCCTGGTTATCATTGGACATTCAGAAATAATACCAGACGGTGATAAGGAACTGGCTGGCAAACTGAAAAAATATCTTAATAAATGTCAAGCAAAAGGCACAGGCATTTTAAGTTTTGACCCATTTATGCCGGGAAGCTTGCTTACACAGCCAGTTGATAAATCAGAGAAGGACACGGATGTTGGGGAGCTTGTCTTTTCAAATGAGGATCATTACATTACAGAATACCGTCAGGCAGGAGAAAAACAAAACCTGTTTGGATACATGTCTATTCCTGAATTATCACTTAAAACAGGCCAGGTTTTATTGACAGGTAATGACCTTCCGCTGTTGGCAGTAAGCAGTCAGCAAAAAGGCAAGGTTGCACAATGGACCAGTACGGACTGGATGTACTATTCAATTCTGGGCCCGCTGGGCGGACTTGATGATTGCCTTTGGAGATCTGTTGTATGGGCTGCCAGAAAACCATTTGTAATGCAATCCATACCCCCTATTGCAACAATGCGTGTAGATGATGTTTGTGGTACAGGAAGACAGCAATGGGATGTAACCCCGTTTCATTGGGTAAAATCTGCGAATAAATATGGATTAAAGCCATGGTTAGGTTTATTTATATATAACATTACACCGGAAGGAATAGAAGAACTTAAAGAGCTGACGGGAAAAGGGCTGGCAACAGGGTCGCCGCATGCTTTGGGAAGGCCGCCCAGGCCTGAATCATCCCAGGAAAATTTTGAAGCTTATTATAAACCGCAAATGGTTGATGAACATTTCATTCCTGACTACTGGTATCCAAGAGCAATACCCTATTTATCTGAATATTATGATGAATTTATCTTTTTTGATCACAATAATCAGAAACCATGGTCAGATGATACTGCTCAAATGATCCTAAAAGCAGTTGATGATTGGTATGCTGATATTGGGCCACTACAAATGTCCTATCTTATTCCTCACTGGGGAGAAATGGGATCCAATATGGTAGATCATGTCTATAACAAATGGAATATTGAATTTATATCTTTAAGGATGCTTGATAAATCATGGGGTAGTCAATCAGGTCTTTATGGAGGCGGCTATGTTGATAATGTAGCAGTCAAAGATTATAAATGGGAACATAAAACAGGACCATTCAAATTATATGACGAACCGGCCGTGGGGAAACCAAAAAAAGACATGACTTCCTCCAGGGCAACTTATACTTCGGATTTTGTGGAGTTTGCCGGTAAAAAATTCTTCAGCTTTTCTTCGAATATTAATGATCTTACAGGATATGACTGGCAACCGGATAATGATGTTGAGGCTACTGTAACCCGTGGAATAAAAACCTTGACGAGAGGCCTGTCGGGAAGATCTCTTGCAGTTTTATTTACTCACGAAACGGATTATATTTTCAAAGTAGAGCCTGAAAATTGGGATAAGATATTCAAAAAAGTAAGTGAGGGAATTTCAATGTATAATCCCATCTACCTAAATACCCTGGAAGCACTAAAATATATACGTGCTTTACATACTTCCGAAATTAAGGACTGTAATTACGATAAAAACTTAGGGGAATTATCTATTAAATTGAAAGGTGAAACGGATGTTCATACAAGCATCCACTTATACACAGAAAATGAAAGTGGTGCTATAAAAGAAAATCTTGTTGATATTCCAATCTTTACAAATGAGGTTACCAAAATATGGAACATTAATTAAGCCAATGCAACTATAAATTAAGATAGTTCCCAATATCTTAAAACTTCATCAAAAGTATTATTAAACAATAATTTTTAATGTGAAAAGTATATTTTAATTTTATTGAAAATTTGTACAATTAGTTGTTGAGATATGGATTAAATACAGATCGTGATTACCTGGATGATATTGCTAAGGGCAATAAGACTCAAGTCAAATCTGTCATATAATACGGCTTATACCTCTAAATAAATTTGGTTATGATTTTATTAAAAATTTTCTACTTTAAACTTTATCTGATAGTTGTTGCAACAACTCTGGCAGGATGTATCAGGAAACCCTCCGTCAATATTTCAGATACGTACGAAAGACCTAATGTTGTCCTTATTCTGGCTGATGACATGGGTTGGTCTGACCTGGGTTGTTATGGTGGAGAGATACCTACTCCAAATATTGATGCACTGGCCTCGCAAGGTTTGCGTTTCACCCAGTTTTATAACAATGCTGTCTGCGGGCCATCACGTGCGTCGTTGCTGACGGGACTGTACGTTCAGCGTGTAGGCCATTCAGGAAGGCACTGGAACCAGCCAACCGATTTTTCAAAAAGCATTACCATCGGTGAAGCACTTCAGCAGGCAGGATATTACACCATGATGGTTGGTAAATGGCAGGAACCGGATCTTCCTGCAAAAAGGGGATTCAACAGATTTTTCGGCCATATGTGCTCCGGAAAGATAAGTTATTACGATGAAGTATTGCATAATCCTTTCTATCTTGATGAAGAGCGGGTAAAACTGCCTGCTGACTTTTATCTTACAGACGCCCTTACCGACCATGCAGTCCAATTTTTAAATGAAGCCGCCGCAAACAAGGATTTGAACAAAAAGCCATTTTTCCTGTATGTGGCACATATCGCCCCACATTGGCCGCTTCATGCCCGTGAAACAGATGTGGCGCCTCATCGAAAACGGTACCTTGAAAAAGGATGGGATGAGTGGAGAGAACAACGCATCGCTTATCAACGTCAAAATGGATTGATCCCGGGTGAATGGGAAACAGCAAATTTTCCTGACACTATTCATCCATGGGCAGAGGACCAGTTCAAAGAGTGGCAGGCTGAACGGATGGCTGTATATGCCGCCCAGGTGGCTTCTATGGACCGCAGTACCGGACAGATTCTGGAGGCACTTGAAAAAACAGGCAAATTAAAGAATACTTTGGTAATAGTTATGTCCGATAACGGTGCAGCGCCTAATGGAGGGTTATACCCCACAAAAAGCGGCTTTTTTACCCCATCTGAACCTCCGGAAAAATGGCGCCTTAACGGCGAAGGGGTCAGGGAAGGCAGCGGGCCTGACAATTTACCGGGGCCACCCAATACCTTTGCAGCATATGGGATTGCATGGGCGCTGACAAGCAACACCCCTTTGCGTAATACAAAAGCCACCGGTTACGAGGGGGGTATAAGAACCCCGTTGATTGTCTATTGGCCGGAATTTATCAGGTCAAAGAGCAATATTGTTAATGATGCAGGCCACGTGATCGATATTATGCCCACATTGTTGGAAGTTGCCGGAGGTACATATCCGACTGAATTCAAAGGGCGCAGACCTATTCCTTTAGACGGCCGGAGCCTGTTGCCTGTCTTTAGGGGAGAAACTCTTCCTGACCGGGACTATTTGGCATGGAGGGTACCCAATCATCGTGTCCTGCGCTCAGGGGATTGGAAAATAATATCTGCCGATGAAAATTCTCCCTGGGAACTTTATGATATGTCATCCGATGGAACCGAAACACAAAATTTTGCAGGCCGGCATCCTGAAATTGTTAAACAGCTTTCAGCAAAATGGGAAGAGTGGAGCGAATCATGTAAAAGTGGCAGATGAACATAAATTTTTATTGTGTAATACACGATAAAATAATACCAAATTATCGTAATATTTTGCATTAAAATAGTTGTAAAATACCTATTATTAATGTTGATAATATTTTAATTTCTTAAATCAAAAAATATGACGACCTGTAAATGTCCTTTATTCTTAATAATAAGTTTATTAATATTATATTCTCTCCCTGGAATAATTAATGCAAATCCAAATGCCAACATTACAAATAAACCTGACAGGCCAAATATCTTGTTCATAGCAGCGGATGATCTCAGGCCTGAACTCAACTGTTACGGTAAAAGTCATATTAAATCACCCAACATTGACAGGCTGGCAAAAATGGGAACACTTTTTAAGAATGCATATGCCAGTAAACCCAGTTGCGGGCCTTCCAGGGCTTCTCTTCTTTCGGGTGTTTACCCCAGTCAAACCCGTTTTGTCCCGTGGAACTGTTCCCTTGATGAAGATCTGCCCGGTGTAGTGAGTTTACCTATGCATTTTCGAAACAATCATTATTATACAGTATCACTAGGTAAGATATTTAATAATTTTGAAGATAGTAAAGGTAGTTGGGATGAAATTTGGAGGCCCCCTGTTACCACAACATCCTGGGATTATCAATCCAAAAGAGGTATCGAAATATTTGAAGAGTTGAACAAGAGCAGAAATAGTGATTTGAATCCAAGAAATAACAAAAATATGCCCAAACCGGGAATTCCCTATGAAAAACCTGATGTCAGGGACGATGTATATGCAGATGGACGAATTGCCAATAAAGCTATTGAAACACTTCAAAACTTACAAAATCAAGGCCAGCCTTTTTTTCTTGCGGTTGGCTTCTATAAGCCCCATATTCCTTTTAATGCACCTTTGAAATATTGGGAAATTTACGATGAAAATGAAATCAAATTTCCTGAAAATGATTATTTCCCTAAAAATGCCCCTGATGCAGCTAAATTTAATTGGTCAAGATCATATTACGGAACCCCTAAAGAAGGCCCTTTGCCTGATACGATGGCCCGTAACCAGATCCATGGTTACTACGCATGCGTGAGTTTTATCGATGCACAAATCGGACGGATCATAAATGAATTGGAAAGCCTTGGTTTGGCTGAAAATACAATTATTGTTCTCTGGGGCGATCACGGGCATTTTTTATTGGAACATGGATTTTGGCATAAATACTGCAATTTCAAATTGGCAACTAATGCTCCGCTTATTGTTAAGGTGCCCTGGAAAACGCCAAACCAGGAATCATCAGCCTTAATTGAATTTATTGATATTTATCCCTCACTCTGCGATTTAGCAGGGTTAAGCAAACCTTTTCATCTTCAGGGTAAAAGTTTTGGACCATTGCTGGACCAGCCTGAACAGCCATGGAAAGAAGCTGCATTCAGCAGGGCAGGCCGCGGTGAAACAATATTTACAAAAACTCATGCTTATACTGAATATATCAACCCGGAAACGGGAGAAACTTATGCACGAATGCTTTATGATCACAGGGTAGATCCTGAAGAAAATAATAACGTGTCTGAACTGCCCGAAAATCAAAAATTAATTGAAACTCTGCATGAAAAGCTTCAACGGCATCTAAAAGAACGAGATATTATTCCTCTGCCAATTAAGTAAAAATGAATTTTTTAATTAACCTGAATAATATCTTATATGATTACAGCCGGAATAACCCGAATACGTTTTTACACTTCTGTGTCCGGACTAAACTGGTTGCCTGTTTCATTTATTAATTATATAAAAGTTGCCTGAAATGAAAAATTATAAATATTTGGGAATAGTCCTGGTTTTCAGCATTATATTAGTACTTAACCAATGTAACCCCGATTCAAAAAACGGTAATCTGTCTTTCCGGGGTGTGGTACTTTATCCCAGCGATATTAAGTCTGTCGGAGTCATAAAAACAATAGATATCCTCAAAGATGCAGATTTGAATTTATTAGGTATCCATGCCGAGCATCGTCGTGAAAATCTGGACTCATTGAAAGCTTTTATCACAAGTAAAGAGGGTCAGCTTTTACTTAATGAATGTGCCGGGAATAATATTTTTATTGAATATGAATTACATGCCCTGCATGAAATTTTAAACCGTAATCTGTTTGATGAACATCCTGAATATTTTCGGATAGATAAGAATGGAGTGAGGAATAAGGACTATAATATGTGTTTCACTTGCGAACAGGCTTATGATGAAATTGAAAATAGTATAATTGAAATAACAAATTGGTTAAAGCCGACAACACACAGGTATTTTTTCTGGACAGATGATGTAAAGGATGCATTTTGTCATTGTGAGAACTGTAAAAATTATTCTCCCGGCGAACAGGCTTTGATATTCGAAAATAAACTTCTACAAATACTGCAGAGTGCCGATACTCTGGCAACTCTTGCGCATCTGGCATATGGCAATACCTTAACAGCTCCAAAAAAAGTTATTCCATCAAAAGGAATATTTCTTGAATATGCCCCAATTTCAAGGGATTACTCAAAACCGTTATCTACAGAACATGTATCTAATATCAAACAAAACCTGGAGATATTTCCTGTATCTACAGCCCATATTTTAGAATATTGGCTTGATGCATCGATGTTTTCAGGGTGGAATATGAATAATTTAACAAAGGTACCCTGGGAGAAGAAAAATTTCGAGAGAGATATCAGATTTTATAACGATTTGGGTATAGGATCAGTTACATGTTTCGCTACCTGGATAATAAATGCCAGGTATATTGAAAATTTTGGGGAAGAACATACTATGAAAATCATTGATCAATATGGAACATCAATGAAAAAAAATTTAAACTAAGGTGATAACTATAGAATCTGAAAAATAAAATATATCAAGATAATGACTATTAAGAGACGCAGTTTTTTGGCGGCTACGGCCATAAGTACAGCCGGAGTGATCACCTATCCGGAAGCGGGATTTGTTCTGTCAAATCTGTTTAAGAACAACTTAAATCATAGGGTAAAAAAAATACAACAAATACAGGAGCTAAGTAAGCTGGGGTTTTCCCTGACAGGCCATATTGAACAGGGCACCGGTTTTAGAATAGGAGATAAGACTTTAGATTTCTTACTGAATAAGTCAGGCGGTGAAATGCAAATTTATGAAGATAAGAAAACAGGACTGGAAGTACACCGCCGGATCGAGGTTATAAATGATACGGCAATAATATCAGGCCATATCATAAATAATAGCCCGAAAACAGTTCAGAATATAAATATATTTGAACCGCTATATCTGGTTTTCAGGGATCTTCCCGGTCAATGGAAACATATTTATGCACTTGGAGGCAGCAGTGAGGCAGTATATCCTCCCAAAGCTTATCAGACAAATGAAATCAGGGGTAAAGATATTTTGATAGAAAGTCACCCGGGAGGAAGGTCTTCCAACCTTCATCTTCCTTTTTTAATATCTCTTTCCCCGGAATCAGAGTCAGGAGAGGGATTATTCTGTGCCATGGAATGGTCAGGAACCTGGTATATGACTTTACGTCAGTTGGATAAGGCACGTAATGTCCTCAGTGCAGGAGTGAAAATTAAAGATATGGAACTAAAAACAGGAGAATCCCTGTCTATACCGGTGATTCACCTAGGATTTTTCAGGGGAGGAGAAGAGGGAGGAACGAATGCACTGCGAAGATATTTATATGAAAATGTCTGTCCATATTATAATGGGGCTCCAGTCTTGCCCAAAGTAAGCTATGATCATTGGTTTGGCATTGCCAATAATTTGAGTTTTGATCTGTTAAAAAAGCAGGCATCCAGGGCTTCAGAACTTGGAACGGAAGTTTTTGTTGTCGATGCGGGATGGTTCAGGGACGGCTTCCCAAATGGGGTGGGGAATTGGAATCTTGTCGACAATGAGAAATTTCCGGATGGATTGGAGCCGTTAGCTGAATATGTGAGCAGTCTGGGAATGGACTTTGGCCTCTGGTTTGAAATAGAGCGTGCAAATCCTGGAACTCAGGCTATATCGGAGCATCCTGACTGGTTTGTACTTCCTGAAGAAAGTAAAAATAACCGGGCACATTTGAATCTTGCAATAAAAGATGCCCAGGACTGGGCTATTGAAACTATTGGTTACTGGATTAAACGACTTAATTTAAAGTGGAGCAGATGGGACTACAATATTGATCCAATGCCTTTCTGGAATGCCGTCGACCCCAGCGGTAAAATCCAGTTCGAATATTTCAAAGGGTTGTATCGTGTTCTTGATACCTTAATGTCAGAGTATCCGGAGTGGATGATAGAAAGTTGCGCGAGTGGAGGTCGCCGAATTGATACAGGAACAATGAAACGTGCCCATACATACTGGTTTTCTGACCATTCAGAAAATCCTGCTATCACCAGGTATATGCAGGCAAGGGCTAATCGATTCATGCCTGGCCATCTGCTTAACAGCAGTATCATGGTTAAAATGGGACAAGGTGATGAAGGTTTCAATGATGCAGCAATTCTGAGCCGTATGCTCGGGAAAATGGCTTTTGACGGTGATATAGCATCCTGGTCTCCAACATTAACGAGCCGTGCGGCTGAATGGGTTGGGGTGTTTAAATCAATCCGGTATCTTCTTGTTCAGGATTTCTATCAACTTCTTCCGATGCCTGTAACTAAAAACGACTGGGATGCAGTACAATTTATTTCTTATTCAGGTAAGAATTCCATAGTGTTTGTATTTTCCGGATCAATTAGCGGAGAAAAAACCCTTAAACTTCGGGGACTGCGTCAAAATAGAAAATATAATGCCGTTTGTAAACCTTATAAAACAACTATCTCGTGCACTGGCGAAGATTTAATGAATAAAGGCCTTACTGTAAAAATGGCTGGAAACAGTGCTGAACTCTGGATAATTGACATGATATAATGAACTAATGCCTGGAAGGAGGAGTTATTTTGAATTTATTTTAACTTAAAAACCCACCGTTTTTAACGGTGGTAATGTAATAAAAGCTTTGCTGTCAATTTTCTTTCTTTGTTAAATGGGTAAATACAGAAAGTTAACGCATGTTATATATAAGAGTGATTACCGCCGCCAATGGCGCGAATTTGTAATCCGTGCCATTGCTGGAAATAGATTTAAATTTTAACTAAATAACAGTTGAATAAAATATCTTGTAACAAATTTAAAATAAACAACATGAATAAAAGTAATTAACCTGAAAATATTTATAAAATGCACCACAACTTACGTTTGACTTTTCTAATAATTGGTATTCTGTTTTTCATCGGTATTGATACAACCGGGCAAATAAGCACACCAGATTACACTTCAAAAGTGCCAAAATTTATTTTTGGCAACACTCTTAGTGAGCAGCAAGAGCAACTTAAAACAAATCCGTTGGTGATTAGGATGAAAGAGTCCAGGGAAAAATTATCCGTTGAAAAATACAGGCCGGTTTATCATTTTGTCAGTCCTGAGGGGAATCAGAATGATCCGAACGGCCTATGTTACTGGCAGGGGAACTGGCATTTATTCTATCAGGCCTATCCTCCGGAGGATACCCGCCAGCACTGGGGACATGCTATTAGTGAAGACCTTATCCATTGGCAAGACTTGCCCTATGCAATATACCCAAATCCTGAGTATCAGTGCTATTCAGGTTCAACTTTTGCTGAAGACGAACGTGTTATAGCAATGTACCACGGCACGCGCGTAGGAAATATGGTTGCAGTCTCATCCGATCCATTATTGCTGAACTGGGATAAAGTTGCAGGGAAGGCTGTTATACCCATGAAAAGCGTGACAGGTTTTCCACTGCCTTATAGTGTCTTTGATCCATGCATATGGAAAAAGGATTCTGTGTACTATTCACTTTCCGCAGGTAGATTAGCTGAAGGACCAGGTAATAAACAATGGAGGGCTAATTTTTTATTCCGCTCTCTTGATCTTGAAAGATGGGAATATATGCATGAATTTGTTCAGAACGACAGGTTCACTCTGGCTGGAGATGACGGGGCTTGTCCTTATTTCTGGCCTATAGGCGACAGAAATATTCTGATTTTCTTCAGCCATATGAGCGGAGGGCAATACCTCCTGGGTGATTATGACAAAGGAAGAGACAAGTTTGTCGTGACTAATAAAGGAAGATTCAATTTTGGCGCTTATGGACCCTCCGGGGTACACGCACCATCAGCTACTCCTGATGGCAATGGGGGAGTGATCGTTATATTTAACATGAATCCGGGTAAACCTACATCAGGCTGGAACCAGATTATGTCACTGCCTCGCCGGTTAACGCTTGTTAACCGGGATGATCTGGGTATTGAACCTGCAGGGGATATTATGTCACTGAGAAAGGATGGCAAACATTTGAAAAATATTGAACTTCCTGCAAATAAAGAAATAGTTCTTAAAGATATTAAAGGTGATGCAATGGAATTGGAAGCAGAAATTGATATGAAGGATTCCAAAACTGTCGAAATAAATGTTTTGCGTTCTCCCGGGAAGGAGGAATTTACACGTATTATATTTTACAAGGAAAAGGGATTTACCGGTGGCAGGGCCTATTTCCCCGGATCCCGTCGTCAGAGTGTCAATTATAGTCTCATATCAATCGAATCTTCCTACTCAACTATTTTGCCTGATGTTGGGATAAGGCCTCCTGAAACGGCACCAATAATGCTGGATCGTGAAGAAACCCTAAAACTCAGAATATTTATTGATAAAAGTATTGTTGAAGTTTTCGCTAACGGCAAACAATGTGTTGCTATGCGAATTTATCCCGGCAGGGATGACAGTAAAGGTGTTTCAATACTATCCAGAGGTGAAAAGGCAATGCTTTTGTCATTAGATGCTTATCAGATGAAAAATATTTATGAATAAAATAATTAAAGTCAGAGTATGTTAACAAAATCAGAAAATATGTTCTTAAGGGCAATAATTTTTTTAATCCTTTCCATTGGTTGCGAAGTCCCGGTATTCGCTGAAAATAAGACTGCACAAGTATTGTTAAAATATGACCTTCCGGCTTTGGAAGCTCATAATGCAAAACTGATTACAGACCAGAACAATCTTATAGCAGTAACATCAGTTGGGGAGAATGATAAAAGATATTCCAACAGAATAGAGGTATGGATGTCGTCTGATGAAGGTTCTACATGGATGCACAAAGGTCAATTGCCAATCAAAAAAGAAAATTTTAAATCCGACTGTTTTTCGGCCGGAATGGGACTTGACAGCGAGTTAATAGTTATCTGTCCTGTCAAAGGCGATGACAAAAAATCACGAGTTCTGGCCGTTTATGTTTCACAAGATTATGGTAAAACCTGGAATCTCAGGGGACAGCTTCCTGCTGAGCTGGCATTACAGGGCTATGCACCTGTCGGTTCTGTTACTATAGCCGATGGTGGTTATACATCAGAAGACGGTATTAGTGGAGAATTAGAGGAAGGTGCAGGGAAAGCCAGACTTTGTTGCTTTCTTCAGGCTCCGGTAGATATTTCAAATTTTGAACAAACAGGTCCCTCCGTTATGTGTTGGAGTGGGGATAGGGGAAAATCCTGGGAGGCAGCTTCTACTGTTGAGGATAACAGCAGGGGTATTTCTGCTGTATTTACAAAAGGGGGGCCATGGAATAATAACTGGTTTGCAGCTGTCGAAACTTCCTTTTCAACTCGCGGAACAGATCTTTATGAATCATACAACGGAGGCCTTCACTGGCGTAATGAGCTTACAATTACTAATAAATCCGCAGGTACCGGGAATTTGATATATCTGCCTTCAAAACGCCTTGCTTTTGTTTACATGGAAAATAATCCTGCCGGATGTTCCCTCAGAACCCGTTATACCGACAGGATGACACCTGGTCGCCATATGGGAGGAATGGCATGGAGACATGATATCACTGTTGAATCATTCGAAAATGCTAAACCTGTTTTTAGTTCTTCTGTTGTTATGCCAACAGGAATTATAATAACACTTACCGGAAGGATTGACTCCGCTGGCAAAACTATTGTATCAGCAATTAAATGGAAACTTCCTGAACCTGAAAAAGGTGAGCCTGTTATAAAGGCTGAACTTTCTTCCTCTGTCATCAGGGAAGGTGAACCTGTCATTGTAACTACTTCATGTGAGAATGCCGACATTGAACCAGTATTGGTACTGCAGAACTTTGTCGATCCTGTTGAAGTACTTCCCGGATTTCAATATGATCCTGTGAGGGAAATTGCCTGGATGGATTCAAATTTATCTAATGGTAAAATCAACCTGTCCACTGAAGGCTGGTATCCCGGTGTTCATTTTTTCTCTGTTTTGGATAGAAAAAAATACAGCGCATCTGTTGTTGACCTTGCAATTACAGTTCGTGAAGCAAATCCCCGCTTTAATGTTGAAGAGATACGCAGTTATTCCAGTAAGATTATTCCTCTGCTTAAGCTGCCTGAAGGAGTGGTATTAGCATCAGGATATTCAAGTAAAGACGGGGGTCTTACATGGGAGAATGACCGTGCAGAAGCCCGGGGTTATGGATGTTTGCTTCAATCCGGTGAAATATTAATATTAAGCGGATGTAAAAAAAGTGAACAGGAAGGACATTACACCATGAACGGATTTATATCAAATGATAAGCTGAAAACAGCAAATCCTATTCAGGGAGATCTTTTCCTTCCTCAATTCGTACCTGGATTTGCACACGGACATTATGAAGCGCCTTTGGTTCATCGCACTGTTTTGGAATTGCCGGATAATACTTTGATTGCTACACTGTATGGACGCTTTAAAGGTGATAATGATCCGCAAATTTGGGAAGGTGATCAGCGTGCTATGCGTATGCGTTCGTTTCTGGTAGCCTCAGAAGATAAAGGTAAAACCTGGACTTACCGGTCAACTATAGCAGATCCGGCTGACGTTGTGACCATGGAGGGTTTTGATGAAACTTCAATGGTTCTCCTGCCGAATGGAGAATTGTTATGTGTCGTACGGTCTGGTGATAATGCCCATGCGGGATGGAATCAAAATAACCTGTATCTCGTACGCTCCCCGGATGGAGGAAGGACATGGGGAAAGCCGGTTAAGCTCAGGGAAGAAGGCGCTTCACCACACCTGTACGTTATGTCAAACGGTACTCTGGTGTGTAGTTTTGAAAGGCCAGGTTCAAGCCTTATGTTCAGTGATGATAACGGGCATACCTGGGGATCACATATAAACCTTCATGCCGGCCGATACCGTGGTTACGGTACTATCTGTGAGTTGAGTTCAAATACATTGCTTTTCACTCATCAGGGCCAGCATAGTGTAATAAAAATTACAAGAAATTCCCTCAGGTAAGTTTTTGCACTCCTTTCTGAGTTTGGAGAAATTTATACAGTTGTTTTGATGTAATAAAACTATAATTTATCTTGTTTTTAATCTGTTTATTTTTTGTATGCCTTGAATACGGGAGGTTACAGCCTATTTGATAAGTATTGTGAATAAATCCTTAAATTCAGATAAGAATAAAGCAACTCTCTTAAATGATACTATAAATCAGCAGCATCTATATTCCATTTATCTTTCATATTATTAAGAGCATCAGGATTAATTACCAGCTTATTTGGTACAATATTCTCAACACCTATTTCAGTTGTCGACTTACCTTCCAATACGTCGGCAGCCATATTACCGGCAAGTTTGCCCACTTCGAAATATTCAGCACCAAATCCAAACAGGATATTACCATATGTATTATATGGATTATTAGTAATTAATGGGATTTTTGCTCTTGAGGCAGCATTTATCAACTGATCAATACCATTTTCCACTGTATTATCACCACCTACCCATAAGGCTTCTACTCCCCTCATTGTCACTGCCATGGCAGACTCGAGTACCTGGGTGGAATTTTCAATGCCCATTTCCACAAGTTCAATACCAAGTTCTGCGCATTTTTTACGAGCGAGCTTAACACATGCCTCAGAGCAAGTCTCGCTCGTACACCAGACCGTTCCGACCTTTTTAAGATCAGGTTTCATCTGCCGCATTATCTCAAATGTTTTCTCCACAGGCTGAAAAGTGCCTATACCAACAAGATGTGGAGGATGTTCATCAGGGGCAGTACCACTGATACCCACACCGGAATTGTAAGGATCTGTAACGGCACAGAAGACATGCAATATATCTCCTTTTTTATTTGCATTTGCCATTACCTGCAAAGAAGGAGTGCTTATGGTTATTACCATGTCAAACCGGCTGCTTATTATATTCTGGGCTATTGTATTTGCAACCGCCATATCACCTTCAGCCGAGAACCTTTTCATCATGCATGTTTTTCCGTCGGTGAATCCCCTTTCTTCCAAAGCAGATATTACTCCATTTTCAGTTTCGTCGATGACCTTTCTGGAGGTTATTTTAAAAATTGCAATATCAGGTATTTGATTTTTTACATCAGTTTTCCGGTTTTCCAGGTCAAGGAGTAACAGAATGCCGGCAGTTATAAATATTGCCAGCAATATCCGTATTAATTTGGATAGGTACATATACTAAATAAAAATTATTAAACGTAGTATTCTTCTATAAGAGATGCAACTGCAGGATCAATATTATCCTTCCTGCGCAGTTCATCGAAAAGAGCCAGCAGGTCATTTACTTTCAAACGTTTTTTTTCATCTCCTTTAAAGTCATAAGCTATTTTTCCCTGATGCATCATAATGATCCGGTCTCCGAGATTAACAGCTTGCTGCATAGAGTGGGTGACCATTAGTGTTGTAAGATTATCTTTTGAAATCAGATGTTGCGTCAGATCAATAACCTTAGCTGCAGTTTTTGGATCAAGTGCTGCAGTATGTTCATCCAGCAACAGTAAATCCGGTTTTAATGCAGTTGCCATAAGTAAAGTAAGAGCCTGTCTCTGTCCCCCTGAAAGTTTGCCAATAGGATTGGCCAGTCTGTATTCAAGGCCCATATTCAGCGGACTTACCATTTTTTTAAAGTTGTTGACCAGTGCTTTAGGCAATCCCCAGCCAAGGCCTCTGCTTTTACCCCGCTTCATTGCAAGGGCAAGATTTTCACGAATTGACATGTTTGGGGCAGTGCCTGTAAACGGATTCTGAAAAACCCTTCCAATAAATTTAGCACGCCTGTGTTCGCCCCATTTTGTTATGTCCGTAGCGTTTAGCATTATCGATCCCTCATCAACAATAAATGTTCCGGCAACAGCATTGAGAAGCGTTGATTTTCCGGACCCGTTAGTACCCAGGACACATACAAAATCACCATCTTCAATCCGGAGGGAAACTCCCTGAAGTGCTTTCACCTCATTTACTGTTCCGGCATTGAACGTCTTTTTAATATTTTCAATTGACAGCATTTACTTTTCTTTTAAAGGTCAGTTTTTTTCTATTTTTCATTAATCCCGGCAATATCAGTGCAATAAATACAAAAAATGCAGTAATAATTTTCAGGTCATTGGGATTCAGGCCCCAGCGAAGCGCAATAGCTACAAGCAGTCTGAATAATACAGAACCGACAACTGCACCGGCAATAACAAATCCAATGCTATTGTCGTTAATTATTGCCTCTCCGATAATTACACTTGCAAGTCCCCAGACCATCATTCCCAATCCCATTTGTACATCTGCAAATCCCTGATATTGGGCAAGCATGGCTCCGGCAAGGGCAATGAATCCGTTTGAAAGGGCAATACCGGCAATGATAAGTTTTTTAGTGTTTACTCCCAATGCACGTATCATCTGGGAATTATCTCCTGTTGCACGCATGGCAGTACCTAAATTGGTTTTGAAGAACCACCACAATATTATACAGAATACCAGGATACCCAGGAAGCAAAAGGTCAATAGCCAGAGGTCTTTTGTTGCAACCTCCCAACCTATGACCATCATTTTATCATCAGCCCCGGCAATGGCTGCCGACATATTTTCAATCCATGTAAAAACAGTGATTTCGCTCAGAAGAGGGATATTGCTTTTACCCATTATATGCAGGTTAACCGAATAAAGTGCAGTCATCACAAGGATACCAGCCAACAGCGGATTTATATTGAACCTGGTATGGATGATCCCTGTGGAAGCGCCTGCAATCATTCCTGCAATGAATGCACAAACACAGGCAATTAATGGATTGACTCCTGCGACTATCAGCGAAGAGGCAGTTGCTGCCCCGAATGTAAATGACCCCTCCGCCGTTATGTCAGGAAATGAAAATATCCTGAAGCTGATGAAAATTCCCAGCGCCAGAAGTGCCAGAATTAATCCTATGGTAACAGATCCGATTAGTAGTGACATAGTTAATTATTATTATTGTGAAACGATGATTTCTACAAAATATATAAGCATATAAATAATTAATATATAAGTTGTTAAGTAATTATTGCCGTATCCTGGCTTATTTTGAATATATGAATTATTAAATATTTTCATAAGTGAGTCAACTTAATGATTTAACAGGAACCACCCAGCAAAGGCCTTTCACAAACTGACTCTCTCCCTGCCCGGTGATTTCCCTTATATCGTTTGTAAGATGAAGAATGTCAACAATCTCAGTGTTATTAAATATATATCCTACAGTTTCATTAAGGTCAATATCTGTTTTCTTCAGGGGAATATAAGGAAAAACAGCAGAATGAACGTGCCCCTTTAAAGATTTTCCCGGCAGCATAGGCCTGAGGAATCTTTCTTCGTCTTCATTAGATTGATCAGAGATAAATCCTATAGATAGTGTCAGCATTTTAAAGTGAGCCGGTTCTGTTGTAAAATTTACAGATTCTTTGATTTCCGGATAAGTGAATATATTTTTCCCTTCAACCGGTGAAGCATTTAAGGAGGTACCGATCAGGCCTCCGCTTTCTGCAATCATAACAAAGGCCATCCGGTCATAATCCGTCATCTGAAGAAGAGTTTCAGCGAGCCGGCTTAGTTCAATATTATTTTTAGGATTAACAGGGTCAAAGCTGATAAGGTATGAGAAATTACCGGTAAAATGAAGTCCGTACAGCTCGGTCAGAGAAACCACCAATTGTCCGGTAGCAACCATATAATCAGGTTTTTTCGAACCGTCGGCGGGAAGATAGGCAACATTTTTTCCTGCAAGGATGTACTCTCCAAACCGATTTTTACATTCATCAAATGAGTTTCCGATAGCTCCTAGTCCAATCGCAAAATGGTTAATTCCTGATTTGACCACCCTTGCATCTTCCTTCTGATAATCTGCCTTCATAATCAACTCAGGTTGGCCGTAAAGTTCAATTTCTGTTATGCCGTTTTCAGAAAGAGTAGTTCTGGTAAAAACAAATCCATAGGCCTCAAGCCGGTTGAGTTTTTCTATCTCCTCTTCTGATTCCTGAACTTTTTTATGTATCCGGCTCAACATGTCGAAAATTCCCACCATCTGAAGGACCTGCTTTACATTATCTGACATTTCAGGTATATAAAAGTAGCCATTCACAGCATTAATGTTCTTATATTGTGAGACAAGGGTTCTTATTCCGGCTGAACTAAGGTATTCTATGCCGGACATATCCAGAGATATATGGTAATGTCCTTCCCTTACCAGACGATCAATATAATCATTGAGGTATCCGGCCCTGTTGGCATCCAGACGTCCCTTACAGGTAAGGAGAATTTCATCATTCCTTTTTGTCATGTTGATTTCCAGGTTGTTCATATATTAAGATTTTTTATCGGTTATAATATTTTTCAGGCACTTTCAACCCGAATTGCTTCATTGCATCTTTATTTACATCCACGAGCGATTTAGAAACATTCCGGAAAGGTATATCTCCGGGTAAACTTCCTGTAAGAATCTGTACTGCTAGAATGACGGCATCGATCCCGGCATAATAATAGTCGCTCGAAACGACGGCAACAGCACCCTGGTCGATCTGTTTTCCCACGTATGAAAAGTATGGAGTTCCCGTATCATATGCCACCTTGATAATTGATGGCCCGCAACTGCTGGTAAGGTTATCTGATATCTGGGTAAATGCCTTGATACCTTTATTGACAAGTACCCTGGCAGCATCAGTAACTTCATTAGTTGAATTTGCCGGTATGGCAGTCAAAGTCACTCCCTGTCTTATTGCAGCTTTTTCAAGCTCTTCCTTATAGGCCACCGAATTGATTTCGCCGGGGGAAAATATTGTACCTATATTTTTGATTCCCGGTATAGTTTCCTTTACAAGTATTATAAGATCTTCAAATTTACTCATTGTTGATATACCTGTAAGATTGGGATGATGGTTTTCGTAAGATTCACCCAATCCGGCACGGACAGGGTCACCTACATTGGAAAAAACCACAGGGGCATTGGTTATCTTTTGAGAGATCATTTGAATAGTGGGAGTTGAAAGTGTAAATACAATATCCCATTTGTCGGCTGCTACTGTTTCAGCAATATTATTAAGAATTGAAATATCTCCCTGGGCATTAAAAACTTTTATAGTAAAGTCTTTACCTTCAACCATTCCCTGGTTTCTGAGTTCATCTCTGATCCCTTTTTCCGCATCTTCTGAAACCGGGCTGTCAACGAAATGAATCAGACAGAATTTGTAGTTTTTATTTAGCAGATCATCAGTTTGTGCAAGGTATTTTTCAGGGAATTTTACACTAAGTTCCTTTGCTACTTCATGGTTAAGGGTAATTTCTTCTTCAACATAGTTTTCAATTGGTATATTGGCAGGATTCTCGCCATTCAGTACACG
>CAZJGI010000034.1:0-36603 GCA_964545315.1 uncultured Prolixibacteraceae bacterium
CTATGATATCAGTAAGCTGTTTTAATATATCCAGTCTTTCCTTTCCTTCCATGCGGAACATCTTTTCACGCAACATATAGAAATTCAAAATGTTATATCCGCTTCTGAACTGAATGCCCAAAGCTTTTGCAACCCCGATATCCAATAGTCTTTCCCTGTCGTTTGCATAGTTTTGCCCGATCTCTTCAAATATTTGCACACCTTTATCCCATGATGAGGTCATGCGGTGAGTCAGTTCCACCACCTCTTCCAATGACAGCACTCCGCCGATACATTCACCAATCCTGTCGCCACTCGGGGGCCACGGTTTAAGAGTTGAACCTGACCCAATCTGCCAGGAAGGCGACAGGGGTGCATCCGCCGGTTTTAGCAGCAGTGGCCATACAGGACCGTCGTGCATGGGACCGTAATATTGAAAATGATTGGTAAGGGGATAATTTTCGTAGCCTTCGCTGAAATGAGTCCATGCTTCTACTACTTTTGGCACGTCATTCTCTTTCCACTGGATAGATGCCAGATTCTTTAAAAAATCTGTTTCATTATCCGGAATATTATTCATTGAAAGGATTCCTGCTGATTTATTCATCAATCCCGGATAATTTCCAAAATACCAGCATAACATTGTATGAGTAACTCCAAGTTTCTGCATTGCGGAAAATTTCCTGTATAATAGTGAGGGCACCGGAATAAAAGGTACTGTTGCCACCTCATGTGAAGAACCTGTTTGTATCTTTGCTGACATGAGTGTTCCGTGCTTTTTTGCAATATTGGCAATGTCCTCAAACCTGTCGCCCGGGCCTGGTTTTGAAATCCAGTAATCACCGCCAACCAGTTTTTTCCCAAATACTTCGATCTCTACTCCCGATTCAAAATTAAACTGGAGGACAACCCCTTCAGGAGTGTGAACAGGCAGGTCATATACCCATTTGCCAAGTTTATAAACATCTCCCGGATAATATCTTTGGGGTTGGGGCATATAAAGCCAGCTTATAAATTCTGCTTCGGGATTTACATCTTTCATTCCTCTTTGCATAGCTGCCAGCGAGGCATAAAGTATCTCCCATGGTTGTTTATCTTTGCATCGCAGACAGTTTATCCTTCCTTCATGATCGCTGAAAGAGGATACTGCGCTAAGGCAGGTTGTCGGCCTTTCACCGTGAGTGATATTAATTATTCCTCCCAGTTCGGGAACTGCTCTGAAAATTTTATTTACTGATTCATAAAGATACTCTTCAGCCGCCTTACTTAAAGGGCAGAACAGTTGTCTGTTTCCCGAAGTATGTCCTCCCAGTTCGGGATAATTTTTCAATACGGGGTCGTCAGCTTCCCATGCCCGTGGTTCAATGCAAAATATATAAGTTTTAATCCCGTATCGAAGGCATTTGCCTACTGTCTGCTTTAGTTTTGCCAGGCGCCTCTTAGCATCTTTACCTGCATTTGTTGTATATTTTGTAGCCACCAGGTCTCTGAACTCTATAGTAAGCCATAATCCGTTTACTCCTTCGTGCGCCAGACGGTTAAGATAATTTTCAGGATAGTAATCAACATTATCCATCAACTCATCGCGCATAGCAGGAGGCCTTTTGATAGGGCCGAAGAAACACCGGGAAATACGGCGAAGGATAACCGGTTTTTTTTCTATCGTTCCTACCGGTAATAAAGGAGCCCGCAGACGAAGCATCTCATCTTCCAGATTGAAAACAGCTCTGCGTATGCCTTCTGTATCGCCTGCCAGTATCCTGCATTTATCTTTGTCTATTTCCATCCTGTACTCTTCTTCGCCAAAGCCTTGCGCTGACACCGCTTCAATAACATATTTGCCTTCATCCTGATTAACACCTCCGGCCTTCATGAATGCATTAAGGTCATCCCATGCAGTTTGAAGCCTGCCATCAGGATCGGGAAAATTATTAATAATGATTATTCCTCCTGAAAGATCGGCTTCATTTTCGCCGGGAGTTCCCGGCTCCCAATCGTGCTTAACCCACATAGGGGTTTTCAGGTCATCAATGAATTTCCATGTTTCAACTCCCGGTTGGGATGGCACATTGGAAAGGTACAGGCTGTCTCCAAAATCTACTTCGTATTTACCACGATGTGGTGAGCAGCCTGAAATGAAAATTACAGTTACTGTTATTGCTAAAAAGTAATTCTTAAAATTCACAGGTTTATCTAATTAAGTATTAAATGAATACAGGGATCAGGTTAATCGATCCTCACTTTTACAACCACCTTTCTTACTTTTTGGTTTTCGTCTGTTTTAACGCCCGGCCGGTGTGCATCATTGGGGAAAAATATAAAAAATCTGTCGGAGGAGGCAATCCTGTATATGTTTGATGATGTCTCTGAGAACGCTGCATCAATTTCACTGTTATAAGGAGATGTAATAGTTGTCTTGTCAAGAGGCAGAACTCCTATTTTTTCCTCTCCTTTAACAAGGTACTGTATATCTGCATATTTTTTGTGAGCCTCATACTTCGTTACCTCTTCGTTCCTGGTAACATATTCATCGACATTAACAAAAAGATTTTCTCCTTCCAGTTCATATCGTCCTGTGTTTAGATCAGACAGGTTTTTGCTTTTCAGGAAGGAAAATGCTTTATCCCACCGGGCACGATTCCTGAAATATTGCTTTGCAAATTCCTTTTTATCAACCGTTTCATCCGGCTGCACAGGCCAGCCCTGTTTCCATTCTCCCTTGCTGAACCACTCGTTAAGTTCCTTTTCACTCCAATCCCCTGAGGGATCATTTTGTTTGTTGTTACATCCTAATGTCATAATAATAACAGATAAGGTAATAATTAAATGTATTTTCACTGTTTATAATTTTTTTTTGCTTCCTTTTCTAATCTGATAACCTCCATAATAATTTTCATCTCAATATCCGGAGCCCACGGAGTGGTGAATAAGGCTGCCCTGGTACCTTCATAATCCCCTTCACTCAAAACTCTTGCTGATGGTATATATCCTATTATTTCATTTGCATAAGCCATAACGAACAGATCATCTCCAAATATCTGCTTAAGCCATATGGCATAATCTACTACTACTTCGCTGCTTAAGATAACCATATTTTGTTCTCCAATTTTCCAGAACTGGACAGGATAGTCATAGGAGGTGATGAGGGATTGGCCTTTTTCCAGTTTATTTAGCAGGACTTTTGCGCCGTAGATAAGATATTCAGGGATAGTAACCTCATTGATCATTTTCTTAAGTTCTTCTTTTGTGGGTGGAGGATTGGCAAAACCCAGGTTTGTCTTTGAATAGGTTGTATACAAAACAGGGGATAACTCTTTCATAGGTTCACTGATGACAGCTCCGACCGCTGCGGCCAGGGTTTTCCCATACTGGATGGCATAAGAAACGCTCCCGCGGGGCAGGGGGTTCTGGTCGGCACCTGTTCCTGCAAAATACATTGCTGTTGATCCGGGATAATCTTTTTCCAGCTGAATCTGGGCGAAACCTGCATAGTCACCGGAGAATTTGTATATTCCTAATGTAGTGTTGTGGCAGGCATATCCAAAAACCACGGCAAGTAATTCCCCTGACTGTTTTGTGATTTTAAATACCGGAACGGAATGGTCAACAGGCCCGGGTAACTCTTTGGTTAACTCAGGTACCGTTGTTTTGGAACGGTGCATTCTTCTGTTTACCGCAAATCTTGCCACCCCCTGACCTGAAGATACCTGAACAGGTTCTAATGAATCCAGTGCTTTTCCAACTATATCCACTATTTGGGTTTCCACCTTTTTTGAATAACGGATTGTTTTATCTATCTGTTCAGAAGAATACTGTCCGGTCAGATTGTCATCATGAAGATAATCTTCCGGATCTCTCATCAACTCAGGCCCTGTATGAGTGTGTGAACTGCTCAGTATTACCTGGTCATCTGAAAGGCCATATAAAGTTTTAAGCCTTTGCCGTATTCTTCCGGACATATAACTACCTCTGAATCCTATAAGGTCAGTAGTTACAAGCACTCCCCGTTTACCTTCAGAGTCCTCGAAAACAAGTGCTTTAGCCCAGAGGTCAGTTAAAACCCCTTCCGAAGGACGGTTCCTGGATGCATAACCCGCCATCCAAACCGGTTCATCAGGAGTAATATTAAACTTAGCAACCCCTGCTTTCCACCCGGAGGGTTCACTATTTGTATTTGCTGATGCAAATGCAGAAATATTGGTGAATATCAATATTGAAAAAACCAAATAAAACAGATTTAGATTCTTCATATCTTGTTTTTTATTACAAACATAAATAAAATAGTTATAATTTGTTGATATTTAAGAGGCTGTTTGGGTATTTTTTGTGTTACCGGATTTCAGGTGTTTAATGCTTTTTTTTAAAATATTCAATACAATATTTGTCTTTTTGTAAAGTATACTTTACATTTGGTACAGCAATTTGTAAAATATATCTCATGATTACACGTCCATTTTGGTTGGCAAAAAAAAATTCCGGGATTCCCTGACAGGCCGGAAAATACAACTATTCTTTCCCCCGGTTTTATGGAATGAGTGTCCGGATGATTTTGGCATTCCGGATTTTGACCACAGGTTACTTAATGGCGGATTACAGGAGCTGTTGTCATATCCGGGATACTAGTTGCCGGGTCAGAAAATTAAGATCGTTAGTTTACGATTTTTGCATTGCGGAAGTTAGTAAATAAGTTTCCTGCTGCTCAGGAAGTCTTTGTCACATATAAGCAGGGGAGAGTCATACACCGGCAGCGTAAATTCAGTAACTCCATCAATATTTTTAATAGAATTTTTTGGTATTCTGTAAACATATCCTGTTCTTATATACTTCATAATATGCATAGCCCCGGCAAAGAACTTCACACCCCACACCCAGATATGATGCTTTTATTTCGCATGCTGATTTTGGCCTTATCTTACCAAGTTCCTTGAGATTTATTTTTGTTGGTAAAATCTGATCGCGATAAATTTTATACCGGTCCACTTTGGTATTACAGGATATGAAATATAAAAGGACTGAGATTAAAATGATAATCTTTTTCATTTGCAATTATTTAAATTTTGCAATTTATCCCTATTATCCGAAAAAGGTCAGGAATGATAAATTTTATTGCTACTAAGGCTCATTGATAGGCATTCAATATACACCTATTTTGCTTTACAGATTTAAAAGATGCCCTTTAAAAATAATATTTTTCAGTTATTCAAAACATAAATTATTTTGGTAGTTTATCGTTTATGGGATGACTATTAAATCCCGCTTTTTCATATGGGATTGCAATTTTTCATGCAGCTCCTCAATTAATTCTTTATTTTCAGGATTTTCCGCTATATTATTGTTCTCTTCCGGGTCAGTACGAAGGTCATATAACATACGGGCACGCGTTTCTTTTGTTTTATAATTTATATATTCGGTGTAGGAATGTGTTTTTGTCATTACTGTTTCACCATTTATTCTGAAGAAAATCTCATTTTTCCAGGATTGGTCAGGATCATCAAGGAGAGGTGCAAAGCTTTTGCCCTGAAGATGTATGGGAATACTAAGCCCTGCAAGGTCGCATAAGGATGGATAGACATCTACATATTCAACGAGCGCTTCTGATTTTATTCCCTGGTTTTTCCATGGTACTTTAACTATAAGGGGGACATGTGAACCTCTTCTGAAGTTACTGTGTTTGCTCCAGAATCCATGTTCACCCAAAAACCATCCATGGTCTCCCCAAAGAATAATTATTGTATTATCAGCCAATTCAAGGTCTTCGAGGGCATCTATTACCCGGCCGATTTGTGCATCAACGTAACTAACGCAAGCATAGTAACCATGTATGAGATTTATTGCTGTTGAATCTGGTACCGGGCCTTTGGCAGGCATACCGTAAAAAGCCCTTAGCTCACTCCATGAAAACCGGGCTGCATCGGGAGCATTCTCGGGGAAATAATAATTCTCAGGTATTTTGATATCATTTTTGTCATAAAGGTCCCAATATTTTTTAGGAGCATTGAATGGAAGATGAGGTTTTTTGAAACCAACAGCAAGAAAGAACGGCTCACCGCTGTTTTGCAGTTCCTGTAACTCTTCAATGGCACGTTTTGCTATTCTGCCATCTTCATATATGACGTCCGGAACATCGGGGCTTTCATAGGGAAGCCCTCTTTTAGGCAAATTACTGTTAGTCCTGGCTCTTGTATCTTTGTACCTGTCTTTATTCCTTTCTTCAAAAATTTTTATTCCTTCTTTTGACTGATAATCCCAGGCAGTTGTTGTTGTAGAAGGTCTCCATATTTTAGTCCAGCTGCCTTTACCGTCTTCAAAATTATTATAGACTTTACCTAAAGAAATGGTTTTGTAATTATTGTTTTTAAAGTGCATTGGTAATCCCACAATGCCCGGGACATCTTTATCCTGGGCGCAATTCCAGCCCACGAACCTGTTTTGGTTGGGATAAATACCACTGAGAATAGAGGCCCTTGACGGGCCGCAGGTTGGAAAATTACAGTAAGCATTGGAAAAAAGCAGTCCGGAGTTTGCAAGACGGTCAATATTCGGAGATTTAATTTGGGATTCTCCATAGCAACCAAGCTGAGGCCTCAAATCGTCAACAGCAATAAATAATACATTGGGCTTATCAGGCCTGGATGCCTGGTTTTGTGTATTTCCTGCCCCGGGCAGGAGTGCAGCTGCTGAAAACAGACTGGTGATTAATTTGAATTTTAATGTTGTCATAGTTAATAGAATGGTTTTTAATTCTCGTTGTTTTAAAAGGATAAATATAAAATAATTGTTCGCAAAAATAGTTGTATCAATTATCTATTGTTGTAAAAACTTTTTTTGTATATCATTAAAGTTTTATTAAATAATCAATATCAGCTATTTCGGCGAACAATCATTTAGTGAAAAAGTAATAAAAAGTTACTTGTTATTATAATTAGTCAGACCATCCCGGATTTTGTTCAAGATTTGGGTTCAGTGTAATTTCCTCAACAGGAATGGAATTCAGGTAATCCTGGTTTTCCCTGAACTGATATCCGTCAGGCAGGTGATTCTGAAAATAGTCTATCCTGCCATTTTCATCCAGTGGCGGGTGGTATTCAGGGAACTCATCCTGATTAAAAGGATACCCTTTAGGTCTTTTACCCTTAAATAAATTATGGGCTGCCCATCGTTTATAATCATCAGCCCTGTGGCCTTCCAGGGCTAACTCTATCCTTCGTTCCCTTCTTATTTCATACAACTCATCAGAAACCGGATATCCGTAGTCAACAATATTAGGATCAGAACTTTGTGAATTAACTTTAAATTCAGGCATTCCTGCTCTTTCTCTTAGCAGATTGAGCTGATCGTATGCAATTTCACCTTCAAGTTCATATAGTGCTTCAGCATAGTTAAGGATAACTTCAGCATAGCGGAATATAATATACCCTGTTTCTGAGCTGCCTCCGCCACCCATGCCTGCACCCGGTGATTCAGGATTAGAGCATTTTTTCAGTTGAAATCCTGTGGGATTGAGGTATAGGTCAACCATATCTATGGAAGGTTTGTCAAACGTCTCTCCTCTGCTGGCTACTACCAAATCCCCGGGCACCCAAACTGAAGCATGGAATCGGGGATCGATCTCATCAACAATTTTATTTAAAAATTCGTTCCCTTTATATTCTTCGATCAGGTTTAAATAATCATATGGTTCTCCATTTTTACCAAGGTAAGAAGAAACAAGGGACCATGTAACACCAATGCCTGTGGTAACAAATGTAGTTGCATACTGGACATCATTAAAAACTCCGTCATTGATATTATAAGCTTTGTATAACAGCACTTCATCGACAGACGACATATCATCCAGGCCGAAAAGTTTATAATAATCATTATAAATGCCAACCTTGTACCTTTGATTGGTCATTAGTTCTTCTGCAGCATCAATGCAAGCCTGGAAATATTTATTAGGATTAGAGCCAGGTGTGCCGAAAGGGGTATTTGCATGATATTTTTGCCATGTTCCCTCATATAGTGCCACCCTGCTTTTAAAAGCCAATGCGGTTTCTTTATTGATGCGGTTATTGCCCACGCCGGACTTGTAATCCAGGTAATCTATAGCCTTGTCCAAATCTGCAAGAATAGAGTCTGCCACTAAAGTTCGTGGGTCTCTTGACCGGCTTAGTTCCTCTTCAAATATTGGCTTTAATTCCGATGAATACCATGGCACGTCACCATACTTTTGTACCAGTGCGAAATAATACCAGGCGCGGAAGAAGTGCGCTTCTCCAAGATAATGTTTATAGGCATCAAAGTCATCTTCGCATCTGCTGTAATTATCAAAGAAAATATTGATGCTTCGTATACGTGACCAGTCACTTATCCATCTTCCTGAGGTAATGCCCCTTTCACCATTTAATACAGTATTTGGTGGTTCTTTAATTGCATTGTCAGCATCTGTTATGCTATAACCATAGCCCCCGTACCATGTTCCATGAGATGGAAGCGAAGGGTAATACTGGAGTACATAATTTTCCAGGTCGGCTGCTGTCTTCCAGTAATTAGCAGGGCCAATTGCGTCGAGGGGCGGCCTGTCCAGGAAGGTAGTATCACAAGAAGAAAATATAACAAATAATAGTAATATATATATTGAATTTTTCATATCGTTAAAATTAAAAAGTTGCATTTATACCAAATGAGTAAATATTATCTGCACCATATGTCATGCCAACTCTGTTACCTCCACCACTGATAGCAATAGGATCAATGCCTTTCAGGAAGTCAGTCATTGTAAACAAGTTTTCGCCGGAAACGAAAACCCTGACTTGTTTCAATCCGATTTTCCCTAAAATGTTTGCCGGCAGATTATAACCCAGCTGGACATTTTGCAGCCTGATATAAGAGGCATCAACTAAATACCTGGTAGAATTTTGTCTGTTTTTTGCATTCTGGTTTGTTGCCAGATAAGGTCTTGGCCAAAAAGCATCGAGATTGATATTGGCGTCACCTTCATGAAGGCCTGTATATTTATCACCCGGCTGGTCCCTGAAATAGTCGAGATGTTCTGACTGTAAAGCTGTGAAAAGCCAGTTTCTGATTCCCCAAAATACATAATTCTCTGAAGTCGCGCCTTCGGGGAAATAATCTCTTTTGGCAGTTCCCTTTATCAAAAAGGAGAAATCGAAGTTTTTGTAATTCAATCCTGCAGATATTCCCCATTGATACCTTGGAGTGCTGTTGCCTATAACAGACAGGTCACCGTGGTCATCAAGTGATCTTGCACCCACATCCACTTTATCATCTCCGTTAGTATCTTCGTATTTAAGGTCGCCCGGGTTCCAGGTACTGAATATATAAGATAAATCGACTTTCTCAAGATAAGCATTTACCTCTTCCTGAGATTTAAATAATTCATTTGCAGTATATCCCCATATCTCACCGATTTCTTTGCCTGAGTACCAGTCGGTTATAAGCCCGGTTGGATTCAGGTACTCGGTAACGACAGTTTTTGCGTCATACAGGTTGAATGTTACAAAGTATGAAAAATCAGAATGTCTGATATTATGATTCCATTTTATTGAACTTTCCCAGCCTCTGGTTCTCAGGCTTGCATTATTGGATTTTGGGACTGAAGAACCCAGTACACCCGGTACAGGTTCTGATGGCCCAATCATATTGTCTGTATTTCTCTCAAAGATGTCCAGGTCAAATTGCAGCCTGTTTTCCAAAAAAGCAAGATTAAACCCGATATTACTTGTTGTTGCTGTTTCCCATGTTAAATTAGGACTAACCAAACCAGGAGTTGAGGTATATCCCAACGGGCGGTTTGAACCGTAACCAAAAAGCCAGTTTAATCGTCCGGATTGCAATGGGATCAGAGCAATATCCTGATAGGGAGAGACTTGCTGGTTGCCTAACTGACCCCATGATGCTCTTACCTTAAATGTATTTATGTACGGTTCTATTGATTCCCAGAAGTTCTCCCTGTTAACATTCCAACCTACAGAGAAGGAGGGGAAGAAACCCCAGCGGCTGTTTTCCAGAAATCTGGAGGTACCATCATAACGTGTATTAGCTTCGAACAGGTATTTTTCATTAAAATTATATGCAAACCTGCCAAAATAGCCTTGTGTTGCCCAATGCGTAAGGTTCTCACTAATTATAGGATCACCGGTAGCTGTTTCCAGCGAAGGTACATCCGGAACTATCAAATTGGTTTTGGAACCATTCAGGTAATTACTTTGATTCAGTTCATACTGAGTCCCGGCCATGATATGAAAATTATGATTTTTCAGAGAAAAATCATAGGATGAATAAATATTTGTTGTCCAGTAAGTACTGATCTGGTGTATTCTCTCCAGACTATTCGGTACTGACTGTGCGTTAGCTACATATTCTTTATTAATATAGTGCTCATAAAAGGTTAAATACAGATTTGTCCGCAAATAATCAGTAGACCTGTAAGCAAATTCACCGTTTATTTTCCATCCTTTCACCGGACGTATTTCTGTGCCCAGTGTATGCCAGTTTTCGCGGGTTTCATATTTTTTTGTACCACTGTCTTCAACAAAAGGAATTTTTGATTGGATATTATAAGTGCCATATCCTGTATATTTTGCCTGGGTAGGTACTGTTCTTGGTATCTGCCTGAATATCATGTCATAATCCCAGGCTCTTGTTTGGCTCGGATACTCCCTGATGTCCTTTACAAAGCGAGCCTGGTAACGAACATCCCACCAGTCAGCCAAAGCAGTATTAATTTTGCCTACCAGATTATACCTTTTGTAGTAATCTGTTCCATAGTTAAGTACGCCATTTTCATCCACAAATCCTGCGGATAAAAAGTAAGAAGTTTTTTGTTCCCCTCCTCTGACAGAGAGATTATGTTGTTGATTCAGGCTGTACCCATACCATTCATCATACCAGTCATAATTAGCATGGCTATCCTGATTATTTCCCCATCTGCCGTTTGATAAAGGCATTGCTTCATAGTATGTTGCATCTTCGGGATAAAATTGTTTGAGATAGTTCCAGTCTTTATTCTGATATGCAATAATTCTGTCTATTGCTGCCTCCGAATAGCTTCTTCCTCCGCCATTATCACCCATTTCATTGATCACCCTGGCAAATGTATATGAGTCAAGCTGCTGAGGTAATCGTGAAGGAGTATGGACAGACATATTCCCTGCATAGGAAATGCTCAACTCTTCATTTTTCTTGCCGCTTTTTGTGGTAATAAGAATTACTCCGTATGGAGCGCGGGCACCATAAATAGCAGAAGCGGCGGCGTCTTTAAGTACTGAGATCGATTCTATATCATTTGGGTTGAGGCGGTCCATTTCTCCCGGAATTCCATCAATAAGGATATAGGGACTTCCGCCGTTTATGGATCCCATTCCCCTGATATCGATATTCATAGAAGCTCCCGGTTCAAATCCATGTGTTCCCACTGAAAAATTTAAACCCGGTGCTTGTCCCTGAAGAATCTGGGAAACTGTCGGAGCTTGCCTGTTTGCCATTTTTTCATTGGTAATTACGTCTACCGCACCAGTGAGGTTAACCTTTTTTTGAGTTCCGTATCCTACGGCAATAACTTCCTCAATACCTATGGTTTCCTCTTCCATAGTAACATTAATAGTTGTTTGGTTACCTACAATTACTTCCCGGGTTCTCATGCCAACAAATGAAAACACCAGCGTTGCGTCGGGAGGAATATTGGAAAGAGTATAATTACCATCTGCAGATGTAATTGTACCTAAGGTTGTTCCCTTTACCACAATTGTTACACCCGGTAAAGGCTGGTTCTGGTTATCTGTTACACTTCCGGACACAGTTCTTTGTTGTTGCAACAGTTCTTCAATATCGGCTAATCCACTTGATTCAGAGGGAGTAAGAACAATGTATCTGTCTTTAATGATAAAATTAACATTATTTCCACTAAAAAGATTGGTTAAGATATCAGATACTTTTTGTTCCTTAACAGTCAGGTCAACCTTTCTGGATACATCAATTAATTCACTGTTAAAGAGAAAATAGAATTCACTTTGTTTCTCTATTTCATGCAAAACCTCTTTAATGGTTGCATCTTTAATGTCCAGACTAATCTTTTTTGTTTGCGCATAGCTTTCTGTGGCAAAAACCTGGATGGCACTTATCAAGACTATAAATAATGTATTGCGCATGATAATCAGTTTTTTTCGGTGCCTTATTAATAAAGGGCACAATAGTTGTTTAAATTTTTTCATAATTTTACAATGATTTTGATTAATTAAATTTTTCAGCCCCATACGGGGATTCCGGAAGGAGGTGTTGGCGCATCTCCTTCTTTTGTTATTCAATAAGGTTAGTTCTACATAGGCAACTGTTTTTTTGTTATTGTTACTAATGACTGAGATAATTTTTTTGTTATTGGATCAGGTTTCCCGGGTATGTATTTTATTGATATAGGAGAACTGAGTTCCAACAGTTCCAAAACCCGGAACAGGGGTTCGTTATCAAAGGTTGTGGTAAATTTATAGCTCTTTATTTCATTATTATTCAGAATGACTTTGATACCATACCATTGCTCAAGTAAGCGGGCTACCTCCTCCATGGGAGTATCATCCAGTATCATAATGTTATTATGCCAGGCAATGTACTTTTCAATATTTCTGTTATCCAGTCTGACAGTTTCAATGTCTTTATTGTACTGCAAATAATCGTTCGTCGTAAGCTGGTAGGTTTTAATTTTATTTTGACTATCGGTTACAGTAAATTTTATTCGTCCCTCCTTAAGTGCAATGTCAACTGTTTCTGATCCCGGATATGATCTGACATTGAACTGAGTACCGATGACTTCAACAGATGTATTTTTAAGATTTACCCTAAAGGGGGAGTTATTATTTTTAATTACATCCAGAAAAGCCTCTCCCTCCAGGTCAACTTCCCTTGTCTTCCCTGCAAAGGGAATGGTGTAACGAAGGTTGCTTCCCGCATTTAACCAGAGATTTGTACCATCAGGCAGGATGATATGTGACCGCATTCCGGCCGGGCTTTCTATATGCTGCCAGGTAGGTTTATCAAGTCTTGCTGTTTCAGGTATAAAGTTTTCTTTTTGAAAAAAGAGAGACCATATGGTAAATGCCAGCAATGGCAATGTCATTATTGCTGCTATTCGGATAATAGTTTCAAATGCTGAGTGTATTTTGTTTTTATGATTTATTTTTTGGATGACTTTTTCATAGGCTTTATTAACATCAACCCTGTGAATTTTTTCAATTAATGAAGCAGCTTCCAGCTTTTTTTCGAATGAAGATAATCCATGCCGGTATTCAATGAAGTTATTGAATGCTGTTTCCGGATCGTTTATGTTAATTTTTTTACTCATCGAGTTAACTAAAGCTTTATATTATTACAATTATGAATAAGGCATCACGTATTAAAAAAAGAAGTTTTTTACGTTAACTGTTATTGATTTCTGAAAAAAGATGTTAAAACACCATTAAAAGAAAAAGATAATCTTTTAACTCTTCCCTTAATACTTTTAATGCTTTTGATATCTGGGTTTCGACAGTGCGTTTGGAGATATTTAATTGGTCAGCGATTTCATCATTTGACAAACCTTTAAATCGGCTAAGGCTAAATATTTCCCTGGTGCGGGGTTGAAGTTTACCGCAGGCATTATTAATTTTTGTTTGTAGTTCTGATAATATAAAGAGGTCAGGATTGTATAGTTGATCAGTAGATACCATTTCTTCCAGTTTGTCAGTGACTTTTCTATTGAGCTGCTGTTTTTTCAGAAAATTAACCGCACGGTTTTTTACTGATGTGAATAGGTAATTTTTAAGTGAAGATGTATCGTTAATAAGGTTTCTTTTAGACCAAAGCTTTACGAAAAAATCCTGGACAATCTCTTCTGCATCTTCATTATTAAGGACAATGTTTGAAGTAAAAATGACCATTCCGGGGTAATAAAACCGAAACAATAATTCAAAAGCAGTATGGTCTCCTTTAATAAACCTCCGGATCAGGACTTTTTCCTTGATGCCATTAATTACTATCATGCCTGCAAAGGTAAATAAAAACAATATTAATACCTTCCTACCAGTGGCATCCTTCTTCCGAACCCGAATGCTTTGGTGCTAATGCGCAGTATAGGTGCTGCCTGAAATCGTTTGAATTCATTTATGTTTACCAGTTTTATGACCTTTTCAATTACTTTTCTGTCAAATCCTTTTGCTTCGATCTCATCCGGCGACTGGTTTAACTCTATATAGTTGTAAAGTATCTGGTCGAGCAGGTCATATTCAGGAAGGGAGTCCGTATCTTTCTGACCGGGCCTTAGTTCGGCGGAGGGTGGTTTGATTATTGTATTCTCAGGAATGATTTCTTTGTCCCTGTTTATATATCGGGCCAGTTTTTTGACGTCGGTTTTATAAACGTCACCCAGGACTGCAATGCTTCCGTTCATGTCACCGTATAATGTGCCGTATCCTACAGCGCATTCACTTTTATTGGTTGTGTTCAGAAGGATATTACCAAATTTATTTGACACTGCCATCAGGTACATTCCCCTTGCACGGGCCTGGATATTCTCTTCAGCCACTCCCGGAGTTGTACCCTTGAACAGGAATGACAAAGATTTTTCAAATTCATCTACAACTGGTTGTATGTCAATAAGGTCATATTGTATATGTAAATTTTCTGCCAGCTGCCGGGCATCCTCTAGGCTGTGGTCTGAAGAGTACCTGGAGGGCAGGAGCAACACTCTCACGTTTTCAGGTCCCAGTGCCCCGGCTGCCAGGACTGCTGTCACTGCAGAGTCGATACCTCCGGAAAGCCCCAGTACTGCCTTGCTGAATCCTGATTTGTACAGGTAATCCCGGATCCCCAGAATAAGGGCATTGTAAATTTTTTCAATATAGCCTGATGGCGGCTGACCAGCTGTTTCTTCTGTATTAACTGTGTCGACTAATAAAAAATCTTCTTCGAAATATTTTAGTTCGTTGATTATCTTACCCTGATTATTAATAAATACAGAGCCGCCGTCAAAAATAAGCTCTGCCTGTGCACCGGTTTGGTTCACATATATTATAGGGAGCTTATATTTTTTTGCTTTAGAGACCAGAATATCTTTTCTCCAGGATTCCTGGTTATATGAAAATGGAGATGCTGAGATGTTGATTACAAAGTCAGGTTTCAGACCAGCTAACTTTTCAATAGGTGATACCTGGTAAAGTTTATCCTTTCCAAACTCGCTTGCAGTGGGTTGTTCATCCCACAGATCCTCACAAATGGTAACTGCTATCCTTTTGTTTTTATATTCGGTAATATAAAAATCATTGTTAGGCTCAAAATGCCTGTACTCATCAAAAACATCATAAGTGGGTAACAGGGTTTTCTTGTGAACTGATAAAATTTTGCCGTCAACCAGAAAAAATGCAGCATTAAACAGCTTTTTGCCACGTTCATTTTCATTGATGCATGGAGCTCCAACTATGGCTCCGATCCCTTCGCAAGATTCAGCAATTTTTTGAACCGTCTCGCCCGCTTTAAAGATAAACTCCTTTTTTTCGAGCAGGTCCTGGGGATAATAACCGGTAACCGATAATTCAGAAAAAACAACCAGATCAGCTCCCTGATCTTGAGCTTTTTTAATGTTTGCTATTATCTTGTCAGCATTTCCTTTAAAATCTCCAATTATATAATTTAATTGAGCCAGTGCTATTTTCATTGATTTGGGATATTTTTCCCCAAAATTAGAAAAAACTCTTTTAAATCATACTTTCACCGGCAATATGTCCTGAGAGTTATGGTGTTATTAACTACAGTATCCTTAAGGCTGAAATTTATAGCTGAATCCGTTAAATGATTATTGATAACTGACTATTTCTATTCGGGAAAATCAATAATCCCTGACTTTCGGAGAAAGTGTACAAAAAGTATTCTTTAAAATTGGTGTTATCAGGCAAGGTTCAGTAACACTTTAATCTTCTGTATAAAGATTTCAACTGGTTCTAAAAGAGGTAAAACTTCTTCTTGTGACAAGTCAAAAAAATCATTATAATCCCCTTTTTGTCTCCAATCAATTAAGTCTGAATAAAGTTGTCCAAATTTTATATTTATTTTTCCCGTCCTTATGTAGAGTTGAAAAAATTGAGTTTTAACCCCTGTATGTGATTTGGCTATCACTCCGTCATTAATAAGCAAGGCATTTACGGCATAGAACAATGCATAATACAAGCGATTAACACAGGAGTTCCAATAGTTTTTGTTAGCTAATTCCTTAGCTGCCAATAACGTTTCTTCTGCTTTAGAGATTCGATATGCTATATATTCCGATTTATCTTGTGCTTTCAAATCTGAATGCCTTCCCTGGTTACGTTTTGATAAAAGGGTGTAATTGTATGCCGTGTTTCCCAATCTTTCTTTTCATAAACGAATATTGAGAATGCCTCCTCTGTTTCTAATTCAAGCGGGATGAGATGATGCCTGAATCGCTGTTCGTCTTTTAAAGTAACCGGATAGTTAGTGAGAATTAACAAATCCCAGTCGGAATCTTTTTTAAAATCACCTCTAGCCCTTGAGCCAAAGAGGTATACCTCAGCCATTGGGTCAACTTCATGAACCCATTTTGCAATCATCTTTTTTGTTCTATCAACTTTTTTAGTGACCATAAAACAAAAATAGCAAAAAAGTATTATACAGCCACTTGCCGATTATCCAAAATTAGAAAAAACTCTTTTTAAACCATTCTTTCATCTATAATAAGTCGGACAAAGTATTGTGATATTAAATAGAGGATCATCAAGTCTGAATTTTATAACGGAATCCGTTCGAATGATTTTGAAAAACTGTTGCAGGGCAAAGTCTGTTATTTATTTTAGTTTATCAGAAATATAATGACGGGAATTTTTTTAAGCACTTCTGCAATAATTGCCTTCATGCTTCGTATAAAATAAAATTGACTGACAGGGTATAGTATGCAAACTGCAAAAAAGGTTATTTTAATTGTTTTGATAGGGGCAACCTTTTTAATTGCCTGTAAAAGAAATCCTTTGAAAGTTGATATTTCAGGTATTGAAGAAGAGGTTGAAATTGTGAGGTTTGAGGAGGAATTGTTTAACCTGTCCCTAAAGGATACACTGAAAGAGTTGGCTGGGCTCAGGGACCGGCATCCCGGATTTTTTGACCTCTTTACATGGAAAGTCATTGGCATAGGCGGAATTGAAGATGAATATTTCCCGGAGTTAATGTCAGAGTTCCTTACTGATACTATGATAATGAGTGTCATGTCTTTGGTGAATGAGGAATTTGCTGACTTTAGTGACATTAAAAATGATTTTATAAAGGCTTTTAAATATTATAAGTTTCATTTTCCGGAAAAAGATCTTCCGACCATATTCACTATGGTCTCGGGATTTAACCAGTCGGTTGTTACAGCTGAAAACATAATTGGAGTGAGTCTGGACAAGTACCTGGGCAGTGATTGCAGTTATTATACAATGTTAAGTACGGTTCCTTTGTATAAATTACATAATATGCATTCAGGCAAACTTGTTTCAGACGTAGTTTATGTCTGGGGATTAACTGAATTCGAGCCTGTTGAAGCAACAACTGTGTTGGATAATATTATTTATCAGGGAAAGCTTATGTATTTTACTGATGCTCTTTTACCCGATATGCATGATACTCTTAAAATAGGATATACAGCAGATCAATTACAGTGGTGTGTGGATAATGAGGCTCAAATGTGGAATTTTCTGGTTGAGAATAAAATGTTATATTCCAACAGGCGAATGGATATACTACGTTATATCAATGACGGGCCTTATACAACAGGTTTTCCTTTGGAATCTCCGCCACGGACAGGCATATGGATTGGATGGCAGATTGTCAGGAGGTATATGGAAAAGCAGCAAGATATTACCCTTTCTGAATTGATGAATAATAATGATTATCAGCAAATATTAAACGATTCACGGTATTATCCCGAATAAAAAAGATCCGGCAGAATTAAATACCGGATCTTTTTTAAAAATTTGTTAAATAACGAACTAAGCTTTTTATAAGATCAGGTTCAATTATAATTCCTTTATTTTAATGTTTCTGAACCAGACATCATCGCCATGGTCCTGTAAAGCAATGTAACCTGTTTTTGCCACCTCTGCCCAGTCGGGGTTCAAGGCCGGAAATTTAGAATCTGCTACCAGTTTTTTCCAGTCATCTGTCCACAGATGGTATTCCAAAACAGTTTCTCCGTTTTGTTTATGGACCACGGTACCATTATAGACCAGTATTTCAGCTGAGTTCCATTCTCCTGCAGGCTTGGTGTTTTGGGGATTAGCCGGTATCAGGTCATACAGTGAGGCAGCTTTCCTGTTACCGTCTTTACCAAGTACAGCATCCGGGTGCTTATCATTATCAAGTACCTGAAACTCCGGAGCGGTTTTCCAGATTGGCCAGTCTTCAACTTCTTTCCCAAGATAAAAAATACCTGAGTTTCCTCCTTCTCCTATTTTCCAGTCTATCTTCAGATGAAAGTTGGTGAATTCTTTTCCATAAAGAATATCCCCGCCGTCTTCAGAACCTGCTTCACCCTGTCCTGATTTTTTACAGTGAAGCGTCCCTTCAACGACTTCCCATCCTGCCGGGAAATGGTCCTTGTTTACTCCCCGCCAGCCTGTACTTGCAGTACCATCAAACAGAAGGGCCCATCCCTCCGCTTTTTCTGCACTGCTTAATTCATTGGGGCCTGCAGGTGCCTCAACCTTAGCTTGTTTTTCCTCAGTGTCCTGCCCTGCCTTTTTTTGGCCTCCTGTACATGAAATTGTTAAGATCAGCATACTTGTTAAAAGAAAATAAATTATGTTTCTCATAGCTATTGATTTTTTGGTTAAAATACAACTTCGATCAATTTTTAATACAAAAATAATTTAAAATGATTATTTACCAATAAATAACCTTTCTTTAAATTAATTAAAAGCTTCATATTTAAGGTATGGAATTGATTGGTGCATTCAGTATTATTTGTAATTTTCGAAGAAAAATATAATAGATGGTTAATTCAGGAAAAACAAAAAAAATTGGGATTCTTACTGCAGGAGGGGATTGTCCCGGCTTAAATGCGGCAATCAGAGGTGTAGGTAAAACTGCTATAATTGAATATGGTATGGAGGTTTATGGCTTTACCGCCGGATTTCTGGGTCTTATAAATAAAGACTATATAGTTTTAAAAGAGTCTCAGCTTTCAGGTATTTTAACCGTGGGCGGTACTATTCTGGGTACATCACGTGAGAAACCATTTAAAGGATTTGATAATGGCAGTAATGACCAGGATAAGCCTGAAAAGATACGTAATACTTATAATGAACTGGGGCTGGACTGCATAGTGTGTATCGGCGGAAACGGTACGATGAAAACAGCGCATATGCTTTCACAGGAGGGACTGAATGTGATAGGGATTCCTAAAACCATTGATAATGATGTGTGGGGTACAGATGTTACTTTTGGATTTGATTCTGCAGTACAGATTGCAACAGATGCAATTGACCGTCTTCATAATACAGCTAATTCCCATCAGCGGGTTATGATCATAGAGGTGATGGGGCACAATGCCGGCTGGCTTGCCTTGTACTCCGGAATGGCAGGAGGGGGCGATATAATTCTTATTCCTGAATTGCCATTTAATATACGTTCTGTCTGCAAAAAAATAGAAAGCCGTTATGAGGAGAAGAAACCATATTCTATCGTTGTTGTGGCTGAAGGAATTGATCACCCTAAAAGCCGCTCTGCAGGATCATATATTGCTGAAGTGATAGGTATTTATACCGGCATGGAAACCCGTGAAACGGTATTAGGTTATATTCAAAGGGGTGGGAGCCCGACTCCGAATGACAGGATACTGGCTACCCGTTATGGCGCTTTCGCTACACAATGTATAGCAGAAGGATGTTTCGGAACTATGGTAGCTATAGATAAAGGAGAACTGACAACAGTGCCCCTGAGTGATGTCGGAAATAAATTAAGATTGGTAGATTCGGATAATCCCCTGATTCTTAAAGCCAAAAAGATGGGTGTCTCTTTTGGGGATGAGGAGATATAATCCGGGATGAAGAAATATAAATAATTATCCTTTGCCGTCGGCTTCAGCCGACGGCAAAGGATAAGGCACAGATATAGCAGTCTGCAAGTTTAATGCCTTATCCCTTGTCGTTCGCTTCAGCGAACGGATTTAAAATTCAATATAAACCAGCTTCTTTGTCTCAAAATACTCCTCTTTAAAATATTTAGAGAGTTCCTGCACAATCACATGGTTTTTGAATGGCTTGATTTCAGAAGTGAAATCCCCCCCCTTTAAATATAGAATTCCGTTGGGAATGGCATTTTTATGTACCGGGGAGATATTCTTTTTAGCCCAACCTGCAAATTCAGGTAATTTGGTAACAGCCCGGCTGACGACAAAATCATATTTAGTCATTAAATTTTCCAGGCGTATCTGCTCTGTAGTGACATTTTTTAACTCCAGGAAAGAAGATATCTCATTCACTACTTTAATTTTTTTTCCTGTTGAATCGATCAGGTGAAATTGTACCTCCGGGAAAAGAATTGCAAGAGGTATCCCGGGGAAGCCCCCGCCGGTACCAACATCCAAAATTTTTGTGCCGGGAAGGAAGCGGATAAATTTTCCTATTGCCAGTGAATGAAGAACGTGGCGCTCGTAAAGATGTGATATGTCATTTCTGGAAATCAGGTTTATTTTTGAATTCCATTCTGTATAAAGAGGTTCAAGACTGCTGAATGACTTTTTTTGTGAGGGTGTTAATCCTGTGAAATATTTTAAAATTACATCCATAGAGAATTTACTTATTACTCATTTCAGTATTGTCGATCATTTTGAATAAAATCTCACGCGCTCTGAATAACTGGGCTTTAACAGTTCCAAGAGGTAAATTTAATTCATTGGCTATCTCTTCGTAAGAATATTCACGAAAATACCTTAATTCAACAAGTGTCCTGTAACGGGGTTTTAGTTGCCTTACAACATGGCGCAGGAGTATGGCTTTCTGCTTTCTTATTAGTTTCTCTTCAGGATTAAGGTCTTTTGATCTCAGTCTTACTGAATCTCCTTCTTCATTATTTACTGAATCATTTTCAATACTAACATAAGTGCCTTTTTTCCGTCGTAAAAAATCAATACAGTTATTGGATGCAATTCTAAATAACCATGTACTGAAGGCAAAAGTAGGTGAATACTGATGCAGGTTTTTAAAAGCTTTTCCAAAAGCTTCAAGAGTAAGGTCTTCAGCATCACTACGGTTATTTACCATCTTAAGCAGCATAAAATAAATTGCATCCTTGTATCGCGAGAGGAGCCTGTTAAATGCATTCTCGTCGCCATCCAAAGCCATTTTTACAAGTATATAATCCTGTTTTGCTTTTTCTGACAAATTTATTTTTTGTGCCTGCATTTTTTATGGGTATGTTGGTTATAATAAAACCGGTAGCCTAATTTAAAGTATGGTAACAATAATGCATATATTAACGAAGATAAGAATAATTTACGTTCATTCAAACGTCGTATAGCTTTTTTTATGATAAATATTCGGATGAGGATTATTACTGTAAAAAGGATTGACAGAATAGGAAGAAGAGGTGGAATTAAAAAAATGAGAATGAGGGTGGCAGGCAAAAAAAGGGATTCTGTAAACTCTTCTGTAAAAAGAAATATCTTCCTCGACAAACGAAGGTGTCGTCTTATTCTTATCTCCTTTTTCAGCAGATCAAAAAATAAGGATTTTGAAATAGTTTCATCGCGGAAAACTGATGTTTCCTCAGTGTAAAGGATACTGGTATTCTTTGTCTTTATAAAATTATTAATGAGTAATTCAAGATTGGCATAAGGTTCACTGACTTTATGCCTGTAACCTCCTTCTGCAAAGTATTTATCTTTTCTAAAAGCTACATTTTCTTCTGAAATTATAAATGGTAATCTGTTAAGTATAAATCCTGCACTTTTGACCTGCTGAAAGAAATTTTCTGTTCTGTAGAGATTGTTGAAAAATGTACCTGCAGGTTTTACATTTGAATAACTCACAACGACATCCTGATTCAGGTTAACGGAGGAAGTTACTGCCTTTAGCCAATCCTGTTTGAATTGACATAGGGTAGGTGGAATAACCATTACCCAATCGTACCCGGAAGCTTTTATTGCAAGATTTTGGGCCATCTTAACAGAATACCAGGTCTCCTGATTAAGACATGAGATTTTTAGATTTGGATATTTGTTTTTTATCGCCCCCAGAATTGACATTGAATTGTCGCTTGAAAAGTCATCAACCGCAATTACTTCATAATCAACATTTGATATATTCAGAAGCGGAGGTAAATATGCTTCAATATTTTCCTCCTCATTTCTTAATGTTAATATAAGAGATATAGGTTTACCTTTATCATAACGGACTGCATGCTTTTTTAAAAAGAATACCCTTCCTGTAAATACTAGAAGATATATCATTCTGAAAAGGAATATTATACAGAAAAAACATAGTGCCAACCATTCTATGGTATTCAACTGTTGAATTGCTTCCTGAATTGACTTAAGCATTAATTTCAATTAAAATATTTGCCAAAAATGTAAACATTACTTACAATTTCAAAATTAATTGATAAAAAACAACTATTTCATATAATGGTTATATTTGACCTCCCTAAAAAAAAGGAAATGAATTTTGAAATAATTTCATCGACAAAAGATTCATGTGCCAGGGCAGGTGTCATGAATACAGGTCATGGCAAAATTGAAACGCCTGTTTTTATGCCTGTAGGCACAGCAGGTTCAGTAAAAGGCATTTATGCCCGTGATCTTAAAGATGATATAAAAGCTGCCATTATTTTAGGGAATGCCTATCATTTATATCTTAGGCCGGGTATGCAGGTGATCAAAGATGCGGGAGGACTTCACGGTTTCAGCCGCTGGGACGGGCCAATTTTAACTGACAGCGGAGGATATCAGGTATTTTCACTTGGTGATATAAGAAAATTAAGTGAAGAGGGAGCCCGGTTTCAGTCACATATTGATGGTTCATATCATGTATTCACACCGGAAAAAGTAATTGATATTCAGCGCACCATTGGCGCTGATATCATAATGGCATTTGATGAGTGTACTCCCGGCGATGCGGATTTTGAGTATGCAAAAAAATCTATGGAGCTTACACACAGGTGGCTTAAAAGATGTTTTGACCAATTTGTAAAAACTGAACCCCTTTACGGATACTCCCAGTCACTGTTCCCGATCGTACAGGGGTCAACTTATTCATCTTTACGCAGACAGGCTGCTATCCACCTTAGGGATTATGATGCTGAAGGGTATGCAATTGGCGGACTTTCTGTTGGGGAGCCCATGAATATAATGTACGAAATGACTGAAATTGTGACTGCAGAACTCCCTGAAGATAAACCCAGATATCTTATGGGAGTGGGTACACCGGTGAATATTCTGGAATCTATCGACCGCGGGGTGGATATGTTTGATTGTGTCATGCCTACACGTAACGGAAGAAACGGGATGTTGTTCACCTCTAAAGGAATTATTAATATCCGTAACAATAAATGGTATAATGACCATTCCCCGATAGATGAAAACGGCACCTCATTTGTAGATCAATACTCAAAGGCCTATTTGAGGCATTTGATAGTTTCTAATGAGATGCTTGGCGCCCAAATTGCCAGTCATCATAATCTCGCTTTTTATATGTGGCTGGTTAAAACAGCCCGACAAAAAGTGATTGACGGTAGTTTTAAAGGCTGGAAAACAGAAATGGTAAAGCAACTAAATGAGAGATTGTAACAATTATGCAACTTTATAAAACAATAGATGTCTATATAACAAAAAAGTTTCTTGGTACTTTTTTTTATGCAATTGCATTGATACTTAGTATTGCAGTTGTTTTTGATATGTCTGAAAACCTGGATGAGTTTTTATCTAAAGATATACCGTGGTCAACAATCATTTCTGAATATTATCTGAACTTCATACCATACTTTGCAAACTTGTTCAGCCCTCTTTTTACTTTCATTGCAGTAATTTATTTTACTTCAAAAATGGCTTATAATACTGAGATTATTGCAATAATAAGCAGTGGGGTATCATACAGCAGGCTTATGAGGCCTTATTTGGTTTCAGCCCTTGTTCTTGCTATCTTTTCATTCATTCTTGGTAATTATGTTATTCCTCCTGCTAATCAGACCCTAAACGAATTCAGGCAGTTTTATATAGATAATGTAAGGGAGACTGTTTCGAGTGAACGAAATATACACAGGCAGATCGAGCCGGGTGTGTTTATTTATATGCAAAGCTTTAATCCCAATAATGTAGGGTACAGATTTACTCTTGAGTATTTTGAAGATTCCAGGTTGATCGAAAAGATCACGGCTGAAAATATCAGATGGGATGAAGAGGCCGGCAAATGGATACTTAACAACTGGTGGAGGAGAAGAATTCATGAATCTCATGAAGAGATTGAAAAGGGGTACCGGATAGATACAACCTTAAATATGACCCCTGAAGATTATAAGGTTGTTAAAAATGAAATGGAAAACTATACAACACCTGCCCTTAAAGAGGAGATTGGAAAAATGAAAATGAGGGGTGTTAATACTGTTGAGTGGGAGTTGGAAAAGCATAAACGTTTAGCCAATCCTTTTTCAGCCTTTATACTTACCATCATCGGTGCAGGATTAGCCTCGCGAAAGATCAAAGGTGGTCTTGGTTTTCACCTCGGTCTTGGATTGCTGTTGAGTTTTTCATATATTATGTTTATGCAGGTATCCACAGTTTTTGCAGTAAAAGGTAATGCACCTCCATTGCTGGCTGTATGGATTCCGAACCTGGGATACAGTATTATTGCATTCTTCGTTTTTCGTTGGGCAGCCAGATGATAAAATTATCCTTAGCTGTTCCTTCCCTATTCAAACTGTTAAAATTTTTTTGAAAAAAAATGATTACTTTTAGCCCGGTTAGAAGAGTTCAGGTTATTCCGAAAATAAAATTAATAATTAATATCAGGCTTTATGTCAATTAGAAGTAATGTCCTCGAACTAAGAAAGAGAAAGAGGGAAATACAAAAGGGTGGTGGTGACCAGGCTATACAAAAGCAGGTAGAAATGGGGAAGCTAACAGCCCGTGAAAGGATCGTAGCATTGCTGGATAAAAATTCATTTCATGAATATGACCTGTTTGTTGAGCACAGCGCAAAAGATTTCGGTATGGAATCTAAAGTGCTGCATGGCGATGGTGTAATTATCGGAACAGGTACAATTTATAATAAACCTGTTTGCATTTTTGCTCAGGATTTTACTGTTGCCGGAGGTTCTCTTGGTCTGATGCATGCACGTAAGATTACAAAAATAATGGATCATGCCCTTAAAATGAGGGTTCCTCTTATAGGGATAAATGATTCGGGAGGGGCCAGGATACAGGAAGGGGTGAACTCCCTTGCCGGGTATGGAGAAATATTTTTCAGAAACACCCTTTCTTCAGGGGTTATTCCCCAAATATCAGTTATTTTGGGCCCCTGCGCCGGAGGTGCTGTTTATTCACCTGCACTTACCGATTTTGTGTTTGTGGTTGAAAATATATCGAAAATGTTCATTACAGGTCCCGGGGTTATTAAATCGGTTTTGGGAGAAGAAATAAGCATGGAAGAACTCGGTGGTGCAAAAGTTCATGCCGAAATTACCGGTAATGCCCATTTTTATGCAATAAGTGAACAGGAATGTTTCGAACAGATAAAAAAACTGATTAGTTATATTCCACGTAATAATGCAACTAAAGCTTTGGCTTTTCCTCCAAAACCACCACATAAGGGAAAGAAAATTGAGGATATTGTCCCGTCTGACGCACGGGTACCTTATGATATGAGGGAAATCATTAAATCTGTTACCGACAATTCAGAATTTTTTGAGATCATGGAACATTTCGCTCCCAATATTATTATTGGTTTTGGAAGGATGGAGGGTGAAACAGTGGGTTTTGTAGCTAACCAGCCAATGGTACTGGCAGGGGTACTCGATACTGACAGTTCTGATAAAGCGGCACGGTTTATCCGCTATTGTGATGCATTTAATATTCCAATTGTAACACTCGAAGACCTGCCCGGATACCTTCCGGGTGTTGACCAGGAACATGCCGGCGTTATAAGGCATGGTGCAAAAATTCTTTATGCATACAGTGAAGCAACAGTTCCAAAAATAACTGTTATTATCAGAAAAGCTTATGGCGGAGGATATATTGCCATGAATTCCAGACACCTCAGGGCAGACTTTGTTTTTGCCTGGCCAACCGCTGAAATTGCTGTTATGGGGCCGGAGGGAGCAGCAAATATCGTTTTCAGAAAAGAAATATCTGAAGCAGAAAATCCCGAAAAAGTCCGCCAACAGAAAATACAGGAGTATAAGGAAAAATTTGCCAACCCATATGTAGCTGCAGCTCAGGGATATATCGATGAAGTCATTGAGCCTAAAGATACCAGGGGCAGAATACTGCACGCATTAAAAGTGTCTGAAAATAAAGGTATCTATCTTCCTGCTAAAAAACATGGGATACCCCCGTTTTAACCAACAAATGTGTTTGTATGAAAGAAGAAAAAGTACTTAAGACACTTATAATTGAGGGTACAATATATCAAACCAAATATACCCGGAAATTTGAAAACAGACCTGTCTGGCAGACACCGGACCCAAATAAAATATATTCTTTTATTCCGGGGACGGTAATAGATATTTATGTGAAACCAAAGCAAAAAGCAAAAGAGGGAGAAACTATACTTTTACTGGAGGCCATGAAAATGCAAAATCAGGTGCGCATGCCCTTCGACGGTGAGATCGTAAAACTCCATGTTAAAAAAGATGAAACAATCCCTAAAAAACATTTAATGGTTGAAATAAAACCTTTAACCGTTAAAGGTAAACTTTGAAACCTGTAGATTTTCTTAAATATTTTAAAGAGCATAATTATCTTTCCGCCATTAACGGGATACTCAATGCTCCCCCGGGTGAAAAAATTCACCTGAAAGGATTAATAGGCTCTGCTAAAGCTCTGTTTGCAACAATTTTGTTTGAGGAAATCAACAGTAATATGGTTGTCCTGCTTAATGACAGAGAAGAAGCTGCATATTTTTATGATGATCTCAATAATTTAGGACTGGTTAATAAGACACTGTTTTTCCCGTCTTCCTTTAAAAGATATCTTCAATATGGCCAGGCTGACCAGGATAACATTGTTCAACGTGCCGAAACTCTTAATAAAATTTGTGACGAAAACACTCATTTTATTATTGTTTCTTACCCGGAAGCCCTGGCAGAAAAAGTAATCTCAAAAAAAACCCTGGGGAAGAATACTTTAAAAGTTAATGCCGGAGATAAATTGTCTGTAGACTTCATTATTGAATTCCTTTATGATTTTGGATTTGAAAGAGTCGATTTTGTTTATTTACCGGGTCAGTTTTCAGTAAGAGGCAGTATTGTGGATGTTTTTTCATATTCCTGTGAGAATCCGTTGCGCCTTGATTTTTTTGGTGATACTGTTGAATCAATAAGAAGTTTTGATATAGATACACAGATTTCAAAGGAGGTTTTGGATAGTGTGACAATAATACCTAATATTCAGGATAAAAACATGGAGGGGGACCGAATATCCTTTCCGGAATTTTTGCCCGGTAATACTTTGTATTTTACTAATGACCTGAACAGGTTTGTTTATGAAGTTAATGATATATTCAGAAAATCAAAACTATCTGATGGTATAAACAATATTTCTTCAGATATTTTGGTATCAGCAGTTGATATAAAAGCTCAACTGCTAAAAAATACTGTTTGTGACTGGGGATCAGATCTGCTTTTCGAACCGGATGAGATATTTAAATTTTCATATTCCCGACAGCCTGTTTTTAATAAAAAATTTGATCTTCTTGGGAAAAATCTTAAGGAGCACAGGGAGCGGGGGTATGATATTTTTTTATTGGCAAACCAGGAAAAACAGATTGAACGTCTGACAGCGATTTTTCATGACCTGAAGGCTGACATTGTTTTTAATCCTGTCAATTTTCTTCTTCACGAGGGATTTGTGGACCATGACCTGAAGATTTGCTGTTATACTGATCATCAGATTTTTGAACGCTATCACAGGTATAATATAAGGTCCAATAAACCAAAGCGTGAAAGTGTAACCCTGGCTGAACTTAATAAGCTGCATCCCGGTGATTATGTTGTGCATATTGATCATGGTATAGGTAAATTTGCCGGTTTGGCCAGGACTGAGATCAACGGCAGGATACAGGAGGCAATAAGGCTCGTGTATAAAAACAATGATTCTCTTCTTGTTAATATACATTCACTTCACCGTATAACCAAATATAAAGGCAAAGATGGCAGTGAACCTGCTCTTAACCAATTGGGGACAGGGGCATGGCAGAGAATGAAAAACCGCACCAAGGCGAAAGTTAAGGATATAGCTAAAGAACTTATTTCACTATATGCCTTACGGTTGTCAGAAAATGGCTTTGCTTTCTCTCCTGATTCTTATCTGCAAACTGAATTGGAAGCATCTTTTATTTACGAGGACACCCCCGACCAGGAGAAAGCTACTGCTTCTGTAAAAGAGGACATGGAGAAGCCTGTTCCTATGGACAGGCTTATTTGCGGTGATGTCGGATTTGGGAAAACAGAAGTGGCAATCCGTGCTGCGTTTAAATCCGTTGCGGATAATAAACAGGTTGCTGTACTGGTGCCGACTACAATTTTGGCACTTCAGCATTTTAATACATTCTCCGACAGGCTTCGGGATTTTCCGGCTACTATCTCTTATATAAGCAGATTTAAATCAAATTCGGAGATAAAGGAAATACTGCAAAAGCTGGGAGAAGGGAAAATTGATATCCTTATTGGAACCCATCGCCTGGTTAGTAAAGATGTAAAATTTAAAGATCTTGGATTACTGATTGTTGATGAAGAGCAGAAATTCGGGGTATCCGTCAAGGAGAAATTAAAACAACTTAAAATAAATGTTGATACACTTACCCTGACTGCAACGCCAATTCCGAGAACACTTCAGTTTTCACTTATGGGGGCACGGGATCTTTCCATAATACAGACGCCTCCTCCAAATCGCTATCCAATCATTACCGAGGTGCATGGGTTTAATGAACAACTTATCAGAGATGCAGTATTATATGAGACAGGAAGGAACGGGCAGGTCTTTTTTATTCATAACAGGGTTGAAAATATTTATGAGATACAGAATGCCGTAAAGAGGATTGTGCCGGAAGCGACAACATGTGTGGGTCATGGTCAGATGGAAGGCCATAAACTGGAAAAGACCATGCTCGATTTTATCAATGGAAAGTATGATGTGCTTATAGCAACGACGATCATTGAGTCAGGCCTGGATATACCTAATGCCAATACCATCATTATTAATGATGCACATAACTACGGATTGAGCGACCTTCATCAGTTACGGGGAAGAGTAGGGAGATCAAATAAAAAAGCTTTTTGTTATCTTATTACACCCCCTCTTACATCATTAAATCCTGAGGCACGCCGCAGATTGCAGGCTATTGAGGAGTTTTCTGAAATCGGAAGTGGGTTTAATATTGCGATGCAAGACCTCGATATCAGGGGAGCCGGAAACCTGCTCGGCGCTGAACAGAGTGGTTTTATTGCTGATATAGGTTTTGAAACTTATCACAGAATACTGAATGAGGCAGTACAGGAATTGAAACAGGAAGAGTTTAAAGAGATTTTTAAGGATGAAGATAAAAAACAAGCCCGGGCTTTTTTGAATTTGAATTTTATAAATGACTGTCAGATTGATACCGATATGGAGCTGCTCCTCCCTGAAAGCTATATTCCCGGTAGCTCAGAACGCATGGCTCTTTATCGTGAACTGGACAATATTGAAAACAGGGAGCAACTGGAACAATTTGGAAGAGCTCTTGAGGACCGGTTCGGGAAAATGCCCGACGAAACCCGGGAATTACTTGAAATAGTTAAACTTAGATGGAAAGCTATTGAACTGGGGATGGAGAAGATACTGCTGAAGGAGGGTAGAATGATCTGTTTCTTTATTTCTGACCAAAAATCACCTTTCTACCAGTCACAATTGTTTCTGAATATCGTAAGATATATACAGCAAAGTAAAACGAAAGGTAAAATGCAGGAGAGAAATCATAAACTGACATTTACAGTACAGAATGTTACAAATGTTGAAACTGCAGCGTATATTCTCGAAGATATGACGGCTGAAGCAGTTAAAGGGACAAGTTAAATTTATTTTACCATGTCGCTGGAAGTACAATATTATGCACCTGACCAGGATATTTCCTGGATTGTTAAACAGTTCGAGACAATTCATTTTGATGGTGACGGTGAGGTGACAGACAAGTTCATTCCCAGGGAGGATATTTCGTTAGTATTTCACTTCAATGATCCCCCGACAATGACCTGTCCCATATATAAAAAACTTCCAAATTACTTTATTGCCCCTGTAAGTTCGAAGGCAAGTGTAATGAGGTTAACCAAAGCTAACGAAGTTTTTATAGTTACTTGCAAACCAACAGTATTCTCAAGAGTTTTTAATCTAAGCCTTGCTGCTGTTCCGACAATTTTTATTCAACTTCCGCAATCTGTTTTTTATCCCTTGTGGGAGAATCTTTCAAAAAGCAGAAACACTGGTGAGAGGGTAAACTGTGTATCTCAGTTTTTACACGACTTTCATCCTGAGCCCTATTTACCTGATATTACAGATTTGTTTTATGACAAAATTATTGAATCGGGCATCGACAAAAAGGTTCATGAGCTTATTGATGATTTACCTGTGAGTGAAAGAACACTCCAGCGTATGTTTCAGAGACGAGTGGGTGTGAGCCCGAAAGCGCTTTTACGTATTTTCAGGATTAATTACCTGTGGAAAAAAATTAAAAATAAACAACCTGTTGATTACCACAGTTTGGTGTATGAAGGAAACTTTTTTGATCAAGCACATTTTATTAAAGACTTCAAGGCTATCACGGGTGAAACACCCGATTTTTTCTTTAAACGCAACCTTCAAAATGTAAAAATTTTATCGGGCAGGAAACTTGATTATATACAGTAACTTCTGTCGTTTTTTTACTATCCCGTTACGAAAATATATCCTTGCTTTGATTCAGGAAACCATTAAATGTCAAATTCCATGAAAATCAATAATTTTCCGGCTATTGTGCTGGCAGGATTTTTCTGTTTTGCTTGTATTCTTGCAGAAGCTCAGGTAATTGATCCAAAGGAGGCAGTAAAAGAACAAGGCACAAACAGGGTGAACAACAAAATTGAGGAAGGCATCGATGCCGGATTCAATAAAATAGAAGAGGGCATCGGCAGCCTTTTTTCAAAGAAAAAAAAGAACAGGGCAGAAGAGCCTGAAATTGATTCAGAGAATCAGGATGACACCGGAACAGAAGAGACTGGAGGCAGCAGTCAGCAACCTTCAGATGCATTGGCAGCAAAGCAGCAACTGGTTGGTACTACGCAGTATGATTTCGTTCCGGGAGATAAAATCCTCTATTTCGATGATTTCTCACAGGATGCTATTGGTGATTTTCCGACTCTTTGGACGACAAACGGAAGCGGTGAAGTGAAGACGGTCAATATCGCAGAAGGGCATTGGTTTCACATGAACGGCACCGATGCAGGTTATAGTTATGCCAAAATGCTCGCGTTGCCCGAAAATTTTATTTTTGAGTTCGATATCATCCCCGATGCGGAATACGAGGAAGGACAAATCCTCACTTTTTACCAGGAAGACCCTGAGAACCCGATTGAGATGAATGTTGACCTTTACCCGGGGATCAAGGGACTGCACATCGCGGTCAAAAAAGACGGATGGGAAGCCAAGGGCTACTGGAATGACTCCGATGCGGAATGGCTCACGGGGCAGAGCAACAAGAACCCGGTTTTGCGCGAGCAGGTAAACCATATCATCATCTGGATACAGAAACGGAGGTTGCGGATTTACCATCAGGGCGCAAAAGCTTTGGATCTGCCTACCACTATTTATCAGGGCACCGTATTTAACAGGTTCCGTTTTTCGGGATGGGGCGCCAATAGTTTTCCCATGGTTTCAAATCTAAAGATAACAACGGCTTCGCCCGATACCCGGAGTAAACTGATTACTGAGGGGAAACTGGTAACTTACGGTATCACCTTCGATGTTAATAAGGCTGACATAAAGCCGGAATCGTGCGGCTCGCTGAAGAGTATTGCCGATGTGTTGAAAGAGAATGCAGGAGTGAAGGTAAAAATCGTAGGGCATACCGACAGCGACGGGGATGACGCAATGAACATGGAACTCTCAAAACGCAGGGCTGATTCGGTAAAAAGTGAATTGGCCAGTACATATGGCATTGATCCCTCACGCATGGAAACTGAAGGTGCCGGTGAAAGCCGGCCGGTGGCACCTAATGACACACCGGTAAATAAAGCCCAAAACCGCCGGGTTGAGTTTGTTAAGCTTTAGTAAACAGGCCTGGGCCATGAAACGGGCATTCCGGTTTTAATCGGAACCCATGTTTATGATTAAACAAATGCGGATTTCATATGACACCATTGAAAATTACTTATTTTGATTGTATGAAAAAACTTATTGGTGTAATCTTTTGCCATCTGACATTCTTTTTCTCTTTTGCAATGGATGTGCCTGATACAATTAAGGCTGTTTCTGCTGATGTGCAAAATGTGATTTCCCCGGACCTTAATAATCTGATCAACCAGTTAAATGAAGGGGGACTGCCCGAAGATATAGGTAATATTGTGAATCAATTGACAGGCATGCAGCAGATGATGGAAGGTTTTCAAAATTCGGGTAATTTATTGGAACAGCGAGGCGGTGATTTACAAATGTATGAGTTCTCAGTACCGGCAGAACTGATTAATATCCTTCCTGAAGGAAACCGAATGCTGGGTAATGCAAGCTGTTTCCTGACCCCGTATTATGCGGTAATAAAGTTTGACGCAATGAACGAAGGAAATGACGGAAAAGGTTACAGCTTCAGCATCACCCTGAATATTCTGAATCCTGATAATCAGGATACGGAGATAAAAGGCTTGAGAGAGGTAATGGAGTTAGCTTTTACCAGTGAGATGGAAAGTATTAAAAAAGGCGAACATCCCAGGTTGGGAGATAGGCTGTCGGATATAAAAATCAAAGGCTGGGGCGGAGGTGGAAGTTTTAAATGGACAGCAAAATGGGACGGTGATGATTTGATCCGTTACAGCAGTTATTATACAGGAAAGGTTAATGATGTGTTTATAAATATGGAAGCAGACGGCGATGGTATTTCAATCCCTGAACAGGTGGCAGACAAACTGTCTGAGATGGCCAGGAACTGTTTGACATATAATTCTTTAAAAGATAAAATTAAAAGTAGATAATTTTCAATATTACATTATTAATTAAAAATATTTGTTATGCATAAACCATCAATTTTAATCGTGATACTTTTAAGTATCATAACAGCAAAATCATTTGCACAGAACTGCACTTTTTATTTTCCATCTAAGAAAGGCAGCGAGCTCGGTTATACATATTATTCAAAACCGGGTAAAGTTGAATCTTCCTCAAAAATCCTGATCGCCGATAAAAAGGAGTCAAATGGCAGGATCATGATAGATATTGCCGCCGAATCTTTCGATGCTAAAGGTAAATCGACACTGAAGTTCAATTATTCGGCATGGTGCGACGGTGATAACTTTTTTATCGATATGAGAAGTGCCCTGGCATCGATGAACCTTCAGGAGCTTGGGGAATTTAAAATCACTACCTCCGACATGGAGTTCCCTTCAAAAATGAGCCCAGGGCAGAAACTTAAAGATGCATCGATTAAGCTTTCAATGGAAGGGCCGATACCGGTAAGTATGTCGACTGACATTACCAACAGGAAGGTGGAAAGTCTTGAAAAAATTACTACCCCGGCAGGAACATTCGACTGTGTGAAGATTTCATATGATATGTTTTCTGTAGTGTCAATAATTAAAACAGAGGGACATGTTACTGAATGGTATGCACAAGAAGTTGGACTTGTAAGGTCAGAAACATATAATAAGAAAAATAAATTATTGGGCATTAATGAATTAACAAACATAAAATAGTATGGCAGGTTAACTGGCTTGTCACGATTGCCATAACATTGTCCTATCAATTCCCTTTTATGTTTATTGTGGATAAAGAGGGACACATTTATAAAATTATCTTTAAAGAACCTTATATGTAAAAGACATTAGATGAAATATTTTTATGTCTTTTGCTTTTCCGGAGGATATCAGAAAGGTAATTTTTCTGTTTTTTAACAACCATCTTAAAAGTAATACTGATACATAAATAATAATATATTTGTCATTTATTTGAAATCAAACACAGATTTTGTCAAAAATCTCAGGTACTTGATTTAAACTTTTAGAGTTTTAATAGTCCAAATTATTTATAAAGGGAATATCCCCATTAAAGAGTTTAAAAAGTGTAAACGTGGCTACAAAAACAGTTTTTAGGTTATCGATGACGATTGTCCTGGTAGTTGTGCTGGCAGGAATTATATTTTATCCGAAGTTTAAACATCTATTGTTCAGTAATAATGATTCTTCTATGGCCATGCGGGCATCAAGGGGGCCAGGGGGGCCTCAGTTACTGTTTGCCAGCGGTTATGTCCTTGTCCCGTCCGATATGAGTGAGATGATATACAGCACTGCCACTCTGTTGCCTGACGAGGAGGTAGACCTGTCGTTTGAAACATCAGGTAAGGTAGTGGGTATCTATTTTGAAGAAGGCAAAAGGGTAACAAAGGGTGAGTTGCTGGCAAAGATAAATGATAAACCTTTACAGGCCCAACTATTAAAATTGCAGGCCCAGATTAAACTGACCCGGGAACGTGAGTTCAGGCAGCGCCAGTTGCTCGACAGGGATGCAATAAGCCGGGAGAGTTATGATCAGGTCGCCACTGAGCTGCAGGCATTGGAGGCAGACATAATGCTGCTGGAGGCAAGAATAGCCGAAACAGAATTACGGGCGCCGTTCAACGGAACTATCGGATTGAGAATGATAAGTGAGGGCGCTTATGCTACTACTCAGACTAAAATAGTCAGGCTTGTAAAAACCATCCCACTGAAAGTTGAGTTTTCAGTACCTGAGAGATATGCAGGTGAGATTAATCCGGGGTTTCCTATAAGCTTTAATATTGATGGCATTACAGGAACTTTTAATGCCAGGGTTTATGCTATCGATCCAAAGGTTGACATGAATACAAGGACCATAATCGTACGCGCACTTTATCCAAACACAAAGGAGGAGCTTAAACCGGGCCGCTTTGCAAGTGTCAGGGCTGAACTGTCTCAAATTTCCGGTACTGTATCCATTCCCTCTCATGCCCTGATACCCGAAATGGCAGGAGAAAAGGTATATATATTTAATAACGGAAAGGCGCGTGAGAGAAAAGTGAGTACCGGATTGCGTACAGAATCACACATCCAGATAAGGGAAGGCCTGAATTTTGGAGATACATTGCTGACAACAGCTATTCTCCAGTTAAGGGACGGGCTTCCTATACAGCTGGATACCCTGGTTACAAATCAAATTTTAGCAAGCGAATAATATGAGTCTTTCATCAACAAGCATAAAAAGGCCGGTACTGGCAACTGTATTTTCACTTGTTATCATTCTGTTTGGTGCAATTGGAATGACCTTTCTGGGGATCAGGGAATTTCCAAGTGTTGATCCGCCAATTATATCTGTTGAAACTTCTTATCCCGGAGCTAACTCCGATGTTATTGAAACACAGATAACCGAGCCTCTTGAGCAATCCATAAACGGCATACCCGGCATCCGCTCTCTAACCTCAAGCAGTAGTCAGGGACGAAGCCGCATAACTGTGGAGTTTGAACTTACTGTTGATCTTGAGACAGCCGCTAATGACGTTCGTGATAAAGTTTCCCAGGCGCAGCGTTATCTGCCGCGTGACTGCGATCCGCCGACTGTTTCAAAGGCTGATGCTGATGCTGAACCTATTATGATGATTACTGTTCAAAGTCCAAAAAGATCGTTGCTCGAACTTTCAGAAATTGCAGAGCTTACCTTTAAGGAGCAACTGCAGACCATTTCGGGAGTGAGCTCGGTTGGCATATGGGGAGAAAAACGCTATGCCATGAGGATTTGGCTTGACCCCGCCAAGCTTGCAGGATACCAAATGACCCCTCTTGATGTGCGTAATGCAATTCTCAGGGAAAATGTAGAACTTCCGGCCGGTAGTATTGAAGGTAATACTACAGAATTGACAATTCGTACACTCGGATTGATGACCACACCGGCAGAGTTCAATAATCTTATCCTTAAGCAAGCAGGTGACCAGCTTATCAGGGTGCGTGATATAGGCAGGGCAGAACTGGGGCCTGAGGATTTGCGGGGTATTATGAAAATGAATAACATCCCGATGGTTGCTACTGTCATAATCCCTCAGCCCGGAGCAAACCATATCGACATTGTGGACGATGTTTATGAAAGACTGGATTTTATCAAAAGAGACCTTCCCGACGACATCGGCATTGATGTGGGATTCGATAATACCAAATATATACGCTCGTCAATTAAAGAGGTTC
>CAZJGI010000035.1:0-8316 GCA_964545315.1 uncultured Prolixibacteraceae bacterium
CGCCGCTGATTATCGCCTGGTCATATGTTTTCTTCGCTGCTGCCAATTGCTCCAGCAAGGTTCCTATCTCACTGATGCGTTCCTTTGGGTAGCTCTCGTCAGGCTTTATCTTAATTGCCGACTCATAGGCTATCCGGGAGTTCCCGTAATCCTGTATAGTGAACAGGCTGTCACCTTTGACCACTGCACTCCTGTACTGGCTGTCCTTCTCTGATTGCAAGGCAGCCAACCTTGCCTGCTCGGCAGCATCTGCCTCCGCGGCAAGACGTGCCCGCGTTTCCACTATCGAATCGATCCTGGTGATCATCTCCGTGGGATAGCTCTCATCCGGCTTTGCCTCCAAAGCTGCTGAATAAAAACCCTTAGCCTCGGCAAAGGCCTCACGCCTGAAATCCCGGTCGCCGCTTATTATCGCCTGGTCATATGTTTTCTTAATTGCCAGAAGTTGATTTTGTACTCCAATTAATGAATCAATTTTTAAAATCATCTGAGGCGGATAAGTTTCAGACGGTTTTAACCGGCCAGCTTCAATAAAAGTCGTTTTTGCATCGTTGAACTTTTCCGCTCCAAACAGCCTTTCACCACTTCCTATCAATTCATTATATTGCTTATCAAGCTGAGCTATCCTGTTCATTATGTTATCTATCTCAGCAATTCTTGCAAGTGCATGTTTATCATCAGAATGGATTTTCAGAGCCTGATTATAAAGTGATTTGGCTTCGGAATATTGCTGTTCCGTGAAGGTAATATCTGCTTTAGTTATCAGTTCAGCAAAGCTTTTCTCGGCGTTTATAAAACTATTAATCTTCTCAATCTGTGACTTAGGCCACTCTTCCTCAGGAAATATACCAGATGCCTGAGTGTAAGGATCCAAGGCTTCTTCATACCTTTTCCTTTCGTAAGCCTTATCGGCGGTAGCTATCAATTTATCATACAGTGTCCTGTTGGCAAGTTCCGCCATCAGTTTTTTTATCTCTTCTATTTTATTAAGTGCCACTTCATCCCCGGGTTTATAGGTAAGTGCGTTTTCATAAAATGAGATTGCTTTATCATAAAACTGTTTCTGATACATCAGTTCAGCCTGAAAAACAGACTCCTCATAATTTTTCTGTTTTTCTGCATTGGCGGCCTGTTGTGTCAGTATACTTTTTATTTCTTCTATCCTCTGTTTAGGATAAGACTCACCAGGTTTCAACTGCAAAGCCTGCTGATAGCTCTTTTCTGCTTCGCTATAAAGAATTTCTTTAAAAGAGTTGTCGGCTGATGTTATAAGATCCTGATATTCGCTGTCAATTAAAAGTTGTTTTAATATTTTATTAATTTCATCCAGTTTTTCTGAGGCATACTTATGGCCGGGACTCACAGACAATGCTCTCGCGAAGGTGTTTCTGGCCTCCTCATATTGTTTTTGTTCAAACTGTCGGTCACCTTGTTTTAAAAGCTCCTCAAGCCGCAATGCCAATGCTTTTGTTCTTTGGTCTGCAACCATTAGCATACCAAGCAAATCGTTTATTTCAGCAATCCTGTCCCGAGGATATTGTTCTTTTGGAAATATCTGACTGGCAGCCTGATAACCATCCAATGCTTTCAGAAACTGCTCATTCTTATATTCCGTCTCAGCTTCAGCAATAAGCTGGTCATATTCTTTTTTTAATTCGGCCATTTCTGCTTTAGTCAGAGTTGCAAGGTAATCAGACTCCTTATCAATCATTTTGGATTGCAATATTGCCTGGTCAATCAGATGTTTTATTTGTGCATCATTATAATACAGATCAGAAACAAAATTATCTACACTTTGATTGTAATAAATTTTCAAAACTGTATTCTCTGAAAAAGTCCGTTCAATCCCATTGATCTCCGTAAAAAGATTAATATTTACTGTAAATGGTGGGAAAAGCGGGTCACGCTGAAGGACACTTTGGGGTACTTTTGTATTTACAACAATCTTTTGAGGAAAATTACCCGGACAGGAAAATATTAGAACAAATTCGTGATTATAATTAAGTTCTGTTTTATATTGTCCATTTGTGCTGATCCCATAGTTATCCAGACGAATCCCGTCACGATACATCTGGATGACAGCGCCATCCGGTATTCCTTCACGGACAGTAACTGTTCCACTAACAATGAGTCCGTTGCTCCTTTGAGAAAATGATTCTGTGGCAAAACATAATAAAACAGATATTGCCGTGATAATAATAAGATTAAATCTGTACATATTACTTAAAGTATAACTTCAAAAACGAAAATATAAAAGATTAATTATCTAAAACGTATTATTTCAAAAGACAGGTAAAAATTACATCTTTATTATTAGTTTTAGACAAAAACAATATTAACATTAATCAGACAAAATGATAAGCCATATATGAAATGAGTGATGAGTTTCTTTTTGACAAAATTATAAGACTTGTTAGTTGATTTTTAGTTAATTTGTCAAGAGATAAATACAATAATGAATAAAGAATAAGAAATATTCACATGAAGCGGCGGGTAAAACTGATCATAGCTCTTTTCCCAATATTAGTATTAATAATACTTCTCTCTTCCAATGTCATACTATTTGATGATACACTTGGCGGAGCGAATCAGATTGCCCTCCTCTTATCTGCCAGTGTGGCTGGCATTATTGCCTGGCAAACCGGAATAAAATGGCATTTAATAAGGGAGAGGATAGTTAGCACAATAGGCTCGGCCATCCCTTCAGTATTAATTTTATTACTGATAGGGTCCCTTGCCGGGACTTGGATGATCAGTGGGGTTGTCCCGGCAATGATATATTACGGGATGGATATCATAAATCCCCGTTTATTCCTGGTCACCGCGGTAGTCGTATGTTCAATAGTAAGTGTTGCAACAGGCAGCTCATGGTCAACAGTTGCTACGATAGGAATAGCTTTGCTGGGCATAGGCAAAGCTCTTAATTTAAATGAACCGGTAATAGCAGGGGCAATTATAAGCGGCGCCTATTTTGGAGATAAAATTTCTCCTTTGAGTGATACGACAAACCTTGCCCCGGCGATGGCAGGAACTGATATTTTCACCCATATCAGATACATGCTCTATACAACAATACCTTCTCTTACTATAACACTGATCATTTTTTTAATAATAGGGATTAAATCTGATTATTCCGCAGCAACAGGAAATGTCGAAGCAGTAAAAAAAGCGATTGAAGGTACATTCAACATTAATCCTTTACTTTTCCTTGTTCCGGTTATTCTTCTTACTATTATTATCCTAAAAGTTTCTCCCATCCCCTCCCTGTTTGCAGGTACTATACTGGGTGGCATTTTTGCTGTTATTTTCCAACCCCAGGTAATCAATGAAATAGCCGACATAACCAACAACTATTTCAAAGCATCCTATATTTCTGTGATGCAGGCAATGTTTGGAGATGTATCATTAACTACATCTGACAAAAATGTTAATGAACTATTAAGCACTTCAGGCATGAAAGGCATGCTTAATACAGTTTGGCTCATACTATCTGCCATGGTTTTCGGAGGTACAATGGAATCTGCAGGTCTGCTTAAAAGAATTACGGAACCTATAGTGAAATATGCAAAAAATACAGGAAGTTTGGTAGCTTCAACTGTTGGGACATGTTTATTTTTCAATATAACAGCGTCAGATCAGTATATTGCAATTGTAGTTCCCGGCCGTATGTTCAGAAAAACATATGAAGAAAAAGGACTAAAACCGGAACTCCTGAGCAGGGCGCTTGAAGATAGTGGCACTATGACTTCAGTGCTTGTCCCGTGGAATACATGCGGAGCAACACAATCGAGGGTACTAGGTGTAGCTACAACCGACTATCTGCCATATGCTTTTTTTAACCTTATAAGCCCCGTGATGTCTATAATCTTTGCATCATTTAATATAAAAATCAGAAAAATTGCTAATAAGGATATCAACTCTGAAGGATTAACAAATAACAGTGATACTCCAAATTAATCCATTTTAAGTATCTTTGTTTTATGCCAGGATTTCTTGACCAGGACATAAAATATCTGCCCGGCGTTGGCCCCAAAAGGGCAGAATTGCTTGCCAAAGAGTTAAAAATTAAAACTTTTGGCGACATGATCTATTATTTCCCTTACAAATACATTGACCGGACTAAATTTTATAAAATATCAGAAATTCATCCGCAGATGCCTTATATACAAATTAAAGGTAAAATACGGTCTGTAGAGACTGTGGGAGCGGGAAATAAGCAGCGGCTGACTGCCTTATTCTATGACGAAACAGGAAGTATTGACCTGATATGGTTCCGCGGTGTAAAATGGCAGTTGGAAAACATCAAAACAGATAAAGAATACATAGTATTTGGTAAGCCTTCGCCATTTGCAGGAAGAATAAATGTGGTTCATCCCGAGATAGAAACAGAAGAAGAAAAACTGTTAAAGCCATCAGGTATTTTTCAGGGATATTATATCACGACAGAAAACATGAAAAAAAAATTCCTGAATTCGAAGGCCATCAACAAGCTGCAGCTGACTCTCATTAACCTTGCAAGAGGTAAGATAAGGGAAACATTGCCACTCAGCCTGACACATAAATTGAAACTTATATCTCTTGAAAACGCGCTTACAGCAATCCATAAACCAGCAAACACTTTTGAACTTAAAAATGCCACATTCCGTCTCAAATTTGAAGAATTATTTGTAATCCAACTCAAAATACTTTCTCTAAAACATAACCGTGAAAATAAATTCAAGGGATACAGATTTGAAAAGGTTGGATACAATTTCAATACATTTTATAAGAATTTCCTTCCATTTAAACTTACTGATGCTCAAAAAAAGGTCATCAGGGAGATCAGACATGATGTAAACCGCAACATTCAAATGAACAGGTTACTTCAGGGTGATGTCGGAAGCGGCAAAACTCTGGTTGCCTTAATGATAATGTTACTGGCCATGGACAACGGTTTCCAAAGTTGTCTGATGGCCCCGACAGAAATTTTGGCTCAACAACATTACTATTCGATTACCAAATTTCTGGAAGGAATGAATATTGGAGTAGATCTGCTCACAGGATCAACAAAGACCAGCCTCAGAAAAAATATACATGAATCACTGGATACAGGAAGATTACACATTTTGATCGGCACACATGCATTAATTGAAGACACAGTAAATTTCAACAATCTGGGTTTTGTGGTAATCGATGAACAACACCGCTTTGGAGTTGCCCAAAGGGCAAAACTTTGGCAAAAAAATGATTTTATCCCTCCTCATGTTTTGGTAATGACTGCCACACCAATTCCCCGGACACTGGCCATGACAGTTTATGGCGATCTGGATGTATCTGTTATAGACGAACTTCCTCCTGGCAGAAAACCTATAGAAACTATGCATTTCTATGAAAACCGCCGTAAACAGGTATACGAATTCCTTAGACAACAACTGGCAAAAGGTACTCAAATTTATATTGTATATCCCCTGATCTCTGAATCTGAAAAAATGGATTTAAAAAACCTGGAAGATGGATACAGACATATTTCTGAAGTTTTCCCGGACATTAAAACCGGAATTGTACATGGCAGGATGAAAGCGGTGCAAAAGGAAAATGCAATGCAAAAATTTAAAACCGGAGAGACAAAGATCCTTGTAGCAACAACTGTGATAGAGGTGGGGGTTGATGTGCCTAATGCATCAGTAATGGTAATTGAGAATGCCGAGAGGTTTGGATTATCACAGCTTCACCAACTTCGGGGCCGGGTCGGCAGAGGGGCTGACCAGTCGTATTGTATTCTTATGTCATCTTATAAAATAAGTAATGAAAGCCGTAAAAGGCTGGAAACAATGGTTCGCACAAACGACGGATTTGAAATTGCCGAAATGGATATGAAATTAAGAGGCCCGGGTGACCTGGAAGGAACACAGCAAAGCGGAATGGGATTCGACCTGAAAATCGCTAACCTGAGCAAGGATACTGAAATTTTAAAGCTTGCCCGGACCACTGCCTCAGAAATACTCGATAAAGATCCCTTTTTGCAGAGTGAAGAAAATAAAATTCTCAGACAGAACATGATAAGTACACTAAACACATTTGATTGGAGTTCAATAAGTTAAATAATAAAATAATATATAATGGAAACAATTACTCTTCCCGGAACTGATTTACAAATAACAAGGTTAGCTTTTGGCGCCTGGGCAATAGGAGGTTGGTTCTGGGGCGGCACTAATGAACAAGACTCGCTTAAAGCGATTGAAAAGGCAATAGACCTTGGTATAACAACTATCGACACTGCTCCTGTTTATGGTTTTGGACAAAGTGAAGAATTTGTCGGAAAAGCTATTAAGGGAAAGACTGATAAAGTACAGGTGATGACTAAATTCGGATTACGCTGGGATAGTAAATCAGGCCAAATGCACTTTGAAAAAACGATGGATAACCAGGGCAGGGAATTATCTATTTATCGCAATGGGAAAAAGGAAAGTATTTTTAAAGAATGTGATGAATCTTTACGCAGGTTAGGTATTGACACAATAGATCTGTATCAGCAGCACTGGGCAGATACCAGCACACCGGTTGAGGAGACCATGGAAGCACTTGAAATTTTAAAGACCCACGGAAAAATAAGGGCAGGAGGTGTTTGTAATTATAACACCCGGCAATTTGCAGAAGCAGACAAGTTCTTTAAACTTACATCCAATCAGGTGCCTTACAGTATGGTACTGAGAGATATCGAAAAAGAACTTATCCCCCATTGTATTTCAAACAATAAAGCAATAATAGCATACAGCCCTCTTCAAAGAGGAATATTAACAGGTAAAATAACTGCCGGTTATAAATTCAGGGAAGGTGACCACAGGCCGGGTACCCCCTTTTATAAAGAACCTAATATCTCACTGATAAAGACATTTCTGGATAAGATAAAGCCAATAGCTGAAGGGAAAAACGCTACCCTTGCCCAACTGGTTCTCAGGTGGACGCTCGATCAGCCGGGAATTACCTGTGTACTGGCTGGAGCACGAAATGCAAATCAGGCTGCTGAAAATGCAGCAGCAACTAAAATTAAAATTTCGGATGATGAAATGAATATCATTAATAATGAACTAAATAATCTGAAATTAAAACTATAAAATATTATATTACGCAACCAGCCCTGAATTACTAAAACAATTTATCCGACTCTTTTAAACAAAAAGGAACCATAAATTTGTCATATAATATCCTCCGCTGGTTCGGATTTATAATCCGAACCATATCACTATTTAGCAATGGCAGTAATGGCGGATTACAAATCCGCATCAACTGTGTGGTGTATATTTGTTATATAATATCTATGCAATACACTAAATGATTAATTAACTGGACCTTGGACATCAGGTAATAATTATTTGATAAGATTTTTGAGAAACATGATCTCCTCCGGCCATAATTTTTCATCAGGCGTTTCCAATATCAACGGGATACCATCAAAACGTTTATCATTCATTATATAATTAAAAACCTCAGTACCCAGGGATCCCTTTCCAAGGCTTGCATGCCTGTCAACCCTTGATCCGGGTTCTTTTTTGGAATCATTTAGGTGCATTCCCCGCAGGTATTTGAAACCTATCTGTTCATCAAATACCTTAAAGACTGTCTCAAATCCCTCTTTGGTTGTAATATTATATCCGGCTGATAATGCATGACATGTATCTATACAAACCCCCACCCTGCCCTTATCCTTTACAAGATCAATAATATCACGAAGATGTGAAAATGAATATCCCAGGTTAGTGCCCTGGCCTGCGGTATTTTCTATCACAGCAGTAACTCCTGAAGTTGTATCAAGCGCTATGTTTATTGATTCTGAAATAATTGCCAGACAATCCTTTTCACTTATTAAATTCAGATGACTTCCCGGATGAAAGTTCAGCCTGTCAAGCCCTAACTGCTCACAGCGCTGCATTTCATCCAGAAAGGCATCTCTGGATTTCTTTAAACTATCAGCTTCAGGGTGTCCAGGATTTATAAGGTAACTATCGTGTGGCAGAATTTGTTGAGCAGAGTATCCATACTTTTCACAATTATCCCTGAACTGTTTTATATTTTCATCTGATAACGGTTTCGATTGCCACTGTCGTTGGTTTTTTGTAAAAAACGCAAAGGCTGTAGCACCAATCTTATGTGCATTCAAAGGTGCATTTTCAACACCACCGGAAGCACTGACATGAGCTCCTATATACTTCATCATAAAATAGATTAATTCAGCTTAAAAATACGGAATAATTTTTGAGGATACTATATAAGCAGATAAGGAATAGCTATTTAGTAACAATAAATGCATTGTATCCGTCGGCTGAAGTTAATGGTAAG
>CAZJGI010000035.1:8416-33572 GCA_964545315.1 uncultured Prolixibacteraceae bacterium
GAATTTCTCTTTACACCAACTCATGCAATACCTATGGGTGGGGGAAGTATACAGCTTGATTTCTCTTTTGATGTTGAATTAAAAAATGATACCGTAACGTCGTATCTTCCATTTTACGGAGTGGCTTATCATGTTGACTACGGTGGCAGAAATTCTGCATTTGACTTTATACTACCGGTTGAAAATATTCAAATAAAAAAGGTAAAAAATGGTTATCAAATAATTTTTGATGTAGTTAACAGACAAGACCATATAAGTTTTATCTTCAATATTTCAGAGCCTGGTTATGCCACATTAAATATTATCAGTACCAACAGGCAGGTCATGTCATATTACGGCAGCATAAAAGCGCCATAATATCCTAATTTTTATTGCTATAACACTGACCGGGCAAAAGGTACTTCATCAGGAGTTGAAAATTCATTTGCCAGGTATTTATAATAACCTGTTATTGCAATCATTGCCGCATTATCCATAGTATATTCAAATTCAGGAATGTAAATATTCCATCCATATTTTTTTGAATATTCCCGAAGCCTGTCCTGCAGACCTGAATTTGCAGATACTCCCCCTGCAATTGTAATTTCCTTTATTCCTGTTTTTATCGCTGCTTTCTTAAGTTTATCCAACAGAATATCGATTATTGTATGTTGAAGAGATGCACAGAGGTCATTTTTATTTTCTTCAATAAAATTTTCATTTTCAATCAACTGATCACGTAAAAAATATAAAAAACTGGTTTTTAATCCACTGAAGCTGTAATCCAATTTTGGGATACGGGGTTTTGCGAACGCATATTTTTCAGCATTACCACTCCTTGCCAGCTTATCAACATGAGGGCCTCCCGGATAAGGTAATCCCATAACTTTGGCACATTTATCAAAAGCTTCGCCGGCAGCATCATCAATAGTTTGTCCAATAACCTCCATTTTTAAAAAATCCCGGACTAAAATTATCTGTGAATTTCCTCCGGAAACCAGTAGGCACAAAAATGGGAACGAAGGAGGATTGTAAACTTCTGAACTCTTCCTTATGAACATTGCAAGTACATGCCCCTGAAGATGGTTTACACCTATCAGCGGGATGCCGGCGGCCAGTGCAAATCCTTTTGCAAAGGAAGTGCCAACTAATAATGAACCCATTAATCCCGGACCGATAGTATAAGCAATAGCTGATATATCATTTTTAGAAACCTCCGCATGTTTTATTGCAAGATCCACAACAGGAATAATATTAAGCTGATGTGCCCGGGAGGCCAGTTCGGGAACCACTCCTCCATACTCCGCATGAACCTTTTGCCCCGCTATCACATTTGATAATATGTAACCGTCGCGTATTACGGCTGCAGAAGTATCATCACAGGAGGATTCTATGCCTAAAATGGTAATATGACTCTTTTTTCTGTTTCCCATATTATGGAACTAAATTTGTACGTTATTTTAATTAGAGATTATTGGTATTGCCAATTATTCAATATTCTAAAAATATTAACTATTATAGGTTAATAAAACATAGACAATATTCATAATTTTGTTCTTGAATTAATTTATGTTGGCATAATTTAAAATTACAAAAATATCAAAAAAGGCTGGAAAATATTACTTTTTGCACTGGCATTCATAACCGGACTGTCAGTTGCCGGTTATATAGCGCTTCAGACAAATAGTGTTCAGACTATTTTAACAAGGCTGCTGGCTAAAAAATTATCCAACAAGATAAACACTAACATCACTGTCGGTAAAGTGAATATTTCATTTTTCCACACTATCGTAATTAAGGATTTTTTAGTTGAAGACCAGAGGGAGGATACACTTTTCTATGCAGAAACAATTTATGCCGGTCTTGACAGCATAAAATTCAAAAAACAATTAATATCCCTAAGCCAGCTGTCATTTTTAAACAGTCATATTAATATAAAAAGAGACACAACGAAAGACCTTAATTTTCAGTTTATTTTGGACTCTTTAAAAACTCCTGATAAAAAACCTTCCGGATGGAATTTCAAATGCAATAGTTTCCGGTTTAATAAATCGGATATTACATTCAATGATCTGTACATACAAGATAATAAACCCATCAATATTAATGATGTTAACTTCGATCTTTCCAATCTGTCCTATATAGAGGATTCACTTTACTGGAATATCAACAATTTTACATTAAATGAAGGAGATGAATTCCGTATAAACCAGTTATCTGCAGGATTCTCTTATACCGGAAAAAGGATAGAATTGACTGACTTCAATATGGGGACAGGCAGGTCGGCTATTAACAACAGTGAATTTTTAATAGAATTGCCTGATAAGAAATCTGAAAATCCACAACTTCTGCGTCTGGATTGTACATTTAAGGATTCAAAAATTAGTTTTTATGACATTGCCATACTTTTCCCGTCACTTCGGGGAATGGATGAGGTTATAAATTTTTCAGGACAAATTTATGGGGATGTAAACGATCTCAAAGGAAAAAATATAAAATTATCTGCAGGGAAAAACACCTCAGCCACTTTAGATTTTTATGCAAACGGGATCTCCGATCCTCAATCTATGTACCTTTTCCTCGACCTGAAAAATTCTCAAACTACATTTAAGGATTTGAGCACTATTAAGATGCCATCGAAGAACGGACTTAAGTATCTTAACTTTCCCGAGTCATTTTATGAAACTGGCTTGCTTACTTATAAAGGTAATTTCACCGGTTTTTTTGAAGATTTTGTAACTTTTGGAACCTTAAAGAGCGGCATGGGGAGTCTGATAACAGACCTGGCTGTAGTACCTGACGAAAACGGTATTATCCTTTATAAAGGAAAAATTGCTACTGAAAACTTTGAGCTTGGAGGGCTTTTTAATATAGATGCTATAGGTTCAATAACCTTTAATGGAAGGGTTGACGGTATGTTCAACCCTAACAGCCGGTCAGTGGCAGGTGCTTTTGAAGGAGATGTTAACCGCATAGATATTAATAAATACAATTATGAAAATATCAGGTTTGACGGAATATTGAATAATAAAATGTTCGATGGACTTGTGATGATGGATGACCCAAACCTCGAATTTGATTTTCTTGGAAAAATAAATTTAAACCCTGAAGTACCGGTTTTTGATTTCCGTCTCGACCTTAAGAAAGCACTGCCAGGGATGCTTAATCTGAGTAAACACTATCCTGATTCAGAATTAGCCTTTCTTATGAATGCCAAATTTTCAGGTGATAAACTGGATAATCTCGCAGGATCAATCCTGGTTGAGAAAGGATTTTACAAAAACCAAAATGGAGATATTGACCTCGAAGGACTGGAACTGAGGTCCATAACCGGCAGCCCGGTAAAATACCTTTCCTTTACTTCCGATTTTTTCGATGTCGAAATAAATGGGAATTACTATTTTCAAAATATAGTTAATGCGCTTAAGAAAAGCCTGAATAATTATATTCCTGCAATTAATTATGAAATTCTCGCTGAAGCTAAAGAAAATAAATTCGGGTATCAGTTGGATGTTAAAAACCTTGATGACCTTTTAACGGTATTTGTACCAGGATATAAAATAGAAACACCATTCTTGCTGTATGGAGTTGTCGATTCAGAAAATTCTTTTTTCGAGCTTAAGGGCAGTATACCGGGAATGAGCTCAGAAAATTTATTTATTAAAAATATATTCATTGGCAATTCTCCCGGTCAGGACTCCTATGCCTCAAGATTGAGATTCGGGGAAATACTGTTTAAAAATGGCATGCACCTGGAAAACCTGACAGTTGATTCAAAAATCTCTGATAATGTAATTAACAATCAGATCTCCTGGGGCGATACATTAAACATGTCGTACAGTGGTGAAATTTTAACGAAAGCTGTATTTTCAAAAATGGATTCGGGTTTATATCCTCATATTGATCTCCAATGGGAGCCAACTACAATACACATTGCTGATTCTATATGGAATATAAATCCATTTACTGCAACGATCGACAGTTCATCCATTGAAATTAATCATCTTAAATTTTTCAGTGGAAGTCAAAACATTGATATCAATGGAAAAATAGGTAAAGACCTCTCTGATATCCTGACACTTCATCTGAATAATATTGATCTGGGCAAATTCAGCAATTACTTTCAAAAAGAATTACCCTTAAAAGGTATTCTGAATGGTTCTGCAGGATTGGTTGATTTTTACGGCAAACGTATTCTCTTTTCAAATTTTAACATAGATGATTTTAGCTTTAAAAACAGGGAAATTGGAGATATTACGCTTACAAATCAGTGGGATACAGATGAATCAATACTCAATTCAGAATTAAAAGCTAACTCTGGAAATCGCCAAAGTTTATATGCCAGGGGATACTACGATCCCGTAAAAAATGAGATCAACTACGATGCTAATTTTGATAAATTCTCAGTGGTAATACTGGAAACGCTGATAAGAAAGAATTTTTCCAATTTTCATGGAGAGTCTTCAGGAAACTTAAAAATATATGGGAGACCGGATAAAATATTGATGGATGGCAAACTGGAGGGCCTCAATGCAGGACTCACAGTAGATTACGTTAAGGTTAGTTACCATTTTACGGATTCAGTAAGATTTAGTGGAGACACGATACATTTCGACAACATTAATTTTAGTGATATAGCAGGTAACAGAGGCATTTTTAATGGTACTATTGTACATGATAACTTTCAAAACATGATTTATAACCTGTCTGTCACCAGCAATAAAATTACTGCCATCAATACCACCGCGGGTAATAATCCCAGATTTTACGGACAGGTAATTGCCAATGGGAGGCTTAATATTACCGGCAGGGGTAAAAAAGTAAACTTAAGTGGTTCAGGCACAACATTACAGGGGACAAATGTAAATATTTCACTGGAAAATGAGAGTGAACTTGAAAGATACGATTTCATCCAGTTTGTATCTACGGAAGATCCCGCCAAACAAGAATTTCTGTTTGCCAACAGATTTGATAATGATTTCAATCTAAACCTGACAATAAGGGCCACACCGGATGCCCGGGTGCAGCTGATATATAATTCCCAGATTGGCGATGTTATCAAAGCCCAGGGTGAGGGGCTGCTTGTTTTTGGCATGGACAAGGATGGAAATATAACACTTACAGGAAATTATACCGTTGAAAGGGGTGACTACCTCTTTACACTTCAAAATGTTATCAATAAACGTTTTACGATACAACAGGGAGGTACAATATATTGGTCAGGTGACCCTTATAATGCCAACATTAACATTAAAGCTGTTTATAAGTTAAAAGCCTCACTTTACGATCTTCTGGTTAATACCTACGATAATATTTATCAAAGTCAGCGGATTCCTGTTGAATGCAATATACTTCTTTCAGAAGAATTATCAAATCCGGTAATAGACTTTGAAATTAATTTCCCCTCAGTAGAAGACAGATTGGTTGATGAATTAAGACAATTCTTCAATACGCAGGAGGAAATGAATAAGCAAATACTCTCACTTGTAGTTCTTGGAAAATTCTACACTCCGGAGTATCTGAGAGGAACCTATGAAGCTCAAAATCCAAATCTTATAGGCACAACGGCAAGCGAACTTTTTTCAAATCAGCTGAGTAACTGGCTATCTCAGATAAGCAATAATGTAGATATCGGACTGAATTACCGCCCCGGTAACCAAATAACTAATGATGAGATTGAATTAGCCCTTAGTACACAAATGTTTAACGACCGCGTCACCATAAATGGGAACATTGGAAACAACAATAATCCAAATTCTACCAATAACAGTGAACTGGTTGGTGATTTTGAAATCAATGTTAAACTTAATCCAAGTGGAAAAATACAACTAAAAGCCTATAACCGCTCCAATAATAACCTAATATATGAAACAGCACCCTATACACAAGGTGTAGGTTTTACTTTAACAGAAGAATTTAATCGATTGACAAATGTTTTTGACAAATTCAAAAGTATCTTTTCAAATAAAAATGAATAATTATGGATAATAATATAAATTTCAACAGGCGGAACTTTCTTCGTGCATTATCCCTGGGAACAGCACATATGTTGTTTTCCAATCCTTTAGGGGCAGAGAATACACTTTTTAGAAATTCAGATCCTCTGCAAAAAGTTAAGCTGGGCCACTCAGGCCTGAAGCCAACTCTCATCGGATTCGGTACAGGCGTTCATGCAAATAACCGCACCTGTTTCCTTACAAAACAGGAAAGACAAAAAAGCATCTCATTGTTAAGGTATGGTTATGAAAGGGGAATCAGATTCTTTGATTGTGCTGACAGCTACGGCACTCATGACCTGGTAGCTGAAGCACTTGCAAAAGTCGACAGGGAAAAAGTTATCATTTCATCTAAAATATGGGTACTTCCAACAGGGGGTATTCCTGAACCTGAACGCCCTGATGCAAATATTGTGGTTGACAGGTTCAGAAAGGAACTTAAAACAGATTACCTCGATTTAGTTCAAATTCACTGTATGGTAGATAATGATTGGACTGAATCTCAAAAAAAACAAATGGACATCCTCGAGAAACTCAAACAAAAGGGGATCATAAAAGCCCATGGGGTATCTGTTCATTCACTGGATGCAATGAAAGCTGCAGTTGAAAATAAATGGACTGACGTAGTCCATGTGCGTATTAACCCATATGGAATGGTAATGGATAAGCCTGATCCACAAGAAGTTATTAGCGTTATAAACAAGTTGCACAAAGCAGGTAAAGGTGTTATCGGGATGAAATTGGTTGGCAACGGAAAGTTACGAAATGATCCTGAAAAAGTTGAAAATTCATTCCGGTTTGTATCAGGGCTGGGTAGTGTTAATATGATGATCATAGGCTTTGAAGAAAAAGACCAGATAGATAGTTATCTGGCAATGGCTGAGAAGGTGCTTTCACAACAATAAAAATATTTTAATAAATTATTTTTAAGATTTATCTTTAATTACAATTAAGCATTGCACTTATTCAAATTAATCATTATCATTGTAATGGTTAAAACAATATTTAGTTAAACATGAATTACGCAATGGAACATCACGGACACAACAGGCAGACCTAAAGGTTGGCAGGTTGGAGTTATTATGTCAGATTTCCTGAAAGATACTAAAAAGGCTTGCCATACGGGGCAGGCTTTTTTTTATAGAATGAATGCCGGAAAAGTGATAATATTCAAGATATTTTAAAATTATGCAAACAATAATAAATCCTGACAAACAAATATGGCCTGAGATATTGAAGCGTCCCCAATTTGATGTTACCGGCCTGTTTGAAGAAGTAAAATCTGTTTTAGATGAGATAGAAAGAGATGGAGATGAGGCCCTACGCAGATTCACAATCAAGTTCGACGGAGTTAAACTGGAAGATTTCAGAGTCACAGAAAAGGAGTTTAGCTATGCAGAATCTAATGTTTCAACATCTTTGAAAGAAGCCTTATCAGTAGCTGCAAAAAATATTGAAGTTTTTCATGCATCACAAATACAGGAAATAAAAAAAGTAGAAACAATGCCCGGGGTATTATGTTGGCAAAAAGCCGTTCCCATTGAAAATGCAGGTATTTACGTACCCGGAGGGTCTGCCCCACTTTTTTCTACTGTATTGATGCTCGCAATTCCGGCAAGGATCGCAGGCTGTAAGGAAACTATTATGTGCACCCCTCCGGCAAAGGATGGAAGTGTAAATCCGGCAATACTCTATGCGGCTAAACTAACAGGAATAAAAAAAGTATTTAAACTTGGAGGAGTACAGGCTATTGGGGCTATGGCTTTCGGCACAGATAGTGTCCCGAAAGCAGATAAAATTTTTGGCCCCGGCAATCAGTATGTCACTGCAGCAAAGCAGTTGGTAAGCCTAAGCCATACAGCTATTGATATGCCGGCCGGCCCATCTGAAGTTATGATTGTTGCTGATAAGTCAGCTATTCCTTCATTTGTAGCTTCTGATCTGTTGTCACAGGCTGAACACGGAACTGACAGCCAGGTTGTGCTGATCACCGACTGCATGAAATTGATAGAACAAGTAAAAAGTGAAATCAATTTCCAATTGGAAAATCTTCCACGGAAAAAGACAGCAGAACAAGCATTAAAAAACAGTGTCATTATTTTACTTGAGAACAGACAGGACACAATCGAAATGATAAATGCATATGCCCCTGAACATCTCATCCTATCTACCACAGATTATATTGAACTGGCTGATAAAGTGATAAATGCAGGCTCTGTTTTTCTGGGAAACCTGACACCGGAAAGTGCAGGAGATTATGCTTCGGGCACAAACCATACACTGCCAACAAATGGATGGGCCAGATCACACAACGGAGTCAACCTCGATAGTTTCATGAAAAAAATCACTTTTCAGGAAATCAAAAAAAACGGTTTGAAAAAAATAGGGCCGGTGGTAGAAATAATGGCCGAAGCAGAAGAACTAACAGCTCATAAAAATGCTGTTGCGATTAGAATGAATAAGATTTTAACCAAATTATAGATACAGATATGGATATAAATAACCTGCTAAGAAAAAATATACTCAATCTTTCACCCTATTCATCTGCCAGAGATGAATTTTCAGGCGAAGCTATGGTGTTTCTCGATGCAAATGAGAATCCTTTCAACCAGCCATTTAACCGTTATCCTGATCCTTTGCAAAGATTATTAAAAAAGAAGGTGGCAAATATTAAAGGAGTGCATACGGACCAGTTATTCCTCGGAAATGGAAGTGATGAACCTATCGACCTTCTTATAAGGGCTTTCTGTGAACCGGGAACCGATAATATCATTACTATTGATCCTACATACGGCATGTATCAGGTTGCAGCAGGGATCAATAATATTCAGGTAAAGAAAGTTCCACTTACCGAAGACTTTGAATTAGATGTAAAAAGAATATTGTCAGCTGTTGATAAAAACAGCAAACTACTTTATCTCTGTTCTCCCAATAACCCTACAGGTAATATCCTTAACGGAGATGACATCAAAGACATCATTAAAGCTTTCAAAGGAATTGTTGTGCTGGATGAGGCATATATAGACTTTGCTCCTGGCAGATCATTACTACCGGAATTGAAGTCTTTTCAAAACCTTGTAATATTACAAACCTTTTCCAAGGCATGGGGAATGGCAGGCCTGAGGTTGGGAATGGCATTTGCATCACCGGAAATAATATCTGTACTTACAAAAATTAAATATCCTTACAACCTGAATATACTGGTACAGCAAAAAATTATGGAACTCCTGGGAAACAAGGGGAAAGTAGCGAGATGGGTAAGGCTGATCATTAATGAAAGAAATAAAATGGTTGAAATGCTTAAAAATTTTCCGTTTGTAATTAAAGTTTACCCTTCTGATGCAAACTTCCTGCTTGTGAAAATGCATGATGCCCGCGGAATTTACAGCTACCTGATGGAGCGTGGGATAATAGTGCGTGACCGTACTAAAGTGCATATGTGTGAAGGCAGCCTGAGAATAACTATAGGATCAGCTCACGAAAATGAAATTTTAATTAAAGCTTTAAATGAACTTATATGAAGAAGGTACTCTTTATTGATCGTGACGGAACATTGATATATGAACCAAGTGATGAACAAATAGACTCACTCGAAAAGCTTGAATTTATCCCGGGAGTATTCAGAAGTCTTTATAAAATACAGAAGCTGAAGGAGTACGAATTTGTTATTGTTTCCAATCAGGACGGACTTGGCACAAGTTCATTTCCTGAAAATCATTTCTGGCCTGCCCATAATAAAATGCTTAATGCATTTAAAAATGAAGATATCCTGTTTGATGATATTCTGATCGATAGAAGCAAACCGGAAGATAACTCCCCAAACAGAAAACCCGGAACAGGTCTGTTGGGTAAATACATGAAAGAGGATTACAACCTGGCCTCCAGTTATGTAATTGGTGACCGTTTGTCTGATATTGAGCTGGCAAAAAACCTCGGAGCCCGTGGCATACTCTTAAATGATGGCAGTTTAACAGAACAACTTAAAAAGAAGGGACTGGAGAATTACTGCGCTTTAGTAGCCTCACACTGGGATGAGATTTACAAATTCCTGGCTGCTCCGGCAAGAATAGCAGAAATCAACCGCAAAACCAATGAAACTGATGTAACAGTTACACTAAATCTTGACGGAACCGGGAAATCTAATATAAAAACCGGCCTTAACTTTTTCAACCATATGCTTGATCAAATAGGAAGGCATGGAGGATTCGACCTCAATATTTATGTAAAAGGCGACCTTGAGGTAGATGAACACCACACCATTGAAGATACGGCCCTGGCCCTTGGTGAAGCCTTTAAAAAAGCATTGGGAGATAAAAGAGGAATTGAACGGTATGGATTCTCTCTTCCAATGGATGATTCGCTGGCTTCCGTGGCTATCGATTTTGGAGGCCGTCCCTGGCTGGTTTGGGAAGTTGAATTTAAAAGGGAAAAAGTTGGGGATGTCCCTACAGAAATGTTTATGCATTTCTTTAAATCCTTCTCTGATACCGCTTTATGTAATTTGAATATTAAAGCTGAAGGAACAAACGAACATCATAAAATAGAAGCTGTTTTTAAGTCCTTCTCAAAAGCATTAAAAGCAGCAGTAAAACATGACCCGGGAAATATACAGATACCAACAACCAAGGGTGTCATATAAAATACTGTAATATATTAAATTGTTTAAATTCATCCAGTGAAGACGATTAAGCCTCTGAGAGAAAAAAAGAATACTGCAATTTTGCTCATTTACTGTCCCGACAAGCAGGGAATTTTAGCTACAGTAACAGAATTTCTGAACAATAACCGTGGCAATATCATTTATCTTGATCAGCATGTAGACAGGGAAGAGCATATTTTTTATATGCGGGTTGAGTGGGAATTAGAACAATTTGCTATTCCTAAAGATAAAATAGGAGAATATTTTAATACCTTGATAGGCAACCCATTAAATATGAGGTGGTGGTTATACTTCTATGACGAAATACCACGGATGGCCCTTTTTGTTTCTAAAATGCCACATTGTCTGTTCGATATTCTGGCACGTTATACAGCAGGTGAATGGGATGTTGAGATACCTATGATCATTAGCAACCACGAATTACTTAAACCTGTTGCCGAAAGGTTTGGAATAGACTACTATTATTTTCCATTGACAAAAGAGAATAAAACAGAACAGGAACAAAAGGAATTAGAATTACTAAAGAACTACAAAGTAGATTTTATTGTTCTTGCACGCTATATGCAAATACTATCAGAATCTTTTACCAGGCAGTTTCCCAATAAAATTATCAATATACACCACTCCTTTCTTCCGGCATTTGCCGGCGCTAAACCATATCATGCGGCCCACGACAGAGGTGTAAAGGTAATTGGGGCAACCAGCCATTATGTTACATCGGAGCTGGATGGAGGCCCTATTATTGAACAGGATGTGACCAGATGCAGTCACTTTGATACTGTTCAAAGCCTTATCCGTAAGGGACGTGACCTTGAAAAAATAGTTCTTTCCCAGGCAGTATATAAACACTTACAAAGAAAAATACTGGTATATAATAACAGAACAGTAGTGTTTAATTAATTAAATTACTTTTATATGAATGTAGTAATTATTAAATATAATGCCGGTAATATTGAATCAGTAAAAAATGCTGTTAACAGGTTAGGAATAGATGCAGAGATCACAGATGATCATGAAAAGATAAGGAATGCAGATAAAGTAATCTTCCCGGGTGTTGGAGAAGCAACGAAAACAATGGAATACCTTTATGCCAATAAACTGGATAAGTTAATTTTGAGCCTCAAACAACCTGTTTTGGGAATTTGTCTTGGATTACAACTAATGTGTTCTTATTCAGAAGAGGGTAATATTAAATGTCTTGGAATATTTAATGAAACAGTAAAAAAATTCAGGCCCTCACCGGGTGAGGAATATACTTCGAAAGTTCCTCATATGGGCTGGAATTCCATAACCGGATTAAATAGTGACCTGTTTGCAGGAATTGTTGAAAATGAATATGTATATTTTGTTCATTCATATTTTGCAGGTTTGGGCCCGCATACTGCAGCTGTCTGCAATTATATTGTTCCATTCAGTGCAGCTCTGAATAAAGACAACTTTTATGCAACGCAGTTTCACCCTGAAAAAAGTGGCAAAGCAGGTGCTGTAATATTGCAAAACTTTTTAAATCCTGATCTCACTTTAAAAAGTCAAAATTTTAAAAGATAATAATTTTATATAATTTGTTTGATAGGGACGCTTCAGGGCTTATCAACCCAGTCTCAATCTTAAATCGTAAAAAGGACTATGGATAATTTAAAAATAATAAAAGTAGGAGGTAAGGTTGTTGAAGACCCCGAGTTCCTTCAGAACCTGTTAGATCAATTTATGACCATTTCCGGGTATAAAATTCTCATACACGGTGGAGGGCCGGCAGCTACCAATCTTGCTGCACAACTCGGAATAGAAACCCAAATGGTTAACGGACGAAGAATTACTGATAAAGCGATGCTCGAAGTTGCAACAATGGTATATGCTGGTTCTGTTAATAAAAAAATTGTAGCCGGATTGCAGGCCAGAGGCTGTAATGCTCTGGGATTAACAGGTGCAGATATGAATTTAATGAAAGCAAACAAACGGCCGGTTGGGGATATTGATTATGGTTATGTGGGAGATATTCAAAATGTTAACAGCCGCGAACTGCGATGGTTAATTAATGAAAACATAGTTCCTGTCATTGCTCCCCTCACCCATGACGGTAAAGGGAATCTTCTTAATACAAATGCTGATACCGTGGCTTCTGAAATTGCTATCGAGCTGGCTAATTATTTCGAAGTATTTCTGGTTTACTGTTTCGAAATGCGGGGGGTTCTCCTCGATCCTGATGATGAAAAAAGTGTAATCCCTGAACTTGACATGCATCATTTCAAAAAGTATCAGGAAAATGGTACGATAAGCAAAGGTATGATACCCAAACTTGAAAACGGATTTCGTGCAAAACAGAGTGGTGTAAAAGAGGTATTAATCACAAATGCGAGCCACATTTCATTCGGCAAGGGTACAAGGCTACTATAATCTCATTATTCTGTTCACCGAAATAAAGCAGAAAATTTATAGTTAATCTCACTAAAACATGTCCTTCATCTTTTCAAAAAAACTTTTTTCCTCAGCAGAAGGGCCTTCCTGAAATGAAGAAGAATTCATTAATTTTTCAAGTAACCGCCTATCTTCCGAACTTAATTTTTTAGGTATCCATACATGAACTCTAACAAGAAGGTCTCCTCTGCCATAGCCGTTAACATCGGGTAATCCTTTCCCTCTCAGTCTTAATATTTTTTCCGGTTGTGTACCGGCATCAATTTTCACTTTCACTTTACTATCGACAGTAGGTATCTCGGCAGTTGTACCCAAAGTTATTTCAGGAAATGACAAGAACAAATTATAGATCAGGTTATTGCCTTCACGCACCAGTTCGGGATGATCTTCTTCAGTTATTACAACCAATAAGTCGCCGTTCATGCCTCCCCTGCGGGCGGCATTACCTTTCCCTGATACATTCATTTGCATCCCTTCCCCAACTCCTGCAGGTATATTTATCGTAATAACCTCCTCATCACGAATAACCCCCTCTCCCGCACAATAATGACATTTTTCAGTGATTATCTTACCTTCGCCCTGGCAAGTCGGGCAGGCTGAAGTAGTTTGCATTTGTCCCAGCAAAGTATTTGTTATCCGGGTAACACGACCTGAACCCCGGCATGTTGAACAAGTGGAATAAGAAGTACTGTCTTTTGCTCCGGTACCATTACATTTACTGCACTTTACATACTTTTTTACCTTAATCTTCTTCTCAACACCCGTTGAAATCTCACTAAGGTTCAGTTTAACTTTAACCCTAAGGTCAGATCCTCTGCTGACATGTCTTCTTGTGGTTTGGCTGCGTGAACCGCCAAAACCGCTAAAACCACCAAAATGTCCGCCAAAAATATCTCCAAAAGCTGAAAATATATCTTCAATATCGGAAAATCCGCCAAAACCTGATCCGCCACCATATGACCCACCCATACCTGCATGGCCGAACTGATCATATCTTTGCTTCTTTTCCGGATCACGAAGTACTTCATATGCCTCAGCTGCCTCCTTAAATTTCTCCTCCGACTCCTTGTCGCCGGGATTCTTGTCAGGATGATACTTAAGGGCTTGCTTGCGATATGCTTTTTTTATCTCATCTGCTGTTGCATCCTTACCAACACCCAATACTTCATAATAATCTCTTTTCGCCATTTTCAAAATTATATTTTATTCACCTATCACAACCTTGGCAAAGCGTATAACTTTGTCATTCAGTGTATAACCCTTTTGTATCACTTCCAGAATCTTTCCTTTTAGCTTTTCTTCCGGTGCAGGTACCTTAGTTATTGCTTCATGATGGTCAACATCAAAATCTTTATGTATTGCTTCTATTTCTCTTACATTATTTCTTGACAAAAAATCTTTAAACTTATTATATATAAGGACTATACCTTGCTTTACAGAATCAGTATCAGGAACTTCCTTCAATGTGCCGATCGCTCTTTCAAAATCATCGATCACCGGTAATATACTCTCAAGTACGGCCTCACCACCCGATTTTATAAGTTCAGCCTTTTCTCTTATTGTCCGCTTACGGTAATTGTCAAACTCTGCCTGAAGTCGTAAATGTTTATCTGATAATTCCAGAACTTTCGATTCCAGTTCCTGTATTTTTACATCACTTTTTTCTTTGCCGGATTTCCTTTTCTTATCCTCCTTATGTCCAGCATGTTTATCTTCCTTAACATCTTCTCTGTCTTTAGTTATTACGTTTTCAGCATTGCCTTGCTGTCCTTCTGCTTCCTTTACGGTTTCTTTATTCTCTTTAGCATGGTTCGTTATATTGTCCGCAGTCATGTCAATTAATTTTAATATGTATCCGATATAAACAAAAAATTTGCCAATAATATATAAAAGACAAATTGGCACCTGTTTCTGAATTTAAGTGCCAATTTGTAATAATTCAAAGCTATTAGTCAGGATTGTCATAACTTACTTCACTAATTTTTGAAGAGTTTCTTCCAGTTCATGTCCTCTAAGATTAGTGGCTATTATTACTCCATCAGCATCAATTAAAAAATTTGATGGTATTCTTCTGACACCATAAATTGCGGCATATTTGGAATACCAGCCTTTCAAATCGCTGATATGATATTCCCAATCAAGCTTATCATCTTTAACTGCCTTTCTCCATGCAGTTTCTGTGCGGTCAAGTGACACACTGAAAATAGTGAATCCTTTGCCGTTTTTAAAATTTTTATTCATATATTTTGAATATACACTTACCAGCACCGGATTTTCCTGACGGCATGGACCGCACCACGCTGCCCAAAAATCCAGCAGTACAACTTTTCCATTTGTATCAGACAATTTTACTGTTTTGCCGTCTAATGATTTTCCTGTAATGTCGGGTGCTTTATTCCCAATTTTAATGCCCAATTTAGGTTGTGAAAAAGAAGTTAATGAAATTAACATTAATAAGAGGGTGAATAATCCGGCTCGTTTCATATTGTTAAGGTTATAATCTTGAAATTCTGGCTCCAATTTTATTTAACCTGGTTTCAATATTTTCGTAACCACGGTCTATCTGTTCAATATTCTCGATTACACTTATGCCTTCAGCAGACATTGCAGCTATCAGAAGGGCTATTCCTGCCCTGATATCGGGAGATGTCATTTTTGTCGCCCTCAGGCAATGTTCTCTATTAAGTCCAATTACTGTTGCCCTGTGAGGATCGCATAAAATTATCCGCGCTCCCATGTCAATCAGCTTGTCGACAAAAAACAGACGACTTTCAAACATCTTCTGATGGATCAGCAGACTTCCTTTTGCCTGAATAGCAACGACAAGTATGACACTCAGCAGATCGGGTGTTAATCCCGGCCAGGGAGCATCTGAAATAGTCATTATTGAACCATCGATATAATTTTCAATTTCATAGTTTTGGGTATCACTCACTACCAAATCATTTCCATCCTGTTCCACTTTAATTCCCAGCTTTCTAAAGGAGGCAGGGATTATTCCCAGGATTGCTGCATCAACATTTTTTATAGTGATATCTGAGGCCGTCATAGCAGCCAGACCAATAAAACTTCCTACTTCAATCATATCAGGCATGATATGATGAACACATCCGCCAAGAGATTTACATCCCTCAATAGTCAATAGATTTGAGCCAACACCTGAGATATTTGCCCCCATGGATATCAGCATTTTACAGAGCTGTTGAATATAAGGTTCACAGGCAGCATTATAAATTGTAGTTATTCCGTCTGCTAAAACAGCCGCCATCAGAATATTGGCAGTCCCTGTAACAGATGCCTCCTCAAGAAGCATATAAGTACCTTTCAGCCTCGATGCTGATACAGAATAATAACGATTCTTCTCATCAAAACTAAAAACAGCTCCAAGTCGTTGCAGACCCTCAAAATGAGTATCTATTCTCCGCCGTCCTATTTTATCACCACCCGGCTGAGGAATAAAACCTTGTCCAAACCGTGCAAGCAGCGGACCTATTATCATAACAGAGCCTCTCAATGTTGCAGCCTGCATTGCATAATCTTCTGTTCTCAGATAATCAATATTTATATTAGCTGCATTAAAAATATATGTGCCTTTACTTAATCGGTTTACCTGAACTCCAAGTCCCTTAAGAATATCAATAAGTTTAAATACATCCCTTATCTCAGGAATATTGGTGATTTTTACATCTGAAGAAGTTAAAAGCACTGCACATATTACTTCTAATGCTTCATTCTTGGCTCCCTGGGGTTCCAAAGATCCCTTTAAATGATAACCTCCCTCAACCTGAAATGATGCCATTATCTATGATTTAGTTATTTCTTTTTTTTCTTCTTTTTGGGAGGAGCAGCTTTTACTTCTGCAAGTCTAAGTCCTGACGGAACTTTTAACTTATGATCTGACATCTCCTCAAGATCTTGAAATATTTTATCATCATCAACTGAATCTTTATTCCAGGCAATATATAATTTCTTCATCTGGCTTGCAATCTGTTCAATTAGTATCCGTTGCTCATCACCCTCCATTTTGATTGCTGTCTCTATCATATTTGTAATTATCAAACCATAATGCCTGTATTTTAATGTATGCTGGTTATAAGGCACTTTACCAGGTTTTTCATGTAAAATGTCCGGTGAAGGTGGGTCATAAGGATAATCTATATCTAACTTAAAATCAGTCATTATTGCCAGATGATCCCATAGCTTATGTTTGAATTCAGGCACGTCCCGGAGATATGGATATAAATTTCCCATCACGTCAATAATCGTCTGGGCAGCGCGGTTACGCTTTTCCCGATCTTCTATTGTCATCAGGTGATCAACCATATTTTGAATATTCCTTCCATATTCCGGCATAGGAAGTTTTTTTCTTTTTGTATTGTAATCAATAAAAATTGGCATTTCTTTCAATTTTGAAACTGTTTAATCCGGTTAAATAATAATATAAACTATTACAAAACTAATCATTTCCCGGCAATATCCAATCTTCGCCATTAGGTTTGTAAATTATAATCTCTATCCAATAATCTTAAGTTTTGCAAATTTGAGTAATAACTGTTTATTACCGGCATTGTGAAAGAACACAAAAGCTTTTTTATCAGGAGGAGTTCCTTCAACCTTCAGTACCTTGCCGGTACCAAATCTTTGATGCATAACAGTCATCCCCTGTACTATATTTTCCGGATCATCACCAATAAACTCCTCTTCGTCCTGAGCCGACCTGTTATTTGTATTTATTTTATTAATAAGAACATCTCTACGAAAGGGTTTCGGAATAGTATAGTCTCTTTCTGTCTGATTTTTTTCATATGTTCCGGGCTTATTATAATTATCATTATAACTTTTCTCATCCGGCTTCATCTTTGTAATGGAATTATATCCATCCAAATAATGGTTGTCCACTTCAGTTAGGAATCGGCTTGGATTACAAAAATCCAGTTTTCCCCAGCGATATCTTTGACTTGCAAAGCTAAGCCAGGCATTCTCTTTTGCACGGGTTAAGGCAACATAAAACAATCTGCGTTCCTCTTCAATTGCTTCAGGTGTTCTTTTCTCATGTGCCTGCGCTGAAGGGAATAAATTTTCTTCGAGCCCGACTACAAATACATTCTTAAACTCTAATCCCTTTGCAGAATGGACAGTCATAAGAGTAACCTTATCCCTGTCCTCATCCTTTTCCATGTCCTGATCTGTTAAAAGAGATACCTCTTCAAGAAAATCAGCAAGTTTATCAGACCTTCCCTCTTCCCTGGCATTGAGACTAAATTCCCTGATGCCATTTAATAATTCCTGAATATTATCTATCCGACTTACACCCTCTGGTGATTTATCATTACCAAGCTCTTTAAGAATACCTGTTGACTCGGCAATGGTCCTTGCTGCTTCATAAGAATCTTTCTCATTAACAAGTTGGGTAAATCCTTGTATCATTTCAAAAAAACTTACTATTTTGAGGATAGTACCCTTATTTAATTCTGCATTATTTTGTCCGGGAAGTTGTTCAATAATCTTCCATATAGAAGTTTCCTCAGCAACAGCAACATTCTCCAGTTTTGTGAGTGTGGTTTGTCCTATTCCCCTGGCGGGAAAATTAATTATTCTTTTAAGGGCTTCATTGTCCCATGGATTAATAATTATCCTGAAATATGCTATTAAATCTTTTATCTCTTTTCGCTGATAAAAACTTAACCCTCCATAGATTTTATAAGGAATATTTCTTTTTCGAAGAGCTTCTTCGAAAATTCTTGATTGTGCATTAGTACGATACAAAATAGCATAATCTAAATTTTTATAATGATCACGTAATTGAGTCTCGACAATCTCCTGTGTGACTAAAAAACCTTCTTCATTATCAGTCAATGCAGAAATAACCTTTATCAACCCGCCTGTTTCCTTTTCAGAAAAAACCTTTTTAGGAATTTGCCTCTTATTTTTTGCTATAACACTGTTTGCAGCATTTACTATCGTTCTTGTGGACCTGTAATTTTGTTCCAGTTTAAAAATTCTGTGGTTTGGGTAATCAGATTGAAAACTGAGTATATTTTCGATCCGTGCCCCTCTGAAAGAATATATACTTTGTGCATCATCCCCCACCACACAAATATTTTTATGTCTGTCAGCAAGTTTTTTAACTATCAGGTACTGTGCAAAATTAGTATCCTGGTACTCATCCACCAGCAGATAGCTGTAATGTTTTTGATACTTCTCCAATACTACAGGATGATCCCGAAAAAGAATATTTGTTTTTAATAAAAGATCATCAAAATCCATAGCTCCTGACAAAAAACACCGTTTGGCATATTCACGATATATTTCGGAGATCAAAGGCATTTGCATTCTCTGATCTATATTTTTAATCTCTGAGCTTTGGGCGTACAAGGCAGGTGTTACTAAATTATTTTTCGCAATGGATATCCTGGATGCCACCACTCCGGGTTTATAAATCTTTTCGTCAAGTTTAAAGTTCTTTATTACAGTCTTTATAAGATTCTTACTGTCAGCCGCATCAAAAATTGTATAATTAGCCGGATATCCTGTCATTTCATGTTCTATCCGCAGGATTCGGGCAAAAACAGAATGAAATGTCCCCATCCACAGATAACGCGAAATATTTTCTCCAACTACTCCGGCTATCCTCTCTTTCATCTCCCTGGCTGCTTTATTTGTAAAAGTCAGCGCTAATATTGAACCCGGACGGACACCATTTTTTAATAAATGTGCAATTCTGTAAGTTAAAACCCTGGTTTTCCCTGAACCGGCACCTGCAATTACCAATGCAGGCCCATCAGTATTAACAACTGCCTCATACTGGGCTTTATTTAAATCAGTCAAATAATCAAACACTATAAAATATTTTCATATTGAATTAACAAAAATAGAAGATGTTTAACAGATAACATCTTTTTTAGCATGCCATTTATTAACAAACTATATACCTGTAAAATCTGAAATAATATTTAGCTGACCATTTTATTGAACTTATAAATTTGAATTTTCAGGGATATTAAAACAATTAAATAAAAATTATACGTTAATATTGTAGCGTAAAGATAGAATTGGAATGTATGAAGAAGAAGCCAGGTTTTATATATCTTATTATTATTATTTGTTTACTTACAGACATTTTGCCTGCCAGTGCCCAGCTAACTGCTCCAGGGTCTTCTGCCTCTGTTGAAACACAATACCCTTTGTTTCCGGAGACTGATAACATATTTATTTTCTGCGCTCCTGATTCAACTTCTGAAGCAGGAGTCTTACAGGCAAATACCACTCTGCAGGGCACAAAAACTTTTCTCTGGGAAAAATACAACAGCGAGACTGCAACTTTCGATGCTTATTATTCAGAAAGCACTGACTTGCTTGAATCAACAATTACAGGACTTTCAGATGGCTGCTATCGTGTTTCTATAACTCTTGGTACAACCAATGAAATTTATCGCGGATGGATTTTCAATAACTATAATTCTTCAAATGCAAGGATTTCAAATTCAAATTGTGAATCTTTCATGCTGCAAGGCTCAGTATCTCCTGATCCTGTCATTTATCATGACCTGTCCGACAACTCAGAAATTATGCTGGATAGAGGAATCAAAACAGAATGGAAGGAAGGGGAAGTTATAATCGGGTCATTGTCAACCATTCAATTATATGACCTGCCAACTGATGATACAGAGTATACTTTCAGGGTATATGACCGTTTTGGGTGTGAAACCAATACGATAGTTCAATACATGGCTGTAACTACGGTTGCCGGTTTTACAGCAGAACCGGTCACGGGTGAGGCTCCTCTTACAGTCAATTTCTCCAATCAATCTATAAACGGGGATCAATATATTTGGTATTTTTACCGGAACCTTGATGACATAAAAAAGGAAACCGAAAATAACCAGGGGCCTGTAGACAGTATAATGGTTGTTGCTTATGATCAGAATCCTGTTTATACTTATGAAAATTCCGGCACCTATATTGTAAAGCTGGTTTCATTAAATATATCAGACTCACTTACCTGTTCTGATACAGCATACATAACAGATAATATAATTGTTGATACTTCATTTGTAGCAGTGCCAAATGTCTTCACTCCTAACGGTGACGGCACCAACGACCTCTTTGTTGTTAAATTCTGGTCAGCCCAAAGTATAAAAATTGAAATTTTCAACCGTTGGGGAAAAAGGCTCCATTACTGGGAGAGTGATGATGTCAGGGGATTTAAGGATACTTACACCGCAACCGTTTGGGATGGTCGTGTTGGTGGACGTTATGCCAGCCCCGGGGTATATTACTATGTTATTGAAGGAAGAGGCAGAGATGATAAAAAGCTGAAGACAAGGGGATTCTTCCACCTTTTCCGGGATAAAGATTAAATATCTTTAATGCTTAAATCAAACCCTGCGATACTCCGGCAAGATTACATATTTTATAAATAATTCTGGCAGAAACATTAGCATCCCATTCATTATTCCCTGTTTCACAAACATCAAAACCAATTATTTTTTTACCGGATTTCAAAATATTTTTCAGAAAATGTACCAGTTGCGGGAAATCTAAACCTCCCGGCACAGGGGTACCGGTATTTGGACAAAGTTTAGGATCAAGGCCGTCAACATCAATGCTCAGGTAAACATACTCTGGTAATTGTCCGGTGATTATTTCACATTGCTCATTCCATGACATTCCATTGTAATAATTATCTTTTAACTGATAATCAAAAAAAACTGACACGCGTTCCTTCTCAGAGCAGGCGAAATTTATTTCCTCTTCACAATAATCCCTGATACCAACCTGTACAAGTTTTGATACAGCCCTTTCCTGAAGTATATTATAAAACGCAGAGGCATGAGAAAAAGTGAATCCCTGATATTTTTTACGCATATCCATATGAGCATCAACTTGTAAAATTCCAAAACTTTTGTACTTGTCAGCCAAAGCCTTAACCAGACCTAAAGATACACTGTGGTCTCCACCGACTATACCGCAAATTTTGCCAGCCCGGACTACACTCAGTGATTCATTGAAAACCCAGGAATTCAATTCAGCACAATGATTATCGATATATTCAGGAACATCAAATTCTTCAGCCCCCTTCTTATTGCCTTTTTCCAGCATCTCAATATATGAAATGGCCTTTCCCCTCAGGTCATATCTTCGGTTTAATATAGATTGTTCAGCTGGCCTCATGAATATTCCCAGCTTCCAGGCATCCGGTACGTCATTATCAAACAGGTCCAGCTGGACAGAAGCGTCAAGTATAGCCTTCGGGGCCAAAGCAGTACCGTCATGATATGATACTGTTACATCCCATGGAACAGGAATTAAAATTACCTTTGCAGATTCACCGGTAAAAGGCAGGCCAATAAAATTACCGTTTCTTAAACCGGTACCATCAGGATTAAAATCGATGTAATGTTCTGTTTTGTTCATTAAAAAATGTTTATATTCACTTGATTTTACAGAATCAGGTTTGTATACGAAATTATACTATTTTATAAACCAAAGCTAAAAATTAGTAAACAATTATAATCATGAGTAAAGTAATAATTATTGGAGCAGGAGGAGTTGGCCGCGTTGTGGCAGCCAAATGTGCCGGTAATCCGGAGGTTTTTTCTGAAATTCTTCTTGCAAGTCGCACTAAATCCAAATGTGATAAAATTGCACAGGAGGTGGGTAAAGGACGCATCATGACTGCACAGGTAAATGCTGATAATGTGTCAGAAGTAGTTAACCTTATCAATGGGTTCAAGCCAGATTTAGTTATTAACGTTGCATTGCCATACCAGGATCTTCCCATCATGGATGCCTGTCTTGAAACGGGGGTCAACTATCTTGATACAGCCAATTATGAGCCAAAAGACGAAGCTAAATTTGAATATAGCTGGCAATGGGCATATAATGAAAGATTTAAATCAAAAGGCATAACCGGGATACTGGGTTGTGGATTTGATCCGGGAGTAACAAGCATCTATACCGCTTATGCAGCCAGGCATCACTTTGATGAAATAAATTATCTTGATATTGTTGATTGTAATGCAGGAGACCATGGGAAACCATTCGCAACAAATTTCAATCCGGAAATAAATATTCGTGAGATCACGCAAAAAGGTAAATTCTGGGAGAACGGACAATGGATTGAAACAGAACCTCATGAAATAAAAAAAGTTCTTAATTATCCAAATATTGGTCCTCGTGATTCCTATCTGATTTTTCACGAAGAGCTGGAATCACTGGTAAAAAATTTCCCAACTCTTAGAAGGGCCCGCTTCTGGATGACTTTCGGGCAGGAGTATCTTACCCATCTGCGTGTAATCCAAAATATTGGAATGGCACGTATCGATCCTGTCAAATACAAAGGTGTAGATGTCATCCCGCTTGAATTTCTTAAATATGTACTACCCGATCCCGGAGATCTGGGGAAAAACTATGTTGGTGAAACATCAATAGGCTGCCGTATAAAAGGCACAAAAGACGGCAAAGAACAAACATACTATGTATGGAATAACTGCAGCCACCAAAAAGCTTTTGAAGAGACAGGCACACAGGCTGTTTCATACACAACCGGGGTTCCTGCCATGCTTGGTGCAATGATGTTGCTGACAGGAAAATGGACAGGTAAAGGTGTATTCAATGTCGAACAATTCGATCCTGATCCTTTCATGGAAAAAATAGGGGAACATGGCCTCCCATGGAATGAAAAATTCAACATCGACCTGGAATTATAATTCAAACATTAAGCACAGGATATACAAATAATTAAACCCTGTATCCTGTGCTTTATAATAAGATAATAAATTGAACTACTCAGAAATTCCTTCACCGGCATTCGTTTTGGATGAAAAATTGTTTATTAAGAACCTGCAATTGATTAATCGAATACAAAATGAAGCAGGCATTAAAATTATTCTGGCATTTAAAGGCTTTGCCATGTGGAGCGTTTTTCCTTTGGTGCGCAGGTATATTGACGGGGCAGCTGCGAGTTCACTTAATGAGGCCAGACTATCTTTTGAAGAGATGAAAACACGGGCACATGTGTTCTCTCCCGTATATCCGGAGAATGAATTTGAAGAGTTACTTAAATATTCAAGCCATATTGTATTTAATTCATTCTACCAGTACGAAAAATTTTTCAAGATAACTCAAATCCAAAATCATAAAATATCATGTGGCATCAGGGTAAATCCTGAATTTTCAGATGTAAAAACAGAATTATATAATCCCGGTGCTGCAGGTTCAAGGCTTGGTGTGGGAAGTAATGAATTCCCTGACACGCTTCCTGAAGGCATCGAAGGCATCCACTTTCATGTTTTATGTGAATCTGATTCTTATAGCCTTGCTAAAGTTCTTTCGCACCTGGAAAATAAATTCGGTAAATATTTGCATAAGGTCAAATGGGTGAATATGGGAGGCGGCCATCTGATGACCCGTAAAGGATATGATCATCAGCATCTTATCAATATTCTAAAACAATTCAGGGAAAAGTATAATGTCAATATTATTCTTGAACCTGGCAGCGCATTTGTATGGGATACAGGAGTTCTTGTATCCACAATACAGGATATCGTTGAACATAAAGGAATTAAAACGGCAATTCTGGATGTATCATTTACTGCTCATATGCCTGACACTCTGGAAATGCCTTATCGTCCGGCTGTTGAAGGAGCTAAAGAACCAGATCAGGACAGCAAACATCTTTACAGGCTGGGAGGGATCAGCTGTCTTGCAGGAGATTTTATGGAAGTTTACGACTTCGGAACCGAGCTGCACCCGGGGGACAAGGTAATTTTTAAAGATATGATACACTATACAATGGTAAAAACCACTATGTTCAACGGTGTCAACCACCCGGCAATCGCTGTCTGGACAACAGACAACCGGTTGCGTATAGTGCGCAAATTTAACTATGAAGATTTTAAAGGGAGATTGTCATGAATTTTCACCCGCTAATAAATAAAACAAGTATAACCGGCAAGGGTTACCGGAGATATCAACAATTGTTAATATCCCCGGTTGAAATATGGTGAATACAAAACCGGATAAAAACTTGACAACCATTTGTTTTAATACTATATTTGATGATACCAGATGAGCCATAAAAGGCAGTTCCAAAAATGTGGAA
>CAZJGI010000036.1:0-28887 GCA_964545315.1 uncultured Prolixibacteraceae bacterium
TGATGGCAGCTTCAAATGGGAAACAGATAAAGCCGCATCAATAAAATTTTCAGACGAAACACACAAGGGAACAATTGTGGAGGTTAATGATTGGGGTCATTACACAATCTATTATAAATTAGAAACAACTGACGGATGCATTAAAGCAGACACCTTCTCTGTAAGGTTTCATCCCAAGCCGATAGCAAATTTTATTTTCGAGGATGACCCAAAATGTGAAGGATACAGTAAAAAGTTGATTTTTGATGGTGAAGCAACTGACAGTGCTGACTTTTACTGGGACCTTGACGGGTGCCAGTTTCTTGATACCATTGACTGGAAAACATTTATAGTTTCAGTGGGGGCAAAACTGGATAAAGCACCTTATATCTCTTTATATATAAATGACAATGGTTGTACTAGTGAACCTTTCAAAAAAGAATTAGGGGCAAACCCTGTTTTTACAATGGAGGCTGACCCCTCATTCGGATGTGATGAATTAACGGTAAACTTCATGGGAAAGTTACTGGTTGAGGACCGTGTGGATTTCAAATGGGAGTTTGACGATGGAACTACTGCTTTAACTCAGAATGTACAAAAGCACTTTCCCCAAACAGGATCATACGGAGCAAAACTTACTGTCACTAATCCGGTTACACAGTGTCAAAATAGTTTTTACAATGACAGCATGATCAATATACTTCCATCGCCGGTGGCATCTGTTTCAGCAGATCCAAATATCTGTTATCCTGATTCAATTCTTATTTTTTATCCTGACAACACAAATTCTTCCATATGTCACTGGAGTTTTACCGGCATTCACCAGGCAGGCCCGGGAAATGATTCCATAATGGTTGTGATAGATAATCCGACCGGGACAGCCATCCTTATTGTGGAAGAATCCGGCTGTCGCAGTGAGCCTTTAGAAATTCAACTTAAGCGTAAACCCCATTTTGATTTTTTAAGTGATAATCAGGAAGGTTGTCAGCCTCTCACCACAGAAATCTATGCTGAACCACTGGATGAAAACTTAATCTTTTTCTGGATGAACGACTCTCTTCCACCTGAACAGGGAGAATCAAATATCTATTCCTATACCGATCCGGGAGAAAAGGATATAGGATTGTTTGCCATGTCATCCGAAACAGGATGCACGGACACACTAATAAAAAATGGCTGGATAATGGTTCACCCTAAACCCGAAGCTGCATATGAAGTGGATTTCCCCGTTGCACTTTTGGAAAATGCAAGGATTACATTCACAAACGAATCATTAAATGCTGATATTTATTCCTGGGATTTTGGTGACAGCCATTCTTCTGATTCACAAAATCCAACTCATACATATACAGAAATTGGTGAATTCACCTCTCAGTTAATTGCTGAATCTGTTTATGGTTGTCTGGATACAACACAACAAATTATTTCAATATTACCATTTACATTATACTTTCCAACAGCATTCCGTCCAGGAAGCCCTATTGAAGAAAACCGTACATTCATGCCGGTCGGCACAGGGGCTGATCCCTTAAGGTTTAACCTGAAAATTTATAGCCGGAACGGACAAGTAGTATTCGAGACAAAGTCTCCCGATGATTATTGGAACGGGAATACACCTGACGGTAAACCGGCGCCAATGGATAATTATATATGGATTGCCCGGTATTTTGATATACAAGGATTTAATCATGAACAGAAGGGACAGGTATTATTAATAAGATAATAACTGAATTATAAATGATCATACCATGTTCACCAATCAATTCATTTTTAAATTCACTGAACTCCGAATTCATCTTCATAAAAATTATAGAATGGAAGATACCTGTTTCTTTCTGCCTCCTTAAAAAAGAAAACCAGGCTTATTTCACTGCTTCCACCTGTCTCACCCCAAAGACCGGAAACAGTAATATCATAAGTATAAGTTAATTGCCAGGCTTTTTTAAAGAACCCAACTAGTAAAATGACTGAATCATATCTCATCCCAAAATTCTGTCTGAACCATGTCCCCGCAGTTATTCCCCACTTAGTTGCAAGGATGCCGTAATTTAACTGGTCGAAACTACCTTGTTTTTGTATTACAAATTGTGGTGAGATGTCAAACTTTTTCCTATGATGTCCATATAGAAAAACAGGTAACTTGGCACCAAAATGAGCAGTATATTTTCTGGCAAGCTTACCATAATCACTTCCTAATGAATAAAAAGTCTGTCGTGGTTCTGCAAGATGATGCACTGCCAATCCACCAAAGTACCTTTTATTAAAAAGTAATAGTCCGGCGGAAAAATCAGCAAAAGAAAAGTCAGGATCTGTAAGATACTCAAGTTCTCTTGAAATTCCATGATTCCCATAAGTGGGGTCAACATTATCAGGGAAAATAAGATTATTTACATCAAGGGCATAGCGGTGTAATCCTGCCTGAATGGCGCCCCGCAAAAATATTTCTTCACTAAGCCTGACATTAACTGAATAGGCTGCATCGATTTGCGTCATTGAATAACTGCTTGATGCACGGGAATCATTCAGAATATAAAATCCCAGACCACCCTGCAGCTTTTTTACAGGAAAATCAAATGACGCACTATAGGTATTAAAAGCATTATTGAAACTGTGCCACTGATCACGATACTGGAGAGCAACCCGTGGAACCCCGGCCGTGCCGGCAAATGACGGATTTAAATAAAGGGGATTGGAATAAAACTGGGACAGAGATATATCCTGGGCCGGCAAAACCAACCAGAATAATATAAATATCACCAAAAAAATATTCTTCAACATTTACAGTGACAAAAAATTACCTGTAATGATAATACAAATATTAAAAAAAACAGTTCAGATATTCAATATTGTTTTAATCTATTGTATATTATTATATAAACAAAAGGCTGTTGTTGCCAACAGCCTCCTGATCTAACTAAACTAAATTACCTAAAACTTACCTATTCTCTAATTCCATAAACATTCGTTAATCATCCAATTTTCTAATTCAAGTTTCTTTTCATGTAAAACAACGATTTGAGTTAAAGGTTCAAACATCCACTTATTTTCATCAAGCATCCATGATTCAACCTTAACAACCGGGTCCTTTTCCTGTTCAATTACATAATAATTCTCATTCATATTCCAGTGTTTACCCTTTAACATCCAATCCTCTACCACAAGTTTAGAATCTGCTACAACTTCAATATCTGAACTTGAATTATTACCGGCTCCAATAGCGCTGATATTTGCCATTACTAAAAACACTATAATCAGTGTCGTAAAAATAATCTGGCTTTTTGTTACATTTTTTGTTTTCATAGTCTTCATTTTTTAACATTACGCTTAACTAAAGTTTATACAATAGACACATAACTGATGCAAAGGTTTCTTTTTTTTTAGTTAAAAAATACGAAAATTATGTAAGCAGGGTGTATTATTCGGTGAATGGATGATTTCAGGCGGCGAATAAAATACCTTTTGGTATTATTTTGTGAATGTTTTCAGGGAATGAACGGAACAATCCATAAACAGACGATCCGCTTCCTGACATAGAAGCATAGACTGCTCCGGATTTATAAAGTAATTGTTTAAAGGAACCGATTATGGGATATTTTTGGAATATTGTTTTTTCGAAATCATTAGTTACAAAATTCTTCCATTGCTCAACCGGTAAACTTTCAAGATTTTTCAAGTTAAATTCCGGCTTTGCAGGAATTACATTTTCATAGGCTTCTTTTGTGGAGACAGTACATCCGGGATCGATCAAAACAATATGATATCGAGAAAGGTCTACATTAACAGGTGTTAAAATATCGCCTTTCCCGGCAGCAAATGAAGGTCTGTTATCAATAAAGAAAGGGCAGTCTGCTCCCAGCAGGGAGGCATACCTTTTCAAGGATTCAACATTCAGGCTCAGATGAAAATACTCATTAATCATTTTGAGTGTAAAAGAGGCATCAGCTGATCCTCCACCAAGGCCTGTACCACCGGGAATCACTTTATGGAGATGAAACCTGACGACAGGTAGGTCAAAATCCTCCTTCAGAAGGCGGTATGCTTTAAATACCAGATTTTGATCTGATGCCACATCCGGTTGAATACCTGAAACTGTCAATCCCTCCTTCCCTGTTTCTGCCATTTCAAGCCCATCTGTAAAAGGTATAGGGTAAAATACAGTTTCCAGGTTATGATATCCGTCCTCTCTTTTTGAAACCACATTCAGACCCAGATTTATTTTTGCATTAGGAAATACTATCATTGCAAAACAAAAAATTAGAAATTAAGGCATTATTAAAATGATTTTATCACTCAAAAGTTAATATCTTATAAACAAATAATTATCATCACAACATACTATTTCATTCATAATCAGCAATGGGACTGCAGGTACAAATAAGATGTCTGTCACCCCAGGCATTATCTACTCTGCCAACAGGCACCCAAAATTTATTTTCCCTAACCCATTCTGCAGGATAAGCAGCCTTTTCTCTTGAATATTTATAGTTCCAGCTATCTGAACATACTGTTTCAGCAGTATGTGGTGCGTTTTTTAAAATATTATCCTGTTTATCATATTTGCCCTTTTCAATTTCTTTTATTTCTTCATAAATAATATTAAGTGCATCAATAAACTTATCAAGTTCCTCTTTAGATTCACTTTCTGTAGGTTCAATCATAAGGGTTCCATGGACAGGGAATGACAGCGTTGGGGCATGGTAACCAAAATCCATCAATCTTTTAGCTATATCTTCTTCAGTAATTCCGGAAGAAACTTTGAAATGTCTGCACTCCAGTATCAATTCATGTGCTACTCGTCCTTTTTCACCGGTATACAGGATACCATAATTATCTCCCAATGCTTTTGCTATATAATTTGCATTCAGAATAGCTACAGAGGAAGCACGTGTTAATCCTTCCGCTCCCATCATTTTTATATAGCCGTATGTAACAGGCAGCACAGATGCGCTGCCCCAGGGTGCTGCAGAGACAGCATTTATTCCGATATGTCCGTTATTCATAACAGGATGAGAAGGAAGAAAGCTTACAAGGTGTTTGGCAACTGCGACCGGTCCCACACCCGGACCACCACCACCATGGGGAATTGCAAATGTCTTGTGAAGATTCAGATGGCAAACATCTGCTCCTATAAGACCCGGAGATGTCAGGCCTACCATAGCATTCATATTAGCTCCATCCATATAAACCTGTCCGTCATTTTCATGAATTATTCTGCAAATTTCAATAACTGATGATTCAAAAACACCGTGAGTTGATGGATATGTGATCATTATTGCAGCTAGAGAATTTTTGTTCTCCTCTGCTTTTATTTTCAGGTCTTCAACATCAATATTTCCCTTTGAATCGCAATTTACAATGACAACCTGCATACCTGCCATAACGGCGCTGGCGGGATTTGTTCCGTGAGCGGAAGAAGGTATTAACACTACATTACGTTGTTTCTCCCCTCTGCTCTTATGATATTCCCGGATGATCATAAGCCCGGTATATTCACCGGCGGCGCCTGAATTTGGCATCAGGCTTACATCTGCCATTCCTGTGATAACAGCAAGGTCACGACGTAACTCTTCCATCATTTCGTGATATCCGCGGGTCTGGTTCTTGGGCACAAAAGGGTGCACTCCTGTAAATTCAATCCAGCTAAGGGGCAACATTTCAGTCGCTGCATTTAATTTCATCGTACAAGAGCCCAGGGGAATCATAGAGTGTGCAAGAGAGATATCCTTGCGCTCCAATTTTTTGATATACCTTAGCATCTCTGTCTCAGAACGATAAAGATTAAAAACATCCTGGTTCATAAATTTACTTTCCCTTCTGAATTTCTCATCAACTTCAGATTCATCAGGGTATTCATTCACTTCTGACCATTGTTTATTTGCAGCTTTGGCAAAAACTTCCAAAATCCAGGTCATATCCTCCCGGTTTGTTGTCTCATCAATACTTAATCCAACCTCATTATTTGGAAAATAGCGGAAATTCATTTGCAAATCAGTCGAAAGCCACTCAATATCTTCTCTTTTTACATATTCCGGAAGAGTAAATCTAAGTGTATCAAAAAAGTTGGTATTTAGTTGTTTGTATCCCAATTTTTCGATTTCCGTACTCAGGAAAGCAGCAATATTATGAATTCGTCCTGCAATTCTTACCAGTCCTTTATATCCATGATAAACAGCGAAGAAACCGGCCATTGTTGCCAGCAGGGCCTGGGCAGTGCAGATATTAGATGTTGCTTTTTCTCTCTTAATATGTTGTTCACGTGTTTGCAGTGCCATTCTCAGCGCCCTGTTACCGTGAAGGTCTTTAGAAACTCCTATGATACGTCCGGGCATACTTCGCTTATACTCATCCCTTGCAGCAAAAAAGGCAGCATGAGGCCCGCCATAACCCATCGGAACACCAAAGCGCTGGCTGTTTCCGAAGACGATATCCGCTCCCCACTCTCCCGGAGGTTTTAATAGCGCCAGTGACAGAAGGTCACATGCAACAGCCACCTTTATATTTTTTTGATGGGCCACGCTGACGAGTTCAGCATAATCTGCAATTTCGCCATCAGAATCCGGGTATTGTACAATTATTCCAAAAACCTTGTCTGGCACGTCAATACTATGAACTGATTTCACCATCAATTCGATACCCAGTGGATTAGCTCTTGTCTTAAGGACATCCAGAGTCTGAGGCCAAACCTTTTCGTCCGCCAGTAATACATTGAATCCCTCCTTCGCCATATCACGTGTTCGAATATTATACATCATGATCATAGCTTCCGCTGCAGCAGTAGCCTCATCCAGTAATGAGGCATTAGCTATCTCCATTGAGGTCAACTCACAAATCATCGTTTGAAAATTCAACAATGCCTCCAACCGGCCCTGAGAAATTTCAGCCTGATAAGGAGTATAAGAAGTATACCATACAGGATTTTCCAATACATTTCGTAAGATTACTGCCGGAGTTATAGTATCATAATAACCCATTCCTATGTAAGTATTAAAAACCTTATTCTTACCCGCCAATTCCAGAATTTTTCTGTAATAACGGCGCTCAGTCAGTCCTTCAGGTAACCTGAGGGGTTCTTTTAACCTTATATCTGCCGGGACGGTTTGGTTAATCAGTTCTTCGAGAGAAGTCACTCCGATAAAATTCAGCATCTCATTCATTTCCTCATCCCGGGGACCTATATGGCGATTTATAAAACTATCGTGAAACATCTGTTTGAAAATTTAAAGATTATAGTCAGCAAGTAATTTTAATAATTGATATTTGTAATAACCACATATCTGCTAAATTCAATAATTAAATACTTTCAATTATGTAAGAAACGGGTTATAAGATTTTTCAAAGCCAATCGTTGTTGAAGGCCCGTGCCCGCAAAGAACTTTAACATCATCAGGAAGATTAAACAGTTTATTTCTGATGTTAGAGATCAACGAGTTATAATTACCTCCGGGAAGATCAGTACGGCCTATACTTCCATAAAATATAACATCACCTGCCAGTAATATCTTATCCTCCTCTGAATAAAAAACAACATGGCCGGGAGAATGGCCGGGAGCATGAATTATTTTAAGGGCTGTATTTCCAAACTTAAGCATGCTATCCTCCCCAAAAAAAAGGTCAGGCATATTAACCGATTCTAATTTAAAGCCAAACATTTCTCCCTGTTCAATTGCTGCTTCAACCCAGAAGGCATCATCCGGATGGGTTATAAAATTAAGATTGTACTCTTTTCTTAAAAATTCTACACCCATCATATGATCAAAATGGCAATGAGTATTAGCTATGAGTACTGGTTTTAAATTATGATCCGAGATATAATTTTTAATTTTAGTTTGTTCCTCACGAAAATAAAATCCGGGATCGATAAATACACATTCCCCTGTTTCATCTGATAATACATATGAATTTTCCTGAAGGGGATTCACTATAAATTTTTTAATGTTCATCATCTTTTAAGAATTTACAATACCTTTTAATAATGGAACAAAAACAAAGCCCCCATGTTTATCAATTTTAAATTCATTATCTGAAATTTTTATAACAACTACCATCTCCTGATAGTTTTCCCTGCCTACAGGAATTACCATTCTTCCTCCGGTTTTCAATTGTTCTTTTAATGCCTGAGGTACTGATTCTGCCCCGGCGGTTACTAAAATTTTATCGAATGGGGCAAAATTGGGTAATCCCAGCCGCCCATCTCCAAAAAAACAGGCGGGATCATATCCTATTTCCGGCAGAAATGACTGTGCTTTCAGAAAAAGTTCCCTTTGTCTTTCTATTGTAAATACCCTGGCACCCATTTCTATAAGAATTGCGGCCTGATAACCTGAACCTGTCCCCACTTCGAGAATTTTGTCATTTGGCTGAATATCAAGTAGCTGTGTTTGAAATGCCACAGTATAAGGTTGTGATATTGTCTGTCCTGAACCTATTGGGAAAGCCTGGTCTTTATAAGCGAAATTCAGAAATGAACTTTCCATGAAAAGATGTCTGGGTACTTTACCAATAGCATCTAAGACTCTCTCATCCCTTATCCCTTTTATCTTAAGTCCTTCAACCAGTTTTTTTCTCATCCCCTGGTGCCTGGGATCATCATTTTCCATATTTTCTAGCTCATTTATTCAACAAAAATAAATCAACCTGATTTACTATTACCTCTATACTTACTGTACAATATTAACATTAATAGTTGATAAAATAATATGATGTATACAAAAACGAACACAACTGAATCTTATATTTGTAATATTATGCTGAACCTTGGAATCATAGGAGAAATAAAATCGCTGGAGCCCTATATTAAACGTATCCGGCAAAACCCAAAAATTCATATTGCAGGAAAATCATCAATAGGAACAAAAGAAAATAATGATGATTTCAGATTTTCTATTCCTGAATTTAACCGTATTGAACTGATAGAACGATCAGACATACTTTTAATCAACCATTTCAAACTGTTGCCATTTAGTTTGATCTCCAAAACCATTAAAAAAACGAAACATATTTTTGCGGCGGATTATCCTGATTTCAGTAAAAATGAGTATGAAGAACTGATAAAACTCACGAAAGAGGCAAATACAATTTTCCAGGTCACCAATCCCCTGTATAATCATCCTGGGATTAAATGGTTAAAAAATAATATCCAACCTCCTGCATATCTTGACATTTCATACTTCATAAAAAATTTGAATACCCGGGAAGAACCGTTAATCAATATTTTGATGATGTTACAGGGGGTAATAAATACATCTCCAAAAAAAATATTAGCATTATCTTTTAAAAACGTATTAAATAATTCAGATTTCAACAATATTCGTCTGGATTTTGGGAATGCGATAATTGCTAACATTAATTTGGGGAAACAACCTTCATATGAATTTACAATTCAAGCTTACTCATCAGATAAGGTTATATACTTCAATATTCCGGGCAATAATTTCAGATACAACTATTCAAACCTCGATTTAAAAAAAATAAAATATTCAGATGAATTTGACATTTTCCTTGAAAATATTCTTTCTAAAAAGCAACAGGTTACTGAAATTGAGGATTATTTAAAAGTAATGCAAAATTTCATGCTTATAAAGTCAAAATTATCTCAATACTCGGATACATAGGTTACTTTTGCCACAATATTTTTAGTGTCATTGCGTTTCTGGTAAGGAGTTCGATGAACTGAATTTAAAGACTGAACATAACCGGCAAATAATGAATAAGAAGTGGCAGGTTGCGAGATATTTGATTCTTGATTTCTTAGCTGCAGCACTAAGCTGGACTATCTTCTTTATATATAGGAAAGTATTTATTGAATCTGAGTTATTTGGAATTGATGTCCCCGTTGAATTCACCAACCGCTACTATCTGGGATTGGCCTTTATACCTGCCATCTGGATCTTTTTTTATTACATAACAGGGTTTTATGATAACATTTACAGAAGATCGAGGCTGCTTGAACTCGGACAGACTTTTTTAACATCAATTATAGGAGTAACGGTGATCTTTTTTGTTCTTATACTTGATGATTTTATTCATTCATATAAAAACTATTATGAATTGTTATTCACGCTTTTCGCACTTCATTTCGGATTAACATATCTCTTCAGGTTGGTGCTTACTACAAGAACTATTCACCGCATTCACCAAAGAAAAATCGGATTTAACACAATTCTGATAGGCAGCAATAAAAATGCTGAAAAAATTTACAACGAAATGATCAGTCAGCAGCGTCCTGCAGGAAACCTGTTTGCAGGATTTGTAGGACTAGATGATAATAACGATCAGATCATGGAGAAATATATTCCTAACCTGGGTAAAACGGGATACTTAAATAAAATTATTGAACAAAATAATATTGAAGAGGTAATTATAGCTCTGGAGACTAAAGATCATGAAAGGATCAGTGAAATTTTAACTGTCCTTGAAAACAGGCAGGTAACAATATGGGGAATTCCGGATTTATATGACTTCCTTTCAGGTACAGTTAAAATGAATGCTATTTACGGGAGTCCTTTAATTAAAATTTCCAATGGTATCATGCCGGCATGGCAGGAGAAGACAAAAAGATTATTAGACATTGTAGTCTCTATAATTGCATCGGTTCTTATGTTCCCTGTCTTTTGTGTTCTTGCCATTATAATTAAAACTACTTCAAAAGGGCCAGTTATATATAAACAGGAACGTATCGGAAGGTTTGGGGTACCTTTTAAAATTTATAAACTGCGCAGCATGGTTTGCAATGCCGAAAACGGCACTCCCGAATTATCAAGTGAACATGACGAGCGGGTAACAAAAATCGGTTATTTTTTAAGGAAAACCCATTTAGATGAAATACCTCAGTTTTTTAATGTATTAAAAGGAGAAATGTCACTTGTTGGCCCCAGGCCGGAAAGACAGTACTATATTGACCAATTAGTTAAGGTGGCCCCCTATTATACTCACCTTCACAAACTCCGTCCGGGCATCACCTCCTGGGGACAGGTAAAATATGGTTATGCCTCAAATATTAACGAAATGCTTGAACGGCTTCCGTATGATATGCTTTATCTCAAAAACATATCACTTTATGTAGACCTGAAAATCCTTATTTATACCCTGATGGTAAGCTTCAAAGGAAACGGAAAATAAACTATCAAACGAATAATCTGAATCCTGATAAATCATATCCCTGAAGGATTTAACTGTAATCTTGCAAGTTCGCTGTAGACTGCTCCTGAAGGTTTTAGAATACTCTGATAAAAAATAACATGTCTGATTTCCTCCGTTTGTATATCTTCATCTTTAAAACGGCTGGTCAGATTCAAAAATATTGATCTGTCATTAAGATATTTTATCCTGGCCAAAGTAAGATGAGGTTTAAATATTCGGGATTCTCTTATTATACCGATCTTTCCCAACTCATTATCTATGTCCCGCGCCAGATTTATAAGAACATCATTTTCATCAATTTTTAAAAATAAGACACTGGGATGACTGTTGCCCTTAAAATAACCAACTCCCCTAAATTTCAGGTATAATAAAGGATATCGGGCTGTAATGTCTCCCAAAATATTTGATATAGTTAAAATCCGGGATTCAGGAGTATCTCCGATAAACTTTATTGTCAGGTGTAAATTATTTATATCTACCCATTTTATTGCATCCCCCCGGAGTGAGCCTCTCAAAAAATTATTCAATTTTACCAACTTTTCCTGAGGCTGAATTTTAAATGCGATAAATGTCCTCATATATTTTTATCATATGAATAATTTATAATACTAATAATATCCGACTTCTATGAGCATAACAATCTGCTCAAGTATTCTATCCTCTCCGTATGGATCATATTCCACTTTCAGGTCACCTCCAAAAAGACGGGCAATACTTTGCCAGAAAAAAGCGCTTACACCCCCTCTGAAATCTTTTATAAGGGTATATGAAGTTCTGTGTGCTTCACGGTCGATAAGTTTAAGCAAAATCCGACCTTCAGAAATTGTAAACTTTTTTAAATCATCTTTATATTCATCAAGTAATTGCTGCTCCAGGTCTTTCATCATTTTCCTGCGTTCACGCTCATCTGTTAATGCATAATACTTTGGTTCATATTCCCTGAGCATTTCCCCGGCCAGCCTTGCATAAGGATACACTTTTTTTACTTTTCTGATATAGCTGTGGTATCTTCTTTCCTGTCTGGGATTTTTAAAATCAATTTCAGGCATTACAATTATTTCCGGCAGATTCTTATGAATAATTGTGTCCCCATTCTCAATAATTCCAATCATATAATGGGCTGAATCATTCTCCTGGGCAGCACCCTCCGGAATTATCACAAAAAATAATAATGATCCTAATAATATTTTAATCAAAAAAATAATCATATGAAAAAGTAAACGAAGATATCCATTTTCAATTATTAGAGGTGCAAAGTTTATATCTTTGAATCAGTTTTACAAAATTAACATATAAAAAATGAAGGTCTGCATAAATTCTGAAATTGGCAAACTGGAGGGTGTGATTATTCATCAACCGGGACCTGAGGTTGAAAACATGATACCTGAAAATGCTGAGCGAGCTTTGTACAGTGATATTCTCAACCTGTCAATAGCCTCCCGGGAGTATGAGCAACTAGCCGGCATTTTACAAAAATTTACGAAGGTTTATGAGATAAAAAGTATGTTGACTGAAATTCTTGAAATCAAGGATGTAAGAGCAGACCTTATTGAACAGATTTGTGAATACGAAGGGATAAAGGGCATACAGGAACTCCTGGAAATTTATTCTTCTTCGAAGCTGGCAGAGTTACTTATCGAAGGCATCATCCTTGAAAGAAATAATCTGACTGACTATCTTAGTAAAGAAAAGTATCTTTTACGTCCACTGCATAACCTGTTTTTTACAAGGGATCCTGCAATGGGAATGAATGGGAACATTGTCATAGGAAGGATGGCCAACAGGGTGCGTGAACGTGAATCCCTTATATTGGAAGCAATTTTTAAGAACAGCCAATTATTTGAAACCAGAATACTAAATCCGGCGAAACCCGGAGATGGCATAATTTACGACCAAAGAGCCACACTCGAGGGAGGTGACTTCCAGGTAATAAAAGAAAATGTATTTGTGATTGGCACAGGTATAAGAACAAGTACCCAGGGAATAGATTTTATCATTGAAAATATTAAATCCCAAAATCAAGGTGTATATCATCTGATAATTCAGGAATTACCGCATACACCCGAATCATTTATCCATCTTGATATGGTTTTTACCTGTCTCCACACTGACACATGTATGGTTTATGATCCGGTAGTATCAAGGTTTAATCCTTTCCGAACAATTCATATTACAATTGATAATGGCAAGGTCAAAATAGAGGAAAAACCTAATATACCCAAGGCGCTTAAACAGACAGGTATAGATTTAAAACCTGTTGCCTGTGGCGGGGAAAAGGATCTTTGGACACAGGAACGAGAACAATGGCATAGCGGAGTTAATTTTTTTGCTCTTGCACCTGGTAAGATAATAGGATATGAAAGGAATATTCATACTCTTGAAGAACTCTCCAAAAACGGTTTTGAAATTATAAAAGCATCTGAGGTAATTTCAGGCAGTATAAATGTTGATAATTATTCCAAATGCGCTATAACTATTGCCGGATCTGAACTGGCAAGGGGTGGCGGAGGGCCGCGTTGCATGACAATGCCCATAAGAAGAGCGGAAGTAAACTGGTAATCTGAACGTAATGCGAAAATTAAATATTAATGAATTAAACAGGCTTTCAGAAAAAGAATTTAAAAAAGCAAAAAAAACACCAATCATTGTGATACTCGATAATATAAGAAGTTGCAATAATATTGGATCTGTTTTCAGGACCTCAGATGCACTTCTTATTGAAAGAATTTGTCTTTGCGGAATAAGCGCCACACCTCCGAATAAGGAGATACACAAAACGGCTCTTGATGCAGAAAAATCAGTTGAATGGGAATATTTTAAAAACACAGAAGACTCGTTAATAAAAATAAAATCGGAAGGATATAAGATATACGCTGTTGAACAGGTCGAAAACAGTATTCTGCTTACTGATTTTATTCCTGAAAATAAAATTGCACTGGTTTTTGGCAATGAGGTAAAAGGGGTAGAACAGAAAATTATTAATATGTGTGACGGTGTGATTGAAATACCCCAATATGGCACAAAACACTCTTTCAATATTGCCGTAAGTGCAGGAATTGTATTGTGGGATATTTTTCAGAAATTAAAAAAGAAACATAATTAGCATTCCTGATTTTTTTATTTCATTATAATATGATGTATTTTTAGAAGTTCATATAATTTTTTGTTGTACCCCTTAACCCCGAAAAATGCAGGAAGAATTTATAGCCTATATATGGGAAAACAGGCTTTTTAATATGTCAAATCTGACAACAACAGAAGGTGAATCACTGGAAATCATCAATACAGGTAAAAGGAACAGCAATTCCGGGCCCGATTTCTTTAATGCGCAGATTAAAATAGGATACACTTTATGGGCAGGGAATATTGAAATCCATCAAAAAGCATCAGATTGGGAAAAACATAATCATACTAAGGATAAAGCTTATGATAATGTAATTCTTCATGTAGTTGAAAAATCTGATAAAAAAGTATTCCGAAATAACGGATCAGTCATACCAACGCTTGAATTATCATGGTCTGAAGAATACAATAATAATTACAACAGACTTATAAATTCCAAAAACTATATTGCCTGTCAGAATGAATTTCATCGAATAGACCCACTCTTCATCAAAATTGGTTTTCATAGTCTTATGATTGAACGGCTCGAAGAAAAAACCAATGAAATAATTTTTAAACTAAAGGAGAACAACAATAACTGGAATGAAACATTTTACCAGCTCCTTGCACAAATATTTGGTTTTAAAATTAATTCCATACCGTTCTTATTATTAGCAAAGGCGGTACCATACAAAATATTATCCAGGCATAAAAACAATCTGTTTCAGATTGAATCATTATTGTTTGGGGCTTCAGGCCTTCTTAATGAAGAGTTAACAGGCGACAAATATTTTCTGGATTTGAGAAATGAATTTGGCTTCTTATATAAAAAATACAAATTAAAATCGGTAGAGGCTCATCTTTGGAAATTTATGCGCCTGAGGCCGGTTAATTTTCCAACCATAAGGATTTCACAACTGGCCGGGCTAATTCATAATTCACAAGGTCTGTTGTCAAAAATAACTGAAACAGAAAAGCTTGACAAATTAAGGGCACTATTTAAAGTAAAAGCAACAGATTACTGGGATTCACATTACCGTTTTAATATTTCTTCATCTGAAAAGAAAGTGAAAGAGTTAGGAGATTTATCTGTGAACTCGATAATAATTAATGTTGTGATCCCATTTCTGTTTGTGTATGGAGAGACACAAAACCTCAGCCATCTAAAAGACAGGTCTTTAACACTACTTGAAAATATACCTCCTGAAAACAATTCAATCATAAGGAAATGGGCCTCCCTGGGTGTTATTCCCCGTTCAGCTTTTGATACCCAGGCACTTATTCAGTTAAAATCGAGGTATTGTGAAAACAGAAGATGCCTTTATTGTCCAATAGGAAATAAAATATTGAAATCTACATCTTCAAAGAGTGGATAAAACTCATATTGAACAGTCACTTGTTAAACATCTCAGCTGCCAGGTTTACCTGTTCGGGATTACCTAATACATATGCAGTATCTTCTGCCAAAAATTTTATTTTTAGTGCCGGATGTTCTATAACTTTTCCTTCCCGCCGTAAAGCAAGAAGGGTTACATCTGTTCTTTTTCTCAAATCTGTCTCTTCAAGCGTTCTGCCCTCGGCAAATGACCCTTTTTCAATTACTATTGCCGATATATTTACACTTGGCAATTCATCAATAATTGATGGTTTATTCAGCATATCCTTTTCGGTGAAAACGCCAAGATTCATGCTTCGAATTTTTGCAAGCATCCTGTTTATCTGTTTTTGTGGATATAACCTTTTCATGAGGACTCTTGTAAAAAGATCAATAGCGATTTCAAATTTTTCCGGGAAAACCTGGTCGGCACCAATTGAATAGAGTTGTTTTGTACTTTCTATACGTCCCGCCCTGGCAATAATAAAGCATTGGGATTAATTTTCTTTACCTTCTCAATTATTGCCATTGACGGAATAATGTCCCCCACTGAAATAACAACAACATCTGCAGCATCTACATGCGCTTTTAAAAGAATTGGTTCATTAACAGCATCTCCGTATACAACATTATCCCCATGATCGATCTTTTCTTTTGCAATAGAAGGATCAAAAATTACTGATACATGTTTTAGATTGTATTGATTTGCCATAACAGAAAGTTTAAGCGCACTAAGGTCCTTTCCGATGATGACAAGATGATTTTTAAAGTCAGGAATATCAACTTCCTTTAGCGGTGAGATCCCTTTGACTAAGAGATCAGGGAGCTTTCTTTTTAATAACCAATCTGTCAATGGCTTTGAGAGTTTCATACTAAAAGGGGTTAAAGCCATAGTGATTATTGTGACAACTAAAAAAAGCTGGTAATTAAAAGAAGATATTATGCCATTATTAAAGCCTGTCTTAGCAAGAATGAATGAAAATTCTCCCACCTGACTTAAGGATAATCCTATAATAACAATACCCCTAAAAGTATGTCCCAGCAGGAATCCTGTAAATGACGCTATTATAGATTTCAGCAAAATAACTGCTAAAACAGTTCCTGTCACAAGCATAATATTTTCACTTACAAATTCCAGGTTCAGCAGCATACCAATAGAAACAAAAAAGAAACTGGTAAATGTATCCTTAAAAGGAATAAGATTCCCGAAGGCATTGTGACTGTATTCAGATTCAGAGATCATAAGTCCCGCGAGGAATGCCCCGAAAGCCAGTGACATTCCAAGCTTAAAAGTTAAAAGGGCAATTGCAAAACATATAAGCAAAATACTCATATTAAACAATTCCTGATTTCTGGCCAGTGCAATAAAATGAAGCAGTTTGGGCAGAAGCCATCTGTTTCCGGCATAAACCAATCCGATGACAAATACAGTTTTTAATAAAAGAATTGAAAGTTCACTTTCTATATCAGCAGAAGGATTGACCAGCAAATTGGCAAACAAAATAAGAGGTACAAGCAATAAATCCTGAAAAATAAGGATACCCAATACAGTCCTTCCGAAATTTGAAGTCAACTCTGAACGTTCCTGCAATAATTTAAGCACCAGGGCAGAGCTGCTCAAAGCCACTAAAAAACCAATAAATACCCCTCCCTTCCAGTCAGTATGAAATAAACGGGCCATAATATAAAACAAACCTGCTGTGATAGTGACCTGAAGAAAACCTCCGAAAAATACTATTCTTCTAATCTTGAGAAGATGCTTTAAAGAGAATTCGAGCCCTATAGTAAAAAGCAATAAAATTACACCTATTTCCGCAAGAAGTTCAATATTGTGTTCGACTTTCACCAGCGCTAACAGGTGGGGACCGGCAATTATTCCGGTCATCAGATATCCAACGACTGTGGGTATTTTCAGCCGGGTAAATACAAGATTAACAAATACTGAGAGTGCAAATACTACAACAATATCGCGTAAAATGGCAACTTCCATTGAGCAATTTATCTGTAAAAATATTATTTTTTAGTATTTGGCCCGATATTTCAGGAGGAAAATTGTAACAGGCCTGTCATCTCTCAGGTTCTGCTTCAAATTTTTCAATGAAGTCAGTTGAAAGCACCCTGAACTCTGTACGCCGATTAATAGAACGTGCCGTTTCCTGCTGTTCTTCAGTCAATTTCATAATAAACTCTTCAGTCAGTTCATCATTTCTCTTCAGGAAATCATAACGCGCAGCCAGTTTTCGGGTAACAGTCTTTGGCCATGTTTCTCCGTAACCTTTTGCCGAAAGCCTTTGGGAGCTTATTCCTTTCTCGATCAGGTAATCGACCACACTTTGTGCTCTTTTCTGAGAAAGGTCAAAGTTAAACTGTTCACTTCCTACGTGGTCGGTATGGGCCATTATCTCGATAGTAATAGTTGGATTCAGCACGAGTATTCCGATAAGAGTATCAAGGGCGGTTTTTGACTCCGGCAGCAAGTCCCACTTTCCAAACTCATAATTAATATTCTCGAGATTTATCGGAGAATCAGTAGGTGTTAAAAACAATTCAAATTTAAAATCCTTACTCTCATCAAGCCCTATCGTGCTGGCAGTTCCTTTATCCCGGAGGTATCCATCCTTAAATGCAGCAACAATATAATCAGTCTCCGGCTGAAGCTTAAACTGAAACTTACCGTCACTTGACTGTATACGCAAGTTTGTTCCGTCGGTACCAATAATTCTCATCGTAACTCCCTCAAGTCTTGTATTGGTTTCAATGTTGAATACCTCTCCTTCTGCCCTGAATATTTTAGGAGGAATAACAAAGTCATACAGGTCATCGCCTCTTGAACCCTTACGATTTGATGAAAACATACCCTTATCCTCACCCGAAACAAATGCTATCCCAAAATCATCGAAAGGAGAATTAACGGGATATCCCGGATTTTCCACTGTCCACTTCCCGTTATCATCTTCTGTTGCTTTAAAAATATCAAGACCACCCATTCCTATATGATAATCTGAAGAAAAATAAAGTTCTCCGTTATCTCTTATATAAGGGAACATCTCATTTCCGGGAGTATTTATCTCAGGCCCCAGATTGACCGGTTTGGAAAAATCACCTACATCCCTTTCAGCTTTCCAGATATCTTTACCTCCAAATCCTCCTGGCATATCAGACACAAAATAGAGAACTGAGCCATCAGGGCTCAGTGAAGGATGAGCTGCTATCAGACTATCTCCAACAATCTGCACTCTTACAGGTTGAGACCAGGTTCCCCTCGACTGTGAGGAAGAATACAACTCAGATCCCAATGCTTTTGACTTATCATACCTGCAACGGGTAAAGATCATCTGATCCCCTAATGATGAAAGAGTTGCAGCTCCCTCTTCGTCACCGGTGTTAATAACAAGGTATTCATCAATTAACTTGGGCTGTCCCCATTTTTGACGCTGAACATCGAAAGTTGACCTGAAAAGATCTGTATAACTCTGTCCTGTGATCATGCTATGCTTCTTCCCTGTTGCTCCTTTCCGGCTTGAGGTAAAAATGACGTCATTATCCCTTCCACCAACAAAAACAGGTGAAAAATCACTCTCTCTTGAATTTATCTCCTTAATAGGATTAATAATATGTCGTGAAGGTTTGGCTATCCATTCCTGGGTTTTTTTAATTGATTCCAGACCGTTGATTGCCCGTATATCGCCGGGATTTGAATTTAGATAAGTTCTGTAATTCTCAATAGCTCCTTCATATTCCTGGTTATTTCTCTGCATCTCTGCAAGGTAAAACAGCGCAACCGGATCGGAATAACCTCTTCGTATAGCATTTCGATAATAAAGAGCTGCCCTTTCATAATCTCCGATATACCTGTAGCAGTCAGCAATGGCATAGGCATATTCCATTCTTTTTTGACGATCTTTTTCCTTCCGGCTTGCCTTGCGGTATTTCTCAACAGCTTTATAATACTCTCCTATTTGATGAGACAGGATAGCATCTCTCCCAAGTCTTCCTGTACTGCAGGCAGAAATTGTGGCAATAATTATAGTAAAAACGAGTAGCCTGATGTATTTATCCATTCTTTTAAAATCTTTCAGAAAGCAAAAATATATAATTTATTTTTCTGCTGTAAAAATAACGTCTTTATGACATTTTAAGTATATAAATCATGCTACTCAACCAAAACATCTTAAAAAAAAGAAGCTGTCTGAAAAGTAAAGGCTAAATAAGTTATTATTATAAATCCCAACATGCTTCACCATTGATGCCAACTAAAGAACATAATAACTGAAAGATCCTCGTTGCGCCCGTTGCGTGAAACAATCCTCGTTGCGCCCGTTGCGTGAAAAATTTACGTAGCGGACTTTGCGTGAAACAATCATCGTTGCGCCCGTTGCGTGAAATGACCCCGTAGCGGCCTATCTCACAAAAAGTAATTCCCTGTATTTTGGCAAAGGCCACAACTCATTATCAACAATAAGTTCAAGTTTGTCGATATGATACCGGATTTCTTCGAGATAAGGCTTTACTTTCTCACCATATTCTTCAGCTTTAGTAACAATATTTTCAATTACATTTGCAGTTTTCCTGGCCTCAAGCATATCTTTACATTTTGCTTTAATCAAAGAAATATGGCCTCCGATTTCCTTAATAAGTTCCATTCTGGCGCCTGCAAGCTTTTGAAACTCCTCTTCTGAAAAGACTTTCTTTATATTCTTGACATTTTCAAGAAGTGTAGTCTGATACTGTACAGCAGTCGGAACGATATGGTTAATTGCCAGGTCGCCCAGGACACGGGATTCAATCTGAAGTTTCATTATAAACTTTTCATACTCAACCTCAACCCTGCCTTTCAGTTCCAATTCATTCAGTACCCCCAGATTTGCAAACATTTTCACTTTTTCGGGATTCATGTAAGCAGAAAGGGCTTCCGGAACATTATTGACATTGGATAGACCCCGTCTCTTGGCTTCTTCCAGCCACTCCTGACTGTAACCATCTCCATTGAACCTGATTGGTTTTGATTCGATAATATAATGTTTAAGAACCTTAAAAATAGCCTCATCCTTTTTAATACCCTTTTCGATCAATTTGTCAACCTCATTTTTAAACGTAATTAACTGATTGGCCATAACGGTATTAAGCACAATAAGAGCTGAGGCATTATTAGCTGAAGAACCAACAGCTCTGAATTCAAAACGGTTACCGGTAAAAGCAAAAGGAGAAGTCCGGTTACGGTCAGTGCTGTCAAGAATAATTTCAGGGATACGTCCGATATTAAGTTTCAAAGCCGTTTTTTCGTCCGGGGTCATTTTCCGGTCAACCACAGCCTGTTCCATTAAGTCAAGCATTCTTGACACTTCAGCACCCAAAAATACTGAAATTATTGAAGGAGGAGCTTCATGGGCTCCGAGTCTGTATTGATTACCAACATTATAAATACTGGCACGGATTAAATCCTGGTTATCATAAACTGCTTTTAAGGTATTTATCACAAATGTCAAAAACAATAAGTTAGATTTTGGATTTTTCCCCGGTGAGTAGAGATTAACGCCGGTGTTGGTAGAGAGCGACCAGTTATTATGCTTTCCCGAGCCATTTATACCCGCAAATGGTTTTTCGTGAAAAAGGGTCCGGAATTTATGCCTGCGGGCTATTTTCTGCATAATGTCCATTATCAGTTGGTTGTGATCATTGGCCAGATTGGCTTCTTCATAAATAGGCGCTATTTCAAACTGATTGGGAGCAACTTCATTATGTCTGGTTTTAACAGGAATACCCAGTTTATAGGCTTCATTTTCCACATCGTGTATATATCTGTTTACACGTGTCGGAATAGATGAGAAATAATGGTCAGCAAGCTGCTGGTCTTTGGAGGATGGGTGTCCCATCAGCGTACGGCCTGTAAGTATCAGATCGGGCCTGGCCATATACATTGCCTCATCAACTAAAAAAAATTCCTGTTCCCAACCCAGATTAGCGTTAACCGAACTAATATTTTTATCAAAATACTGACAGACAGATGTTGCAGCTTTATCAACACTATTAAGCGCTCTTAATAATGGAGTTTTATAATCCAGTGCTTCACCGTTATATGAAATAAACACTGTTGGGATGGTCAGGGTAGTTTCACTAATAAATGCCGGTGAAGTTGGATCCCATGCAGTATACCCGCGAGCCTCAAAAGTCTGGCGTATTCCGCCGCTGGGAAAAGATGAAGCATCAGGCTCCTGCTGGGCAAGAAGAGTTCCTGAAAAAGCCTCTATTACTGATCCAATTCCACCATGCTCAATAAATGCATCATGTTTCTCAGCAGTAGCGTCCGTTAGTGGATGAAACCAATGTGTGTAATGAGTAGCCCCATTCTCCAAAGCCCATGATTTCATGCCCTGGGCAATCTGATCAGCCATCTTTCTGTCAATCCTTGTACCATTTTCAATGGCATCCATGACAGCTTCAAAAGCATCTTTCGATAAGTATTTTTTCATTTTTACCTGATCGAAAACCAGCTTTCCAAAGTAATTCGAAACCAGATTGTCCTCTCTTATAACATCCAGAGGCTCTCTGTTAAGTACCTCTTTAAGTGCCTGTAACCTGAATTGTGCCATTTTTTTTTAGTTTAATAATTTATGTGTCAAAAGTAAAAAATATTTTTATTAACCTTATAGAAAATAGGGTTAAAAATTAAATTTTATATAAATTATTTAATTTAACCCTATAAAATTAAGGGGTAGAAAACAAAATAAACATAAAATATCAAAAAATACCTGAAAAATTGCCAGCCTAAACAAAAATCATAATTTTATGTTGTCGGGGAAAAAAGAATACAAAAAGATCAGGGCAACCTTTTATATAATATATTGTTTTTATTGTTGTATTTTTGGATCAAATTTTTACACTATGAATATATCTAGGCGTAAATTTATATCTGACAGTGGCACTTATGTTGCAGGAGGACTGATGCTTCCTCCATTTGTAAAATTACACATTAATGAAAAAACATTTTCTCGCGTGAAAGATTACTTAGACCATTTTGAAGTATCAGTTGAGGTTCTTCAAAAGATCATTTCTATTGCAATGAGCAAAGGTGGTGATTATGCTGACCTTTTTTTTGAATACAAGAGGACAAATAGTCTTGGACTTGAAGACGGAAAAGTAAACCGTGCTTATTCGAATATAGGATCAGGGGTTGGCATAAGGGTTTTAAAAGGCGACCAGACAGGATTTGCATATTCTGAGTCACTCCGCCAGGAAGATATGATCAACGCAGCCCTTATGGCAGCCAATATTGCCAGCAGTGAAAGCAATTTTAAACGCTCAGGGCACCAGATAAAACAACCGGCTAATTATTATAAAATAATAAACAGGTGGGATGATGTTTCAGTAAAGGATAAAGTCCCTTTTGTTCAAAAGATCAATGATAAGGTATTTTCTTTAGATAGTAAGGTTATCAAGGTCAATGCATTTTTGACTGATGAAACATCACAGGTACTCTTCTTCAGCTCTGAAGGTTTACTGACATACGATTACAGGCCAATGGTAAGCTTTGGTTCGGTATGTATAATGCAACAAAATGGCCGGACTGAAAACTCATATTCAGCCCGTTCCTTCAGAAAGGGTTATGAATGGCTGACCGATGGCCTTATAGATGAATTGGCTGAAGAAGTTGTTGAACGTACTAATATTCTTTTTGAAGCTGTTCGCCCCAAAGGTGGGGAGATGCCCGTAGTTATGGGTGCCGGCGGGTCAGGTATACTGTTGCATGAAGCTATAGGACACACATTTGAAGCAGATTTTAACCGTAAGGGAACTTCAGTTTTTAGTGATAAAATGGGTAAAAAAGTTGCTGAAAACTTTGTGAATATTATTGATGACGGCACATTAGAACATAACAGGGGGTCAATAAATATTGATGATGAAGGTAATGAGGTACAAAAAACCTACCTTGTAAAAGATGGAAATCTTAACAGCTACATTCACGACAGGATAAGTTCAAATTATTACGGTGTATACCCAACAGGAAATGGACGCCGGGAATCATTCAGGAATATTCCCCTGCCAAGAATGAGGGCTACTTATATGGAACCCGGCCCCCATACAAAAGAAGAGATCATTTCAATTGTAAAGTATGGTGTTTACGTGGATAACTTCACTAACGGGCAGGTAAATATCGGTGCAGGAGATTTTACATTTTTTGTTAAATCAGGATATTTAATAGAAAACGGAAAATTGACAAGCCCGGTCAAAGACATTAATATTATTGGGAATGGCCCTGATGCACTGGCCGATATAACTATGGTATCCAATGATTTTAAAATTGATAATGGCACATGGACCTGTGGAAAGGATGGACAGTCAGTACCTGTAACGTGTGGCCTCCCGACAGTATTAGTAAAAAAATTAACAGTTGGTGGTTCTGTTTGATAAATTATTAAACAATTCGCAAATGACAAAGAAAGAAAAATACGACCTGGCTCTCTGGGCAATGAACTTTGCATTAAAAAATGGAGCAAATCAGGCATCAGTAAGTATCGCAAACCGAATAAGCAATAGTGTCGAAATAAGAGATGAAAAAACAGACAAACTGGAACAGGCTATACAGAACAGCATGTCGATAAGGCTATACGTAAACCAAAAATATTCATCACATTCAACTAACAGGTTAAATAAAGAGGATCTGTCAGATTTTATAATTGAGGCAATAGCATCAACCCAATATTTATCTGAGGATGAATTCAGGATACTGCCTGATCCGGAACTTTATTTCAAAGGAGACCAGGCAGATCTCAAGACTGTTGATTCGGGATTCTCAGGTTACGATACAAGGCAAAAAATAAACATTGCCCTTGCCACAGAAAAGGAGGCGTTAGGCAAGGATGACCGGGTAATTTCAGTTACAGCATCATACTATGACAGCTTCAATGAATATATCCTGGTAACAAGTAACGGATTCAGAGGTGATTCATCCGGCACAAGGTTCGGGATACAAGCTTCAGTCTCTGTTAACGGAGGAGAATCCCGGCCTGAATCATACTGGGGTGAAAGTTCCCTGTTTTTTAACAATCTTATAATGGAAGGAATTGGAGAGATTGCCCTTAAGAGAGGATTGAAAAAGATAGGTCAGAAGAAAGTTCCCTCGGGAAAAATGTCAATGCTAATTGAGAACCGCCAGACAGGACGAATCTTAAGCCCTGTAATTTCAGCCCTTTATGGCTCGGCGATACAGCAGAAGAATTCGTTTTTAACAGACATGAAAGATGAAAAAGTATTCTCAGATAAACTAACCATCAATGATGATCCGTTTATTATTTCTGGTCGTGCTTCAGGATATTTTGATAGTGAAGGACTTACAACAAAAAAACGTAGTATAATTGAAAACGGCATTTTAAGGAATTATTACATAGATACCTATTACGCTAAAAAGCTCGGAATGCACCCAACATCCGGCGATACTGCAAACCTGATTTTTACAACCGGAGATAAAGACATCAACCAACTCATTGCCAAAGTTGATAAAGGTATTCTGGTTACCGGGTTCAACGGGGGAAACTGTAATGGCAGTACAGGTGATTTCTCATACGGCATAGAAGGTTTTCTCATTGAAAATGGTGAATTGATCCAGCCGGTTTCCGAAATGAATATTACCGGAAATATGAAAGAATTATGGTCAAATATTCTGGCTATAGGCAATGATGTAAATACAAACTCAGCATGGTTAACCCCTTCTGTTTTATTTGAAGGGGTTGACTTCAGTGGTATCTGATCTCCCGGTGGTCTTTAAGTATTGTTATTGAGGAGATTTTTGCTCAGGGCTTTCAATGTTATTTCTTTATGAGACTTAGGTACCAGCACCGAAATATTATAACGGCTGCCACCGTAAGAGATCATCCTTATTGGAATGCCATCGAGGGCATTGAATACTTTGGAAGCAAAACCTCTCTCTTCTCCAATAATATCGCCGACAATACATATAATTGTCATATTATCGTCAATTTCAAGAGAACCATACTTATCCAACTCCCTTACTATTTTTTTAAGATTCTCAGGATTATCTATTGACAGAGAAAGTGATACTTCTGAAGTGGAGATCATATCGATGGGAGTTTTATACTTTTCAAAAACCTTAAATACTGTTTTTAAAAATCCGTAGGCCATCAGCATCCGGTCTGAACGGATCTTTATCGCCGTAATTCCATCCTTAGCTGCAACAGCCTTGATACCTTTTCCCGTTGTTTGTGAAGTTATCAGTGTTCCAGGGTCTGCAGGATTCATTGTATTCTTTAAACGCACAGGTATATTCTGTATCCTTGCAGGGAAAATAGTTTGCGGATGCAAAATTTTTGCCCCAAAATATGCCAGCTCTGCTGCTTCAAAAAATGATAGCTGGTCAAGCTTCCTGGTATTTTCAACATATCTGGGATCATTATTATGGAAACCGTCAATATCAGACCATATCTGTATTTCCTCAGCATCAACAGCTGCACCTATCAGTGAGGCAGTATAATCACTGCCACCTCTCTGCAGGTTATCAACCTCGCCGTCAGCATTTAAACAAATATATCCCTGAGTTATATAATAATCAGCTTTCCCTACCTCATTCATAACACGTTTAATATTGTCGGTGATATATTTCATGTCAGCCATCTTCTCTTCATCTATCCTCATAAATTCCAATGCAGGAAGCAACTTAACATCATAACCATTCTCTTCCATCATTAATGTAAAAAGCCGGGTCGAAATAATTTCTCCCATTGAAAGAATAGTATTACCTGAAACTTTTGTGAACCTGCCGGAAGTAAATGATTTAATAATATCAAAACTTGATTTTATGATCTGAAGGCCCTTCTCTTTATTTTCCTGATTATTATACAAATTATTAACTACATTTCTATATCCTGCCTCCAGCCTGGATATTTGAATACCAGCACTTTCCCTGTTTTTTTTGCTTAAAAGGTCTGCTATTTCGACCAGGGAATTTGTTGTTCCCGACATGGCAGAAAGAACCACTATTTTTTGATCATTGTCAGTAATAATCCGCATTACTGCCCTCATATTCTCAGGTGATCCTACAGATGTCCCTCCAAACTTTAATACTTTCATGTGAATAAAATATAAATTAGTTAAACATTTAAATATCAATTAATTACTTTATCTTTTGCCGTTCATGTCAGCGGATGTCAAGGGATAAGGCATTGAACGACTATAACTACCACGTCGATGCTTAAGATCATTTTCCTTCTAACTGTCAAAAAATTTACCCATAAAAAACTCCACCAGGTCTACGCCCGATGGATCAGTAATCCCGATTTCCGGAGCATAGACAACAGCTTCAAGGCCGACCTTATCTGCCTTATCCTTTAATGCTTTTGCATGTAGGGGATGATGATTAAGGTCATCCATATTTTCAGGAATTCCCCCCTTATGCTTATTATATATAAATACAGGAGCATCATCTTTATCAATTTTACTTAAAAAATCAAGCTCACTGCGGATGCCTGTCTGCTCTTCAAGGTTGACATCATGATATGATTTGAACCCAAAAGCAGCTGCTATCACTGATAATTGTTCTTTTGAATTATTGAATGGAATACCCAATATCCTTTCCCACTGAAAAATATCATAAGTAGATTGGGTTGCAAAGGCTCCGGCACATAAAATCCTGGTAGATTCGCGTAAAACAGGATCCTCGTTTGTTATATCACACATATCATCACTAAAAGCGAGCCATAGAGCTGTTCCGGCACCTGCTGATCCCCCGGAACAGGCAATTTTAATCTTGTCAATATTATATTTTTCATGATTGTACCGAATATATTGCAAACATCTCTTTGCATCATTCAAACACGCTTTGATCCCATATGGAGGATCGGTCATAAACCGGTAGTTAATAGTGGCCACAGAAACGCCCCCTTCTAAAAACCTGATCATATCTTCAGATAAATAATACCGGGATTTATCACCCCCCGTAAATCCTCCGCCGTGAATATAAATTACCAGTGGTGTGGGGTGACCCGAATCAGCAAGCCATATATCAAAATTATTGAGTTCGTGACTGCCATAATATTCATTTTCAAAATTTGCCCTTACTCCTTTAAGATTAACCGGAATAATTTTTTCTGATGTTTCAATAGAAATTCCCAAAATTGTTCTGTTAAATTAATATCTGTAACTGTTTTCCTTCTAAAACTGAAATCAATAATAATCAGTTTATACAATAAAAATTCCGGCAAAAATAAAATTTTAACAAATGACAGAAAAATTTAATTTGAAATTTACAGGCAATTTATTTTACAAATTTTACCTGATTATCATTTCATTAAATTTATTGACAAAGTACTTGCAGCATTTTAATCAAAATTTCCCAAAAATATAATGATTCTCAGAGTTAAAATAGATAGTTGAATAAATATTAAACTCCTCTTTATTGGTAATGAGCTTACGTTGAATCTGCAGGATTGGATGTCCTTCACTTACTTTAAGCAGGTTTCTGATATCTTTACCGGGAATAATAGCCTTTAATTTTTGCTCTCCGCCAACAATATAAACCTGGTAATGTTTTCTTAGAACCTCAAAGAGAGACTTATTTTCGAATGACCGGATCGTAAATCTTGCCAAATTAAAATTAGGCAGATGGTTAATATCATAAAAAACCGGTTTCTTATCAACGTAACGTAATCTCTCCATATAGATACAACCTCCGGCCTTTTCAGTTTCTGTAAGGTTAAAAGGAAAATTATCAGGCCATGGTCTGATAACAGGTTTTTGTAATATATCGGTCTTTAAATACCTGTTACCGATAGCAGAAGCCGTACCTGAGATAGATAAGATACCAATATTCTGCGGAGGTTTTCGGGCAATGCTGCCTTTGCCCTGTTTCTTAACAATAAGTCCGTCTTTTACAAGTAAGTCCAGGGCATGTCTTACAGTAGGCCGGGTAGTACCGTGAACTGTACACAACTCATTTTCTGAAGGAAGCAGGCTTCCCTCCCCGAAAACTCCCTTCATGATCTGTTCGCGGAGCAATTCGTATAATTTACGGTATTGAGGTATGTTATCCATGCGCCTCAAAGTTAAAAAAATTTTAAATAATAATAAACAACTTGTAAATACAAGTTATTAATTTTAAATTTACACCCGAAAATAGTTTTTTCAAATAAATAGTCTTAATTTCAGGAATTTGAAAAAAAATCCAAAATAATATTTGTAATAACAAGTTAACAAAAACGAGAAAATATGGCAATACCTGTATTAATGCCCCGCCAGGGACAATCAGTTGAAACCTGCATCATGGGGCAGTGGTATAAATCGGT
>CAZJGI010000036.1:28987-33211 GCA_964545315.1 uncultured Prolixibacteraceae bacterium
GAAGAATCACCAAAAGTTATTGAATTCGAAGTTAGTTCAGATCCATCAAGCCAGCATTTAAGGATATCTCCTTTAGCAAAAAGCATGGCTGTGAAGTTAGGGATTGACATTTCAGCCCTGAAGGGTTCCGGTCCTCATGGCCGTATCATTGCCAGGGATATTGAAGCAGCTTCTGCAGCCACGCCTGTAAAAGCTGCCCCGGCTCCCAAAGCAGAGCCGGTAGTTAAGCCTGCAGCAAAACCGGTTGCGGAATCCAAGGCAACAGTAATTCAGCAGGGTGATGATTTTGAAATAAAATCAATCCCCAACATAAGAAAGCTGATCGCCTCAGCTATGTATAATTCTCTCCAAAATTCAGCACAACTAACACACCATCTGAGTGCAGATGCACGACAGATCATGAAATTAAGAAAAAAATTCAAACAGGAATACTCTGAAGGCAAAATATCCCAGAATGTAACTATAAACGACCTTGTTTGCTTTGCAGTGATCCGTTCTCTCGAAAAATTCCCGGTTGTCAACACACACTATATGGGCGATAAAATGAAATGGTTCAAAAAAGTACACCTGGGACTGGCTGTTGACACGGAAAGAGGGTTAATGGTTCCTGCACTTAAAAATTCAGATGACCTCTCTGTCACAGGCTTATCATATCAGTTGCAGCAACTGGCAGCACAATGTCGTACAGGCAGCATTAACCCCGACCTGTTAAGCCCTGAAGCTGCTTCATTCACTGTATCCAATCTTGGCAATTACGGCGTTGAGATGTTTACTCCTGTGATAAATCTGCCTCAATCGGCAATCCTGGGCGTTTGCACAATTATTCCCCGTCCAAAAGAGATCGAGGAAGGTATGTACGGATTCGTCCCCATGATAGGATTATCACTTACATACAACCATCAGGCTCTTGACGGAGGTGAGGCAACCCGCTTTTTATCAGAGATCAAAAACCAGATAGAAAACCTGAATTTATAGACCACAAGCTTTAACTTTAAATTTTTTATGCAATGCCAAAAAATCAATTTATAGATCCATTAGAAGTTCGCAAACCCGGGCAGATAGAGTTTAAACCTATACCGGTAAACCAGTACAATAAAACTGTAAAGGAAGAGAAGAAGAACTTTACGAATGAGGAATTAGTGAAAATATTTCATGACATGGTTGTGATTCGCGAGTTTGAAACCATGCTTAACCTGATCAAAACGCGCGGGGAATATAACAGCATACCATACAATCACCCCGGGCCAGCCCATCTTTCAATCGGACAGGAAGCGGCTGCTGTTGGAATGGCTTTTACTCTTGATGTGGAAGATTTTATCTTCGGATCACATCGCAGTCATGGCGAAATAATTGCAAAAGGATTGTCTGCAATTTCCAAACTTGACGACGCCAGCCTCCTTAAAATAATGGAAAGCCATTTCGATGGTCTGACCCTGGCCCCGGTGAAAGCCGGACACGAAGGAACAACAAAGGAACTGGCCGTTAAATTCCTGTTATATGGCACACTTGCAGAAATATTTGCACGTGAAACCGGTTTCAATAAAGGGCTTGGTGGATCAATGCATGCCTTCTTCACACCTTTCGGTGTTTATCCCAATAACGCTATCGTGGGAGGATCGGGTGATATTTCTGTAGGTGCAGCCCTGTACAAAAAAGTAAACCGGAAAAAAGGTATAGTAGTCGCAAATATTGGTGATGCCTCAATGTCATGTGGTCCTGTGTGGGAAGGACTCTCATTTGCCACGATGGATCAGTTTACTGAACTGTGGGAAGGTGACATGAAAGGAGGGTTGCCTCTCATCATTAATATTATGAATAACCAGTATGGTATGGGAGGCCAGACCTGCGGCGAAACAATGGGTTATGATATTGCAGCCAGGATAGGTGCCGGATTGAATGAAGATCAGATGCATGCCGAAAGGGTTGACGGTTACAATCCGCTCGCTGTTATTGATGCCTACCGCCGTAAAAAGAAAATTCTGGAAGACAAGAGAGGCCCTGTTTTATTGGATGTCCTGACATATCGTTTCAGCGGACATTCACCTTCTGATGCATCATCATACCGCACAAAAGAAGAGGTTGAGGCCTGGGAAAAGCAGGATTCAATTGCCTGGTATGGTAATGAACTTGTTAATGCAGGAATTGCTTCTGAAGAAGACCTGGAAAAAATTAAGGCTGAAGCTGCAGAAATAATAACCAATACCCTTAAACTGGCTATTGATGATAAAGTATCACCTCACATGGATATGAAAAAATATCCAAATCTGATCGGTGAAATGATGTTTAGCAACCAGTCTTTTGATAAAATGGAAGATCGTCAGCCTGAGGTTAACCATCCGATTGAAGAAAATCCGAGAGTTCAACAAATTAGCAAAAAAGAAAGGTTCATGTTTGATGAAAACGGGCAGCCTTACTCAAAGATTAAAACCTATGCTCTTAGAGACGGAATTTTTGAAGCAGTTATTGACCGTTTTTATAAAGACCCTACCCTTATTGCCTTTGGGGAAGAGAATCGCGACTGGGGTGGTGCATTTGCAGTATACCGTGGCCTTACCGAAGCCCTGCCCTATCAAAGGCTTTTCAACTCTCCTATTTCAGAGGGTGCAATTGTTGGGGTTGCAATCGGTTATGCCATGTGCGGCGGACGGGTATTACCCGAAATAATGTATTGCGACTTTCTTGGGCGCTCGGGAGATGAGGTATTTAACCAATTACCAAAGTGGCAGGCAATGAGTGGCAATGTACTAAAAATGCCTGTAGTAATACGTGTTTCTGTGGGTTCAAAGTACGGTGCCCAGCACTCACAGGACTGGACAGCCCTGCCTGCACATATTCCCGGACTGAAAGTTGTATTTCCTGCTACCCCCTATGATGCAAAAGGACTTATGAATGCTGCCCTTCAAGGTACAGATCCTGTGATATTCTTCGAAAGCCAGCGCATTTATGATATTGGTGAAATGTTCCATAAAGGAGGTGTCCCTGAAGGATATTATGAAATTCCAATAGGAGAGCCTGATGTCAAAAAAGAAGGGAATGACATTACAATATTGTCAATAGGGGCCACTCTTTATCGGGTTCTTGACGCTGCTAAAATACTGGAAGAGAAATATAATCTTTCAGCTGAAGTGATTGATGCGCGGTCGCTGGTACCTTTCAATTATGAAAAAGTTATTGAATCGGTTAAAAAGACAGGACGTATAATCATAACAGGTGATGCCACCGGAAGAGGCTCATTTATGAAAGACCTTGCATCCAACATTACAGAACTGGCATTCGACTATCTTGATGCTCCTCCGGTTGTTGTCGGATCACGTAACTGGATCACCCCGGCACATGAGCTTGAAGATTATTTCTTCCCTCAACCGGAATGGATCATTGATGCAATCCATGAAAAAATACTACCACTGGAAAACCATGTGGCTGAAAACGATTTCTCCGACGAAGAACAAATGGAAAGAAATGCTAAAGGAATATAAATAAACGTTAATTAATTTTGAATAGTTGGCGGAAAGAAACCGGATACCGGTACTTCAGTTCCGCCAACTTTTTTTATTAAACTTCTTCAGGCACTACATATGGCCTGCGATAGTTACGTGCAAGCATCATATCAGCTTCAGGATCATTGGCAAACTTTTCATAATCACCCCTGAAAGTTAATTCTCTTTTCAGACGGTATGAAATATTGGCAATTATTGGCAATGCTGATGAATAAAAGCCTTCACGAATATCGCAGTTTAGGTCATAATTACTTCCTGAACGTATGGCATCAATAAAGTTGGCATAATGCTCAGCTCCTCCGGGTGCAGCCAGGAATGTCGGATCCTTCGGAACTTCTGAGGTCTCTTTTGATGAACCTGCAAATGGTTCTTCTTCTCTCTTCCTGAATGCTTTCCAGGTGCTTCCGTTAAGTTCCAGGTAACCTTCAGTTCCGTAAAACATGTTCCCTATCTTTATATTAAGGCTTGATTCACCGTGGGTATAACGTCCGCGCGTTTCAAACTCCAGTACTTTACCGTCTTCATAAGTAAAGAGCGAAGTCTGTGTATTTGGTGTTTCCTGAGAACACTCTTTGGGATCAATCCCATAGATACCCCCGGTTGAATAAACTGCAACAGGATGTTCCTTTTTATTCAAACCCCATCTTGCAATATCGAATTGATGCGGACCCTGGTTACCGGTATCTCCGTTACCGGTATCCCAATGCCAGTGCCAGTTATAATGACC
>CAZJGI010000037.1:0-32795 GCA_964545315.1 uncultured Prolixibacteraceae bacterium
TTCCCGGTACACACGCTTTCCAGGCGTGCCAGTTCAGCCACTCCTGCACCTCTCCCTGGATATCCGGCATGCCATTCCAAAACAGAGGGTGCAAAATAACAAAAAAAATGGGAAAAAGATGCAAATGAAGTAACTTATTTACATGGGAAATATTTTAATGTACTCCTGCGTAAAAGAAAAGCCATAGTAAAAACTCAAATACCAAATAAATGCCTTGCGTTATCTGTAGTGATTTTAGCTACCTGTTCAACTGAAATATCATATATCCCCGCAACTGCTTGAGCCACATAAACAAGATAGGCGCTTTCATTCCTTTTACCACGTTTGGGGACTGGTGTCAGATAGGGAGCATCTGTTTCAAGTACCAAATTATTAACTGAAATATTTTTTATTACCCTTTTAAGATTATTGTTTTTAAAAGTTATAATTCCTCCTATTCCCAAAAGGAAACCTAAATCAACGATCTTCCTGGCTTCAGTTTCATCGCCCGAGAAACAGTGAAAAACACCTTTCAGGCTACCATTTTGTTCTTCCTTGATAATATCGTAAACTTGAGTGAAGGAATCCCGCAAATGAATTACTACAGGCAAATCCATTGTCAATGCCAGCCTGACCTGATGTCTGAAGGATTCCATTTGTTCATTTAAGTAGGCATTATTCCAATAAAGATCAATTCCAATTTCACCTATACCATAAAACTTTCGTTTCTCCAGCCAATATTCAATTGCCTGTAACTCTTCTCTATAGTCATCCGATACTGAAGTTGGATGAAGGCCCATTAAGGGATACAGCAAATGAGGATATGCATCACTCAGATCGATCAGCCTTTTAATGGATGCTGAATCTATATTTGGCAGAATGATTTTTTTAACATCATTGTCATATGCATGCTGAACCACCTGGTCAACATCATCTATAAACTCCTCTGAATAAATATGAGCATGTGTATCAATCAGCATGTCAAAAATTAAATTTTGACAAATTTACGAAAGTGTTTTATCCTTAAATATTTTTTTCTTTAACCTTAGGTTAAATTTATAAATATTTAAAGATGCTATTTTTATTAAATAGTCTCCGATTATACAACTCCCTGTGCGAGCATGGCATCTGCCACCTTAACGAATCCTCCTATATTTGCTCCCCGGACATAATCTGTTTTTTTGCCATTCCTGCCGTAATTAACACATTGTTCATGAATATTATTCATTATATCCTTTAGCCGTTTATCCACTTCTTTACGAGGCCATGTTATACGCATATTATTTTGCGACATCTCAAGTCCGGAAACGGCAACTCCACCGGCATTAACTGCTTTACCAGGAGCATAAATTATATTTTCATTCAGATAATCTGCAGCTTCTGCAGTACATCCCATATTAGAGGCTTCAGCCAGGAGGAAACATCCGTTGTTAACAAGATTACGGGCATCAGATAAGCCCACCTCATTTTCTGTGGCACACGGTATTGCAACATGTACAGGAACTTCCCATGGTTTGCTACCTTCAAAGAACTGAGCGCCAAACCTGTTAGCATAAGGTTCAACTATATCATTATTACTTGCCCTTAATTCTAAAAGATAATCAACTTTTTCTCCTTTAATACCGTCGGGATCAAAGATATACCCGTCCGGTCCGGAAATAGTAACAACTTTGCCGCCAAGATCATTAATTTTAGATATTGCTCCCCAGGCGACATTCCCAAATCCTGAAATTGAAAAAGTCAATCCTTCGATATCTTTTCCTAAACGTTTGAGCATGTGCTGTGTAAAATAAACAGCCCCAAATCCTGTTGCCTCAGGTCTTATCAGACTACCCCCCCAACCCAGGCCTTTACCAGTTAAGACACCAGTAAATTCATTTTTCAAACGCTTATACTGTCCGAACAGATAACCAATCTCCCGGCCTCCCACTCCAATATCCCCTGCAGGAACATCAGTATCAGGACCTATATGGCGAAAAAGTTCCATCATGAACGACTGGCAAAACCTCATAATCTCTCCATCACTCTTACCTTTAGGACTGAAATCGGATCCTCCTTTGCCTCCTCCCATTGGTAAAGTAGTAAGACTGTTTTTAAATGTTTGCTCAAATCCAAGGAATTTCAAGATGCTCAATGTAACACTTGCATGGAAACGAAGTCCGCCTTTATAAGGGCCAAGAGCAGAATTAAATTCAACACGATACCCTCTGTTTACCTGAACATCACCACGGTCGTCAACCCATGGTACCCTAAAAATAATAGTCCTTTCAGGTTCAACCATACGCTCCAGTATGCATGCTTTTTTATAACGCGGATTTTTTTCATAAAAATTCCACACAGAACCAATCACCTCTTTAACTGCCTGATGAAACTCCTTCTCCCCGGGAGTTTTCCTTTCCAGGTCAGAAATAAAACTATCTATTGTCGTAATCATATTATAATTAATTAAAAACCTGGTAAAATTAGGGAACTTTCAACTAAAAATGCCTAATTGTCCAAATTATTAATTAAATCATTAATTTATTATAAATCAATCGTTTAAATAGATTAATAATAATAATTTCAGAAATAAATGACAATTGTCATATTTGTCTTAGCATAAAAAAGCCTTTCCCGTTGGGAAAGGCTTTTCCATATTACATTAATAAGGATTTATATTACATCATACCACCCATTCCTGGGCCTCCTGCCGGCATAGGATTTGTTTTTTCTTCTTTTTCATCGACAAGAACTGCCTCTGTAGTAAGGAACATTCCTGCAATAGATGCTGCATTTTCAAGAGCAATACGTGTAACCTTAGCAGGATCGATAACCCCGGTTTCATAAAGATTCTGGTATTCATCAAGACGGGCATTATATCCATAGTCACCTTTCCCTTCTTTAACCTTCTGGACAATGACAGCACCCTCTTTCCCTGCATTTTCAACTATCTGACGCATTGGTTCTTCAATTGCACGTTTGATAATATCTATTCCTGTACGTTCGTCTTCATTTGCATATTCTACTTCATCAAGAGTTTCAATTGCACGCAGGAAACAAACACCACCTCCAGGTACAATACCCTCTTCAACAGCAGCTCTGGTTGCACTTAACGCATCATCAACACGGTCTTTCTTCTCTTTCATTTCAACTTCTGTAGCTGCACCAACATAAATCACTGCAACACCTCCTGCCAATTTGGCCAAACGTTCCTGCAGTTTTTCCTTATCGTAATCAGAAGTAGTTGTTTCAATTTGCTTTTTGATCTGAGATACACGGGCTGAAATATTCTTCTGCGAGCCTGCACCGTTAACAATAGTAGTATTTTCTTTGTCAACAGTAATCTTTTCTGCCTGACCCAATACCTCAAGAGTAGCCTGCTCCAGTTTCATACCTTTTTCTTCAGTCACAACTGCACCACCTGTCAGGACTGCGATATCTTCAAGCATCTCTTTTCTGCGGTCACCAAATCCTGGAGCCTTAACAGCACAAACTTTTAAAGACCCGCGTAAACGGTTAACTACCAGTGTAGCTAATGCTTCACCATCAACATCTTCTGCTATAATAAGCAAAGGACGACTGGTTTGGGCAGCAGCTTCCAGAATAGGCAGCAGATCTTTCATTGTGCTTATTTTCTTATCATGAATAAGGATAAATGGATTTTCCAGACTGGCTTCCATTTTTTCAGCATCGGTAACAAAATAAGGTGAAATATATCCACGGTCGAACTGCATTCCTTCAACCATGTCAACATAAGTATCTGTGCCTTTTGATTCTTCAATTGTTATGACACCTTCCTTATGAACTTTATGCATAGCCTCAGCTATTAATGCACCAATTGCCTCATCATTATTTGCTGATACTTTAGCTACTGATTCGATCTTTTTATAATCGTCCCCGATAGTTTGTGCCTGCTCGGCAATACTTTTAACAACCCTGATAACTGCTTTATCAATGCCGCGCTTCAGATCCATTGGATTAGCTCCGGCAGCAACATTCTTTAAACCGACTTTAATTATTGATTGTGCCAATACGGTAGCTGTAGTAGTACCATCACCAGCATCATCACTTGTTTTTGAAGCCACTTCCTTTACCATTTGAGCTCCAAGGTTTTCATATGAATCAGGCAGTTCTATCTCTTTTGCCACAGTGACCCCGTCTTTGGTAATTTTCGGGGCACCAAATTTCTTTTCAATAATTACATTACGACCTTTGGGGCCCAATGTGCACTTCACGGCGTCTGCCAATTGGTCAACGCCCAATTTTAATTTATCTCGAGCTTCAATGTTAAATTTGATTTCTTTTGCCATTTTATTATAATTTTAAATTTAATTATGCAATGTAAAGTACATCAGACTGCGACATAAGCAAATAATCAATACCGTCAATTGTTAATTCGGTACCGGAATATTTACCATAAACAACAACATCACCCACTTTCAATTCCATGGGTTCGTCCTTTTTGGCCGCTCCGACCAATACCACTGTACCCTGCTGCGGTTTTTCCTTAGCTGAATCAGGGATAATTATTCCACTAACTGTTTTTTCTTCGGCCTCCTGGGGTTGAACCAGAATTTTACCTGCCAAAATTTTTCCTTTAAGTTCTGCCATTGTTTTTCAATTTATTATTAGACATTTATTTTAAAATCGATAAACTTCGATAGCATATTTTATGCCAACAGCAGACAACAGACTTTTTTCAGCTAAATATGGACAAAATTTCATCCTTATAATTCATAACTAAAAGAAATTTACATGTAATTGATTGATTTATAGCGATAAGAATGAAATGTCATCTTTTATGACATGCTGGCAGAAAAAAATGTAATGGTCATCTTTATTACGATTGAGTACTAACCGGGATCATCATATTACCAAGAAGAACAATAATCATCAGATGATATATTTCCCTAACTACTCAAACCGGTATTCGGTAATATTTCTGAAACCTCTTAAGAAATCTTCGGCATTCATTCTCCTTTTTCCTGAGATCTGGATATCTTTAATTTCGAGCCATCCATCCAAACATGCCACATTCAGATAGGTTTCTCCATCCGAATCGATAGTCCCTGGAGGTGAAGTTTCAACTGAGATCACAGGTAAGGCTAAAAATACTTTACATGTAATTGTTCTCCCGGTCTCCGGATGCACAAGATTTGCCCATGCTGAGGGATAAGGAGAAAGTCCTCTGATAAGGTTTCTGACTTTCCGCACATCGTTCGTCCAGTCTATTTTACAATCTTCCTTAAAAATTTTTGGAGCAGGTTTCAGTTTGTCAATCGGAACAAGTTCTGACTGATCAACAGGTCTGAGATTTCCCCCGGCCAGTTCCTCCACTGTTTCCATAACAAGTTCTGCCCCTGTGCTCATTAAACGGTCATGGATATCTCCAACTGTTTCATATTCACCTATTTCAATCTCCCTCTGCATAAGAATTTTACCCGTATCAATTGTATGCTCGAGCATAAAAGTCGTTACGCCTGTTTTAGTTTCACCATTGATTACAGCCCAGTTAAGGGGAGCCGCTCCACGATATTGAGGAAGCAAAGAAGCATGCAAATTGAAAGTTCCGAGGCGGGGCATATTCCAGACAACCTCGGGAAGCATCCTGAAAGCCACTACGATCTGGAGGTCTGCATTAAGTAATCTTAGTTCATCAATAAATTCAGGATCATTCAATTTCTCTGGCTGGAATATAGTTAAATTCTTCCGGCGAGCATATTTTTTTACTGCCGGTTCAGTAAGTTTTTGTCCGCGTCCGGCATGTTTATCGGGAGCAGTAATTACGCCTGCCACATTATAACCCGACTCGACCAGCGCTTTCAGACTGGCCACGGCAAAGTCGGGTGTACCCATAAAAACAATCCGTAGATCTTTTCCTGTCATCAGTAAAAATTTTAAACAAAAATAATCATTTTAAATAAAGAATAATGATACTCCTGCCACTGCAATAATTGCCCCGGCAATTTCTTTTCCATTTACTTTCTCACCGAATAATAAAACTGAAGGAGCAATGATAAGCACCGGGACAATAGACATCAATGTAGCTGCCACTCCTGTTTCTGTATTTTGAACGGCCAAAAGTGAAAATGATACTCCCAGAAAAGGGCCAAAAAATGACCCCAAAGATATCCTTTTCATGGCTGATAAGTTCCTGATTGCTTTAATAACCTTTGGAAGTCTCTTTAAAAAAATAATTAAAATAAAAAAGCTGACAATTCCTGCTAATACTCTTATTTGTGAAGCTGAAAAAGCATCATAATCGCCCATACCTTTTTTACTCAATACAAGTCCTGCGGCCTGTCCCACCGCACCGCCAAATGCCAGTAAAATTCCCTGAAATGAATATGTTGATTTAATTTTTGTCAAAAATGAACCGTTAAGTCCAGTCTTGTCACGTTTAAGTATAACTATGATAATCCCGGTTAAAGTTAGCGCCATACCAAACCAGCTTAATTGAGTTAACTCTTCTTTAAGCACAATCCAGCCAATAAAAGCTGCTATTGGAGGGGCTAATGACATAACAAGCATTGAAATTCGGGCACCAACAACTACAAATGCCTGAAACAATAAAAGATCGCCCACGAAAAAACCAATCAAACCCGATAAAGACAACCACTTCCACTGATACAGGGTTGCATCGGCCGGCCAGAAATATCCTCTTGTTATCAATCCATATAAACCAATAAGAATAAAAGCTAAGACCAACCTGATTAAATTAACAGAGAGTGAACCGACCTTTTTGCCTGCAGATTCAAAAGCCAGGCTGGTGACAGTCCAGAATACCGCAGTTAATAAAGCAGCTATCTCACCAAAATAATTGTGCATTGTTCCGGGAAAAGTTATATTCTCATCTGTCAGGAAAAATTCAATCCAGCAAACCGGAAATAGTTTTTCTTAACTCATCCCCTCTTTTATTTTTAGCAACAATTTTTCCATTACTGTCAACGATAAGACTGGATGGTATAGATCTTATCATATACATTTGTGCGACCGCATTGTTCCAATATGCCAGGTCTGAAACGTGAGGCCAGTTAAGTTTGTCATCCTCTATCGCTTTCAACCAGGCTTGCTTTTCCCTGTCAAGAGAAACTCCGAATACCCCAAAACCTTTAGCTTTATAATCATTATAAACAGCTACGATATTAGGATTCTCCGTCCTGCATGGACCACACCATGCAGCCCAGAAATCAAGAAGTGTATATTTATTTTTTGAATATACATCTGAAAATCTCACAGGATTACCCTCGGGATCGTTCATCTCAAAATCAGGCGCGGTATTACCTGTTGCCAAAGTCTTTAACTTTTCAATATGTTCTTTTAACTCAACAACAGACGAAATTTCAGTAAGTTCCGGACTTAGGCCTGAAACGAGTTTATCAAGCTCTTCAACTTCAAGATTATGCTGTAAACTAAGCAGCAAAAAGGGATTGACATATGAACCTGGATTATTAATAATAAAATCTTGCTGAACGGTTGTAACGCCTGCATAAAGCTCCTGAACTTTATTCATAAGTTGCTTCGCCTTAGCTGTGTCACCGGATGACTCTGCACTCCTGGCCTGCTGATAAAGTGTCATATATTCCTCTCCAATCTTTCTTATCTCGTTGTTAAGGTTACTATAATTATCATGTGTGGCGGATCCTGTTACCCTCACTGTCTCGAGAGAGTCAACATGACCTGTCATCGTTATTTCTGAATTCTCTAAAAACAAAATCGTCTTTGGCCTCTCACCCAAAACTGATATATAATAATCCTGTGGATAGTCTACCTCTCCTGTGAATACTGCCGTACCATCTTTAATTTCAGCCGTATCAATCTGAATCCAGCCTGTCTCCCCTCTCTTTTCCAGTAAAATCTTACCGTCTGCACCAGATAAATTAACTTTAATTTCAAATCCTGTATCCTTCTGTCTGTTACAGGCAAAAACTGCTAAAACTGCTATAAGAATAAAATATTTTTTCACATTTATAGTTATTAAAAATAATTCCGCAATATAGGAAATCCTTTAAACAAATCTCATGGAATAATGTTTTCTTTATTAAACTATTTATATTATAACATATCATTATGAATTACTATTTTGGAACCATAGTTAAAGGAAAAAATTTTGAGGAAACAATTGAACTCGTTAAAGAGGAATTGGGTAAAGAGGGTTTTGGATTTCCCTCGGACATCGACATGCAGGATATCTTTAAAAAGAAGATAAATGTTAATTACACCAAGTACAGGATATTGGGAGCATGTAATCCGAAATACGCTCACCTGGCTGTACAACATGAGCCTGAAATAGGAGTACTTCTGCCATGTAGTGTAATAGTCCGGGAAACTACAGATGGCGACATCGAGATAGCAGCCGTGAACCCGGTAGTTTCGATGATGTCTGTCGGGAATGATAACCTGAAAGAGATTGCCACTGAGATACAACAAAGACTTGAAAGAGCTGTTAAAAGGATCACCTGATCATAATAAGGTTCTTTTCAGTTCTAACTATCATTTTGTTTCTGACAAATACAGGAACAGACTTGACGGTTTCCCCTAAACTGTTTTCCGCTATTAACTTGAATTTATCACCGGGTTGTATTATTTTGCATTCTCCTTTTATATTAAAAAAATAAATATTTCCATTCGCGTAAACAGGTGATGAATTATAATTTCCATTAAATTTCTCCTTCCAGACAGGGTTACCCGTTTCAATGTCCAGACAGGTAACCATACCCCGGTCATGCACCATATACATCCTTTCACCTACTATCACCGGTGTGGGTATCTGAGGTACTTCATCCTCAAATATCCACTTAACATGAGTATTTGTAATATCTCCCTTACCTGAAGGGTCAATTGCATATTGGCGGGTAAATGAAGGCCTGTTCTCCAAAAATATCCATCCTGAATTGACATATACCATACCGTTGTGGAAGAGAGGCATACTGACAGTGGAGTCATAACCATACTCTACGATCCATACTACCTCTCCCGTATGCACATCATGTGCAAAACACATAAAAGCCGAATTGCTGATCATTAGTTCCCGTCCGTTTACATCAATAATAATAGGAGTTTGATAAGACTTCCTGTATACCGGTTGGATCGGATCATAAATTTCCGGGGGACGGACACTTTTCCAAATAATCTCTCCTGTACTTTTGTTAAGAGAAACGACATAAGGGTCTTCAGTGCCTTCAAGGTGAAGTATGAGCATATCTTTATAAATAACAGGTGAGGATGCCGGCCCCTGCATATGCTCACAGGGCAGGTCATCCCTCTTCCAGACCACTTCAAATGTACGTGTGTTTATGCATGCAGTGCCGAAAGTGCCGAAATGCACATAAACAAATCCCTTTTCGATACAGGGGGTTGGAGTGGCATAGGAATTTGTACTATGTATTCTTTGAGGATTATCACTGGTAAAAATTGTTTTTTCATCGAGCAGTTGACCTGTTTCAAAATCGAAACAGAGAGTATAGAACTCCTTCCCATCCCTTGTGGCTGATGTAAGCCATATCTGATCTTCATAAACAACAGGCGAAGACCACCCCAAACCTTTAACAGGCGCTTTCCAGACTATATTGCTGCTCTCGCCCCAATCCAGAGGTGCATTATTCACACTTGCATGGCCGTCAAGATTGGAGCCCCTGAAATGAGTCCAGTTATGATCATGTTTATTGCATCCCGAAAATGATAATAAAATAGTTACAATCAAAAATAAATATGACCGGTTTCGCATATTTTGATAATTTTAGAAGCTGAAAAATATTAAAAAGAAACATATATAAAAATCTAAAAATAACTATTATTTTAATGGGAAAGAACATGACCATTTTTATTTATGTATAAAATTAGACTATGACTGATATAAAAAATTTTAAATTCTTCTATTCTGTTATTTTTCTGATCATATTTTATTCAGTCGGTGTGGCCGGATTATTGATACCGGTAACACACGAATTGTTCAAAAAACTAATACCCCTGGCCATATTATTAAACACAGTATTACTTATGATATTTCATAAACCCTGCTTTAAAATAAAAACCTTAATTATTTTTACTGTGGTTGCAGCGCTTGCCTTTTTAGTTGAAGCGTTAGGTGTAAAAACGGGATATATTTTCGGAGATTATACATATGGAAATAGTCTTGGGCCCAAACTGGCTGATACTCCGCTGCTGATTGGTATAAACTGGCTGATGCTAATTTATTGCTCAATAGTTATTGCTGGCCATATTTCTCCTAATAGAAACATGATAATTTTTGTTCCACCGGTATTAATGGTAATCTATGATTTAGTGCTTGAGCAAGCTGCAATTGTATTGGGAATGTGGTCATGGGTTGAGGGGAAAATACCGGCAAGAAATTATATTGCCTGGTTCGGTTTATCACTTTTACTTACATTAGTGATAAGACTATTTAATCTTTCATTTACCAATAAGCTGGCCCCATACGTTATGGTTACTCAATTCATTTTTTTTGTAATTTTAGTTGCATACTTTTAACTGATATTAAATGATTAAATCAAGGCACCATCCTCTTCTTTACCCATTTTTCGAATGGTACGGACTTCTGTTAATAAAACTGCATTTCAGGAGTATCAGTATTAAAGGCAATTATAGCAAAAATGATCTCCCCGTATTAATTATCTCAAACCACTTCAGTTGGTGGGATGGCTTTTTTGTATCTACCTTTAACATTAAAAAAATTCACAAAAAATTTCATGTGATGATGCTTGAAAACCAACTATCCAGGTGCTGGTTTTTCAGACATTCAGGAGCATATTCTATAAGAAAAAAATCAAAAAGCATAATAGATTCCCTTAATTATACGGTTGAACTGCTGCAAAAGCCGCAGAATATGGTTGCTTTATTCCCACAGGGGCAATTTGAATCAGTCTATACACAACCTCTGAAATTTCAACGGGGAATTTCCTGGATTTTAAAAAATCTTAAGAATGATGTTCAGCTATTGTTTGTTGCAAACCTGACTGAATATTTTGAATCTGTCAGGCCAAGATTATTTATCTACTTTAAAGAATATGATTACAAAAATAAGACTCAAACGGATATTGAAAATGATTATAATAAATTTTACAGAGAGAGTTATTTGGATAAATTAAACCTGGCACAATCTCAACCATGATAATCTTTGCCTATATTACTATATTTTTTTTTACCCTGCGTTTTATAATTTCCGCTGTAAATATCCTTTTTTCACCAGTGATTAAAAAACAGTCTTTTTACTCTTCTCCCCTTGTATCGGTAATGATACCTGCACGAAATGAGGAAGATAATATTCAAAGAATCCTTAATGACCTGAAAAACCAGGATTACAATAATATTGAGGTAATAGTTTTTAATGACGAATCAACAGACAAAACTGCAGAACTTGTTTCACCATTCACTGAATCAGATTCACGATTCAAACTAATAAATTCAGATGGGCTTCCCAAAGGCTGGATTGGCAAAAATTATGCATGTTACAGTTTATCAACAAAGGCATCTGGTGAATATTTTCTTTTCCTGGATGCAGATGTCAGAGTTGGTAATGATTTGATTGAAAGTTCACTGGCACAAATGAACAGACATAATCTGAAACTTCTATCCATTTTCCCAAAACAAGAGATGAATACCTTGGGTGAAAAAATCACAGTTCCTGTAATGAATACAATTTTATTATCATTACTTCCCATGATACTTACCCGCGAAAGCTCCAAACCGTCACTTGCAGCAGCAAACGGGCAATTTATGTTATTCGACAGATCGTCCTATTTACAGGTTCAACCTCATATACAGCTTAAAAAAGAGAGGGTAGAGGACATTCAAACAGCCAGGTTATTTAAAAGAAACGGATTAAAAATTCAATGCATGACCGGCAATGATTCAATCAGATGCAGGATGTATGCAGGGGCCCGGGAGGCCACAAACGGATTCTCCAAAAATATTGCAGAATTCTTCGGCGGGAGTCATTTGATTGCATTCCTTTATTGGCTAACAGGCACTTTTGGGATTTTTGCAGTGATCTTTTATCTGCCTGTAGCATATTTACTTATCACTACTATACTTATCATGGGTATCACTATCTTTGTATCAAAGGCAAGCTTTCAGCCGGCAATCCGAAATATTATACTTGCAATTCCCCAACAGATAATGACCGGGTCTATGATTATTTTCTCAGTAAAAAATAAAATATTAAAACAAAGCAGATGGAAAGGACGGGATATTACATTATAGTGCTTATAGTGTTTATGAGTTTAAGAGCAGAGGCTCAAACAAAATATCAGAGTATCATTTATAACTCTTTCATATCAGGTAAAATGGAGAACTGGGAAAGCACAATAAAAAACATGGCAGAACAAAAATACCATAATACTGATTATATCATTGAACTGATTAACTATCAATATGGTTATATTGCCTGGTGTATTGACGCAAAAAAAGAAAAAGAAGCCGGTTACTTCATCGCTGAGATGGAAGCTAACCTTACATATCTGGAACAAACGTCAGGTGAATCTGCAGACTTTCATGCCTATACGGCTGCACTTTACGGATTTAAAATAGGATTGAATATCTGGAAAGCGCCTGTATTTGGGAGGAAAAGTATGGATCATGCAAGAACAGCTCTGGAAAAAGATAGTTTAAGTATACAAGCTAACATGGAAATGGGTAATATATGGAACTATATGCCGGAAATTTTCGGTGGATCAAAAATGAAGGCTTTGTATTACTACTCTAAGGCAATAAGAATATTTGAAAATGAGTATTCAAAAATACATAATAACTGGAATTATCTCAACTTGCTTGTTTTGGCAGGTCAGGCTGCATATAATCAGGGCAACAATCAGGAAGCAATTAACTTCTATGAAAAAGCCCTGAAAATCGAACCTCAATTCCTTTGGGTCAAAAATGAATTATTACCACCTTTAAAAAATTGATCAATAAAACTAAACAATATGCAAAGAAAAGTACTTATCGTTGGAGCAGGGCTTGCAGGACTGTCTGCAGCACTTAGGTTATCAGCCAGGGGCTACCAGGTTGAACTGGTTGAAAAAAACAGTAAAGCCGGAGGACGGTTAAATGAGCTAAAAACAGATGGTTTCACATTCGATGTCGGCCCTAGTTTTTTCAGTATGTCTTATGAATTCGAAGAATTTATAAAAGATGCAGGCATAAGTATGCCTTTCCAGTTTGTTGAGCTTGATCCACTTTATACTGTGAATTTTTCATCAAAGGGCAAAACTTATACGATGTATAAAGACCTGGAAAAGCTAGAGCAAGAGTTCAAAGGTGTAGAGCCTGATCTTAAAAAGAAGATATCTGCCTATCTTAATAAAGGGAAGGAAATATTCGATGGGACTGTTGACCTGGTCGTACGAAGAAACTACAACTCTCTTTTACATTATTTTATCACCCTGATGCAGGCACCTCCCAAACTTCTGCCGGTGCTTTTCCGCAGCTTCTGGCAGCAGGTTTCCAAATATTTTACTTCTGATGAAGTGAGACAAATACTATCTCTGGTGGCATTTTTTGTAGGAAGGACACCTTTTGATACTCCTGCCGTCTATTCCTTACTTTCCTATACTGAATTCATACATAACGGCTATTTCAATGTTAAAGGGGGGATGTATAAGATTGTAGAAGGCCTTTGCGATGAACTTAAAAAACAAAACATTACAGTTCGTTATAATACAGAGATTACAGATTATAAATATTCAGGGAATTCGCTTAAATATCTGCGCGACTCCAATGGAAATGATCTTGATGCGGATATTTTCCTGATTACTTCTGATGCTGCATGGTTCAGAGGGAAAGTATTAAAACGGCCTGAATTCTCAGAGGAGAGACTGGATAAAATGAAATGGACAATGGGAACACTTACTTTCTACCTGGGAGTAAACACAAAAATTAGTAATATTCAACATCATAACTATTATCTTGGCAGCAATTTCAAGGAATATGCCGACAAGGTATTCACTAATCCGGGTAAATTTGAGAAACCGTATTATTACGTTAATGTACTTTCGGGGAGCAATCCCGATTGTGCCCCCGAGGGATGCGAAAGCCTCTTTTTTGTATGTCCTGTACCAGACCTGAGGTTTAAACCTGACTGGAGCGACAGGGAGGAAATTGTAAACAGCATTATAAGTGATTTTAGTGAACGGGTACATATGGACATAAACAGCAAAATAGTTACAAAAACAATATATACTCCTTTGGAATGGCGGGATCAATTTAATCTTTATAAGGGAAGTGCGCTTGGACTAGCCCACGACATGAACCAAATAGGGGGATTCAGGCCTAAAAATTTCGATGAGAAGTATAAAAATGTATTTTATGCCGGAGCTTCAACTATTCCGGGCACCGGCTTACCCATGGTAGTTATTAGTTCTGAACTGGCTGTTAAAAGAATTGAAAAATATGGTACCACTTTATGACAAAAATGCATATGATTGCAGCAGGATAACCGCGAAAAACTACAGCACCTCATTCTCTTTTGGTATCCGGCTGTTCAAAAAAAAATACCGTCCCCCAATTTATTCTATATATGGATTTGTCCGCTTTGCCGATGAGATAGTTGATACTTTTTTTAGTATAAACCAAAAGAAATCACTATTAAAACTAAAAACAGATCTCTATGAAGCTTTCGAAACAGGATTCAGTTCAAATCCTATATTACACAGCTTTCAGGAAACTGTAGGATCATACGATATAGATAAAGAGTATGTGGAAGCATTTCTAAAAAGTATGGAGATGGATCTTACAAAAAAAACATACTCCGACGATGAAATAAAGGAATATATATACGGATCCGCAGAGGTAGTAGGACTTATGTGCCTTAAAGTATTTTATAAAGACAGGCCTCAGGAATTTAATGAGTTAATTTATCCTGCACGAAAACTTGGTGAAGCTTTTCAAAAAATTAATTTCCTAAGAGATATCCGTTCTGATTATCTGGATAACGGACGATGCTATTTCCCGGGAACAGACTTCGAAAACTTTACTGTTAAACAAAAAGAAAAAATAGAAGATAATATAGCCTGTGACTTCCATGAAGCCTCAAAAGGAATATCTGAATTAACAAATGACGTAAAACTTGGAATATACCTGGCTTACAGCTATTACCTGCAGCTGTTGAAAAAAATACGCAGAACCTCACCTCAACAATTATTAAATCAGCGATACAGGGTATCAAACATGACAAAGATATTACTACTTGTTAAGGCCTGGTTATACTTTAAACTGGGAATAATATAAACAATTTACATTTCTAACTGTTTTTTCAGCCATGCCGGCCGGTTTGTAGTAATCTTGGTTACTCCCAGTCTGATAAGCCGTCTGGCTTCCTCCGGATTATCGACTGTCCATGCCAGCACCTCCAAACCTCTCGAAAAAGCAGCCTTTACCACCTTCTTATCTACAACATTGTAATGCAGGTTAACGCCGTCCAGGCCATTATCTGCTGACTCTTTAATCTTCTTCTTGAGTACAGATTTATCTGAACTCAGCCAGTAACATTTGTTCCCGGGAAATGCCTTCCTGGTATCAAGAATGGTTTCCCACCCAAAACTGATGAAAACTATCTGATCGGATTTGCCGCTTTTATCAATACATTCCTTCATAGCAGGTATAACCTCACTTCCGCATTTGATCTCAACAACCAAAGTTTTGCCCTCCGGAACAGTTTCAATAATTTCAGATAAAAACGGTATTTTTTCTCCTTTGAATCTTTCACCCTTCCAGATTCCTGCATCAAGCTTTCTCAGATCAGCCGAAGACGTGGATTTAATAACCTTATTATCTTCTCCCTTACAGATTCTTTTAGTGTCTTTATCATGGATAACCATAACCTTGTTATCTGAAGACAGGTAGATATCAATTTCGACGGCATCAGCCCCGAGTTCCCAGGCCAGCATGGCGGAAGCTACAGTATTTTCAGGCGCCAGATAGGAAGCACCACGATGTGCAATATAAAAAGGCTGGGCAAAAAGCCCTGTTGACAAAACTGTAAATATTAACATTAATCTATTTCTCATGATCCTGATTTTTCTGTGCGAAAGATAAAAAGGATAAAATGATTTTTTAACTAATATTGTAAAAAAATTACTAACCCCTCACTAAATATGAGAATTATTACATAACTAATGAGCAAGCAAAAGAAGATAGCGACGGAAGATAAAACCAGGACTAATCTGATCACTCACCTGACAAATAAACTGTTGGTAGAAGTGCTCCTTCTAATATCTTATCTGCCTTTTAGAATTATTTATTTTATATCTGACTTCTTATCCTTTATCCTTAGCAAGGTAATCAAATACCGCCGTAAAGTAATACTTGAAAATTTAAGCTATGCTTTCCCTGAAAAATCAGATTCTGAGATACGGTCAATAATGAAAAAATTTTATTCCCACCTTTCAGACCTGATCCTGGAAACAATTAAACTACATACAATTAGTACAAAAAATCTTAATAAAAGAATTACTGTTCACGGACTGGATGAAGCTGAAAACTACTATAAACAAAATAAAAGCCTAATTGTACTGGGTATGCATCACAATAACTGGGAATGGTCAGGTATAATTCAAAAAAATGCACAGCATAAAGTATTAGTAATCTATAATCCTGTCCGGGGAAATAAAACATTTGAAAAGTTCCTTATCCATTCAAGGGAAAGATGGGGTAGCAGCTGCGTCCCTGTTAACAAATCAGCAAGATCAATAATTGAATTTCAACACAAAGGCATTCCGGCAGCTCTGTGGTTGCTTGCAGATCAGACATCACCGGCCAATTCAAAATTCTGGACTATATTCCTTAACCGTGAAGCTCCTTTTTTCCCGGGACCTGAAAAAATTGCGTCTAAGGCTAACCTCCCAATCCTTTTCCAGTATATAAAAAAAACCGGCAGGGGCAGATACGAATTTTACTTCACCACACTCATTGAAAAGCCTGCCGAAGCAGAACCCAATGAAATATTACTCTCTTATATCCGCAAAATGGAAGAGATCATTAAAAAGGAACCGGAATACTATCTGTGGTCTCACCGCCGATGGAAACATAAAAGACCTGACGGAATACCTTTAACCTTATAATTGATCCTTTAACACTCTCTTTTTATTTCTTCTCGTTTTTTTCAATAAATAAATAATAACTGCAGCAATAATCCATAATGGCCAAATTTTTATCACAAAAAGCAAAAAATCAACAAACCCATACCATCCTTTGGATAATGATTGCTTTAATTTCTCTGTAAATTTATCCCGGGATACGGGGTTGTAATGAAAATCTTTTTTTTCAGATATCGTTAAATTAAGGGTACTGTAATCAACCAGGTCACTCAGATATTTAAGCCTACCTGTTGTACTTTCAACCTCTTCTTCCAGACCACGAATTTTCTCTTCAATATCCAGAATTTCCCTGACGCTGTTAGCTCGTGCCAACAATTCATTATACCTCTTCAGATAATTCTTCTTATTTTCAAGACGTGTTTCCATATCTATAAACTGGTCAGTAACGTCCCTGGCATCAATAGCTTTATATTGTATTTCCCCATCTCCTGCTTCAATATCATTGATCATCTTTTCAAAGCTGGCACTTGGTACCCTGATTATAAGATTATAAGATAATTCAAATTCAGTATTATTAAAATTCTCATTAGCATAATATGCTTCATGACTTTTAACCATTTCGTCAATCCGGGCTTTTGCTGTTTGAATATCTTTAACTTCTATTCCTAACCTGCCATCCTTGATTATTTTCTTTTTAACCACTTCCCTGACCTCAACAGGAGTGGGTTCCTGAGGTGGTGCAGGACTTTCCAACTGCTGTCTGGTTAATGGCATAGCAGCTTTCTCTTCTACCATAGCCATATCATTCATCGCCGCTTCCTCCCTCTTCTGAGAGCAAGATATGATAATGATAATCAACATTATTAACGGTAAGATCTTTTTCATGGTTTAAAATTTAAAATGGATTTAATAATATTCTTATTAAATAAATCATATTTAGTAAAACAACCAAGTTAAGAAGAAAAATTTCAAGGTAATTGCTTTTGTAATCTAAAAATTTCAATATTCTTATAATTTCCAATTTTATTTTTACGATACTCAATAAATTCTTCTTTTTGATATAACGTTGTATCATTTATGATCAAATATTTAGCCCCCCTATCGATGAAAAAATCAAGCTGTTCTTTAATAGTTTTACCATCCTGGTATAAAGAAGTAAAACCTTTTTGATCCATAAAATATAACGAAATATTCGGAGATTGATCAGGAATACTTGCTACAAGATCATCCCGGTTAATACCTAAACTTCTTAAGTATGGTGTTATTGTTTCGTATGCATTGAATTTTGCTTCATAATCCCAATGATACCAGTCCCATAAATCAATCTCTCTTTCTGAGAGTAAAAGTTGAGTTAATGTATTCTCTGTTGAATGATATTTCAACCTGGTCTTAACGGTACTATGCCCTACTGAAAAAAGCAAAATAATCAGAATAAGTATTTTAACTTCTTTTGATTGATATATTACCCTTAAATGGTTTTTGGAGAGGTCAGCCAGTATTAAAAATAAAGTTGGAATTAACAGAAAAAGTTCTATTAAATAATAATCATGAACATCCAGATTTAAATACCAAAGAAGAATATATAATAAAAGAAAAATTATTATCGATACGTTAAAAACGATCATATATCTGTTGGCTCTTTTTATAAACAATACCATAACCAAAATTGAGATACCAATAATGAATAGTATCCCCTGGTGATACACCGTTGGTAACATATTTTCCGAAAACTTATGCCAGATATTAAATATTTCATCCCTGTTTAATTCCCAGAAAGGTCTTATAGTGGTAAGATAATAAGCAGAACCATTTGCTGCATTATAACTTCTGACAAACAGAAGCCATAAGATAATTGCTAAACAAGGTAATGAAAGCAATGATCCTTCTGTCCAAAAATTTTTAACAAATATTTTATTCTCAAAAAGCCTCATTTTTTCAAACAGAAAAATTATTAAGATTGGGATAAATCCTATAATCATTGTCGTCCTTAACAGAATAGAAAGAGTTGCAAAAAGAGAAAGCAGTAAAAGATATTTTAGCTTCTTGTCCCGTGAGTAATTGACAAAATAAAGCCAGCAAAGAAACATAAGGCTTAAAGCAGGAACATTTACAAGAAAATTGTTTGAGTAAAATGCAATAAGTGGTGAACTAAAAATAAAAAGAGGAATGAATATTGCCAGTAATTGGCTATTAATGATTTTATATATAGCCTTATATAAAGCCAAAAGCCCAAGATAGACCAGCAATAGATTAACTAATCTGGCTGTAAAATGCGACTGACCTGTGATTTTCCAAATTATTGCATTCACATAATAAATTAAGGGTAACTCCCCAACCGCGTGGCCTTCAGCAGAATAATTGAAATGAATCTTAGGTTTAAAAAAGTTCATTCCCTCTTTGTAATAATTAAGCGCTATACTTAATCCATCTGCTTGTCTCCACTGATGCATTGAATAGGGGGGATTTACTATTATTTTATTATATCCATACAAAAATGAAATACCCGCTAATGCAAGCAGAAACAGATAAAGGCCATAATTTTTCCTCATTCTTTACCTTATTAATATCTGTTTAATTCTTAATACAATGGAATCAAAGATAATTTTAATTGTTAATAAACTATAGCCAATTTTTGATTTATATGCACTTATAAAACTTTTTTCAACCGAATTTCATATTATATATAATATTGACACTTTGAAAAAACAATCATTTAGTGAATATAAAAAAGATAAGGCTGCCCTGGCTTATCAGGACAGCCTAAACAATTCATCAATGAACAGATTATTTTCTTATTATTTCTTTTTCAAAATTGCCAACAGAATAATAAGAATAACTATTGACATGAAAAAAGTTTTTATAACAAGACTTTTAACCGGTATTACATCATCCAAAGGCCATAAAATATTTAACAAGTAAAGAGTGGCCGCACTTGAAATCCAGCATGCAATAAATGCAACTAAGTATCTGTATTTATTCATTATATTATAACAATTAATATTAATATGGATCATCTGTGCTACACATATGTTTTGATTATAATTAAGTAGCAATTACAGACAAGATAAGTTTTTATATTACCACAACTGGAGGATTGCATTACCTACAGACCCTGATATTGCACCACCAATGGCGCCAGCAGCCCAACCAGGGATGGCCAATACACCAAGGGTTACCGAACCACCTATAACAGCCCCGCTAATACCTCCTCCAACACCATAAGCAACATCATTCCTGCCCACTTGGGCCCAGGAAAATTGGGCTTTCTTTAATTTATTATGGGGACTGAATTCTGCTGTCCATTTATCCAGGTTATCAAACCAGTATTTTACAGAATGCCGGCCAATTGCAGTTGCACATAATAAAATATGTTGTTCATCTTCCGAACAATCTGTTTTAATTTTTTCTTCCAGATCTATTAAAGCATCAATAATATCTTTAGTATTAAAAACATTATTTAAAATGTCATCCATTTCAGAAAGTATTGCTTTCTGATTATTGGTCACTGAATTATCCATTCCTGAGGGCCATAAACCTGCCAGGGTAGCAGATTTTAGGTTGTTCTTAAGGCAGTTTGAGTAAATCACAAAAGGCTTTTTTGACTCTCCTAAGGCAATTGACCTCCCGGCATCATTTTCCAATAATTCATTATCAGATAAAAAAGACTGTGTCCCTTGTTCTGCCAGGGACAGAAAAGAATCAGGACTTGTTAATACTGATTTGTTAACTGAAGTTTTTTGTTTTAAGTAATTGAAAACAAAATCCAGTCCTTCATTATGCTCAATACCTATCTGCTCATAATCAAAAGGTGGATCAACCGGATCAGAATCCACTTTTTTTTCACATGAGTTTAAAAACAAACAGATAAAAACAATCATTACTGTTAATAATCGTAAAAAATCAAATTTTAAAATCTTTGTGTTCATGTATTTGGAGGGTTAATGGAAAGGGATTGACTCTTATACTTTCTCCTTTTCCTGTTAAATAAATACCATGTCTCCATTTCCGGATATTCCGGCTTTCGGGAGTTGGAGACTTAATGACTCCCGTAATTCAAAAACTACTCTGCTTCGATTAAGAATTGAGATTAAAATTCAGCTTGTGTCCATAGGATAGATTATTTTAAGTTTGAAAAAAACGGGGATATCTTTTATTTGTCCCCGGTCAAAATAATTCAGCCATCCATTTTCTAACCAGTTAAAACCTTTACCGCCAATTTACCCCTTCACTGATTTAAAAAATCACATCTGATGTGATATAAATAATTCAAAATTAACCATTTCCAGAATAATTTTTTTGTAGTGAAGGTAGATAATACCAATTATTTTCAAAAAAGCAGTATTAATTTATTTAGATTTGACATCACAGGGATTTCCACTTTTTTATCTTTCTGTACCTGATAAACTTTTAAGATTAATTTTGAATGTGTTTTGGGAAAGTCTCCTGCCGACTTTCAGGATAAATGGTGACTAAACATAGGTTATATTCATAATTTCAAAAACCAAATCATGTCCGGGTCGTTTTAATAAAGCTTTTTCTCCGACTTTTTTATTTATCAGCACTTTAGCCAGAGGCGAAATAAAAGAAATTTTTCCCTTTGAGATATCAGCTTCATCAACTCCTACTATCTGAAAAGTTTGAATTTTATTGGTTTCTTCAATTTTCAGGGTTATTAATGCCCCAAACCTTATTTCGTCTTGTGGCTGCTCTTTCAGGTTAACAATCCTGGCTTCAACGATTCTGTGGTTAAGCAGTTGTAATTTTGCATTTATGAAATTAATTGCTATCCGATATTCATTTTCATGGGTAATATCCGGAATATTTTTTTCATTTATCAACTTTTCTCTTTCAGCTAACAATTCATCCATACCCGCCCGGGTAACATAATTGGTTACTCCTTCCGGCAAGTAAGCTCTGGGCGGGACTATAGGGATTTCCTCCTGATCGCCTTCTTTCACAAATCCCCTGCTCATGACGTTTTAATTTTAATTCTGCTCTTTTTTTGAATTCCCTGTAAATTATCATTTATCAAGCGATAAACGAATTTTAAGAATGATAAGCCTTATGTATAGTCAATTATTATCCTTCTGTTTATTATTTCAGTCTACTACGTAAACATAAAGAATAAAAACAAAATTAACATTTTAAGGAAATATTTACCTGTTTTAATAATGAATGAATTTATCCGGCATATTTCAGAAAAGCATTTATTCCTGCAGCTGCCTGTTTCCCTGCCTCTATTGCATGAACAACGAGGCTTGCGCCTCTTTCAACATCTCCGGCAGCAAATATTTTTTCAACACCTGTGTATTTATTATTATCTGTTTTTATATTTCCCCGCTCATCAAACTTCAGCCCTTCAATTTTAAGCAATTCATCATGAACCGGATGGAGGAATCCCATTGCAAGCAATACCATTTCGGCATCAATATACTCATTCGTTCCATTTATTTCACACATACGCATATCTCCTTTCCCATTTCTATCCCAGCTAACCTTCACGACCTCAACCTTTTTCAGTTTACCTTTCTCTCCGATAAACCTCTTAGTCGCCAGGCCCCAACTTCTTTCACAGCCTTCTTCATGAGAGCTGGAAGTGCGTAACACAGCAGGCCAATAAGGCCAGGGATTATCAACAGTGCGATTTCCAGGGGGTTTGGGAAGAATTTCAATCTGGGTAACTGATTCAGCCTGCTGCCGGATAGCAGTTCCCACACAATCTGAACCGGTATCACCACCACCTATAACAAGTACTTTTTTATCTTTCGCCAACAGGAAATCGTTATCATGCTTTTCAAGGCCGGCTATAATCCTGTTCTGTTTTTTGAGGAAATCCATGGCAAAACAAATACCATCAAGCTCCCTGCCTTCTAACTTAAGGTCTCTTGGCACCTCAGCTCCCACAGCAATCAGCACTGCATCAAATGTTATAATAAGCTCGTGAATGCCAATATGTTTTCCAACAGCTATACCAGTTTTAAATTCTATACCCTCATCAATAAAAATCTCCATTCGGCGATCTATTACCCGTTTATTTAACTTAAAGTCGGGTATTCCATATCTAAGGAGGCCTCCAATTGCATCACTCTTTTCAAAAACCGTTACATAGTGTCCCAACCTGTTTAGATTATCAGCAGCCGAGAGTCCTGCAGGACCAGAACCTATAATTGCAATTTTTTTCCCTGAGCGTATTTTAGGTGGCACGGGTTTTATTATCCCTGCCTCAAATGCCTGCTCAACAGTTGCACACTCATTTTCCCGGATTGCAACAGGCTCTTCATGTATTGAAAGAACGCAGGACTTTTCACAGGGGGCAGGACATACTCTTCCGGTAATTTCAGGGAAGCTGTTTGTTGACCTCAAAATATGATATGCCTCTGCAATATTTCCCCTGTAAAGCGCATCCTGCCATTCAGGAATTATACTTGCTACGGGGCATGCCCAATGACAAAAAGGAATGCCACAGTCCATGCATCTTGAGGCCTGCATTCTCCTGTCTTTTTCATTCAGTGTCTGTTCTACCTCTCCAAAATCAAATATTCTTTCCCTGGCAGGCCTGTACCCTGCTTCTTTACGGGGTACTGTAATAAAACCTCTTGGATCTCCCATTACAAACAAATTTTATTGTTATAATAAATCTAATCTATTCATGCAGAGAGGGATAATCTTCAGTCATCTGCAATTTTTCCTGTAATTCCAATATCTTCTGCTCCTCTAAGACTTTTTTATACTCAAATGGTATTACTTTTACGAATCTGGGAAGGTATTCTTCCCAACTGGTTAATATCTTTGAAGCCAGTGAGCTTCTCGTATGCAGGAGATGGTTGTTTATAAGTGTTTGCAACTCAACCACATCAGCCCTGTCTTCAACAGGTACAATATCCACCAGTCCTTTATTGCAGAAATAATCAAAATCGCCAGGTTCATTAAGTACATAGCTTACTCCTCCGCTCATTCCTGCAGCAAAATTTCTTCCTGTTTTGCCCAATACAACAACCCGGCCTCCTGTCATGTATTCACAACAATGATCACCTGTACCCTCAATAACAGCCATAGCTCCCGAGTTCCTGACACAGAACCGTTCACCACCTACCCCCCTTATATATGCCTCACCACTTGTGGCTCCATAAAATGAGGTATTGCCAATAATAATATTTTCTTCAGGCTTAAAAGCAGTTCCTTCGGGAGGAACCACAATAATCTTCCCTCCGGAAAGTCCCTTACCAATATAATCATTAGAATCACCCTCAAGCCTGAAGGTTATCCCCCTGGTCAGAAAAGCACCAAAGCTCTGTCCTGCAGTTCCATGGAATGTGCAGTTAACAGTGTCATCAGGCAGGCCCCTCTCACCATAACGTTTTACTATTTCACCCGAAAGCATAGCCCCTACGCTTCTGTCAACATTGCATATCCGGTGAGATATCCAAACTTTTTCAGCTCCCTGTATTGCTTTACCTGCTTCCCTTATCAATGTTCTGTCGGGGTGATCAATATTTGTCAAGGTGTTTTTATTAATATTGCGTAGTGATACCTTTTGCGAATTTTCAGGGATACTTAGCAGAGCAGAAAGATCCATATTCATAATCCCGGGATTTAATATTTCAGTATCCAATCTTAGAAGATCCACGCGGCCAACAATATCTTCAAACCTGGCGAATCCCATAAAAGCAATATACTGTCTCACTTCCCTTGCCAGGAACCTGAAATAATTAATCACGTATTCAGCTTTTCCCCGGAATCTTTTTCTTAGTTCCTCATCCTGAGTAGCAATTCCCACCGGGCATGTATTAATATGACATTTTCGCATCATAACGCATCCCAAAACAACAAGTGGCGCTGTAGCAAAACCAAATTCCTCAGCTCCAAGACATGCAAGGGTTACGATGTCCTTCCCTGTTTTTAGTTGTCCGTCTGCCTGCAATTTTACCCTCCCACGAAGATTATTCATAAGTAACGTCTGCTGAGTCTCGGCTATACCCAGTTCAACAGGCAGGCCGGCATGTTTAATTGAGCTGGCAGGGCTGGCTCCTGTACCTCCTTCTGCTCCGGAGATCACAATAATATCGGCAAATGATTTTGCAACTCCGGCCGCAATGGTACCCACTCCATCCTCAGAAACCAGTTTCACAGAGACCCTGGCTGTTGGATTGGTTGTTTTCAAATCAAATATCAGCTGGGCAAGGTCCTCAATTGAATAGATGTCATGGTGAGGTGGAGGTGAAATAAGTGTTATACCGGGAATAGAATTTCTGGTTTTAGCAATTACCTGGTTGACCTTATACCCGGGAAGTTGTCCTCCTTCCCCCGGTTTTGCCCCCTGCGCTATTTTAATCTGTAACTCCTCAGCATTGACAATATAATTTGTTGTAACCCCGAACCTTCCTGAGGCAATTTGTTTTATCTTACTGTTTTTATTTGTGCCGAACCGTTGTGTATCTTCCCCGCCTTCCCCTGTATTACTTCTTCCCCCGATAGCATTCATAGTTTCTGCAAGCGCTTCATGAGCTTCTTTACTGATGGATCCGTAAGACATAGCACCTGTAACAAACCGTTTCATTATCTCCTCCTCTTGTTCCACCTGATCAAGAGGAACAGGATTTTCTTTTAATGTTAAACATCCTCTCAGAAAAGCAGGCTTCCGGTTCTGATTATTAACCAAGGTACTGAATTCCTTGAATTTTTTGTAGTCATTGGATCGTGTAGCCCACTGAAGAAGGCCTATTGATTCAGGATTCCATGCATGATGTTCCCCGTCTTTTCGCCAGGAGTAAATTCCCGCTGTTCTGAAGAACTGAGGCCCTTCAGTTATTTTATCTTCAAAGGCAGACTTATGACATTCTGCAGTACTATTATATATATCTTCCAATCCAATACCTCCTATCCTGGAAGCAGTACCTTCAAAATATTTGTCAATTAATTCTTTACTCAATCCGACTGCCTCAAATATCCTGGCTCCGTGATAACTTCTGAGGGTAGAAATTCCCATTTTTGATATCACTTTTAGCAAACCCTTATCGATAGACTTAATATAATTTTTCCTGGCTTCCTTATAATCTGATCCTATCCTGCCTTCTTTTACCAAATGATCAATAGCTGCAAATGCCATATAAGGATTAATAACGCTTGCGCCATACCCCAGCAGCAGGGCAAAATGATGGACTTCACGGGGTTCTCCGGTTTCAACTATGATGCCAACCTGCATCCTCTTTTGCTTCTTGATCAGATGGTGGTGAACAGATGAAACTGCCAGCAATGAAGGAATAGCTGCTTCATCTTTGTTAATATTTCTGTCACTTAGTATTATGTAGTTCTTTTTGTTATCGACCGCCTTTTCTGCCTCATTCAATATAGATTGTAAAGCAGCTTTAAATGCGGCAGGGCCTCCTTTGACCGGAAATACCATTGGTATAACCTGATGGGAAAACATTTCATCCTTCAGGTCTTTTATCTTTCCAAGGTCGGTATTGGTAATGATCGGGCTCCGGAATTTGATCAACTTGCAATGTTCGGGTGATTCCACCAGGATATTTGAATTTAACTTACCTATATAATTTGCAAGGGCCATAACCAAACCTTCACGGATAGGATCAATTGCAGGATTTGTAACCTGGGCAAACAACTGCTTAAAATAATCAAACAACCGTTTAGGTTTTTCAGAAAATATTGCAAGCGGAACATCATTGCCCATAGAACTTACCGGCTCTACACCCTTTTCACACATATAACTGATAATGTCAAACATATCCTCCTTTGTGTACCCAAAAGCTTTGGCATAAAGGTTGAAATTTTCGATACTGGAAGGAACACGATGTTTTACACTAATGTCATCCATCATTAACCGGTTCTCCTTTAACCACATAAGATATGGATTCCTGTGGCTCAACTGATCTTTAACCTCCTCATCAGGTATGATAATACCGAGCTGGGTATCCACAAGCAAGATTTTTCCCGGCCGCAGCCTTCCTTTAAATTTTATTTCATCCGGGGGAAATGTCTGAACACCAATCTCAGACCCCATCACTATGAGGTCATTTTTTGTTATTATATACCTGGATGGCCTCAATCCGTTACGGTCAAGCGTCCCACCGATATATCGTCCGTCAGAAAATAGTATTGATGCAGGACCATCCCATGGTTCCATTATTGTAGAATGATATTCATAAAAAGCCTTCAGGCTCTCAGGAATAGGGTTCTTTTCATTAAACGATTCGGGTATCATCATGCATAGTGCATGTGGTAATGTCCGTCCTGCCATAAAAAGAAATTCAAGTACATTGTCAAATGAGGCAGAATCTGATTTGCCGGGTTCAATTACCGGCAGTAACCTTTTCAGGTCATCTCCAAAAACGTCTGATTTCATTAATGCCTCTCTTGCCTGCATCCATAACCGGTTACCTTTAATAGTGTTAATTTCTCCGTTATGTGCTATGATCCTGAATGGCTGGGCAAGATCCCATGCCGGAAATGTATTGGTACTAAACCGGGAATGTACTAATGCAATTGCGCTTTTAAACTTTTCATCTTTCAGATCAAGGTAATAATTACTCAATTGGCCAGGGGTTAACATGCCCTTATAAACAATTACCTTTGCTGAAAAACTGGGCATATAAAACTGGTTCTTGTTCTGTAAATCCGAATTCCTTATCTCTTTTTCAACAACCTTACGTACAAGATACAATTTTCGTTCAAGAACATCCTTCTCAAGTGATGCCCTGACAAAAACCTGCTTTACCACTGGTTCGTTGATCCTGGCAATCTCACCCGGTATCGTGCTGTCAACCGGTACATGCCTGTATCCCAACATCTTAAGGCCTTCTGCTTCGATGTGTTGAGAAAGAACATCAAGGCACGCCGATGACTCCTTTTCATCACGCGGAAGAAAGATCAGGCCGGTACCATATTGACCGGGTTCCCCAACATTTATCTTTAAAACATCAACAATAAATTCGTGCGGTATTTGTATTAATATTCCTGCTCCGTCTCCTGATGAATTGTCTGCATTTATTGCACCCCTGTGATCCATGTTCCTCAGTACTTCCAACCCCCTTACTATAATATCGTGCGAAGGTTTGCCCTGAATATGTGCAACAAAACCAATTCCACAACTGTCATGCTCATTGTTTGAATTATATAATCCTTGATTTTCAGGTAATTCCATAACATTATGAATAAATAATTAAATCATGATAAGACTGTTTTCAAAATTAATATTTGTTAATTTGACAGAATAATAGAGTTTTTATTAACTATTTGAATCAAAAATACGGCTTTAAATATAAAAATGTAATAATGGAATCATTTTTTTGATCCTAATAACATTTTAGTAACCTTACTTAAAAAATTGCTTTATCCGGGAGGTTGTTTTATTTAAAAAAGCTTATCTCAACAGATTATCTATCGCATCCCGAATATCTTCAAACAGGAATTTTTGAATTGTAGTTTGCTTCTTATCAGCGATTTTCTCAAGGCACAGGTTGCCAATACTCCCCTCATGAGTATGTGATATTTTTTTATCAGTAGAAAATTTGCCCTTTTCAACACTCTGAGCTACCTGCCTGTAAGCATCCCTAAACGGGATGCCACTTAAAACCAGTTTATTAACTTCCTCCACGGTAAAAAGGTAATCATATTTTTTATCATCCAGAATAGCATTATTTACCCCTATACTTTTCAAAACCATACCCATCATGGTAATACAATCGTCCAATTCGTCAAACAGGGGCAGAAAAATCTCTTTTAAAATCTGTAAGTCACGGAAATAACCAGAAGGAAGATTATTGGTTACCAGAGACAGCTGACCGGGTGCACCCTGGATTTTGTTACATCTGGCCCTGATAAGCTCAATGACATCCGGATTATGTTTATGCGGCATGATGCTTGATCCTGTAGTAAATTCCTCAGGCAGGGAAATGAAGTTAAAATTCTGACTGTTGAACAAACAGATATCAAAAGCAAGTTTAGACAAAGTTGAAGCGATATTAGCCAGGGCATAAGCAACTATTCGTTCGGTTTTACCACGGCCCATCTGGGCATATACAACATTATAGTTCATATTTTTAAATCCTAACAGATCAGTTGTCATCTGCCTGTTGAGTGGAAAAGAAGAACCATAACCCGCGGCAGATCCGAGTGGATTTTGATTTACGATGTTGTATGCTGCAAGCAATAACTCAAGGTCATCGGCCAGGCTTTCTGCATAAGCACCAAACCATAAACCAAATGAGGAAGGCATTGCAATCTGAAGGTGTGTATATCCAGGCATCAACACATCCTTAAACTTTTCACTGTTATGAAGTAATATTTCGGCCAGGTCATCGACAGAGCTGACAATTTCTCTGATAGCATCACGTGTATATAATTTTAAATCGAGAAGCACCTGATCATTACGTGACCGTCCGGCATGAATTTTTTTGCCAATATCACCCAGTTCCTTAGTCAACATAAATTCAACCTGGGAATGAATATCCTCTACCCCTTCTTCAATAATAAATTGACCATCTGCCGCTGTCTTATACAATTTTTTAAGCGCTTCCGTCAACACTGTTAATTCATCTTCACTGATAAGACTTACATACCCCAGCATTTTAATATGTGCTATAGAACCCAATATATCATATTTGGCAAGATATAAGTCAAGTTCACGGTCTTTGCCAATAGTAAATTTCTCAATGGCTTTATTTACTTCTATACCTTTATCCCAGAGCTTCATTTATTAGCTGATTAAAATTAAAATACAATACTTAAATTTATTATTCTACTATTATTTAAAGTAGCCTTCACCCTTATACCCAATCCCGGTTTAAATAATGATAAAATGCCATCGCAGAAGAAAAAATTGAAACAAATATATGCATTTGGCCTGAAACAAGGGGAAATAACCTTTTTTAATTACCGAAAAAATCACCAATTTTGCCCGGTGTCATTTTGATAATAAATTTAAAACTATACCTGCTGTTAGTATTATTATCAACAGAAAGCAGTGATGTGCAGTTTAATAAAATAGTTCAATGTTGAGGGACAAAACAACTCTGGTCATTTTTTTCGCAATATCAGTCTTGATGCTTGTTACCTATTTCTCAGGACTCACAATAGATGTGACAAGGGATGCAGGGAAGTATGCCACTGTGGCTAAGGAAATATTTCAAAATGGAAATTTTATCAATCTCACCATCCATGGGGAGCCTTATGATCAAAAACCTCCGTTGCTTTTCTGGTTGGGAGCACTGGGATTTAGTTTGGGTGGTATATCTAATTTCTGGTTTAAGTTTCCAATCTTAATAATTGTTTTTTTCGGATTCTATTCAGCATATCGACTTGGCAGAAGCCTGCATTCAAAAAGAGTAGGATATCTAACCACCTTCTTCATGACTTTCTCCCTGGTATATGTGCTCTACAGCATGGATATTCATACTGATACCCCTCTTCAGGCTTTTGTTACATTTGCGTTATGGCAGCTTTATGAATTTATAAAAACAAAAAAAAATATACACTGGATTTTGGGATTTATTGCCATCGGCCTGGCTATGCTTAGCAAAGGGCCTATAGGAGCTGCAATCCCTGCCTTTGCAGTCATAGGACATCTCCTTCTGAAAAAAAATTACAAAGCATTTACAGATATCCGGTGGTACCTCGGAATAATAATCTCTTTAATGGTTGCCAGCCCGGCTTTGGCAGGATTATATAACCAGTTTGGATTAGAAGGAATAAAATTCTTTTTCTGGGATAATAACATAGGAAGGGTGGCAGGAACTTATGTACAGTCCACTAATGACCCAATTTTTTATTTCCATACTCTTTTATATATTTTTCTTCCCTGGAGCTTGCTGTTCTTTATTGCTGCTTATAACGAACTGAAAACAATTATCACAAACAAATTTCAATCAGAGGAGTACTTTACATTTACCGGTATATGGATATTTTTTATAATCCTGAATATTTCTAAAAACCAACTGCCTAACTATATCTTTATTATAATTCCACTCATATCTGTGCTATCTGCCAAATGGACAGATATTGCCTTGAGAAACAGACCAGACCTGTTAAAAGTATTCTCCCTAACCCAAATAATAATTGTGATTTTATTATGGGCAGGAATAGCTTTAATCTCGATGTTCCTCTTTCCTTATCCTAAATGGCATTTTGGAATGTTGACAGTTGCAGCTCTGATTATTACCTTCTTCATCTATTATAAAAACCAAAACTATTCTGTCAAACTTCTCTTACCCTCAGGAATAGTATTTGCCGTATTAGCCTTCTTGCTTAATACTCATGTTTTTCCCTATATGTTCAGTTTCCAGGCGCCTCCTGCGGCCGCCCGGTATTTTAATGAGCACTCGTCCAAAGACGATACTCTATACAACTTTAACTATCCTCAATACGAACTGTTTTTCTACAGTGAACCTCAAGCAATTCAATTGTCAAACCCTGAGTCTGTCCTTGCCGCAGCCGGGAAAAAAGGCAACTGGTTGTTTACCGATGAAGAGGGTTATGAAATTATTCAATACTTTAATACCAAAGCTGATACAATAATTCCTTATAAACATCTTTACCTTAATCGTGGAAGTAAATTCATCAATCCTAAAACAAGAGATAAAGTATTAAGGCCTATGTACTTAATCAAATATTAAATTATGAATAATAAACTGTCAGATAAATATGTGTGGTTAATAATACCTGTCTTATTCCTTCTTTTCTCAGCACCTGCATCCCTTGAATACTTTTTCTATTATCCTGACGAAAAATATTATATTGATTCAGTTCTACAAATGTCAGATAATGGCGATTATCTGACTCCATTAAATGCAGACGGCACTCCCCGTTTCCTTAAACCGATAATAACCTATTGGACATTGGCAGGAAGCTATAAGATATTTGGAGTCAGTAAATTTTCATCCAGAATAATGTTCTGGCTGGCAGGAGCAATACTTACAGCCTTGACTTATGCAATGACAAGGTCTGTCAGCGGCAGCAGAAAAACAGCATTGGCAGCAGCGCTGATAACAGCATCAAATCCTCTGGTACTGATGAGTGCAAGCCGCTCAATTCCCGATATTTTATTAGTTCTCTTTATGACCATCAGCGCTTTTGGATTCCTGAAAATCATGCTTGATGACGATCCCCCAAAAAGATATTACTGGATGGCTTATGTCGGAGCAGCTTTGGCTTTTGAAACCAAAGGGTTGCCGGCAGCTGCTTTCGCAGGTATAAGTATCTTATTTTTACTTTTAAATCCCTGGCGAAGGTGCACAATAAAAAAACTAATAAACCTGCCTGCCATAATTGTAGCATTAATTATTGCATTAAGCTGGTTTGCAATAATGTATGCAGAACATGGCCTGAGTTTCTTTTCATCTTTCTATGAAGACCAGGTTGGGGAAAGAGTATCTTCAAAAACAGTTCAGGTAATTATTAACGCCTCTGCAGGAATTCTTAATTTTATCGCATTCTCAGTGCCCTGGCTAATCATTGCAGTTTCAAAACCAGCAGGATTGAAAAATTATTTCAGAAAGGCAGATCAAAAATCAAAAGCAATCTTTGGATTCATTTTAATTTGGATTATAATGATCTTAATTATGTCAGGGGCTGTATTCAAATTCTATGACCGTTACCTGCTGCCCGTAATACCCTTGTCCTCTTTAGTCTTTGCAGCAGTTATTTCAGATACCGAAACCAGATTTAAGAAATTCTTCCTTTCGTTTTTCATTATCCTTAATCTTTGCGTTATTATATTGAACCTTGCACTTTTTATCTTTATTAAACCGGATATCATTTCTTTGGCAGGCACTT
>CAZJGI010000038.1:0-31675 GCA_964545315.1 uncultured Prolixibacteraceae bacterium
CGGGAGAATTATTGATCAGTTACAATGTGAATGCCTTCGATTTTGTGAATGAAATACAGACGAATCCTAATTTCTACAGGCCACGTTTTATTAGGATCAAATTTTAGAAAAACATTAAATAATTATAAAATTATAAATCATGGGAAAAAAACATTGTGCCAAAAGCCGCCGTGAATTTTTAAAAAGAACTGCAGCAGCAGGAACTTTATTAACTATGCCTTTTGTTAATGCGACCTGCGATGTTCGTTTGCGGGAATCACTGTTTCGCAGCAAGGCATCCGGGAATCAAGCCGGCGTGCAGGGTGAACATTTATTTAATGGCAGTTATTCCGGTGATTATTTAAACCGGGTAGCTTTCCCTATTGGAGGAATAGGTGCGGGCATGTTTTGTATGGAAGGTACCGGGGCAATTTCACATCTTTCAGTAGAAAATCGTCCTGAAATATTTAATGATCCATTTGCATTTGCAGCCATAAGTGTTAAAGACTGTAAAAATGGTGCCAAGATTTTGGAAGCACCTGTGCCTGAATGGAAATTATTTGGACTTGAGGGGACTGGAAATGGGAGAGGGGACAGGGACTATGGATTTCCCAGGTTTGAGAAAGGTGAATTTTTAGCCCGTTTCCCATTTGCTACTCTTGAACTGGAGGATAATGATATTCCTCTGCAGATAAGCATCACAGGGTGGAGCCCCTTAATCCCTGCTGATGAAGATAATTCAAGCTTGCCAGCGGGAGCAATGATATATACATTTAAAAACAGCAGTGATAAAAAAATTGATGCAGTATTTTCATATAATGCAATGAATTTTATCGACCGGAAAGGTCGAATACTGGAAACTTTAAATGGGTTTAAGCTGATTAAATCCAACGGAGACTATAATAATCCGATGAATGGAAGTGGCTTCGCAATCTTTGTGGACGATGACAATGCAATTGTTGATTATTGTTGGTTTAGAGGAGGATGGTTTGATTCCAAGACAATACTGTGGAAAAATATTAAAGAAACAAATTTGATAAGTAATCCTCCTATTGAAGACAGTTCTCCCGGAGCGTCTGTTTATGTCCCGATTTCATTGCAGCAGGGTGAAGAGAAAAGGATTACTGTTAATTTCTGTTGGTATTTCCCGGAAACAAAACTCGCTATTGGGAAAAAACCGGATAATGCTGAAAGGAAATCAGAGGATACATTGTATCATAAGCCATGGTATGCGGGTCGATTCAAAAGTGTTGATGAAGTTGTGCAATATTGGAAACTTCATTATTCAGATTTAAAAGAAAAAAGTGAACTTTTTCGTGATACCTTTTACTCCTCGACACTCCCTGATGAAGTAATGGAAGCTATAGCAGCGAATCTTACAATATTAAAATCCCCGACTGTCTTGCGGCAGACAGACGGCCGTTTATGGTGTTTTGAAGGCTGCAGTGATAACAGTGGCTGTTGTCATGGCTCCTGCACCCATGTCTGGAATTATGCACAGGCTTTGCCGCATTTGTTTCCGGCTCTTGAGCGAACGCTACGTGAAACGGAGTTTAAAGTAAGTCAAAATGAACAAGGGCACCAGGCATTCAGGACAAATCTTCCTATTTCTCCAACCCTTCATGATTTTCATGCAGCATCAGACGGGCAACTTGGAGGGATCATGAAGGTATACCGTGAATGGAGGATCAGTGGAAACACTGAATGGATGGAAAAGTTATATCCACTGGTAAAGAAGAGTTTGGATTATTGTATAAATACCTGGGATCCCAAACATCAGGGCTATCTTGAAGAACCTCATCATAATACGTATGACATAGAATTCTGGGGACCAGATGGTATGTGCACAAGTTTTTATCTCGGGGCACTTACCGCTTTTGTTGAAATGAGTAAAACACTTGAAAAACCTTATGACTTCTATAAAAATCTCCTTATAAAAGGCAAGGAGTATATGGAAAATGAACTTTTCGATGGCGAATATTTCATCCAAAAAGTAAAGTGGGCAGGTTTGGAGGCACCCAATCCTGTTGAAGCTTCAACAGTTGGGATTAATATGAATTATTCTGAAGAAGCCATTGAGTTACTTAAAAATGAAGGACCCAAATATCAATATGGTAAAGGCTGTCTTTCAGATGGCATCCTTGGCATGTGGATGGCATTAGTATGTGGCCTTGATGAAGATATTGACGAAGATAAGATAAAGAGTCACCTGGTTGCAGTCCATAAGTACAATTTAAAAGAAAACCTGGTTGATCATGTAAACCCGCAACGGCCAACTTTTGCCTGCGGTAAGGATGGAGGACTGCTGCTTTGCACATGGCCCAAAGGCGGCGGGCTATCCCTTCCCTTTGTTTACAGCGACGAAGTTTGGACAGGAATTGAATACCAGGTAGCCAGCCACTTAATGTTTGAAGGAGAAATAGAAAAAGGGCTGGAGATTGTACGTGAATGTCGTAGCCGTTACGATGGAGAGGTCCGTAATCCTTTCGACGAATACGAATGTGGCCACTGGTATGCTCGTGCCATGGCCAGCTATGCTATGCTTCAGGCACTTACAGGTGTGCGTTATGATGCAATAGACCGGATATTGTTTATAGAATCCAGGATCGGCGATTTTGCAAGCTTCCTTTCCACTGAAACAGGGTTTGGTAATGTAGGGTTAAAAAATGACGAGCCATTTCTAAATATTGCATACGGCCGGATTGATATCAAAAAAGTGTTGGTCTCAGGTATTGAAAAAACTTTATTGTAGTTAAGTGATTATGAAAGTTATAGCGTTGGCCCTAACTTTTGTCAATTGTTTCCTGTCTTCTTCGCAACCTTGTTTTGAACAGACGGAACATCATCACATGTATTATTTAGCACGGTGGCAGCATCATTTATAATGGATTCATTACCGGTGTCGGTTGCAAGATTGATTTATTCATTTATCTAATCTTGCAATACACTCTCTGATAAATAATTCTTTAGGGGCCACTCGTATATTTGATAAAAATTAGTTAGTTTTATGTTTTATAAAATTAAATAAATGAGTTCATATCATGAGTAACAGGTTAATAGGTAGATTGCCAAAGATTGGCATACGTCCGGTAATTGACGGACGTGAGCGGGGAGTGCGTGAATCACTCGAAGTACAAACAATGAATCTTGCCAAAAGAGCTGCAAAATTAATAGAGGATAATATAAAGTTTCCATCGGGAGAATCCGTTGAGTGCATCATCTCTGATACTACTATTGGTGGAGTTGCTGAAGCAGCCAGGTGCGCAGATAAATTTGAACAGGAAGGGGTGGGGGTATCCTTAACGGTAACCTCATGTTGGTGTTACGGAACAGAAGTAATGGATGCTAATCCCTGGATTCCCAAGGCTATATGGGGCTTTAACGGTACCGAACGACCGGGTGCTGTTTATCTGGCTGCAGCCCTGGCCGGTTACACGCAGAAAGGATTACCGGCTTTTGGAATCTATGGCGCTGATGTCCAGGATGCCGGTGACACAGATATTCCTGAGGATGTTAAAGAAAAGATTCTAAGATTCATCAGGGCTGCGCTCGCGGTGGCACAAATGAGGGGTAAATCATACCTTTCTCTTGGCTACACTTCGATGGGTATTGCCGGATCAATGGTTAATGCTGATCTGTTTCATGACTATTTTGGTATGCGTACCGAGTTTGTTGACATGTCTGAAGTGAGAAGGCGTATTGATGAGGAAATTTATGATAAGGAAGAATATATAAAAGCACTTAGTTGGACAAAGGCTAATTGTATTGAGGGTGATGATTATAATAAACCTTCAGTTCAGGTAAGCCGTGAACGTAAAGACCGGGATTGGGAAACTTCTGTTAAGATGGCTATCATCTTCAAAGACCTGATGATTGGTAATCCTAAACTGAAAGATGCCGGTTTTGGAGAGGAATCACATGGAAGGAATGCTATTGCAGGTGGCTTTCAGGGACAGAGACAGTGGACTGACTTTATGCCTAATGGTGATTTTGCTGAAGTTATATTGAATACTTCATTCGACTGGAACGGAGTACGCGAACCTTTCGTGTTTGCAACAGAAAATGACAGTTTGAATGCTTTACCTATGCTGTTTGGGCATTTGCTAACAAATACGGCACAGATTTTTTCTGATGTGAGGACTTACTGGAGCCCGGCTGCAGTAGAGCGGGTTACCGGCAAAAAATTATCCGGAATGGCAAAAGATGGAATGATCCATCTGTTGAACTCGGGAGCAACAACATTAGATGCAACCGGACAGCAAATAGATAAAGATGGTAATCATTTGATGAAGCCTTTCTGGGATATTACTGAAGAGGATGTTAAAAGATGCCTGGAGAATACAAGGTTTTGTCCTGCAAACAGAGAATATTTCAGAGGTGGCGGTTACTCAAGCCAGTTCAAGACATCGGCACAAATGCCGGTTACAATGACAAGGCTTAACCTGGTGAAAGGATTAGGCCCGGTGTTACAGTTAGCAGAAGGTTTCACAGTCGATATTGACAATGACATACATAAAGTGCTGAATGAAAGAACAGATCCAACATGGCCTTCAACATGGTTTGTGCCAAGACTTACGGGTAAAGGGGCATTCAAGGATGTATATTCAGTAATGGCTAATTGGGGCGCTAACCACGGAGCTATCTGTTACGGGCATATCGGCGCTGACCTGTTAACACTTGCATCTTTGTTGAGAATCCCGGTATGTATGCATAATATTGATGATAACCTTATTTTCAGGCCAAGTGCATGGAACGCATTTGGTGAAGAAAAAGAAGGAGCCGATTATCGTGCATGCACAAACTTCGGCCCCCTTTACAGATAATTAACAAATGCTTTTAAATAATAATTTTTTCAGCCTGTTCTGTCAACTATGAAAGGACAGGCTGAAATTTTTAAAGCTCCTGAATTAAATAGTACATTGACTGAAACTCTTTGCCAATTTCAAAACTGAAATACCCGTCCTTATATTCTGAAGGAATATATCCGGTAAGTAAGCCTTGTGGATTGATTGCCATGACCCGCAAGGTTTTTTTGTCGGTCTTGATTTTAATCGCTGCTTCTATAATATCAATAAGAATAGGTCCGTGTCCCGGATCAAGTTGCTGTGTCCGGGTTTCATTATATTTACTGTCAGTATTTTCTGCCCTGCCTACTGCTGTAAGGAGCATATTTGGTGAACTGTTGATCGGGTCATCGGTTAATGAACTGATAGCTACAGTTGCAAAATCAGTTTTTACATCAATATTTAAATCTGTAATAGCAACCTCATCCTCTTTACCTAAAAAGCCATAAACAGCTTTGGTTTTTGGGGTGTCCACCCAACCGATGCCTTTTTTAAGATTTCTGTAAAGTTCTTTTGTGTCAGAAAGAACTTCGCCATTCTCTTGGTTAACAATTACTTCATCAGTACTTGCAATTATATCGCCTTTTGGAGTGACTCCCGGGATAACAGTTTCCATTCTGTGTTTTTCGGGAGTTAGTAATAAAGCTTTTCCCCTGTTGTCATCAGGACTATCGATTTTAATGCTTACGGTCTTAGATGCAGGTTTTACGTCACCTCTTCTCATAATAAGGGCTGCATGATAGAATAATCCGAATTTAGCAGGGTCGTTAAAAGTGTCAAAAACCCCGCCCCTGTAATAAACTCCTGCAATTGATCCTGAAGTGATGGGCTTTCCAATCATATCTACATTTTCATCATGGGTATATCTGTATGTATGTATAGTGAATCCACCCCATCCCTGAAGTGCACCTGCTGAAGCCATTAATATTGAACTCTCTGCCCTCCATTCATTAGGCCATGGATTGTCCCATTCAGAAATGAAAAAAGGTTTATCCTGGAGCCTGTAAAATGCAAGCGCGGGTAACATATTGTTAGTCGATGTAACATTAGGAGCATTGCCAAAATTTCCATGTCTGTCTCTCCATCCTTTACCTCCTGATGTATATGCATGGGTGTCAGTAAAATCACCCGCATCCTGAGCTATCAGGTGTGCAGCATTTCTTGTCCAGTTAGTACCGGCAACAGGAACCTTAACACCGATCTCCCGCATGTAGGAAATCATCTCTTTGTAGTAATCCTGAGTTACCTCAATAAAGAATTCATTAAATTTTGCATCCCTCCGGTCAAATTTTACTTCTTCTTTCGGAACTTTGACATTATTCCCGGAGGCCCAATCCCGGTATAATTTTTCTAATTCAGTTCTGTATGGCTCCAGTGTAACATCTTGTGACCACAGGTCGTTCTCATTTGTGATCTCAGAAAGTACAATAACCGGATCATCTTTGTATGCCAGCTTGGTATAAGGATTTATATGTGAGTAAAGATCATAAATGTATTTTTTTTGAAGCTCTATTAGTCTTCTGTTGAATGTGGTATATGGTTTGGCTGCATCCCTGAGTTGGTCAGCAGCTTCAACACCGTCACCGGTTTTGAACCTTCTGTAAGTAAGAAGATCAAGATACACATAAATTCCTTCTTCTTTCAGACAATGGATTAGGTAGTCCAGCCTGTCAATACTTTCGGGATCAAAGCTTTGTGTATCGGGTTTGTTTTTACCTTTGGTAAGCTGGAAAATGTTTGGTGTAGACCATTCACCATCCATCTGGTGAAACCTGACAATATTAACACCTATTTTTGCCAAACGCTTTGCTACCTTCTCACTCTGTTCGTGAGGTGGAAAAATTTGAGCACTGTTGAAATTGGTTCCCCAAAATTTTGCTTCTGTTCCGTCTTCAAAAACAAATTTATCACCTTTTATTTGTAGAAAACCATGTTTGCCGGCAGGTTTCTCACCTTCGTATAAAAATGATAAATCAATTGGCATATCATCCCAGGGAAGAGTGTAGGGAATAGTCTTATTTGCCGGTTCTGTTTGCTGTTGTTCCTGCCTGACGGGTGATCCGTTGGCAATAATAATAAATGATGTCAAAACTATAACTGATATTGACTTAATCAGGATTTTTGACATGCAATTTGCACTGATCTTTAAATCGTTAGAAATTTTGAATTTCATAATTTTTAAAATTAAATATTACTATAATAGTTGATTTTTCAGGTGGTAAAGTTAAATAAATTGATACATAAATAAATGTGTTTTTAACATTTATATATTATGACTATTTTCGTTTTATTAAATAAATATGCTATGAGGAGTAATATGTTGATTATTATATTAATGTTGCTGTTTGTATCTGTTTCGGCCCAGCAAAAACAGATGACCCTGGAGAATGCGGTGGCCGGACAGCTTACCTATTTAAAGCCTTCTGCCCTGGAAAATATTACCTGGAAAGATGACAGGACATTTACTTACTTAAAGAATGATACCCTTTGGAGTGAGGATGCATTAATCAGAGAGAAAAAAATGCTGGCCGAAATAAAGGATTTATTAACTATTATTATTAGCCAATCAAAAGAACAGCCAGGTAATTTTCAAAATTATTCATGGAATGAAAATGGAGAAATTATTTTACGATGTGATAACGGATATTACACACTTAATCTTTCAGCAGATAAATTAATATCCCGTATTATTTTACCTGAAAATAGCGATAATATTATTTTTAACGCTTCAGGTCAATATGTAGTTTATACTGTTGATGATGATTTGTATATAAAATACAACGACGATGAAGTAAGACAAATTACAAGTGACGGTGGTAATGGAATTGTCAACGGAAAGTCTGTACACAGAAATGAATTCGGAATTTCAGGAGGCATTTTCATTTCTCCGGAGAACCATTTCATTGCCTTCTACAGAAAAGATGAGTCTATGGTTTCGCAATATCCTCTTGTTAACTACATGGAGAGAGTTGCAGAGTTTACTCCGGTAAGATATCCGATGGCAGGAATGGAGAGCGAACAGGTCAAAATTGGCATATATGATATTTTTACCAATAATACCATATTTCTTAAGACAAAACCCGGATCGGACCATTACCTGACAAATCTTTCATGGTCGCCGGATGAAAAACACGTTTACCTTGCTGAGCTAAACAGGGAGCAGAATCATATGAAGCTGAACTGCTATAATACAGCAACCGGAGAGAAAACCAAAACACTGTTTGAGGAGAAACATGATAAATATGTGGAGCCTTTGTATCCACTTTGTTTTTCAGGAATTAACAAAAATGAATTTTATTACATTTCAAGAAGAGATGGCTGGTATCATATTTATAAATATAATACCGAAGGCCGGCTTATCAGGCAGATTTCAAAGGGAGAATGGGATGTGACCCGTTTTGCAGGATTCGATAAAGATGAAAAATTTCTTTTTGTTGAAGCTACTAAGGATAGCTATTTGGAGAATAACATCTACAGGGTAGAAGTAAGGACAGGTAAGATTAAAAAACTGAACAGATCAGAAGGTATTCACGCAGGAGATTTAAGTCCTGAAGGTAGCTTTATAATTGATACCTGGAACTCAACACATGTTCCCTTAAAATCTGACCTTATTTCATCTAATGGCAAAGATTGCCGAACTATACATGAGGCGGAAGATCCGCTGAAGGATTATATTTTAGGTGAAAATAAATTAGTAACTATGGTTGCTGCTGATGGTAAAACAGAGCTGGCCGGCAGGTTGATTTTACCGGTTAATTTTAACGCTTCTGCAAAATATCCTGTGATTGTCTATGTATATGGAGGGCCCCATCTTCAACTTGTGAGCAAAAGCTGGCATAACAGCAGCAGATGGTGGGAATATTATATGGCATCGAAAGGATTTATTGTATTTGCAATGGATGGCAGGGGTTCTGCAAACAGGGGCAGATTATTTGAAGAGGTTACTCACAGGAGACTCGGTGTTTTGGAAACTCAGGATCAGATAAAAGGTGTTGAATATCTTAAGTCTCTGCCATTTGTCGACAGTGAGAGGATTGGAGTCCATGGATGGAGTTACGGTGGGTATATGACTTTAAACCTGATGCTTCGTCATCCTGATATTTTCCGGGTGGGGGTAGCAGGAGGCCCTGTCGTCGACTGGAGTATGTATGAGGTAATGTATGGAGAGCGTTATATGGATATGCCGTCAGAGAACCCTGAAGGATATACTCAAACGAATATGATCAATTATGTATCAAATCTTAAAGGTAAACTTCTCATCATTCATGGAATGCAGGATGATGTTGTGGTAATGCAGCACAGTATTAAGTTCCTTAGAGAATGTGTAAAACAAGGTAAGCAGGTTGATTTTTTTCCATATCCTGTCCATAAGCATAATGTTACCGGGAAAGACCGGATACACCTGATGGAAAAAGTGAGCAATTATTTTATTGATAATCTGTAAATAGTTAAGGTTAACCGATAACCTCAGATAGACAGTATTTTACTTATTTCCACATGATTAATATCAATTTTATTGCGCTTAGAATACGTCTCTTTCAGATTAGTAAGTGCGACTTTACCATTAATTTGTCCAACCATGACACCAAAATGACCATTAATAAGTGCCATGACGGCTTCATGGCCAAGGACACTTGCCAGCACCCTGTCGTTGCTGGTGGGGGAACCTCCTCTTTGCACATGTCCCAGTATGGTTATGCGTGTTTGATAATCAGGGAGCCTGACTTTTACTTTACGGGCAATTTCCTGGGCATCACCTTCTTCATCACCTTCAGCAACAATAATAATTCCTGATGTTTTATTTTTCCGTCGCCCTGTTTCCAGGTACTTGCAGAGCTGTTCAATATTAGTTGGTGTTTCAGGCAAAAGAACTGACTCTGCCCCTGTGGCAATTGCAGTATTGAGGGCAATAAATCCTGAATGCCTGCCCATTACTTCCACAAAGAATACTATATTATGTGAGTCAGCAGTATCCCTTATTTTATCGATAGCCCTCATGGCAGTATTAATGGCTGTGTCAAAGCCTATTGTAAAATCAGTGCCGTAAATATCGTTGTCTATAGTACAGGGAACGCCCACAACCGGTATATTAAATTCACCAAAGATACAGTCAGCGCCGTGGAATGACCCGTCACCGCCGAGAACGACAAGTGCATCAATGCCATGTTGCTTCATATTATCATAAGCCTGTTTTCTACCTTCGTAAGACATGAATTCAGGGCAGCGGGAAGATTTGAGTATCGTACCGCCACTGGAAATAATTTTAGAAACGGAGTGGGATTCCATTTCGTGAAAATTTTTATTAATAAGTCCTGAATATCCATTCCTGACGCCTGTAACCTGAATATTGTTAAATATTGCAGTCCTGACAACTGCCCTGATGGCAGCATTCATTCCCGGAGAATCCCCGCCGGAAGTTAACAAAGCTATCTTCTTTATCTTATCCATAAGATTTTTATTTTATAAGCCTGCTTATCTCTTTTTGTTTCTAACATATATAAGTTTGAACTTTCCTTTGAAACTGTCTCGTTGGTCTATTTCAAATTTTCCGATTGAATTAATCAGGGGAGTCAGTTTTTCGAATCCGTAATTTCTTGAGTCGAAGTTGGGTTGTTTTTTCTGTAGCAGGCTACCCACGTCACCCAGGAATGCCCATCCGTCTTCATCTGCCAGGTCGGAAATGGTTGAGGCGATCAGTTTCACTACTTTGGGGGTAATCTTATCTACCTGGGTTTTTTTATCAGACCTATCCTGAGTTGTAATGCCTTCATTTTCCTTAGCCCTGTTAGCCAATATCTCAATATATATGAATTTATCACATGCAACAATAAATGGATCGGGTGTCTTCTTTTCTCCAATTCCGTAAACCTTCATTCCTGCTTCTCTTAAACGGGTTGCCAGTTTAGTGAAATCGCTATCACTTGATACCAGGCAAAATCCGTTAACCCTCTCGCTGTAAAGAATATCCATAGCGTCGATTATCATTGCAGAATCAGTTGCATTTTTTCCTGTTGTATAACTGTATTGCTGCACCGGAGTGATTGCATTTTCGAGCAGGAGGTTTTTCCATTTTGAAAGAGTTGGCTTAGTCCAGTCGCCATATATCCTTTTTATCGTTGGATTTCCGTACTTGGCAATCTCTTCCAGCATCTCTTTTACATATGCTGATGGAATATTGTCTCCATCGATGAGGACCGCCAGTTTAATATCATTTTCCATATAGTGAAATATAAATTAAATCTTAACAAGACAAGAATCCGGCAGCCAGCCAATATTGCCGTCGGAGAGTTTTATTTCTTTCCAGGAATCAATGCTGTCTGATAGTTCTACTTTCACGCCTTCATAAAGTAGGAACAGGTCAGTGCTGTTATTAGTTGGTGCACTTTTTACAGTTACGCGCGGACAAAAAACTATTGCATGGTTGCGATTGTTTATTTTTTCTTTTTGCCGGGCTGCAAAAGAAAAAGTAAATGCTGCTATGATAAATGCAAGAATTCCAAACCAAAAGGAGAGCCTTTTTAATGAGGCAGACCTGCTGAAGAGAAATAATCCTAAAAGCATGAGGAAAAATATGAATAATCCAATACTTATTGCCGCCCAGGAGTCAGCAGGGTACTTATCAATAATTTTGTTTTTCCATCTGACAAAGAAAGGTTGGGGCAGTTCGTCGATTGCGGTTACTACAAACTGATTAGCCATCCGGAGATTAAAATCGATATCTTCATCCTGGGGTGCAAGTAATTTTGCCCGTTCATAATTGAGAATAGCATTGTTTATATCTCCTGTTTTATAGTATGCATTTCCAAGGTTAAAGTAAAGTTTTGCAGATTCCCTGCCTGACTTCACTATCAGTTCGTAGGCCTCTGCAGCTTTATTGTATTCTTCGGTTGTATAGTATGCATTGGCTTTTTCCCAGAGAACCACTGTGGAATCCTGAGCATTAACGCCAAAAACAATTACAGCCCACAATAAAAGTGTTAACCTGTATTTATTGAAAATTATCATATATTTTCTTTTTATCGTTTAATTTGTTTTTCCAGCCTGCTCATTGTAGACACAGCCATTTTGTAGAATTCACTGCGTGCTTCTGAGCCTTTTGAAGGTGCATATCTTGCATATTCACATTGTTCAATGATCTCAACGAAATCATTAACAGTGCTCTCTTCAACATTCTTATCCTTTAATCGCGAAACGGCCGTTTCACGGTTTAGGTTGGCAATTGGGATACCCAGTTTGTCACTTAAATATCCCCAAAATGACTTAAGGATTGCCTCATAGAAAGCTTCGTTCATATTTTGTTTCATAAATACGGCAGCATTTTTCATCCGTTTGACAGCCACACGATTAGCTTTTTTATTTTTCATTAATGCTGCATTTGCATTCTCCCGGGCTTTTTTGCGGTAAATAAGGAATAACAACAGAAATAGTAAAGCAGTTCCTGCATAAAGTGAATAGAACCAGGGAGTTCCGAAAAATGTTGAACCTTTAATACGTAATAATGGATTTCCCTGTTTTATATATCTTATGTCCTGACCCAGGAGCTGCAGGTCTTCCCTGTGTCTTGCCCCCATTAATGTAGCAGACTGCTCACCGGTTCCTTTAGCCACAGTGAGGGTATATTCAGGAGTTGATCTGGTGACATACGTGCCGGAAGAAGGATTAAAAAATGTAAAAGGAATTGAAGGAATTGTATATTGTCCTTCAAAACGTGGCTGAAAAAGGTATTCTACTGTTTTACTTCCTGTCATGCCACCATCTGTTGCCCTGACATTATCCGTTGCCTTTGGATCATAAACTTCAAAATCTGACGGAAGCTGGAATTCGGGATTTCTTATCAGCCTGATATTTCCTGAGCCGGTTATTGTAAGCTTAAGTGTCACTGCATCATTAGCAGAAACCTGATCAGAGCTAATCTCCGAAGCAATATTAAAGTTGCCCACTCCACCATAGAAATTTGATGGCGGGGGAGGCAGATCCCTTACATTTATCTTTACAGTATTACTTGTAATAGTAGTTTTTACTGTTTGAACACCACTGAAAAAATCATCAAAAAAACTTCTTGGTCTTACTCTTTGTTGAACCAGGAGGGTCATACTGAATGGATTGATTGAAATTGTGCCGTTTTGTTGGGGGAACAAGACAGTTTTTTTAAGCACTCCTACCTGATAAATACGGTCATTATACACTTCTCTGTTAAAATTGATCTGTTGAGGCATTTCAATGTCCTGCGTATAGAATCCTTCATAGGTGGGCAGGTTTACTTCATCAAACCCTGAAACAGGAATATTGGGATCTGCATACAATTTTACAGTTGCAATAATTTGCTCTCCGCGATAGACATTATGTTTAGTGAGTTCTAGTCTGATAAAAAGATTGTTTCCTCCCAGGTTGACTGATTCCTGGTTTCCACCACCACTCTGAGGGCTTTGTGCCGGTGGTTGTTGTCCCGACCGGGATTTTACTACCTGTATATTTATGCTGTTAGATTCAATTATTTTCCCGTCTGCTTCAATGGAGGCAGGCCTTATTTCAAAAGAACCTTCCTTTTTGGACCTTAAAATGTAAGTATAGGAAAATGATATCTCTGTTGTTGTTTTACCGTTGATAGTTTGCATCCTTGTTGATTGCCCCGTACTGGGACCCATCAGAACGTCAAAGTTGGTTGTCAGGTCAGGTGGAAGTTTCAGGTTTTTCCCACTTTTGTTAAGTGTGAATGTCAGTCTGAATTGCTGACCTGTTTCTACAGCATTAGGAGCTGACATAATAAACTTCGTATCTTCTCCGTATGCCCCTGCTACAAAAAGAAAAAACAAACAATATGTGAGTAGTGACTTTATCATTTTTTTTGTTACCATTCTTTTTCCGTCCTTAGTTGTCTGGCTTTTGCTGCCTTCTCCTTTTTTACTTTTTCCTGGATATCCCGTTCATCATTTTGAAGAGCCTGCAGTAGTTGTTCTGCATCTTCCTTTGAAATTTTTTGTTGCTGCTGTTGTTGCTGTTGCTGATCCTGATTCTGTTGATCCTGGTTTTGTGGTTGATTTTGTGGTTGATTTTGTTGTTGTTGATCCTGCTGATTCTGATCGTCCTGATTATTTTGGTTATCCTGATTATCTTGTTGATTATCCTGGTTTTGTTGTTGCTGCTGTTGCTGTTGCTGTTGCTGTTGTTGATTTTTTAACATTTGTGCATAGGCCAGATTATATTTAGTTTCAATATCATCCGGATTTTTTCTTAGAGCTTGTTTATATGATTCAATACTCTCATCTATTTTTTGTTGCATTAACAAGCTGTTTCCCTGGTTATGGAGGGCACGTGCTTTCTCTTCCGGAGTTTCCAGCTTTTCGGTCAGGTCTTTGAATTTTCTTTCCGATTCTTCGAATCTCATTTGTTTATACAGAGCATCTGCCAGATTAAAATCCCATTTTTCGTTAGCAGGTTTTTTATTCAGCGCTTTTCTGTAGTAATCTTCTGCCTGGCTGAATTTGGCAGTATCCAGTTTTGTTGTATCCTTAACTGCTTCCATAAACAGTCTGTTCCCACTTCTGACAAATTTTCTTTCATTTTGTCCGGAAACTGTCATAGTGGCTGCTGTTATCAAAAACATTAAAAACAACTGTCTCATTCTTATATTATTTTGAAGAGAATAATTTAATTCTCATTAAATATTTATTTTTTCTTTCCAGGATAATAAACTCCAGTAATAACAAAAATAACCCTGCTGCAAAGAAGTATTGGAACTGGTCTTCATACTCAGAGAATACAAGAGTTTCCATTTCTTCTTTATTCATTTTGTCGATTTCATCGAACAGGGAATTAAGGCCTACCTGTGCATTATTAGCCCTTACATAAATACCATTTCCGGCAGCGGCTATTTTTTCGAGCATTACTTCATCCAGTTTTGTAACAACTACATTTCCCTGACTGTCCTTCATGTAATCTGTTTGGCCGTTACTTGATACCGGGATAGGTGATCCCTGTGGTAATCCCATGCCGATTGCGTGGACGACAATACCATTATTAGCAGCTTCCTGTGCTTCTGATACCGGGTCATCTTCATGATTTTCCCCATCGGTGATAATAACAATTGCTTTACTGGCTTCTCCTTCAGGGGTAAAAGAACGAACTGCCATGTTAATTGCTGCTCCGATAGCTGTTCCCTGTCTGGGTACTACCTGAGTGTTTACAGCCTCCAGAAAAAGCTTAGCCGAATTGTAATCACTGGTAATAGGGAGTTGTATATAAGCCTCACCTGCAAAAACAATGAGCCCTATTTTATCGTCTTTGAGCCGGTCAATTAATCTTGATATTGCCCTTTTAGCTCTTTCCAGCCGGTTTGGTTGGATGTCTTCAGCCATCATACTGTTAGAAACGTCAAGTGCGATTATCATTTCTATACCTTCTCTTTTAATCTTTTTTAATTTGGAACCGAACTGTGGCCTGGCTAATCCTGCAATGAAGAAGGCCAATGAAAGCATTATCAGCAAAAATTTCAAAACAGGCCTGTTTTTTGATACGAAGGGCATCAGTTCACTAATAACCTGCTCGTTACCAAAACGTTTCAGTGCCCTTTTTCTTGAATATCCTGACCATAAAAAGATCATTAAAAGAAAAGGTATTACTAACAACCCCCACAGATAATCAATATGTGCAAATCTAAAAATATCCATTCTTATTAACTTTTATGGGATACTCCTGAAAAAGACAAAATTTAAAAACAGACTCAAAACTATTAACAAAATCCCTGCCAGCGCAAAAGGCATAAACTCTTCTGATTTCCTGCTGAATTCTCTCACTTCAATTTTTGATTTTTCCAACTGGTCAATTTCTTTATATATCTCCTCTAACTTTGTATTACTCGTTGCCCTGAAATACCGGCCACCGGTAATTGATGCAATTTCCTGAAGAGTTTCTTCATCAATTTTTACTTCCATATCCCTAAGTTGCACTCCATACGGTGTCTGAACAGGAAACGGTGCTGTTCCCACAGTACCCACGCCTACCGTATAAACCCTTATGCCAAAAGTTTTTGCTATTTCAGCAGCTGTAACAGGTGCAATTTCTCCACTGTTATTCTCTCCGTCGGTAAGCAGGATTACCACCCTGCTGATGGCATCACTCTCCTTAAGCCTTGCTACTGCTGTTGCAAGACCATTTCCTATAGCAGTTCCATCCTGTATCATGCCACTTTCTATATCTTTGAAAAGATTTAAAAGCACAGCCCGGTCTGTTGTCAGCGGACATTGTGTGAATGCTTCTCCTGCAAACACAACAAGTCCCATACGGTCGTACTCTCTGCCTGAAATAAATTCCATAGCAACATTTTTTGCAGCTTCCAGCCTGTCTGGTGAAAAATCCCTGGCCAGCATACTGCTGGAGATGTCAAGTGAAATTACAATGTCTATACCTTCTGTTGTAACATTCTCCCAGTTACTCGACGACTGTGGCCTGGCCAATACCAGTATAAAAAGAGCAAAAGCCAACATTCTGAGTAAAAATATCAAATGACGTAAATAATGCTTTATTGTTTTTGGAGCTTTTTGTAAAGAAATTGTCGATGAGACCTGAATGCTTGCAGTATTTCTTTTATGCCTGAAGATATACCAGGCAGCCATTGGTATCAGTAATAGCAACAAGTACAAAAATTCCGGATTTTTAAATATCATTCCTTCAAACATTCTTTCCTATTTTATTTCAACTTCTTCGCCATTTTCTATATCTGTTCCCTGATCCTCTTCCTTAAGTTCCTTTTTTTCTTCAGGTTTTGTGTCATTTATGAAAAAATATGCATTCATAATAGTTAGATTATTATCGTCAGGCAGTGGCTCATATTTTGCGAATTTAACCAAATCTGCCAGGGTCAGGATGTGGCTTAGGTTGTCGTATGTCTTTTCTTTTAAAAGGTCTCTTCTATACCTAAACTTACTTAATGTTTCATCTGTTGTCTGCTCCATTGCGGGAATTTCAAAACGACGTTCAATATACTTTCGTAATGTTTCTGTGACCTCGCTATAAAACTGTTTGGTTTTCCCTTTTTGCCATAGTTTTTCATTTTTTATTCTGTCAAGTTCCCTCAGGGCAACTATATGTGCCGGTTCTTTAGGTTTGATTTGGAAATTGAAAATCGGTTTATTCTCTTTTTTTCTTTTTATCGAATAAAGGATAAAAAATAGTATTGCCCCTATCAGGATTATCCCAAAGATATATGGAGAAACCTCCTTAAGTGTTACCGGTGCACCGTATGGCATTTTTATATCAGCAGGTCCTCTTATGGTGTCAACAGGTAAACTATAAACATTAAGGGATACTCCATTACTTGGTATTGAGTCAGTTCGACCCTCAAGGTCTATTTTGAACCAGAAAGGGGGTATCCGGTATGAGCCGCTGTCAAAACAAGTTATTAAATATGATTGAATCTGTTTTTGATAATTATCATTTTCTGATTCAAATGTGTCAATCAGAGAGCGGTTTAATACTTCGATTTTACCCAATATAGTATCATGTACCGCCGGAAAAGTTATATTAACATTTTGGGGATGATCAATTTCTAGAAACAATTTTATCTGATCTCCGATCAGAATATTTGTTGAATCGAGGCTGGCTGTGGCTTTGATCCTTTGGCCTGATCCTTCGAAAGTGAATGATACAAGCAGATATATTAGCAGTGATATTTTTATAATATAGTTCATCATTCCTACTGTTTAAGTGCTCTCTTTTGAAAGAGGCTCATCAAAGCTTTTACATAATCGTCTGTTGTGCTGATTGAGACATAATCGACACCACATTTTTTAAACATTAAGTCAAGTTTTGATATATGGTTTTTCCACCAGTCTGCATAAATTTTCCTTGTTTTCAGTGAATTACTGTTGACCCACACATATTCGCCTGTTTCAGCATCTTTTAATTTTATCATTCCCACAGGAGGCAATTCTCTTTCCCTTTCATCAAAAATATTCAAGGCAACTATATCATGCTTATTATTTGCAATAGACAGTGCCATCTCTGTATCATTGTTGCTATCAATGAAATCAGATATTATAAAAGCTGTGCATCTCTTTTTGATTGCATTGGTAAGATATCTTACAGCATCTGTAATATTAGTACCTTTAGATTGTGGCTGGAAATCAATCAATTCCCTTATTATCCGTAAAATATGGCTTCTGCCTTTTTTGGGAGGAATGAATTTTTCGATTTGGTCTGAAAGGAAAATCACTCCTATCTTATCATTATTTTGAATAGCTGAGAACGACAGAATAGCTGCAATTTCAGTGATAATATCTTTTTTCATTTTTTCAGATGTACCGAATTCACGGGAACCGCTGACGTCAATTAAAAGCATTACAGTAAGCTCCCTTTCTTCTTCAAATACCTTAATATAAGGATGACTATATCTTGCTGTTACGTTCCAGTCGATATTTCTTATGTCATCACCATACTGGTACTCCCTGACTTCAGAGAAAGCCATTCCGCGTCCTTTAAATGCACTATGGTATTCACCTGCAAATATATTCCGTGACAATCCACGGGTTTTAATCTCAATCTTTCTTACCTTTTTTAAAAGCTCACTTGTCTCCAATGTTCCGGATTAAAAGTTGTCAAAATTAATTGTTAAGTCAATTTTTGCTGAATTTCGGCTGAAATATTTATCTGAACCATACTGAATCAGACTTATTTCTTTTTTTGTAATTAAGAAAAGCTTTCTTTTTATTTCAGTCCTTCCTGTTAATTCAGGTTTTGTCATATTAAGGAACTTCAACAGTATTTAAGATATCTGTTATAATATCTTCTGATGTAATATTGTTAGCTTCTGCCTCATAGCTCAACCCTATACGGTGGCGCATCACATCTGCGCAGACAGCTCTGACATCCTCCGGAATAACATAACCGCGCCTCTTTATAAATGCAAATGCTTTTGAGGCCTGGGCCAGGTTAATGCCTGCCCTCGGTGATGAACCATAGGATATCATTTCGCTGTATTTGTCAAGTTTATATTCCTTCGGTTCCCTGGTTGCAAAAACTATATCTACTATATATTTCTGAATTTTTTCATCCATATAGACATCTTTTACAACATTCCTTGCTTTCACAATGTCGGCTGGCTGCAGGATTTTGGATGTCTCAGGAAACTGTTTCAGGAGGTTTTGGTTTATGATCTCCTTTTCTTCATTTCTGTTTGGATAATTTATTACCACCTTGAGCATAAAACGGTCAACCTGTGCTTCCGGCAGGGGATAAGTTCCTTCCTGTTCAATTGGATTTTGAGTGGCCATTACCAGAAAAGGTTCATCCAGTTTAAAAGTAGAATCACTAATTGTTATCTGACGTTCCTGCATTGCCTCCAGGAGAGCTGACTGAACCTTTGCCGGTGCCCTGTTAATTTCATCAGCTAAAATGAAGTTGGCAAATATTGGCCCTTTTTTGATTGTGAATTCTTCACGTTTCTGACTGTAAATCATAGTGCCCAGAAGGTCTGCAGGAAGCAGGTCGGGAGTAAACTGTATGCGAGAGAATTTGGCATCAATAGTGTTTGCCAGTGATTTAATCGCTAACGTTTTAGCTAATCCCGGAACCCCCTCAAGTAAAATATGCCCGTTTGCCAGAAGCCCTATCAGGAGGCTTTCTGTTAAATGCTTCTGTCCAATGATCACTTTGTTCATCTCGATTGTGATCATGTCAACAAATGAACTTTCTTTTTGAATCCGTTCATTCAATTCTTTTATATCTACTGTCTGATTCATATTTTTATACTGTTTTACTCTTTTTTTTGAGAGCACGAATTTAAACGATTACAAAGATAATAAGCCTTATATTTTGTTAAAATATATTAAGCATAATATTAGTTCATACCTAATTAAAATAAAAAAGAGGGCTGTTTCAATTTCCCTCTTATTTATTGTATTTTTTATATCAAAACTATTCTGGCAAATAAGTGATACTTTTTATACAGATTCTGATTTTAAAAAAAATATCACACCATAAAAAATAATTTTGAAACAGCCCCTTTTACTCATTATGCAATTTTAATTTCCCTTGCCGGTTTAGGTTTAACTTCCTCACGCTTTGGAAGTTTAACGCTTAATATGCCGTCAGCATATGATGCGGCTATCTTTTCGCTGTCAACATCATAGCCGGGAACGGAAAATGAACGCTGAAATGACTGATAACAAAATTCCCTTCTTGTATAATTGTCCTCTTGTTCTTTTTTTTCTTCCTCTTTTTCGGAAGAAATAGTCAACACGTTATTTCGAAAATTGACTTTAAAGTCTTTTTTCTTCATTCCCGGTGCTGCTACTTCAATAATATAGTCATCATCAGTCTCTTTCACGTTCACTGCCGGTAATGTTGTGTTGGTGCTGGAAAAATTTGTGAGATTCCAGTCCATTAGGTCACTGTTCAGGAACCTGTCAAAAAATGACGGTAAAAAATTGTCTGATCTTCTTGCTAGTGTCATGGCTATGTCCTCCTTATAATTTAAGTTTAACATTATTAATTTTTCCGGTATATCTGTTATCAAACAGAGTACCAATCTCTTTTGAATGTCAAATTGTATCATTTAACTGACTGATTGTCAGGTTATATCAGTTGTTGTGCTAAAAATTGTTGTATTTCAAAATGTTAGTGGCTGTCAGTTTTTCATGTGAATTTATCCGTTCACTAAAGTGAACGGCAAAGGATAAGGCCATGAACTTATTGGCTACTTAAATCGGAGCCTTATCCTTTGCCGTCGGTTTTAACCGACGGATATGAATTAGATTACCCCCCCCCGTTCTTACTTGCACCTCCACTGATCAATTCAAAACTCTGATATGATTGTTAACACCAATAAAATTCTTTTTAACATTGTTCCAATTCTGTAATCTTAAAATAACTAATTTTGAAGCATGCAAAGATATTTTGTTCAATTAAGTTTTAAAGGTACATATTACAATGGATGGCAAATACAGCCCAATGCCCTGACCATTCAGGATACTCTGGAAGGGGGACTTTCAATGATTTTACGCGAAGAAATCAAAATTACAGGAGCGGGCAGAACTGATTCGGGAGTTCATGCTACTTTTTTTATATTTCATTTTGATTCAATAAATGAAGAAATTGACACCGGAAAATTACTTTACAGACTTAACCGTTACCTGCCTGCAGATATTGCATTGCAAAAAATATGGAAAGTCCCTCAGGATGCACATGCACGGTACAGTGCTATTTCCCGGACATATAAATACTTGATTACCTTAAAGAAAGATCCTTTTAAAACAGATACATCACTTTACCTTGCTGTAGAGCCGGATATCATAAAGATGAATGAAGCAATGGAAATATTGAAGCAATACTCTGATTTTACAAGCTTCAGCCGGCTACATACTGATGTAAAAACAAATATTTGTAAAATCTTTAGTGCTGAATGGCGGAAAGAAGATGGCTTACTCGTATTTACTATAGAAGCAGATCGGTTTTTAAGAAATATGGTCCGTGCTATTATTGGAACGGTACTTAAAGTGGGACAAGGAAAAATATCCATTGATGAATTTAGTGAGATTATTGAGGCGAAGGACAGAAAGAGGGCGGGGGACTCAGCGCCTGCACATGGTTTGTTTTTAGTGGAGATAAAGTATCCTGAAGAATTTTTGTAACCTTTTATAGACTGGAATGAAAAACTCCTCATATGGTTAATTTTATTGTTTAACTAAGTTATATTCGAATGAGAAGAATAAAACGTTATTTATTAATTATCATTTTGGTAATAATAGCGGTATACCTGTTTGGCCCCAAGCCTGAGAAACCTGAATTAAATAAAAATTTACCCTCTCTTCCCGGCAATCTTAATAACCTGGAAAGTGTTATCAGGGATAATGAGAATGAGCAGGATGTCAGACCTGACAATGAATCGCGCATTATCTGGGCGAATGACTCCTTAAAAGGACGAACAGAATATAGTTTACTTTACCTTCATGGTTTTTCGGCTTCCTGGTATGAAGGTCATCCTGTTAATACAGAATTCGCAAAATATTTTGGCATGAATGCTTATTTTCCCAGATTAGCATGTCATGGTACCGATACTGTTGATGCGTTGCTGAATATGACTCCTGATCTGTTGTGGGAGTCAGCAAAGGAGGCACTTATGATGGCACGTCAGATTGGGAAGAAGGTCATAATAATGAGCACATCAACCGGTGGAACTTTGTCGCTTAAACTTGCAGCTGATTTTCCTGAATATGTGGACGGATTGATATTATTTTCTCCAAATATCCGTATTAATAACAATACAGCTTTTATAGTTTCCGGACCATGGGGATTGCAATTTGCACGCAAGGTTTACAAGAGTCGTTACAGGATTACCAATACTGATTTTGCCTCAAAAGAATGTCAGTACTGGTATTGCAAATACCGTTTGGAGGCGGTTGTGTCCCTTCAGCAGCTCATCGATGCTACTATGCATAAGGAGACCTTCACCAGGATTACTTCCCCTGTATTCCTGGGATATTATTATCAGGACAATGATCACCAGGATGAGGTTGTAAAGGTCAGCGCCATGTTAAAAATGTTTGAAGAATTATCGACTGATCCCAACAAAAAAGTGAAAAAAGCTTTTCCCGGTGCAGGTAATCACACTATTGCATGTGAGTTAAATTCAGGGGCAGTCAATGATGTTCTTATTGAAACTATAAAATTTGGAAAAGATATATTAAATATGAAGCCCTCTGATAAATGAGAGTCTCATGATATATTTATTGCAGCAGCTTCGTCAATAAACCATATCAGAGAACCATTTACAGGTTCAATATAGTATGCCGGGAGTAATTTTGCATTCTCTTCATTATTCATAATTTCTGATATCCGCTGAGCTTTGTTCCCGCCTGTTATCATGAAGAATATCCATTTGGCATTTTTAATAATGCTACCTGTTAAAGTAATTCTTTGCATTCCTGATAAAGGGTGATGGCTAACCGCACAGATATTTGTTTCGTTGATAAGATCAAGCTGCCCCGGAAAGATGGAGGCAGTATGCCCGTCATCACCCATGCCAAGAATTATAATATCGAATATGGGTATTCCCTGGCGGCATTTAATATTATCTTTAATTTCTTTTGCATATCTTATTGCCTCTTTATGAGGGTCCTGTTCTCCTTTTATACGGTGTATGTTTTCTCCGGGTATATCAATCTGTGATAATAATAATTCATTAGCCATTTTAAAATTGCTGTTTTCATTATCAGGAGGAACGCACCTCTCATCAACCCACCATAATTGTATTCTGTTCCATGGTATAGCATCTTTGTATTTTTCAACAATTATTGAGAAAAGCAGTTCCGGTGTTTTACCACCTGAAAGGGCGATATTCAATATTTTGTTTTCAGATTCCCTGGTCAGGTTTCTTATTTCACGGGCAATTGCTTTGCTTACCTTCCTGGGGTTTTTGTAAATTTTTACCTCTGTTGAAGTTGCCATGGCTCATAATTTGGTTTATATATTATAATTCACAAAATTCTCCGTCATTTGTAAGATTTTTACAGGGATATCGCCATTCACCCCCTTCTATCAGCCGGTCTGCCTGTTCTGGTCCCCATGTGCCTGAAGGGTATCCGTAAACAGGGATATCAGGATTATTCTGCCAGGCGTTTAAAATTGGTTGTACAAATTTCCATGCCTCCTCTACAGCATCTCCTCTTGAATAGAGAGTGGCATCACCATGCATACAATCCAGCAGTAATCTTTCATATGCTGATGGCAACCTGATATCAGAAAGATCAGAATAGTGGAAATCCATATTAACCGTTTGTGTCATAAATCCTGCCCCGGGAGTTTTCATCCTGAATTTCAATAAAATACCTTCATCAGGTTGGATACGGATAATTAACTGGTTATCTTTAGTCCCAGGATAACCGGACTGGTTAAACAGATGGTGGGGTACTTGTTTAAAATGTACTACTGCTTCAGTAACTTTTGCCGGTAGTCTTTTCCCTGTCCTTATGTAAAACGGTACTCCTCCCCAACGCCAGTTGTCAATAAAAAATTTCATTGCAATGAAGGTTTCTGTGCGTGAATCTTCAGAGACACCTTTTTCATCCCTATATCCGTTAACATGTTGTCCGCTGATTAAAGACCCTGTATACTGTCCTCTGATAATATTTTTTTTGACATCCGTTTCCGTCAAAGGATGGAACGATTTAAACACTTTTAAAATTTCGTTGCGAATAGCATCTGCTTCAATAACTACAGGAGGTTCCATCGTTATAAAACCAACTAATTGTAACAAGTGGTTTTGAACCATATCTCTAAGTGCCCCTGAATTATCATAATAACCACCCCGTTCTTCTATGCCAATTGTTTCAGATGATGTGATTTCGATTCTTTCAATATAGTTTCTGTTCCATAAAGGTTCAAAAATTCCATTAGCAAATCTGGTAACCAGCATATTCTGAACAGTCTCTTTTCCAAGATAGTGGTCAATCCGGTATATCTGATTTTCTTCAAAGTAATTGGTCAGTTCGCTATTTAAGTTTTTCGCAGAATCGTAATCAGTTCCAAAAGGTTTTTCCACAATGAGCCTTCTTGAAAATTTACCTGACTTGTGTAATCCTGCGACAGAAAGATTTTTTGCAATTATATTGTAGGCTGACGGAGGAGTAGACAGGTAAAAATTGCAATTTGCATCCAGGTTGTTCTCCCTGCTCAATTCCTTTATTCTAATTTTTAATGAATTAAAGTCATCTGCATTTGCAGGAGAAAGCTGTTGATAAAATAATAAACGTTTAAAGACATTCAGTTTTTTATTGTCATTGATGAATTTACATGAATTTTCCCTGAACTCTTCATCAGAGAAGTTTGTTCTTGATACTCCCAAAACGATAAAATTATCAGGAAGCAAGTTTTGTCGAAACAGATCATAAAGTGCCGGGATCAATTTTCTTTTAGTCAGATCACCTGATGCACCGAATATAACCAGTATTTGATTTTTTGGCTTCTTCATATTAAACATTTTACTATTTAACGCAGTAGACTATTACATTGTTTTTATAAAAGAAATATTTGAAAACCAATGAACCTGCTTTTCCTTTTTCATAATATTCGCCATGAAATTCACCACCTGATTCTGAATAATCAAATGGACATATTTTTACACTTAACTTATAATTAAAATTTTTTACAGCAATGCACTTAAATGCAGCTTCTTTTGCACACCAGTAAATAATTTGCTTTTTGTTGGAATATTTTTCTTCTAAGGTATCCTTAAATTCTTCATCTGTAAATATTCGTGTTGTTAAATTTTTGATTGAACGTTCTGTGTTTTCAACATCAATACCTGTTATCTTTTTTGAAATTATTGCTACTGCCAGATCATCAGAATGGGATATGCTTAAATTAAGATTATTATTTTCCAGGAAGGGTTTTCGGGATTCATTATATATTATTTCTGTTTTCTCGTCGAGCATTTTCCAAAGTAATAATCTCACAGCAAGATACTCTTTTTTTCTTTTTTCAATTTTCAGAGTTGAAAATTCTTTTTTTTCTTTATTTGAAAGGGTATAAGAATTTAACATAGCCTCATGTGATTCAGTCATATCCCATATTCCAATTTTCCCGGTTTCGAATATTTTTATTTCTTTTAGTGGCATTAGTTCCATGTTGTGGTTTCAATAAGCCGGATTACATCATTCTCCAAAAAATCGATCACAGGTTTTAGTGAATCCGTATTTGGAGTTGCTCTTATATAGAGTGCACCTCTTAAAAAATGGGTAACACTGTCAGTCAGGAAGAATTGCATGGGAGAAGCAGCATTTCCCCCGATCCGGTATACTGTGCCATAGACTTTTTCACCGGGATTCATATAAATTTGTTCATTTATTGAATTTGCTTTTATTGAATGTTTATAAGCAAGTGTTCTGGTTTCCTCGATCAGCTTTGAAAGTAACAATTTTCGGGAATCATAATTCTTGTACAGGTCATAATATGAAATATGTATTTCAGCTCTGTTTTGCGGCACTGAAACATTTATCCAGTTTTCTTTATCCATGTTTTCCGGGTCGGGTTTGATTTTTGCATAGTCAGGGATATGAAATTTATAAGGGAATCCCATATCCATTTCAACATATTTTTTTTCAGGGAAATCGATTCTGAAAAACCCTCGTGGTTTAGGTGTGTATACCGGCTTGCAATTTAACAGGGTAAAAAAAATTAATAAATAAATAATTTTATATTGCATATAATTCCAATTAATGATTCTCAAAGGTAACAAATAGCTTGCCCGCATATGTTTTAATCATACTCTTACGTTTTGATTTTAATAGGGATGCTCGTTTCATATGAATTTTTCTCTACAGTATATATGCATCTGAATATAAAAAAAGCCCCGGGTAGAGGGGCCTCATTTCAGAAGGGGAGGTCATCTTCCTCCTGGCTTTCCGTTTCCGGGACGTCTACTCCGGGCAGATTATTAGAAGCCTGATTATATCCACCATATTGAGTTTCATTTTTTTCAGTATTCTGATTATCTGCTTTCGTGCCAAGCATCTGCATCACATCAGCTACAATTTCGGTTATATATCTCTTATTTCCGTCCTTATCATCATATGAACGGGTTTTGATTCTGCCTTCTATATACAGCTGGCGTCCTTTTGTGACATATTTCTCAGCTACATCGGCAAGGCCTCTCCAAAGGACGATATTATGCCATTCGGTTGTAGTGACTTTATCTCCATTTTTCGCTGTATACGATTCTGATGTCGCCAACGGGAAGTTTGCAACTGCAACACCTGAATCAAGGTGCCTGATCTCGGGGTCTTTACCCACATTTCCAACTAAAATTACTTTGTTAATTGACATATTTATTTATTTATAGGTTAACGTTTTAAAAATACAATTTTTAAATTTAAAAGAGGATTATTATTTGATAAAAAATCTATTATTTAGGCTAACTTGTTAAATATCTTAAATTAAAAAAATAAATAATTTGTTTAAAATACTTTCCCATATATAAAATATTTATATTTTTGCACACCAGAATTATTTGATTAATTTATTGAAAACTAAATATTTTAAAGACATGACAAAGGCAGATATCGTAAATGAAATTTCTAAGAACACAGGAATTGAAAAAGTAACTGTACAAAAAACAGTAGAAGCTTTTATGGGTACTATCAAGGATTCCCTTGAGAATGGTGATAATGTTTACCTCAGGGGATTTGGAAGTTTTATTGTAAAAAAGAGAGCTGAAAAAACAGCAAGAAACATTTCTAAAAACACGACTATTATTATCCCGGCACACTATATTCCTTCGTTTAAACCTGCAAAAACATTTGTGTCGTTAGTGAAGAACCATGTAAAGTAGCAGAATATGCCGAGCGGAAAGAAGAGAAAAAGACACAAGATGGCCACACATAAACGTAAAAAAAGATTACGTAAGAACAGGCATAAAAAGAGAAAATAAATATCTTTATATTTTTTTAACCATATTAAACCTAAGGCATTTAATAGTGCTTTAGGTTTAATATATTATAATTTTTATAATAATTAATAGTATTAATATTTAGGTTGTGAGTAGTGATTTAATTATTGATGTCACTCCTTCCGAAATAGTCATAGCATTACAGGAAAATAAGAAACTTGTTGAGTTAACCAGGGAAAAGAGCGGGGCAAAATTTGCTGTGGGCGATATTTATCTGGGCAAGGTAAAAAAAATAATGCCTAGTCTTAATGCAGCCTTTGTAGATGTTGGTTATGATAAGGATGCATTTTTGCATTATCTGGATATGGGGCCACAGTTCTCAACCCTGAATAAATTTTTACGTGTAGTTTCTTCCCGGAAAAGCAAAATACCTTCTTTTTCGAGGATACATTCTGATCCCGACATTAAGAAGGAGGGTAGAATAACTGATGTTTTGAAAGCCGGGCAGAATATTTTGGTGCAGGTAGCTAAAGAACCAATCTCAACAAAAGGTCCCAGATTAACCTCTGAAATTTCAATTGCAGGAAGGTATATGGTACTGATACCTTTCAGTGATAAGGTTTCTGTATCTCAAAAAATAAAATCCAATGAAGAAAAGAACAGGCTGAAAAAGCTTATTCAAAGTATAAAGCCTGCAAAATATGGAGTAATTGTCAGAACAGCCGGGGAAGGGAAAAAAGTTGCTGATCTTGACCAGGAATTAAGGCGGCTCATTGATAAATGGGAAACCACATTTCATAAATTAAAACGTGTAACCGCCCCTTCATTAATTATAGGGGAAATCGACAGGACTACAGCTTTATTGCGGGATATCTATACACCTAAATTCAATAGTATCATTGTTAACGATAAATCTGTTTGTAACGAAATAGCTGAGTATATAGGAAGTATAGAAGATGTAAATAAAAAAATCGTTAAGCTGTATAAGGGTAATCGATCTATATTTGAACATTTCGGTATTGAAAAACAAATTAAAGCTTCATTTGGCAAAACAGTTTCATTTAAAAATGGAGCATACCTCATCGTAGAGCATACAGAAGCTTTTCATGTTATTGATGTTAATAGTGGCAACCGGGCAAAGTCGGGAGTCGATCAGGAGACAAACGCTCTCGATGTCAATCTTGCTGCATGCGATGAAATAGCAAGACAATTAAGATTGAGGGATATGGGCGGTATAATAGTGATCGATTTTATCGATATGCATTCCCAAAATAATCGTTTAAAGGTGTATGAATATATGAAAGAAGTCATGGCCAATGACAGAACCAAACATAATATTCTGCCTTTAAGTAAATTTTGCCTTATGCAAATAACCCGGCAACGTGTCAGGCCTGAAGAAATTATTGAAACAGCAGAGGTATGTCCAACATGCAAAGGTCAGGGTAAAATAATTCCATCCGTTTTATTTGCTGATGAACTTCAAAATAAGGTGAATTATATATTTAAAGATCTTAACAAAAAGAGATTATTAATTATCGTCCATCCATATGTGCATGCATATCTTACCAAAGGAATCCCAAGTATCAGGATGAAATGGTTGTTAAAATATTTAAAATATATCAAAATAGAACCTAACAGTTCAAATTCATATCTCGAGAGTCATTTTTATGACGAAAACATCGAAGAGATTATTTTGTAAACAATATAAAATAATCTCTGTTATATTCATATGTTGACAGTATTGATGCATGTTTTTGTTATTTAATTCTGATTAATAGTTTTATAAAATATGAGACATTCAATCTTTTTTTATCTGATTTTTTTATTTACTCTTGTTGCTGAAGCTCAGATAATTGAGCCCATAAAATGGTCATTTGATTCGAAACAGGAAGGGAAAAATGCAGAATTAATATTTACAGCAAATATTGATGAAGGCTGGCATCTTTATGATACCCGGCTTCCTGAAGGAGGTCCTTTGCCAACTCAAATTGTCTATGAGGATTCCTCTCTGTTTGAATTTGTTTCCAGGTTGGAAAAACAGCCATTACCGATAGAAAAGTTTGATAAGACTTTTCAGATGGACTTGAGTTATTTTGTCGAAAAAGCTGTGTTGACACAAAAAATAAAACTTTTAAAAGACGCGCCTTTTGAGATAAATGGATATGTGGTTTTTATGGGATGTGATGACGAGGTGTGCCTGCCTCCCAATGAAATAGAATTTTCATTCAGCTTTACAGGACAGGAGACTGGCACTTCAGTAAAAACAGTATTAAAAGAAAGTGATGAAATATCAACAACTGACAGGGGCTCAGCAACTGGTCAGTCATTGTGGCTGTTTGTATTAATTTCTGCAATTGCCGGCCTGGCTGCTGTTTTAACACCTTGCGTTTTTCCAATGATACCTATGACTGTATCTTTTTTTATGAGAGGAAAGGATCATAGGAGGGAATCTATACGCAACGGTCTTTTCTTTGGCTTTTCGATAGTAAGTATTTATACCTTGCTGGGAGCTCTCTTTTCATTTGGTGTCTTTGGGCCTAATACCGGAAATATTTTAAGTACCCACTGGATCCCAAATTTGCTGTTTTTTATATTGTTTTTTGTTTTTGCACTATCATTTTTTGGTGCATTTGAAATTATTTTACCCGGCAGCCTGGTAAATAAAACCGACTCAAAAGCAGATAAAGGTGGTATCACAGGAGCTTTTTTTATGGCACTCACAACTGTAATAGTATCTTTTTCCTGCACTGGCCCCTTTATAGGAGCATTAATAATTGAAGCAGTTCAGGATGGAGGAATACGTCCCCTTATTGGAATGTTTTTCTTTGGCCTGGCTTTCGCTGCGCCTTTTACTTTGCTTGCATTATTCCCTTCAGCACTTAGTAAATTGCCAAAATCCGGAGGCTGGCTTAACTCGGTGAAAGTTGTTTTTGCATTTATTTTATTGGCATTCGGACTTAAATTTTTGAGCAACATAGATCAGGTATATGGATTTCAGGTAATCAACCGTGATGTTTATATTGCAATATGGATCGTGATCTTTGCTTTAATGGGTTTCTATTTTCTTGGCAATATCAGGTTCTCTCACGATAGTCAAATATCTCATATTAGTACTGGCAGGTTATTGCTGGCAATAGTCGCATTTACTTTTGTAATTTATCTGGGCACTGGATTACTGGGAGCTCCACTCACCTCTATTTCGGCACTGCTACCACCACAAAGTGCAAAAATTACCTATAATAGTGAGGTTAATGCTAATGTTAATACAGGAATTGTGGTTGATGAGGCTTGTGAAGCACCTAAATATGCTGATAAATTCCATCTTCCTCATGGATTAAAAGGTTATTTCGATTATGAACAGGGTATGGAATGTGCAAAAAAGCTTAATAAGCCAGCTTTTGTTGTTTTTAAAGGCCATGCCTGTGCTAATTGTAAAAAGATGGAAAATACTGTATGGGCCGACCCTGAAGTACTCAAAATATTATCTGATGAGTATATGATAATAGGATTATATACAGACGATCGTTCCTCGTTGCCCGAGAATGAATGGATTACCTCTGCCATTGATGGTAAGATAAAGAAGACTATCGGTAAAAAGAATCTTGACCTTCTTATCAGAGATTATAATACCAATAGTATACCTTTTCATGTTATAATTGACCCGGCTGGTGAAAAACATAAACTGGGGGTTACTTTTAATAATGATGAATTCAGATCATTTTTAGAAAAGGGACTGTAAAAAACGACTGTTCCGAAATATCTGTAACATGTTATTAAGTATAAATTCTTACAGTTCACAGGAACTGTTTTTTTATTAAAAATATATTATAACTCAGATATTTTCGGAACAGCCGGATAATAAAGGATTAAGGCCGTACGTAAGTTATGATACTGTGTCTGCCAGGTCTGCACCTGCTTTAAATTTCACAACTTTTTTTGCGGGGATTTTGATTTCTTTACCTGTTTGGGGATTTCTGCCTGTGCGTGATCCCCGTTCACTTACAGAAAAAGTGCCAAACCCTATCAGGGCAACTTTGTCACCGCCTTTAAGGGCATCAGTTGAGGCGCTCATAAATGCATCAAGCGCTTTTTTTGCATCAGCTTTTGTCAGGCCTGATTGTGAGGCCATTGCGTCTACTAATTGTGATTTGTTCATAAGTGGAAAATTTAAAATTTAAGATAAATCATTGAAAATCAATTATATAATTAAAAAAATATTATTCTTTTTCTAAAAAAACGTTACTAAGTAATATTTCAAATATGAAGTAGATTTAATAGTTTGCCAGAGCTGTCTTAGTTTTATGCTAAATTCAGCAAATACTTTTAAAAATGCAATACTTATAAACTTTTTTTTCATTTAGAATTGATATTTTTTAATTATAACTTTTCCCAGGTATGAAAAAAAATTCTACTTTTGTGGCGCCCGGAGAGATGGCAGAGTGGTCGATTGCGGCGGTCTTGAAAACCGTTGAAC
>CAZJGI010000039.1:0-20773 GCA_964545315.1 uncultured Prolixibacteraceae bacterium
GCACCCTATCCTTTGCCGTCGGTTTTAACCGACGGATATGAATAATAATTCCACCGCCCTCAATCCGTTCACTGAAGTGAACGGCAAAGGATAAGGCGATGAACGAATTTGCTGCCATTATCAGCACCCTATCCTTTGCCGTCGGTTTTAACCGACGGATATGAATAATAATTCCACCCACCCCGCATTTACTTGCATTGCCCTCAATCGGATATGCAGATATGCATTATAATAATTACCCAATTTTTTATTGTTACTAAATAATGATTTTTAAAACAAGGGTAAGTTTATCCTTCATTGCCTGATTTCAATTATCTTTGTCACTGTTACAAGAAAAAATATGACAGAGAGGCCTTCCATATTAGTTACTAATGATGACGGCATACATGCCAAAGGATTAAGAGAGTTGGTTGAAGTGATGAAGCTTTTTGGTAATGTCGATGTAATCTCTTCTGAAGTATCTATGTCCGGTAAAGGATGCAGTATAACTGTAGACCAGCCCCTGAGAGCTGTCTCAGTAGACAGCATACAAGGCGTACCCACTTATAAATGTAACGGGACTCCGGTTGACAGCGTTAAGCTAAGCTTCAACAGTTTACTTGAGAATAAACCTGATTTTGTAGTTTCAGGAATTAATCACGGAGCCAACTCTTCCATCAGCGTAATTTACAGCGGAACAATGGGCGCTGCTATAGAGGCATGTCTGCACGGTGTTCCTGCCATAGGGTTTTCACTGGATGATTTTAATCCTGATGCTGATTTCTCAAAAGCGAAGATAATAGTTGCCAAAGTTTTTCAGAATGTTCTTGATAACGGACTGGCACCATTTACCTGCCTGAATGTAAATATCCCTAAGGGTAAACCGAAAGGAATAAAGATTTGCCGTCAGACCCACGGAAAATGGGAGGAGGAGTTTGAAAAAAGAGTAGATCCTCATGGCAGGGAATATCATTGGTTATCAGGATATTTTAAAAATTTTGAAGAGGATTCTACGGAGACCGATATCTATGCATTGAAAAATAATTACGCATCTATAGTACCTGTAAGGATTGATATGACATGTTATAAGACCCTGGAAGTATTAAAAAACTGGACTTTTTAATGCAAAACAGAAGAAAAAAGCCACTTGATTTGCCTGGTTTGGGATTTGCAGCTGGATTCCTGATCCCCATAATTATCTTTGTCGCTGTATTCTTTATCCGGGGAACAGATATCTCTTTTAAAGATTATGTCAGAAATCTTTCACATCTAAACGCATTTGTAAAGCTGGGAAGTTTATGTGTTTTTGCCAACATTCTTGTATTTATGGGTTTTTTACGTGCCGGACATGACAGGGCTGCAAGAGGTGTTTTAGGTGCAACAATACTTTATGCACTTGCAATATTACTTAGTAAAGCTTTCTAAGGTGCCGCAGGCCAGTTAATAGTTTGATACTTAAGGTGAGATGATTTTCTTAAAAATATAATGTAATAACTAAGTTGTTTCGAATGAAGTATTATCTAATTGCCGGAGAAGCTTCAGGGGACCTGCACGGTTCAAATTTAATCAGAGAATTAAAAAAGGCTGACGGAGAGGCAGAATTCAGGTTCTTCGGTGGTGACCTGATGGTTAAGGCAGCAGGTGGCAGTTTAGTTGGCCATTATAAGGATATGGCCTTTATGGGAGTGGTTAATGTTATCCTTAATATCAGGACAATTGGAAGGTATATGAGTTATTGCAAACGTGATTTGCTAAATTACAGGCCTGATGTCCTGATATTAATCGATTATCCGGGTTTTAATCTGAAGATCGCAGAATTTGCAAAGAAAAACAATATAAGGGTATATTATTATATCGCTCCTAAGGTATGGGCATGGAAAGAGTATCGCGTAAAGAAGTTAAAGGCCTTTGTTGAGGAAATTTTTACGATCCTGCCTTTTGAGACTGAATATTTCCGGAAGCATGGTATTAATGTTAATTATCTTGGTAATCCGTTAGTCGATCCTGTAACTGCTTTTAAAAACAATGCTCAACCCGGTAATGAGTTCAGGGCTGACAATAAACTTGATGACAGGCCTTTGGTTGTCCTTCTTGCCGGAAGCAGAAATCAGGAGGTCCGTAATTCTCTTCCGGTAATGGTAAAAGCAGCAGAGGGGTATGATCAGTTTCAGTTTGTTGTAGCGGGTGTTCTGACTGTCGACCGGAAAATATATGAGTCCATTTTAAAAGGATCAGGTATACCTGTGATTTATGGCAGGACATATGATCTGCTGAATAATTCCTCGGCTGCTCTTGTCACTTCAGGCACTGCCTCACTTGAGGCTGCCCTTTTTGATGTGCCCCAGGCAGTTATGTACAGGCTGGAGGGAGGCTGGTTCCTTCATATACTGATGAAGTATTTTTTGTTAAAGGTTAAGTGGGTTTCACTGCCTAACCTTATTCTGGATAAAGAGGCTGTTAAAGAGTACCTGCAGTTGGAAATGACAGTGAAGAATGTGAGGGGTGAGTTAAATAAATTGCTGTTCGATGATGATTACAGAAAGAAAATAATTAGTGATTATTCCCGTTTGAAACAATTGACCGGTGAGGGAGGAAGTTCAGAAAGGACAGCTGTTAAAATGGTCGGATTGTTAAAGGCTAACAGAGGGTAATAACTTTATAATGTTTAGTTTATTAAATAAGGAGATAAAGATATTTTTCGGATCACTGACCGGATATGTGGCTGTACTAGTGTTTTTATTGGTTGCCGGGCTGTTTTTATGGGTGTTTCCCGGGCGCTATAATATTTCGGAAAACGGATATTCCACTTTAGAAGGATTTTTTTCACTTGCCCCGTGGCTTTACCTGTTTTTGATACCTGCAATTACAATGCGTTTCTTTGCCGAGGAGAGGCGAAGCGGGACACTTGAACTTCTGCTTACCCGGCCGGTATCTGACCTGGACCTGGTACTTGCAAAATTTCTGGCAGGGCTTCTGCTTCTGTTTTTTTCATTGCTGCCAACCCTTCTATGGTTTCTTTCTGTTTGTCTGTTGGGCAATCCTGTATGTAATATTGATGCAGGGGCAACCTGGGGATCCTTTTTTGGACTTTTTCTTCTTGCTGCTATTTATATAGCTGTCGGCATATTTGCCTCCTCCCTTACAGATAATATGATTATCTCATTTGTACTGGCAATGGCAGTGTCATTTGTGTTCTTTCTGGGATTTGATTTTATTGCGGGTACAGGAGTACCATATCTTGCAGAGCAACTTTTTTCATGGCTAAGTATAAACAATCATTATCTGTCGCTTTCCCGGGGAGTTATCGATTTCCGTGATATCCTGTATTTTGCCGGCATGACATTTTTATTCCTTTGGATCACCTCTGCCTTTCTCAGGGCAGGCAAAAGAAAGGACAAAAGATTCAGGACAAGGACAGTGGTTCTTTTTATCGTAATGTTTTTTCTTTTTCTGATATCAGGGAATATTTTTTACAGGATTGACCTTACTTCTGACAAACGTTATACTGTAGCCCCTGTAAGCCGGGACATTATAAGTGGGTTGGAAAGTTCAGCAGAGGTTGAGTTTTACCTTACCGGCAAACTGGAGCCGGGGCTTCGTAAGCTCCAGCAGGAGGTATTTGAGAAAATTGCTGTTTTAGATGCCTTCTCCGACAAAAATATTCGTATGAAGCTGACAGATCCGTACAGTTATAACAATCAGTCTGACAGGGAAGAATTTATTAATTCGTTAATATCTAAAGGTATAACACCTACAAGGTTCAGGCATGAGACTGATAAGGGAGTGAGTACCAAGCTGATCTTTCCGGGTGCGGTTATCAAATATGAGGGGAAAGAGATTGGTGTTAATTTTTTAAAGTATAATGAAGATTTTTCGCACGAGGTTAATTTTAACCATTCAATAGAGAGTGTTGAGTTTGAGTTAGTTAAAGCTTTTCGCAGATTGATCAGGCGAAAAAAATCTACCATTGCTTTTCTTGAAGGACACGGAGAAGCTGACAGCCATCAGGTATACGATTTCACATCAACCCTGGAAGGCGATTTTTTTGTGAAGGGAACAACTGCGGATTCACTCCTTAATCAGGGCAATACTGCCGATATACTGATAGTTGCCGATCCTGTTGACCCATTCAGCGAGAAAGATAAATTGCAAATTGACCAGTTTGTAATGCGGGGAGGTAAGGTGCTATGGCTCATTGATCCGGTACAGGTTAGCCTGGATAGCTTGTCAAAGGGTTATTTGACTTTTGCTTTTCCCCGTGATCTGAATCTTCATGACCTGCTTTTCAATTATGGGGTGCGTTTAAATTATGAATTACTTCAGGATGTAGAATGTGCCAGATTACGTGTAAATACCTCACCACCCGGCAGCCCTCCCATGTTCACTCTTCACCCGTGGTATTATTCTCCGTTACTGGTACCGAATGACAACCATCCTCTTAGCCGGAATATTAACCGCGTTTTTGCAGAGTTTGTTTCATCAGTTGATACTCTGCCCGGCAACGACCTCAGGAAGAGTATAATATTATCAACGACTCCATATGCCAGAAGAGTTAAGTCACCCTCGACGGTAAGCCTTGAAAATATCGATAATCCTCCTTCCCGGGAACTTTTTAATGAGCCGTTCATACCAGCCGGGGTGTTAATTGAAGGATCATTCAGTTCAGTTTTTAAAAACAGGATGACAGAAGCTCTCGGGATGCCCCGGAGTGAGGTTATGCCCGAAAGCCCCATTACAAAGATGGTAGTGATCGCAGACGGTGGAATTATTGTGAATAAGGTTGATTATTCAGTTAATCCGCCCCGTATTGGAGAACTGGGTTTCGACAGGGTATCAGGACGTACGTTCGGTAATAAAGAATTTTTGATCAATACCGTATATTATCTTAATGATGACAGGGGGATTATGCAGCTGAGAAACCGGACACAAAAACTAAGGCTGCTGGATAAAGTCCGGCTGAGGGAGAGTAAGCTTCAATGGCAGTTTTTTAATGTTCTGGCGCCTCTGTTATTGGTAGTGATTGGCGGGGTAATTTACAATCTGGTACGGAAATTTCGAAATGCCCGTTGATAAATGCCTGAAAAAATCAAAGTTGTACTGCTATGGAAATAAAATGAAAGTTGTATATTCGTATACTTCGAATATTTAGCCGTGTGACCGTTATTTTTTTCGATTTATACGGAAATAGGTTTTTTGTTTTTGTGAAAAATAAATTAAAAAATAGATACTTATGAAATTTGTAATTTCAAGCACCGACTTATTGAGCCATCTGTCTGCAATAAGTAAAGTGATCAGCAGCAAAAGCACTATGCCCATTTTGGATAATTTTCTTTTTGATTTATCAGAAAATGAGATTGTTATTACCGCTTCAGATCTTGAGTCCACACTCATCACAAAAATTGAACTTGATAATACTGAAGGTAAGGGGATGATTGCCATTCCGGCAAAACTTTTAATTGATACATTAAAAGAGTTTCCGGAGCAGCCACTTACATTTCAGATCAACCCGGAGAATTTTGCCATAGACATTTTGTCTGACAATGGCAAGTTCAGTATTGTCGGCCAGAGCGGGGAAGATTTTCCTGAACTGCCGGCTGTGAGTGAAGATTCTGCTGTTTCAGTCAAAATTGGGCACAGGGTATTACTTAAAGGAGTGGAGAAGACACTTTTTGCCACTGCCGATGATGAGTTGAGGCCTGTCATGAACGGTATATTTATTGAATTGTCGGATGAAAATATCAGTTTTGTTGCATCAGACGCCCATAAGCTGGTCCGTTATCGCAGGAGTGATGCGTCTTCAGAAATTGATGCTTCTTTTATACTTCCCAAAAAACCTGCTGGATTATTGCGCAGCCTGTTGCCAAAAGAAGAGTATGATGTTAAACTTGAATTTGATGAGAAGAATGCAATTTTCACATTAACTGAATATAAACTAATTTGCCGTTTAGTTGAAGGTAATTATCCGAGTTATAACTCGGTTATTCCCTCAGACAATCCCAATAAGATGATTATTGACAGGCTGGCTTTTTATAATACCGTTAAACGCGTATCGGTATTTTCAAACCAGGCCAGTAATTTAGTTAAGCTGAGTATCAGTGATAACCTCCTGGTAGTATCGGCTCAGGACATAGATTACTCCATTTCTGCTGTTGAGAAACTAAATTGCGAATATAACGGAGATGATATTGATATTGGTTTTAAGTCGACATTTCTGCTGGAGATACTTGCAAATCTTTCTGCAGGGGAAATAAAGCTTGAAATGAGTGATCCTTCGCGTGCAGGATTACTGCTGCCTGCTGAAGTTGAAGAGGAAGAGGAAGATATTTTGATGCTTTTGATGCCAATGATGATAAATGCTTGAAATGCAGTTAAATCTGAGAAATCCGATAGTTTTTATTGATCTTGAAACCACAGGTATTGACATTGCCAAAGACAGGATTGTTGAGATAGCAATTCTGAAAATACATCTGGATGGAAGTGAGGAAGAGAAGGTGTTGAGGATAAATCCTGAGATGCCAATATCTGAAGAGGCAATAAGAATTCATGGAATAACAAATGAAGATGTGGCTGGAGAACCTGTATTCAAAGAGGCTGCAAAAAATATTGCGAAGTTTATAGAAGGATGTGATCTGGCAGGATTTAATTCTAATCGCTTTGATATACCCTTACTAGCCGAAGAGTTCCTGCGTGCCGATGTGGATATTGACCTTAAAAAAAGAAAATTCATAGATGTACAGGCGATATTTCATAAAATGGAAAGACGCACCCTGTCGGCTGCATATAAATTCTATTGTGGTAAACAACTGGTGGATGCACATTCTGCTAGCGCTGATACAAGAGCAACATATGAAGTACTTAAGGCTCAGCTTGACTTGTATAAAGGGGCTGAATTTGAGGATAGTAACGGTGTGAAATCAGAGCCTGTTGTTAATGACGTTGAAAAGTTAAGTGAATTTTCTTCTTATGATCGTAACGTTGATTTTGTGGGAAGGATTGTTTACAATGAAAAGGGTGTTGAAATTTTTAATTTCGGTAAAAACAAAGGGATGCCTGTTGAGAAAGTGCTTGTGGAACAACCCGGCTACTATGGATGGATCATGAATAATGATTTTCCTCTTTATACCAAAAAGGTGCTGACCCGGATAAAATTAAGAATGCTTGATAAATAGAATTTATATCTTTTTTCGCTGTGAAGATTATCTGTATAGGAAGAAATTATCATGCCCATGTCAGTGAGTTGAACAATAAAATTCCTGACGAGCCTGTGTTTTTCATGAAGCCTGACTCATCTCTTTTACGTAAAAATGATCCTCTGTTCTTACCTGACTGGACAAAAGAGATACATCATGAAATTGAGCTGGTTATTAAGATATGCAGGCTTGGCAAAAATATTGAAAAGAGATTTGCATCACGTTATTATCAGGAAATAGGACTTGGAATAGATTTTACCGCACGCGATATACAAAAAGAGTTAAAAGAGAAAGGCCTTCCCTGGGAAAAAGCAAAAGCATTTGACGGTTCGGCTGCATTAGGAAGTTCTTTCATTTCTATGGAATCCTTGCCTGATCGCAATAATATCAATTTTTCATTGAATATAAATAGCAGGCAGGTACAGAACGGCCACTCAGGATTAATGATATTTAGTTTTGAAGAAATAATATCATATGTGTCACAATTCATGACATTAAAAACAGGAGATCTCATTTATACCGGTACGCCGGCAGGTGTTGGCCCGGTCAGGATAGGAGATCATCTGGAAGGATATCTGGAAAACAGAAAATTGCTCGATTTGAAGATAAAATGAAACAATTTGATTTTGAGACAGAACTACAGGTTCGTGATTATGAGTGTGATATCCAGGGTATTGTCAATAATGCAGTTTATTTAAATTACCTGGAACATTGCCGTCATAAGTTTTTGCAATCGTTTGGTATTGCATTTGACAGGTTGCATAACGAAGGAGTTGATGCTGTTGTCATTCGTGCAGAGCTTGAATATAAATCATCTTTGCGGCCGGGTGAGGAATTTCTGGTTAGGCTGAAGATCAACAGGCAGGGTAGGTTAAGGGTAGTATTTGATCAGCAGGTTATTCGTAAAAATGATGATAAACTGATTGTAGATGCAAAGATAACAACTGTACTTACAAGAAACGGTAAACCGATAGCTCCTGATATGTTGCTTGATGTTGTTAAACATTCGGGTATAGACATTCCGGAATTATGAGTTATCAGGATCCTGTCCGGGAGGAACATGAACATCTCAAAGTGATAGTTCTACAATGGTAATTCCTGCCCCGCCCAAATCAACATGTTCGTCATGAAACTTCGTTACCATAGGCTCAGAGCTCAGGTAATCCCTTATTGTTTCTTTTAAAATGCCGTGCCCTTTGCCATGTAGTATTCGTAACCTGCTTACTTCAAACATTATAGCCTGATCGATAAATTCCCTGATATTTACGAGTGCTTCATCTGCACGTTGGCCGCGCACATCAATTTCAGCTTTGAAATTCAACCTTGTTTCGTATAGTTTGCTCAATAACCGGGCTCCATTTCCCTTTATCTGTTTTTTGTATTGCCTCGCCTCCCTGTTGGTAAGTCGTTCGATCTGATCACGGGGTAACGTTGTAATAAGTTGACCGAAAGCAACTACTACATTTTTTTCATTCATCTCAATAAGGTCCCCAACAAGACTCTCCCCATGAATACGTACCTTATCACCCGGTTGAAGCTCAGGGGTTATTTCAACATTCTTCTCCGCAGCTACAGTCTGTTTGCCACCAGGCCTATTTCTGTTTCGTTTTTCCTCTTTCTTACGGAGGGTTCTGATTTTTTTCTCTATCTGCTCATCTTCTTTATTTTTAAAATTGTCCACCTCATCCTTCAGACTTTGGAGTTTTTCACGTTCTTCCTTTGTTTTTTCTTTTTCAGCCTGGGCCTTTTTGATTTCTGAAATAGTATTTTCTATGCGTTTATTAACACCGTCCAATAAAAGTTTAGCTTCCTGTCGGGTGTTGTCCATAACCTCTTTACGAAAGAGTTTTAATTCATTAAGTTCAGCTTCATAATCGGCCGCCAGTGTATCAAGTATTTTTTCAACTTTTCTTATTTTCTCCCTTTTATTTTCCCAGTATCTTTTATCCCTGTCGATTTTTCTCAGGTTGCGGTCGAAATCGATATGTTTTTCCCCAACCTTTTGGGTGGCACTTTGCAGTATTCTTTCAGGCAGCCCTATTTTTCCGGCTATTTCAAAAGCAAATGAACTTCCCGGTTTCCCTATTTCCAATCTGAACAGGGGGTTCATATTTTGAGAGTCGTAAAGCATTGCCCCGTTTATTATTCCCTCTGTTGAAGATGCAAAATGTTTTAGGTTGGTATAATGTGTTGTAATAACTCCGTAGACTTTAAGCCTCACAAGTTCTTCGAGGATCGATTCGGCAATAGCTGCACCAAGAACAGGCTCTGTTCCTGTGCCAAGCTCATCAATCAGTATCAGTGTGTCTTCATCACTGTTTTTAAGGAAGTATTTCATGTTGATAAGATGAGAGCTGTATGTGCTCAGGTCATTCTCCAGTGACTGGTCATCACCTATATCAATCAGAATTTGTCTGAAGACACCTGTTTTGCTTCCTTCACTTATTGGTATAAGCAGTCCGCACTGTACCATATACTGTAACAGTCCGACAGTTTTCAGGCATACTGATTTGCCTCCGGCATTTGGGCCTGAAATAAGAAGGATATGGTTACGGCTGTCAATTCGTAAATCAAGCGGAACGATTTGACGGTTTTCTTTTTGCAGTGATTTTAGCAATAAGGGATGTATCGCACGGTACCATTCTATTAAAGGTTTTTTTTCCAGTTCCGGTTTAATTGCATTAAACTCAACGGCCAGCAAAGCTTTTGCGCGAATAAAATCAATTTCTCCAAGGAAATCATATGAATATAACAGTTCACTAAGGTAGGGGCGAATATCATTGGAAAACTCTGTCAGGATACGAATTATTTCTCGACGTTCAGAGTATTCAAGTTCCCTGATCTCATTATTCATTTCCACAATCTCATTTGGCTCGATATACGCAGTTTTCCCTGTAGCTGACTCGTCATAGACAATGCCTCTTATTTTTCTCTTATTAGCGGAAGAAACAGGTATCACAGCTCTGCCGTCGCGTATTGATACTGATGCACTTTCATCGGCTATCCCATCTTTCTGGGCTTGTTTTAAAATTGACTGGATACGCTTTGAAATCCCTGACTGTAATGAAAGGATATTTTTTCTGATCTGAGCCAGTTCAGTTGAGGCATTGTCTTTGATCTTGCCGTATTTATTTATTATCTGATCAGCTCTTTCATAAATATATGGAAATATCTGGACTCTTTCTGTTTTCTTTTTAAGCAACGGGAAAGGGCCATCATCCTTTCTTTTAAAGAATTGAATTATGTTTCTTACTGATTCAAGGGAGCGTTTAAGGTCAAATAATTCCGACTCTTCAAGGAAGCGGCCTTCAACTTTTATTTTCCGGAGTGCTTCGCGCAGGTCATAGAAATGGTTCCCGGGAAAATCGTCTGATTCTTTTATGATCCTGCAGAACTCCGTTACCTCATCAAGTTGAATGGAAATAATATTATAATCTGTCATGTATTCCATGGCTTCAACCCATTCGGTACCCATAATGCTGAGGCAATTGTTAAACAGCATTTCACGTATACGACCAAATCCTGCTTTCTCCTCAAAAGTGTCAGGATACGTATTTTTCATAAAAGTCGCATTAATAAATTACAACATAAAGTTAGTAAGTAATCATAATCTGACAAAGTATTGTTTAAGAGTATCAAGGTTGAATTGTATTAAAGTGTCAGACGGTCTCTTTTCCTGCCCGGAAATTTTTGCAGGTATTCATCAAAGAACAGATTAACTTCTGTTTTCATCTCTTTTGACAATATCAGGATACCAAACAGGTTTGGTATTGTCATCAGTGCAATTGTTATACCTGACAATGTCCAGATGATCGTTGTATCGGTAAATGATGCGAAAAAGAATCCGGCAACATAAATTATTCTGTACCAGATCACTCCTTTCATGCCGAACAGATATGTAACTGCCCTGTCTCCGTAGTATGACCAGCTTATTGCGGTTGAGAATGCAAAGAGCAGGAGACCGATGGAAACTATATATTTTCCGAAGTTTCCGAACCAGCTTCGTGTGAAAGCAACGGTTGTCATCGGTGCACTATGCATAAGGGATTCGCCGTTAAGTGTGATCCCGGCCTGGCTGACCAGTCTCCCTGCTGCAAAAGATATTGTGCCTGTATATGGCTGATTATTCATTAGCACCTTAACATTTTCTGCAAGGGACCTGGCATGAATGATTGATGGCTGGTTTTTTATTTCGCCATTTACTACTTCCAGGTTACCGGTAAAGAGTGGCAGGTCATTTTTGCCTGCAAGATAATTATATATATTTTTTTTGTCTGCAGGGTTTTTATCTGAATATTGGCCGTCAAGAACCATTAGGTCAGTTGTTTGGAACTGGTTGGGGAGTTTTTCCTTCCAGACTCCTGATGAGAGAACTACCAGTCCGGTAAGGGAGCAGATGATGATAGTATCTATAAATGGTTCGAGGAGGGCGACCAGTCCTTCAGATACAGGTTCATGAGCGCGGGCAGCGGCATGGGCTATCGGGGCCGAGCCCTGGCCGGCCTCATTGGAGAACAAACCCCTGTTGACCCCCCTGTTAAAAGCAAAAGCAACACTGCCACCCAGAAACCCCCCTGCTGCAGCTGTACCGGTAAATACATCTGAAATAATAGCTGCCAAAGAAGGAAGTATATTTTGATAATTATAAAAGATTACAGCAATTGCACCGATGAAGTATATTATTGCCATAACGGGCACAAGCCTTGAGGTAACCTTGGCAATTCGTTTGATCCCTCCCAGTATTATAAGAGCCAGCAATACTGCCAGCACGCCACCTGTAATAATATGGTTTATCCCGAATGTTTCAAAGATGGAATTCGATATACTGTTTACCTGCGGCAGATTTCCTGTTCCGAAAGATGAGAAAATAGTAGCTGCGGCAAAAATCGCCCCCAGGACTTTACCTGTTTGAATGATTTTTTTATTTTTCAGTTTTATGTTCAACCGGTTTTTCATATAGTACATAGGCCCTCCGGCAATAGATCCGTCTTCAGCCTGTTCGCGGTATTTATGTGAAAGGGTTACTTCTACAAATTTTGTGGTCATCCCCACAGCAGCGGTTATAAGCATCCAGAACAGTGCAGCCGGCCCGCCAAGATGAATAGCCAGGGCTACACCTGCAATATTTCCGGTACCTACCGTGCCTGATAAGGCAGTTGTCAGAGCCTGAAAATGAGAGGTATCGCCTACATCTCCCTCTTTGTCAAATTTGCCCAGTACTATATTTAGGGAGTGTCTAAGGTACCTGAATTGAGGAAACTTAAGATAGATGGTGAAGAAAAGTCCTGTTCCAAGAAGTAAAAATACGAACCATTGTGAGCCGCCTATATGTCCGTCGATAACAGAAAGAAAATCATTCAGCTTATTCATCAATTGCTGTTTTTTTTAATTTTGGCTAAAAATAGCAATCTATTTCATAAATTCGCCACATAATTTAAAAAGAACAGACCATGTTACCCAGATTTTTATTAGCTGATAATTCTCAGGAGACTCCTGATACGATTTTTGTTGTTCATACACAAATGCCGCGTTTTATTATTGAAGCAGACATTGATGATTTTTGGAGTAACCAGGAGATTCACTGGATTGACGGAGAGCCGGGAGATGAGAAGCTGATTGCCGGATTGGTTGATGAAGCCGAGGAATTCCTTGAAAAAGAGTTCGAAAACGAGGAATCTCTTGACTGGGAGGATGATGATTAACCTATAATTTATCAGTATTATTGTCCCCTTTCACTGTTTAACGCCTTTAAGAGAAAGTTGTATCCTGTTTCGCGGGATGTCTATCTCTTTTACTTTCACAAAAATATGCTGATGAAGTTTTACTATCTCCAGCGGATCAGAGATGAAGCGATCGGCCATCTCCGAGATATGGATAAGCCCCGACTGTTTAATTCCGATATCCACGAATGCTCCGAATTTGGTTATATTGTTAACAATCCCGGGGAGTATCATACCTTCCTGCAGATCATTTATTGAAAAAATATTTTGGGCGAATTCAAATACTTTAACCGGTCTTCTGGGGTCGCGGCCAGGCTTAACAAGCTCTGCTTTTATATCCTGTAACGTTGGGAGGCCTATATTTTCAGTAAGATAATTTTCCGGTTTTATTTTCGAAACTAATTGTTCATTACCTATAATGTCATTCAGGGTGCAATTAAGGTCACCTGCCATCTTTTTTACAACATCATACGCTTCGGGGTGCACTGCCGAGTTGTCAAGGGGATTTTTACCTCCCGGTATTCTCAGGAATCCGGCTGACTGTTCGAATGCTTTTGGCCCCATTAGTTTAACATTTTTCAACTCCTCGCGGGAACTGAAAAGTCCGTTAGTTTTTCTGTGATCAACAATATTGGCAGCCAGTCGGGGACCCAGTCCTGATATGTATGCAAGGAGGTGGTGGCTTGCGGTGTTAACATTAACCCCGACGCTGTTTACACTTATTTCAACTACTGAATCAAGGCTTTTTTTAAGATTTTTCTGATTTACATCATGTTGGTACTGTCCAACCCCAAGACTTTTAGGGTCTATTTTTACCAGTTCTGCAAGCGGGTCCATAAGTCTTCTTCCTATTGAAACAGCGCCCCTTACTGTCACGTCATATTGCGGAAATTCCTGCCGGGCGACCGCTGAAGCTGAATATACCGATGCTCCGTCCTCGTTAACTATGAATACCTGTAATTGCCTGTCGAACTTTATGTTTTTAATGAAATTTTCTGTTTCACGGCCGGCTGTTCCGTTTCCAATGGCAATAGCCTCAATATTATATGCATTTACCATTGACACCAGTTTTTTTGCAGCCATTTTTTTATCTTCCTGAGGCTTATGAGGGTAGATTGTTTCATTATGCATGAGGCTTCCTTGGTCATCAAGGCATACCACCTTACAACCTGTTCTGTAACCGGGATCAATTGCCAGGATACGTTTCTGGCCGAGGGGAGGTGCCAGTAACAGTTGACGCAGATTTTGAGCAAATACGTCAATGGCCTCTTTGTCAGCCCTCTCCTTTAATGCTGCCGCAAATTCATTCTCTATTGACGGCTCTATCAGCCGTTTATAACTGTCCTTTACAGCTATTCCCACCTGTTCTGAACAACTATTCCGTGATTTGACAAAGAATCTGATCATGTTTTCAACCGGCTTTTTTTCATCCGGTTTAACCGAAACCTGCAGTAATCCTTCTTTCTCTGCGCGTCTCACGGCCAGCAGACGGTGAGAGGGGCATCCCTTCCATGGTTCGCTCCAGTCAAAGTAGTCACTGTACTTGATTGCATCTGCTTCTTTCCCTTTTATTATTCGGGAAGAAATTATCGCATTTCTGTTAAATTCACGCCTTACAATGTTTCGTGCATTTTCATTTTCGCTGATCCATTCTGATATAATATCCCTTGCCCCGGATAATGCTTCATCGACAGTTTCTACCTCATCATTAAGAAATGATTCTGCTTTTAACTCCGGATTTTCATTGTTCTGCCTGAAAAGAAATTCTGCAAGAGGTTCTAATCCTCTTTTTTTAGCTATTGTAGCCCTGGTCTGTTTTTTAGGTTTATAGGGTAAATATAAATCTTCAAGTTCCTGAGGATTGGTACATTCGATTATACGGCTTTTGAGTTCAGGAGTGAGTGCCCCTAACTGCTCTATTGTTCGCAAAACAGTCTCTTTACGCTTTTCAAGCTCAGTAAATTTTTCGCTAGATTCTTTTATCTGTAAGATTTTTTCTTCATCCAGGCTACCTGTCATCTCTTTCCTGTACCTTGCAATAAAGGGGACAGTTGCCCCTTCGTCCAGTAATTTTATAGTGTTTGCTACTGAAGTAACTGTTATTCCGGTATTATGTGAAATTATTTCAATAACCTTTGCGTTCATAGAAAATTATTTATGTTGCAAAGGTAGAAAAGAATTATTACAGGAATGCTTATTTATAAGAATGAATCAGTTGATTTGCCGGAAGAAATACAATATTTTCGGACGGTATTTCCACAGAGAAAACCCCGGTGATATGTTCAACCCGTATTATAAAGCGGTTTTTCCCCCGGCATTCAACCAGCTCTCCCTGAAGTCCTATAAGAGGGCCTTCTACTATTTCAACCCTCTGTCCGGGTTTAAAATTTTCGTGCAGTACGGTAACCTCAAAATCAGACTGTCTAAGCATAAGTTTCAGCTGATCTATCTGCCCGGAGGGTACTACAGCTGCTTTGCCTTCAAATGTTATAAACCGGACTACATTATCTGAATGGAGTACTTTGAAATATTCACTTTTATTTATGTATACAAAGCAATAACCTGCAATAAGAGGCATGTTGACCCATTTTTTACGGTCTTTCCACCTTCGCAATTTTTTCTGGACAGGAAGAAAGCACGTAATATTTTTCTCAGTCAACTCTTTATACACTTTCTTTTCAGACCTGGAACGTGTATGTATTACATACCAATTATTTTTTAACGTCAGGCAGTCACTCATAAGGATGATTTATCGTACAAATTTAACTTAATGGTCGCACCAAAAATAGTAAAAATTGCCTTTAGTCATACTCTGTCTCTATTTATTATATTAAACATGATAACTTGCATGTTAATCGCATAGTATGTAATTGTCCAGTCTTGAATTTACAAGCAATACTGACAGGTTCCCGGCGTTTTTAATGATTTTTTGCTCTGGTAGCCCAATCACTAAATCAGCAAGTGTGATGGTAGAACTTCCCAGTAAAATGAGCATATCGCTTTTTGATGAGATTGCAAATGACAGCGCTTCAAACGGATTTCGCAGGCTTGATTTTGTTCCTCTATAAATTTTGTGTTTTATATTAAACTTATGCATCAATTTTTTGATCCGGATGACATTTTTATCAACCTCTTTTTGTTCTGTTTTTCCATTTTGGTTTGCAGCTATTACTGTAATTTCTGAATTTATATACCTTCCAAAATAGGACCCCCACATGGCCGCATCAGATATACCTTTACGAAGGTCAACCGGCAAAACTATGCTCTTAAATGATGTATTTATTTGATGTGTATTTATAAAAAGGAAAGGTATCGGACTGTGGGTCACTGCTGCTGAGTAATATCTGTAATGTTCAATATTTACAATTACCAGAATGATCTCATAGTCGTCTGCCAGTAATGCAGCAATTTCATGTTTTGATCCATTTGGGATCAGATAAGAGGCTTGAATCCCGGGTACCTGCTTATTGAGTTTTTGCAGGGCTTGTTCAAGTTTTTGTTCTGCATCGCTGTCCGGTATCTTGTTCCCAGGGTAATAAATCAGACACAATTCAGTATTAAAGGAAGATGATATTTTCAAACCACTGGTAATGAGAATGTTGTCATTAATTGAAAAATCAACCATAACTCCAATTTTCTGAATATTCTGTTTACTCATTACTATTTTTTTGTTAAAAATATATATTTAAGGACAGGATTGAAAGTAAGAAGTAAAAAATAAGATTGTTTGGAAAGGAATTATCTATTTTTGTCCTCAAATACTTATTTCATGATTAACGAAAAATTGTTCAGGCCGCGAAGTATTGCCGTTGTGGGGGCATCTGATAACATCATGAAACCGGGAGGCAAGATACTTAAAAACCTGACCGATCATAAGTATGTGGGTCGTTTATATGCTGTTAATCCCAAGTATGATAATATTCAGGGATTTCCGGCTTACCAAAGTGTTGAGGATATACCGGCGGTTGACCTGGCTATTCTTGCCATACCTGCATCAAGTTGTCTGAATGTTGTTGAGATATTGGCATCAAAGAAGGAGGCCGGGGCATTTATCATCGTTTCGGGTGGTTTTGGAGAAACAGGAGATACCGGAAAGAAGTTGGAAGAAAGTATTGTTGAGGTAGTTAACCAATATAATGCCTGTTTAATAGGCCCTAATTGCATTGGAGTGATGACCCCCCATCATACAAGTGTTTTCACTACTCCGATTCCGAACCTGAGGGCTGACGGTTGTGATTTTATTTCCGGATCGGGAGCAACTGCGGTATTCATAATTGAATCGGGCATACCTAAGGGGATTGGATTTTCCAGTGTTTTTTCTGTTGGCAACAGTGCCCAAACCGGGGTTGAGGATCTTTTGGAATATTTTGACAGGAGTTATATACCGGGAACAAGTTCTGATGTAAAATTACTTTATATTGAAAAAATTGATGATCCGGACAGGTTGCTGTATCATGCTTCCTCATTAATTCGTAAGGGTTGCAAAATTGCAGCCATAAAAGCGGGAAGTACAACTGCAGGCAGTCTGGCTGCCACATCGCATACAGGAGCTATGGCCAGTTCAGATGCGGCAGTTGAAGCTCTGTTCAGAAAAGCCGGGATAGTGCGTTGTTATGGACGGGAAGAACTGACAACAGTTGCCGGAATTTTTATGTGCAGGGAGCTTAAGGGTAAAAAACTGGCAATAATAACTCATGCAGGAGGCCCGGGCGTGATGCTTGCTGATGCACTGGAATCAGGAGGAATGAAAATTCCCCGGATTGAAGATTCCCCTGCTAAACAGAAGTTAAAAGAAATACTATTTCCCGGATCGTCATTGGAAAATCCTATTGACTTTCTGGCTACAGGAACATCAGAACAACTGGGTGAGATTGTGGATGCCTGTGAAAATGATTTTGATGTGGACGGAATGGCTGTCATTTTCGGTAGCCCGGGACTTTCACCCATAAGTGACGTTTATGATGTACTTAATGAAAAAATGAAATCCTGCCGGAAACCTGTTTATCCTATACTTCCGTCGATAATAGATGTCAGGGAGGATGTTGCACATTTTCTTTCACATGGTAATGTTAATTTTCCCGATGAGGTATTACTTGGCCGTGCACTTGCAAAAGTGATGCATACACCTGCACCTGCCCCGGATGCTATTTTTACCGAAGGCGTTGATATTGACAGGATAAAAAAAATAATTAAAAATGTAAAAGATGGTTATCAACCTCCGGAAATAATCCATAAACTGTTTAGTGCAGCCGGGATACCATGGGTTAAAGAGATAGTAGCTACAAGTGAAAAAGAAGCTGTTCTGGCATCCCTGAAGATAGGATTTCCTGTTGTCATGAAAGTTGTCGGGCCTGTGCATAAAACAGATTTGGGTGGTGTGATACTCAACATTCACAGCGTAGATGATGTTAGGAAAGAATATCATCATCTTAATGGGATAAGCGGTGCTGAAGGTGTCCTGGTCGCCCGGATGGCAAGTGGAATGGAGCTGTTCCTTGGTGCTGCATATGAAGAGAAATTCGGACATATTGTAATGTGCGGGTTGGGAGGTATCTATGTTGAGGTGCTGAAGGATGTGGCCTCCGGATTGGCACCTCTCACTAAAGGAGAGGCAATGTCTATGATAAGACAGCTCAAGTCATACAAAATTCTTAAAGGTTACAGGAACACGATGGGTGTTAATATAAAAAAGTTTGCAGATATCATTGTCAGACTTTCTACCCTCCTGAGGTTCGCCACCGAAATAAAAGAGATAGATATAAATCCATTACTTGGCAACCCGAAAGAGATTTTGGGAGTTGACGCAAGGATCAGGGTTCAAAAGGTTGTAAAAAAAGCCAATGAATGAAGTGAATTTCCAAGGCCATTAAGCCGATATAATTTATTTTATGATATGTTATTCACCCAAATTGGAAAATGATTTAATTATTCCTTAATTTTTTGAAATTCATAAGCAAAATCTTAGTAAAAATTTTTGTTTTATAATATAATTTGATTTTTTTGTTTGAAAATGATCGTTTTGATCTTTTATTAAAAACTTTATGGACACCAAATCTCTGAAGCCGGAGTTACGAAAAAAAATAATACTGGAATTATTGAATTACAATGATTTTATTTCAGTACATGAGATCATTAACAGATGCAATGTTTCGGAGGTTACAGTTCGCAGGGATCTGGCAGACTTAGAGGATAAAGGATTATTGATCAGGACACATGGCGGGGCGGTAAAATCTGTTGCAGCAGGGTATCTTTTTACATATGATAATAAGATCAGTCGCCGTAAGGAGAACAAGGAAGTTATATGCCGCACTGCATCAACCTTTATTAAAAATAATGACATTATTTTCATTGATTGCGGAAGTACATTGTCTTTTCTGGCAAAATTTGTTGCAAAATTTGATTCACTTACAATTATAACTAATTCACTTCCAATAGTATCGGAATTGATTAATTTTCCAAATATCAAACTGATACTCATCGGAGGAGAGGTAATAAGTGAAAGAAAAGCGATTTATGGTGTGTTTGCGGTCAACAACATTTCACAATATCATGCTGATAAAGCTTTTATAGGGGCAGATGGTGTGTCTTTATCGGGTGGATTGACATCTTATGATGAGAATGAGGCCTATATATCTTCAAAGATGTTGGAAAAATCGGATGAGGTTTATTTATTATGTGATTCATCAAAGATTGAAAAAAATTCATTTGTAAAATTTGCTTCTTTGTCGTCAGTTGATTTTATTGTTACTGATACTAATCTGGATGATAAGTATTTGCAAAAATACAAGGAGAATAATATTAACATTATAAATGGGATATAGAAACAGTATTTATTAATTTAAAATTTAAGAAAATGAAAGATTGGTGGAAAGAAAATGCGGCCGGCATTCCGCGGCTGGTTACAGAAACTCCGGGGCCCAAATCCCGTGCTATGCATGAAAATACTGCAAAGTACATGAAAGGATTGAGTTCTCAGGTAAAATTATTTCCGGTTTGTTTTGAGGAAGGATTTGGTATCACCATGACTGACGTGGATGGGAATAAATATCTGGATTTTTCATCAGGTATTTATGTTACTTCGTTGGGTCACTGTCATCCAAAGATATCTGAGGCTATTGGCTACTGGGCAAAGAAATTGATGAATGCCCATGACTTTACCACTCCGATCAAGGAGAAGTTAATGGAAAAGATGGCCTCTGTTCTTCCGGGAAATTTAAATGCCATTCAGTTATATTCAGACGGAACTACTGCAGTAGAAGCAGGTATACGTGCGGCAAGGGCAATTTCAGGTAAACATGAGTTTATATCAGCATTCAGGGATTTTCATGGGAAGACTATGGCGGCAGTAAGTATGGCACAGATGTACCGTGGGGAGGTACACAGCTACGGACCGACCCGTGCAGCAGGTTTTTATATGGTACCTCGTCCTGATCCGTACCGCCCGCTATGGACAAAACAAGACGGTACTATTGATACCGATGCTTATATCAGTTTTTATGAAACTTTTTTGAGAGAGGGAACCGTAGGTAATGTTGCAGCATTTTTGCTTGAGCCGGCACAAGGCTGGGGTGGCAGCATATTCCCGCCTGATGATTTCTTCCCGAAACTGAAAAAGCTGTGTGATAAGTATAACATCCTTTTAATGGATGATGAAGTGCTTGCAGGCATGGGACGTACAGGCGAGTGGCTGACACTGAATCATTACGATGTTATTCCTGACATAGTTACCTTCGGTAAATCATTCGGCAACGGATTCCCTGTAACTGCAATGGTTGTTAAGGAAGAGAACGGCGAAGCACTTGAGAAAATATCTGCTTCATCAAGTTATGGAGGCAATCCGATGGCATGTGCTGCTGCACTGGCATCACTTGAGGTTATTGAAGA
>CAZJGI010000039.1:20873-29497 GCA_964545315.1 uncultured Prolixibacteraceae bacterium
ATTATGGATGAAAAATATGCCAATATGGGTATGGATTTCATTGAAGAGTCTATTGCCGAAGTTGAAAAAGAGTTTGGATATAAATAGCATTTATTATGAGTCAGAAAAAAATCCGGTTTGGAATAATAGGACTCGGCTTAATGGGAAAAGAATTTGCCAGTTCAATAGCACGCTGGTGCCATCTGCTTACAGATAGCGCCAGCCCTGAACTGGTCGGTATTTGTGACAAGAACAGGGATACCTGGAAATGGTATACCGAAAATTTTCCCGGCCTGGAGATAAAAACTGATGATTACAAAGAGCTTTTAGCCTCTGATAAAATAGATGCTGTCTATTGTGCTGTACCTCATAATCTCCATGAAAAGTTTTATATTGACATATTAAATTCGGGGAAGCATTTACTTGCTGAAAAACCTTTCGGGATAGATAAGCAAGCTAATGAAAATATTTTAAAGGTAATAAATGAACATCCTGAGTTATTGGTAAGGTGTAGCTCGGAGTTCCCCTATTTCCCTGCATGCCAGAGGCTTATTAAATGGTTGCAGGCAGGTAGCTATGGCAGGTTAATTGAGGTACGTGCAGGATTTCATCATTCCAGCGATATGGACCTTAAGAAACCTATCAACTGGAAGCGTATGATTGAGATCAACGGGGAATATGGATGTATGGGTGACCTGGGAATGCACACCCTTCATGTACCTTTGCGGATGGGCTGGAAACCTTTATCAGTGGCCGCTGACCTTCAAAAGATTGCCGAAACAAGACCTGATGGTAAAGGAGGTACCGTTCCATGTCTGACATGGGATAATGCAGTGCTTACCTGTAAAGCTGTTGATCCAAAAACAGATAAACAGTTTTCACTGGTAATTGAGACCAAAAGAATGGCCCCGGGGGCTACTAATACCTGGTTTATTGAGGTTTATGGAACTGAAGGATCTGCAAGGTTCTCTACTCATAATCCTAAGGCATTTGATTATCTTACAACAGAAGGAAAAGAACAGGGATGGACACGTATGGATATAGGGTCCCAATCAGCAATTCCTTCAATTACCGGAGGGATTTTTGAATTTGGGTTTTCCGATTCTTTCCAGCAAATGATTGGTGTTTTCATGAGTGAAATATCAGGATTGGCAGAAGAGGGAATATTTAAAAATGTAACACCTGAGGAAACCCACATGAGCCATGTGCTTTTCACAGCAGCTATTGAGTCACATAAAACAGGTAAGATAGTAAATATTAGCGGGAAATAGCAAGTACGATAATTAATTTTTTCAGAAAATACGAGGATAATTGTTTTATAATATGTAACTTTCATCCCTCACTGTTCTTATAATAGAATACAGTAAAATATTTATTGGAAAAATTAATTTTTATAAGATGAACCCGAAAAGTTTTGATTTTACACGGCGTGAATTCATAAAAAAGAATTCAGTTGCAGGAGCTGGTGCCATCATTGGTCTGAACGGGGTAGGCAATATACTTACCGGTTACAAATCAGATGCAACAGTTCCTGCTATTTTAGGGGGTACACCTGCTGTTGCCACTCATTCCTGGCCTTCCTGGCCAATCTGGAAGCCTGAGGTGGATGAAAAAAGACTTTTAGAAGTTATGCGCAGCGGAGTATGGTCCAGGAATAAGGTTGTTACCGAATTTGAGGAAAAGTGGGCTCAGCTGATAGGGACTAAACGTTGTCTGGCAGTTGTAAACGGGACCAATGCCCTTAATACCTCCCTGGCCCAGTTTGAAATCGGATGGGGAGATGAGGTTTTGGTTACACCGTATACATTTATTGCATCTGTATCATGTATAATATTTAATGGTGCAATACCTGTATTTATCGATGTTGATCCGGAGACATTCCAGATGGATCATTCAAAGATCGAGGAAAAGATCACGCCTAATACCAAGGCGATCATTCCGGTGCATATATTAGGCCTTCCGTGTGATATGGTTCAAATTATGCAAATAGCCAAAAAGCATAATCTGATTGTCATAGAAGATGCTTGTCAGGCCTGGCTTGCAGAGATAAATCATAAAAAAGTGGGGTCATTCGGAAACGCAGGGTGTTTTAGCTTTCAAAATTCGAAGAACATCCCGATGGGTGAAGGTGGCGCGATTGTCAGTGATGATGAAGGATTTATGGACCGTTGTTATTCACATCATAATTACGGGAATCCATATGGTTCTGTTGCAGGGGAAGTAGGTGCAGGAACTTTAAGGATTGGTACCAAGTTAAGGCTGGCTGAATATCAGGCAGCTATTGGCCTGGCGCAGCTTGAACGTCTGGAGGAACAAACCGAAACAAGGAATAAAAATGCATCCTACCTTAAAGCGCGTATTGGAGAAGTCCCGGGTATCACACCATACAGGCTGAATGATGGCGTAACAAGGGCTGCTTTTCATCTTTTCCCGTTCTTATATGACCAGGAACAGTTTAACGGAATGCCCAGGGCAAAGTTCCTGGAAGCTTTGAGGGCTGAAGGAGTTCCATGTTCGTCAGGTTACGGGGAACTGAATAAGATGCCTTTTATTAAAAATGCTTTTAATAGCAGGTTTTTCAAAAAGTTCTATCCTGAAGATCGTCTGGATTACGATAAGTACATAGCAGAGAACAGCTGTCCGCGTAATGAAAAGCTATCAAAAGAGCTGGCAGTATGGTTTTCTCAGAATATCCTGCTGGGGTCACGTGAGGATATGGATAATATTGCTTTTGCAATAGAGAAGATAAAGAATAACACAGAAAAAATCAGAGCTAAAATTTAAACGTATGAAGCGGTTATTTTTGATTTTTTTCTCCATTTTGATACTTGGAGGAGATGGATATTTTGTTTCTGCCCAGGGAACAGTTTCTGCCTGGAAGGCTGGAGTTTCAGAGGTAATAATTACTCCCGGACAAAATATGTGGATGGCAGGATATGGCGGGCGGGACAAGCCTTCGGAAGGAACATTACATGAACTCCGGGCTAAAGCCCTGGCTTTGGAAGATGCCTCGGGGAAAAAAGCGGTACTTGTCACAACCGATATTCTTGGATTTCCCAAAGGTATGTCGGACCGTATCAGGGACAGACTGGATAAAGAGTACAAGCTGTCAAGGGCACAGGTAATATTAAACAGTTCCCATACTCATACAGGGCCTGTACTCGAGGATGCCCTTTATGATATCTACCCCCTGGATGAGGTTGAACTTAAAAAAATTAAGGATTATTCGAAAAGCCTGGAAAAAAAGATTGTTGAACTGGTAGGAGAAGCTTTGGCTAACCTGAAGCCTGCAAAGGTTTATTCCAATAATGGGGTAGTGAGGTTTCAGGTTAACAGGAGAAATAATACTGAAGCATTACTTGACAGGCAGACAAGTTTGAACGGGCCAAATGACTATGCCGTTCCTGTGATCAGGGTAGAGGATGAGAAGGGCGATCTTTTAGCTGTTGCCTTTGGGTATGCATGTCACCCTACTGTCCTGAGCTTTTATCAGTGGTCCGGTGACTATCCGGGTTTTGCCCAGCTTGAACTGGAAAAGAGTTATCCCGGAGCAAAAATGTTATTTTTTCAGGGAGCAGGTGCTGATATGAACCCTATTCCAAGAAGAAGCGTTGAACTGGCCAGACAGTATGGACGTGAGCTGGCTGCTGCTGTTGAACGTGTCTTAAATGAAGATATGAATGAACTCAAACCATCACTATTATTTGATTACGATGAAGTTACCCTTTCCCTTACCGGTATTCCTGATAAGGAAGAACTGAAAAATATTGCTGAGAAATCTTCAGGTTATAATCAAAGATGGGCGAAAAGAAATCTTGATAAACTAAACAAAGGTGAGTCACTTATAACATCTTATCCTTATCCGGTACAGGTATGGCAGTTGGGAGACCAGCCTATAATCACCCTGGGCGGGGAGCTGGTAATTGACTATGCTGTCAGACTGAAACAGATGTTCGGCCGGGATATTTTCGTAATGGGATATTCAAATGATGTTATGTCATATATTCCATCCGCAAGAGTATTAAGAGAGGGAGGTTATGAAGGAGCCTCATCACAGGTTGTCTACGGGATGCCAGGACTATGGGAAGCTGATATTGAAGCCAGGATAATTCAGAAAGTGCTGGATTTGGCTGAACGTTCAGGGCTGACTATGCCTGCAAACAAACTGGTTGAATCAACTAATTGAAAAATTAAATATCTCTTTGACGTAACTACTTGATTAACTTTACGTTTCGTTAACACTTAAATGCAAATCAAAAATAATTATATCTATTCTTATCTAAAAAATATTTTTATGAAGACTAACATGATGTGGAAAAAATTGTCGTACGGTGCAATTATATTAACAATTTTTAATTCTGGTACAGGCTGTACGGATAATAAGGAGAAAGCACAGGCTGTTACTCCGGAAAAAAAGCAGTTGGTTGCGAAGCATTACTTTTCAGGCTTTGATCTTGCCCATGATACATATAATGCGATCAGCACTGGCAGTGACGGTAAAATATATTATTGTCTTTCTTCTCAGGCAATAGACAGAGGGGGCCAGATTTATGTTTATGATCCCCCCGCCGATAAAATTACACATGTTGGTGACCTTACAGAGGCTTGCGGCGAAGCAGGTTTAAATGCAATAGTTCAGGGTAAATCACATTCAGAATTATATGAGTGTGACGGCAAATTATATATTTCCACTCATGTCGGTTTTTACGAAATGATTGACGGCATGGAGTGCCTGCCCGTTACTCCTCCGGATGGTTACCAGTTATATCCCGGAGGCCATCTTATAAGTTATGATATGTCAAGCGGCAAATTTGAAGATCTGGCCCTTATTCCTGAAGGAGAGGGTGTGTTAACCATGAATATGGATACTAAGAGGAAGCAGATATATGTTATAAGCTGGCCGAGAGGATATTTTGTTCATTTTGATGTCAATACAGGAGAATTAAAAAATTTGGGACTCATTTCAGCAAATGGCGAAGCCGGAAAAGTAGGAGAAGATTACAGGGTGCTTTGCAGGTCGCTTTTAATTGATCCGCGTGACGGCAAAGTATATTATTCCACCGCAGAGGGCGATATCTATACATATGATCCCGCCACCAGCGCGATAAGCAAACTCGAAGATATTGACCTCAGGCTTGATTATTTCGGAAAATATGACCACACAAGGCCAGGTAGCATGCAATACAACTGGCGGCGGATATTCTGGTATGAAAAAGAACAAATCGCTTATGGAGTGCATGGTAATTCCGGCTATCTGTTCACCTTTGATCCCGGGACAAAAAAGATTGAGATCGTTGACCGTATCACATCAGAGCCTTCCCGTAAAAGCGGTATGTTTGACCAGTTCAGTTACGGATACCTGGGATTTGAACTCGGACCGGATCGCGAAACTATCTATTATCTGACAGGAGGGCCTATTTATATCGATGGTAAAAGGGTTAAGGGAGTCGAAGAAATTGCAATGGGAGCTGCACGTGGACTGGAGAACCTTCATCTGGTCACCTATCATATTCCAACTAAAAATTATATCGATCACGGACCAATATTTTACGAAGACGGCTCACGGCCAACCTATGTAAATTCAATTGCGGTTGGGAAAGATAATCATGTATATACTCTTGCGAGATTTGAACATGAGGGGAAATTGGTCGAAGATCTGGTTAAGATTCCCGATCCGTTGAGGCAATAAAAAGTTTGCTGCCTTATCCTTTGCCATTCACTTCAGTGAACGGATCAGGGGCAGTGCAATTAACTATAGGGTGTGTGATAGTGTTGCTTGCAGTCCGTCGGTTAAAACCGACGGCAAAGGATAAGGTGCTTATCATTGCAGGTAATTAGTGCAGAGTACTATCATGGCAGGTAATGAGTTTAAAAAATTATAATTGCAGGTAATCAGTTCAATGCCTTATCCTTTGCCGTTCACTTCAGTGAACGGATTATTGATTTAAAAAATTAAAATTTAACTAACATATAAAGCTTATGAAAAGACGGGATTTTTTAGCAAAAGCAATAATTACGGGCAGCGGACTTGGCCTTGGCATTAGTTGCAACCGGAACAAACCAGCTTCAGACGATAAAACTACCACTAACGATAAGGCACTTCCGGGCAGTGGCAGGATAATTACCGAACCAGCCAGGGAGATTCCTGTTTTGGCTGAGACTGATGTCCTTGTTATAGGAGGCGGGCCTGCCGGTGTTGCAGCAGCTATAGCTGCCAGCAGGGCAGGAGCTGAAACATACCTGGTAGAAAGGTATAATCATTTAGGAGGGCTTTGGACAGGCGGGCTTGTATTGCCGTTATTGTCAACCCATGCCGTAGATAAACAAAAGAGAACAAGGCAGGTTATTTTCGGACTGGGCGGTGAGATGGCCCAACGACTGAAAGATATGAGCATGGCAATCGATGAGGTTAATCCTGTTATTGACCCTGAAGCAGGTAAGTATGTCCTGGATGAGATGGTAAGGGAGTCGGGAGTAAAAATGCTTTTTCATACCTGGGGTTCACAGGTTATAATGGATGGAAATGTTATCAAAGGTGTGTTTATCGAAAGCAAATCCGGAAGAATGGCTATCCTTGCAAAGGTTGTTGTTGACTGTACCGGCGATGGCGATATTTTTCACTTTGCGGGCGATGCCTATGAAGTGATGAAATATAAGATTGGCCTGGTGCACAGGTTGGGTAATGTTGACAGGATCAACAGGAATGCCCCTGGATATAAAGATATGCCCGTTGGAAAACCAACACCAATAAAAAGTGTAAACTGGGTAAATATGGCAGGTAAAGATGAACAGGACGGTCTGGATGTTATAAATTTATCCAATCTGCAACTTGAATACCGTCGAATAATCTGGGAGAATTATGAAAAGATAAAAAGTACTCCGGGGCATGAGGAGGTTTTCCTTTTAGACACTGCCTCCCAGCTGGGCGTCCGGATGTCGAGGATAATAGACGGGGAGTATAAGCTGACACTGGAAGATACGATGACATATAAGAATTTTGATGATGTGATTGGTGTCAGTGGTGCATGGACAACAATGTTGTATAATGGCAGAAGAGTTGCTCCGTCGGAGCGGCCGATGTGGCAGATTCCTTATCGTTCGCTTGTACCTAAGAAGACTGATAATCTGCTGGTGGCCGGCAGGTGTTTCTGTTTTGAGCAGAAACTGGTTGAAGATACCCGTATTATAGGGACATGTCTGATAACCGGACATGGAGCAGGGGCGGCGGCAGCGTTGGCTGTGAAGGAAAGAGTTACGGCAAGGGACATAGACAGACGCAAGCTGAAAGAATTGCTGAAAAGCCAGGGGGCCTGGCTGGGATGAACATAAGGATGAAAGCATCACATATCAGATGGATATCAACCTTTGCCGCCATACTACTGGCTTTGCCTGTGGGTTGGGGTAAACTGACAGGTTTATATACCTGGTCCAGTCCATTTATTATGCTTAATTCTGCTATTGCAGTACGGTCGTTTATGTGGATGGCAATTCCCGGTATTCTTGTTTTAGCTGCCTCTTTTTATTCAAAGCGATGGTTCTGTCGCTATATGTGTCCCGTAGGTTCAGTGTGTGACCTGGTATCAAAATCCCGTCGTAATGTTAAGTATAATATTAGCAAAGTTCCACCGATTGGCAAGTGGGCGGCGGTCATATCTATTGCTTCTGCCATTTTTGGTTTTCCGGTATTCATTATTGTTGACCCGATGGCAATATTTAATGGCTTCTTTGCTGTTTTTACTGAAAATATTTCCCTGATAGTTGTTCTTTCTTTATTCGGATTCCCTTTGCTCCTGGCTTTAAACTGGTTTTTCCCCGGGATATGGTGTGCTAAAATTTGTCCCCTTGGAGGGTTACAGGATGACATTGCTGACCTGAAAAAGTTTGTTATCAAGAATAAGGAAAGTAAATCAATAACCCTGGCAGATAAAATACCCCCCAGAAGAATCTTTCTTGCTTCCGGGATAGGGTTGATTTCAGGCCTGGTAATTCCAAAATTCCTCAGGCCGGCCGGTAAGAGATACTTCAGGCCCCCTTCCTCGCTGCCGGAGAATCATTTTAATGTACTTTGTATTCGTTGCGGCAGCTGCATAAAATCCTGTCCGTCAGCTATTATTGTTCATCATAAAGATATTGACAATTTTGCATCATGGATGACGCCTGAAGTGACGTTCAGTAATAACGGGTATTGTGTTGAAGATTGCAATCTCTGCAGTGTTGTTTGTCCCAGCGGGGCAATCAGGCTTTTCAACATTGAAGAAAAAACTCAGATAATCATGGGTTCTGTTCGTATTAATACAGAAAAATGTCTTCTTACTGAGCGTATTGAATGTGACAGGTGCAAGACAGCATGTAGCTATAAAGCTATTTCCGTTGAGTTTAACCCCAATAATATTATTTCATTTCCTGTAGTTGACAATGAAAAGTGTGTAGGGTGCGGTGCATGTGCTGTTATATGTCCGCCCGAAGCGATTGAGATGCTCCCTGTCTGAAAATCAATTTTAAAATCAATCCGGATATTCTTGCACTGCCCTGGAACCGTTCACTGAAGTGAACGGCAAAGGATAAGGCATTGAACTAATTGAGTGCTCTTTAAAATGCATTTAACTAATTTGCTGCCATGATCAGCACCTTATCCTTTGCCGTCG
>CAZJGI010000040.1:0-20296 GCA_964545315.1 uncultured Prolixibacteraceae bacterium
CGTTAAACCTGCCGGGCATTACTGCAAAAACAGGGCTGTATATATTTAATAAAAGTCCTTCTTCCGGCATACCCCATGCTAATGGGTGGGAGTTATCAAATTTTGCTTTAAGGGTTGATCCGGGACAAAAATGATCGGTTGAATTTAATCCTTTTGTAACATTTCTGATTTTAAGATCAAATGCTTCGACGGCGAATTCATAAGAATTACCAAAAACAGTAAGGGCACCGCCTTGTCTGACAAACTCTTTCAATGCCTCGGTTCCCTCTTTGCCGATGCCGCTTCTGTATTTTTCGGGGTATTCTTCCGGATCGGTTCTGCTGTTAGTGTAATCTCCTGTAATATGCTCTTTTGAATCGTCCGGTATAACTATAACATCGTATTTATCGATCAGGTTGCCTGCCTTTATCTCTTCGCTTCTCAAAGTATTATAGTCGAAATTAAAATTTTCAAAACAAAGCCTGGTCCATCCTTCATCCATATTTCCTCCGTAATATCTCTGGAATAAGCCAATCCTTGAAGGCTTTAACCCATATACATTATCTTTGTCAATTTTTTGAAGTTCATAAAAATTTACTCCTGTTTCATCTGCTACTTTTCTTACCAGATCATCAGTAACTTTCTCAATTATAAAATCCCCTGAACTAAGAATTCCGCTTCCGGTATGACATCTTTGAACTGTAATCTTTTCATTAAGTAATAAATTTACGGCTTTGAAGGCTGCATTCTCTTTACAGCTAAACCAATATCCTGCAGGACCTTTTTTCACAATGCCTTTTACAGGGTCATGCTTTTTCAGGAGAGAAAATTTACCATCAGGATCAGAAGATAATTCATCTACCCTGACGCCCATAAATTCAGCCATTGTATGAGTTGCCAGGTCGTAAGGTCTTAAAGGAGTACCTTCATTATTTCTTGTCCAGTAGTTATCAAGATAATGAGTTTCGGTCAGGAGATTTTTTATCAGTCCCATTTTAGGTTGTGCCATGGAGATAATATATGAGTCTTTGGAGTAATGTTTATTACCTGCAACAAAATCATCTGTAGCTTTTTGGATTTTTATTCCGGATTGTAAAAGGATATTAATCATTTTTACGGCCGTAAGTTTATCGTGTTGTTCTGTTGGGATAACCAGAGCTTTGACATCGTTTTCCATACCTCTTTTTATCTGGTTACTTGCTTTAATGTAAGCAGTTTTAAGGACAGTATTTTTATTTTTTGCTGCCATATCAAGAAGTGACCATGCAGATGATTTTTGTTGTTCAACAATATCCCTTAGTCTCCACCATCCTCCCGGCCAGGGATTTGGGAAAGTTGTTTGTGCTTCATATTCAGGAAACATTCTTGTATTTGCAATAAGCTGTTCAGGATGGACATAAACAGGAGATGCAAGGTTTGTATTTGCAGATTCAGTTAACATACCCGCGACATTATGAAAGATAGTAATCCAGTGCCAGCCGAAATGGCCCCAACCGCTGAACTGAGCTGCATTTAGGACTCCCTGGAATCCTTCCTCTTCGAGTTTATAGGCAATATGAGCACCATACCAGCTCAATTCACGCCAAACGATAGGATCGGCATATGGACGAATAGGATCACAATAGGGAGGAACAAAGAAGCGGGCACCGTATGCTCCCATATGGTGGTGGTCGATGTAGGCCTGAGGCAGCCAGTCAATATACATAAGCTTTGCAGTGTGATCAGATTCTATAAGGTTAAAATAGTCGCCGTCACGGTTATTATCATGACCGCAATACTTATGATACAGGTAAGGCATCATTACGCCTTCATATTCCGTTCCCAGGGTCTCATTATACCAATCAGTTATCATTACCTGGCCGTCAGGATTAAAGCAGGGGATCATAAAAAACAGTACGTTGTCAAGAATCCGGCGGCAATCTTCCGTGTTGAAGGTCAGAAGTTCCCAGGTTAGTTCCGGGCTCATTTGGGTGCCACCCACCTCGCTGGCGTGGAGGCTCATCGATTGTGTAATAACAGCCTTGCCCTCTTTTATAAAAATATTTAATGAGTCTGCCGACAGTTTTACCGGATCACTGATCCTTTTATTTATATATTGCAACCTCTCCAGGTTGGCAAGGTTTTCGGGTGAAGATATCAGCAGGGCCAAAAACGGATGACCCTCTGATGAGGGGCCTAAATTCATCACCTTCAGTTTGTCTGATTGTTTTTCCAGCAGGTAAAAATATTCGACAATTTTGTCCCATCTGGCAAGCTTTTTATCTGTTCCCATTTTAAATCCGAAAAATTCTTCCGGAGAGGTTACTTTGTTCTGTGCAGATAACAGAAAAGAATTAAAAACCAGGAAAATGAATATGATGAATACGACTGTCAATCCGGAAGATTTATGCATATTCCGATACCTTATTATGGTTGAATAAGAGCGGATAAGAGAAGCAGGAATTACTTTAAACATTGCAATCTGGTTTATTGGTTATTCTGAGTAAATAAATTTTTATAAAGAAACAAACTTTTAAATTTAAAATTTGTGGTTTAAAAAAAAATTATGTCTTTATAAAATTTTTTATTCTGAAGGATTATCCCTCCCCGGATAAATTTGTTAATTTTATAGAAAAATCAAAAATAACCAATATTAATGTATTATGTCTTTTAAATTACCAGAATTACCATATTCCAGGGATGCACTTGAGCCTTTTATAAGCGCAAGGACTATTGATTATCATTACGGTAAACACCATCAGGCCTATGTTAACAATTTAAACAGCCTGATTGCAGGGAGTCCTTTTGAAAATTCTGATCTTGAGGATATTATTAAGAATGCTGACGGAGGCATATTTAACAATGGTGCCCAGGTCTGGAATCACACGTTTTATTTTGAGCAGTTCAGCAGGGATGGTTGCAAAGAGCCTAAAGATAAACTAAAAGCTGCTTTTGAGATTAATTTCGGTTCTTTTGATAATTTTATCAAAGAGTTTTCAAAAGCAGCAGCCACGCTGTTTGGTTCCGGATGGGCATGGCTGGTTAAGACAGGTGAAGGCAAGCTGGGGATTATACAATCCGGTAATGCAGGCAATCCTTTGCGGGAAGGAAAAAAACCTTTACTGACCTGTGATGTCTGGGAGCATGCCTATTATTTAGACAAGCAGAATGCAAGGCCTTCGTATATCGAAGATTTTTGGAAAATCATCGATTGGAAAGTTATATCCAAAAGATTTGCTGAGAGTTAAATAAACCAGTTTATAATTTGCTCCATTAGCTCTTGTTTACCGCTTATAACAGCCGGTTCTCCATTTTGACGGGCAATTTCGCAGAGTTGTTCAAGGGACAGTTTACCTTCCTCAAACTCTTTTCCTTTGCCACTGTTAAAAGAGGCATATCTTTTTGCCCGCAGTTCAGGATAGACAGAATTATTTAGAATCTGGTCTGCCACAATCAATGCCCGGGCAAAAACATCCATACCGGAAATGTGAGCGATAAATAAATCTTCAGGGTCAGTAGAATTTCTGCGGGTTTTTGCATCAAAATTTATTCCGCCGGTTTTAAGGCCACCTGCCTGAATGATCTCAAGCATAGCTTCAGTAACTTCATAGATATTGGTAGGAAATTCATCAGTATCCCAGCCATTTTGATAATCACCTTTATTTGCATCTATGGAGCCGAACAGTCCGGCATCTGCAGCCATTCTCAGGTCGTGTGCGAATGTATGGCCTGCCAGGGTGGCGTGGTTCACTTCAATATTAAGACGGAAATCTTTATCCAAACCGAAATGCCTTAAGAACCCTATTACGGTCTGCGCATCATAATCATATTGATGTTTTGTTGGTTCCATAGGTTTTGGTTCGATCAGAAAAGTTTTATTAAACCCTTTTTTCCGGCCATGGTTTTTTGCCATTTCCAGGAAACGGGCAAGATGTTCCACCTCTCTTTTAGTATCAGTATTATGAAGGCTCATATAACCTTCCCTTCCTCCCCAGAAAAGATAATGTTCACCACCCAGTTCAATGGTGGCATCCATTGCATTTTTTACCTGAACAGCAGCATTAGTGATTACATTAAAGTCGGGATTGGTAGCAGCCCCATTCATATAACGGGGATCAGAAAAAACATTAGCTGTTCCCCAAAGAAGTTTTACTCCGGATGCTTTTTGTTTTTCTTTTATAACATCTACAATTTTTTCAAGCCTTTTTTCTATTTCAAAAACAGATCCGTTACCGACGATGTCAACATCATGGAAGCAATAGAAAGGGATTGTCATTTTTGTAATAAATTCGAACGCTGCATCCAGGCGTTCCAGCGCCGCCTCCATAGGGTCGTTACTTTTATCCCATGGGAAAACATGTGTTCCCGGGCCGAACGGGTCTCCGCCTGTACCGCAGAAGGAGTGCCAGTAAGCTACTGCAAACCGCAAATGTTCCTTCATTGTTTTACCTGCGATGACCTTGTTTTCGTCATACCATTTAAAAGCCAAAGCATTTCGTGATCCCGGCCCTTCATATTTAATCTGATCTATGCCGGTGAAATACACTTTATTCCCTGTTAATACTTCCATAATTATATAATTTTAAATTTTGTTCCCAATTTTCATATGCTTTATGATATTCTTCTGATTTTTTCTTATCAGGCAGAATAGTTTCCAACTTTTTCAGGTTAGTGAATGCCTCAGCAGGTGAAGCAAAGTAACCGCATCCCAGGCCTGCGCCAAGAGCAGCACCTGTTGATCCGTCAGTATTATAAAGTTCCACCAGGGCGCCGGTCAGTCCTGCCAGCGTTTTCCCAAAAACAGGACTAAGGAACATGTTACTTTTACCTGCCCTTATCACCGAAGGATTTATCCCGGTTGATTTCATGATGTCCATACCATATTTAAAGGAAAAGACTATTCCTTCATGAGCTGCCCTGATAAGATGTCTTTTATTATGAATATTAAAATTGATTCCGGAGAACACAGCACCCCGGTCACGGTTATTTAAGATTCTTTCAGCCCCATTTCCAAAGGGCAATACTGAAAGCCCTTCTGAACCCACGGGTACTGCAGAGGCCAGCTCATTCATTTCATCATACGACAGGTTTTCTGAGACCATTCTTTTTAACCATGCATTCAGGATACCAGTGCCATTTACACATAGCAGCACTCCCAATCTTGGATTTTCCGGACTATGAGTAACGTGAGCAAAGGTGTTTACCCTGGAATAGGGATCATATTTGATCTCCTCACTTATTCCATAGACTACTCCGGAGGTACCTGCAGTGGCAGCAATTTCTCCCGGGTTTAAAACGTTAAGGGAGAAGGCATTATTTGGTTGGTCACCAGCCCTGTAACTTATTTTTGTATGTGGCTTCAGTCCCAGTTCGGCAGCAGCCTCGCCGGTTAATTCACCCTGAACAGAAAAAGTTGGTACTATCTCAGGAATTATACTTTCCGGGAATCCGTAATGATCTAAAATCATCTGAGAAACACTATTGTTTTTAAAATCCCAGAAAATTCCTTCCGACAAACCACTTATTGTAGTTTGTATTTCACCTGTGAGCCTCATGGAGATATAGTCACCCGGAAGCATAATCTTAAATGTTTTTTCAAAAAGGTCAGGTTCATTATCCTTTACCCATTTTAATTTTGAAGCGGTAAAATTGCCGGGGGAGTTTAGTAAATGGTTAAGGCATTTTTCTTTGCCGACATTCAGGAAAGCCTCTTCTCCAATGGTCGCAGCCCTGCTGTCGCACCATATTATTGAAGGCCGTAGAAGCTTATGATCCCTGTCAATCATTACAAGGCCGTGCATCTGATAAGAAATGCCGATAGCACCTATGTTTAACGGATCGACAGCAGATATCCTGAGCACTTCTTTTAATGCTTGCTTCAGGTTTGTCCACCACGTTTCCGGATCCTGCTCTGCCCATCCGGGACGAATGCTTATGATGTTCATCTCCTCCTTCGGATAAAATGAAGAGGCAACACAAATGCCGTTACTTCCATTGATAAGTGATACCTTTACCGAAGAGCTTCCTATGTCTAAACCTAATAAATACATTTGTTGTTTCTAAGAGTTGTTTAAAATTAGAGATTATTTTTTATAAAATAAAACAATTACTTTTGAGATACTATAAAAAATTAACGAAAATGATACGGGAATTAATATTAAAAAACCGAAGTTACCGGCGATTTGACGAATCTGTTAAGATTAGCAGCGGGCAGGTCACAAAGTGGGTGGAACTTGCCAGGCATACAGCCAGCGGCCGTAATATGCAACCACTAAAATATGTGATTTGCACTGATGATGATTTAAACAGAGAGATATTCCCCAATCTCGGTTGGGCAGGATATCTAACTAACTGGAATGGTCCGGCGGAGGGCGAGAGGCCGGTAGCTTATGTGGCTGTGCTTTTAGACAAATCACTTGCCGATAGTTGTTATTGTGATGATGGTATAGTAATACAAAGTATTTTACTAGGAGCTGTGGAGGATGGCTATGGAGGATGTATAATAGGAACTGTAAACAAAAAGAGGGTGGCAGAGATAGTGAATATTCCTGCGAACCTGGAAATTTTATGGTTGATTGCTTTAGGAAAACCTTCCGAGAAAGTAGTATTGGAAACTGCTTTAAACGGGAATATAAAGTATTGGCGTGATGCTGAAGACAACCATCATGTCCCTAAAAGACCACTTGAGGAGATTATTTATCGGATTTTATAAGATTATCCAGTTGAGAATCCTAATAAATACAATTTAACTTATTCATATATAGGATTATAAAAAAAGTATAAATTTGCACTCCTGCTTTGAATTGAAAAAATTATATTTGTTGGCGATAAACGAGAAGAATAAAAAATTTAAATAATGAAGTCAACGTCTTTAATTGTCGGTATTATTTCCTTAGTTGCAGTGTTGGTATTATACATATTGCATTTTAGCGGAACAGGGAACAATGGTGAAGATATAAAGGATGATAATCAAGCCGTTTCCGGACAAGTGAATAAATCACTTAAAATTGCTTATGTAAAAGCAGACTCTGTTATTCTTAATTATGATCTGGCCCAGGATTTGCATGATGAATTCACAAAGAGCCAGGAAGCATACAATTCAGAGTTTGGTGTTAAACGTCAGTCGTTTGAAAAGGAAGCCGCCGCTTTTCAGGAAAAATTGCAGAGAGGAGGATTTCTTACCGAACAGAGGGCTATTCAGGAACGTGACAGGTTATTGGGTAAGGAACAGGAAATAGTAAAGCTGGATCAGGAATTATCAGGTAAACTTGCTGAAATGCAACAGGCAAATAATCAGCAAATCCTGGATAGTTTACTTAATTATTTAAAAGAATACAATAAATTAAGAGGGTACGATTATGTACTGAACGGTGCTGATATTTTGATAGGGGATGAAGCGGGCAATATAACCAAAGAAGTTTTGGAAGCATTGAACCAGAGGTATTCATCAGGTGCCGGACAGAAATAGAAAGTAGCAAAAATTGCAATATATGTTTGCAAATCGCTATTTGCAGAAAAGTTATACTTCTGATTGGATTGAAAAGCCCCCTCATCCTGAAACCGGGATGATTGTTGTAATACCCTGTTTCAAAGAACCTGCAATCATTGAAACACTTGAATCGCTCAAAGCATGTGATTTGCCACCATGTTATTCAGAAGTTATTGTTTTGATCAATCATTCGGAGGCCTCAACAGAAGAGATAAAAAATTACAACATTCATACCGCAGCAGAGGTGATGAAGTGGATTTCGGATAATAAGGCCGGTAAACTGAGTTTTATAGTTTTGGGGCCGGTTGAATTGCAGATAAAATGGGCCGGGGCAGGCCTGGCCAGGAAGAGAGGAATGGATAATGCTGTCAGAAGGTTTAATTTGCTGGAGAGGCCTGAAGGTGTGATTCTTTCCCTTGACTCGGATACATTAGTGGAAAGAAATTATCTGAAAGCAGTATTTAATCATTTTACTTATAATCCGGACGATGTTGGTGCTGTAATCTCTTTCGAACATATAAAGGAAGGCTTATCTCCAAAGCATCTTGAGGGGATCATGCTTTATGAAGACTATATGCAATATTATAAAAATGCACTTCAATACTGTGGTTATCCTTTTCCTATGTTTACTGTCGGCTCTGCCTTTGCTGTAAGGGCAGGGGCTTATGTAAAAAGAGGCGGCATGAACAGGAGGCAGGCGGGTGAAGACTTTTATTTTCTGCAAAATCTGACACAGTTGGGTCATGTGGGAGAAATTCGTTCAACAACAGTGCACCCTTCTGCCAGGTTATCGGACCGGGTTCCTTTTGGTACAGGACCGACGCTGCAGAAGTGGATGAATGGAGATGAAGACCTTACAAAAACATACAATTTCCAGGCTTTTACTGATTTACGCAAATTTTTTCTTGTTAAAGAAGACTTGTTTAAATTGTCAGGGGCTGAATTTCGTAGTTATATTATTTCATTGCCCGGACCTGTCAGAGAATTCCTTATTCACGATAACTTTATTTTTGAATTAGATGACCTGAACAGGAATTGTTCGTCTCCGGCATCTTTCAATAAAAGGTTCTTTCAAAAATTCAATGCTTTCAGGATATTAAAATATCTGAATTATGTACATGGAAAATATTATGAAAAAGCCGGATTATTTTCTCAAATTGAGTTATTAAAATTTAATTTACGGTTATTTTCCTGACTTCTTTTGCTACTTGTATTACAGGCCGTCTGTCTATTTTAAGGAAGTCGGCAAGTGAGTCAGGCATACGTCTGTAATTTAGTTTAGCCTGCAGATAAATATCTCCCTTGATCGTTTCAGGTATTGTAAATACATAATTTTCTGTTCTTACTTTAAGTGGTTCCAGCCTGTTCTCAATCTCTTTTACGCAAAACCATTGTGCATATGTAAATTGCCCCTCACTATCAAGAAAAGCGCTGTGGAATAATCTGTCGCCTTCAGGAAGTGCGTCGCGTGAAATTGGTTCTGACAGTTTGCTGTGTGAAGGGTATGCAACCATTTCATTGCTTGTTATAAAATACTTATCATTCGGATCATTTGGATTTTTTGGTACGGGTATATGTAAAAGTTCACTACCATTTTTATCTGTTAAAGATAAACGCAGCCACACATCACGTTCTTCGGTAGACCCGGTTGGAAATTTATGTCCGGTTGCCACTGCCTGTACATCTACAGAAAAATTTACTTTTTCCCCAGGTCTGAATTCTGGTTTGTCAATATTGATAGTTACCGTTGCTGCGCCCTCCACGAATTGTGAAAATCCTCCTCCAAACCAGTGGTCAGAGTTATGAGGACGAGTAATCCCCATTTTTGCAGGTTTACCGCTCATTGTTGGCATATGACAGGTTTGGCAGATTATTGCTTTGAACGGATAAGGACTATCTTCATATTCGGTGAATGTTGCTTTTACCCAGATATTATATGGATTCAGTTCATTGTGACATGTTGAACACATCATCGGGTCCTCATATATCTCCGATGTGGCAGTCTCATGATGTGGTGACCATGGGAACTCCAAATCTCCAAATTTAGTATCAACTGCTTCGGTGGCGGTTGATATGTAATCGTGATTGAAGGGAGGTTCGTTTTTGAAATGGCTTATGGTATGACAAAAATCACAAAATATTCCTCTGTCTGCCCTTGTTTTAAATCCGTCCTGTTTGTTCCAGTGGTTATCCGGCGAAGTTGGTATTTCCGGAATCATCTCCCCGGCCAGAAAAGCACCTGGTGAATGACATCCAATACATCCGTCTTTAACATCTTTTACTTCAGGTGCAAATGACTCAGATGGCAAGACAAGCTCATAAAATTGCTTTTGAAAGAAATCTCCGGTGAAAGCTTTCGAGTGTTGAGACACATTCCAACGGTCAAATTTTTCGTAGTGGCAGCCGGAGCATACCTGTGGATTTTCAAAGTAATGATAAGGTTTATGCTGATCCTTTGCCTGTAAACGTAAATCGATTTTTTCCTGCGATGACAGGTTTTGAACCATCCCAATCAAAATAAGAAATATAAAAAGTTTTTGCATCACTTGTTGATTTTGAAGTCATTAGTTAAAAGAATCCAATAGAGATAATAGATTTGAAAACAAAGTTATCGGCAGGATTTGTCAATCCAAATCCTGCGCCTGTGTGCCAGGTAATATTTCCTTTGGTTCCGAAAATAATATCTACTGCAGGGAAAAGATAAGTTTTTGATTCATCAAGAGGCGAAAGTTCTTTTAATTCACCCCATTTGGAATAAAACTCAATACCGGGTTGGACCTTAAGGCTTTTCCTGTAATACCAGCCGCCGTTAACTGCCAGTTCTACTCCTTCACTGACAGACGGCCCGCTTATTATCTTTTCGAAAGTAGGATTTAACACAAAAGAATTGAAGCCGAAATCTTTTTCGAGTATCCATTTAATTTCAATTTCCTCAACATTCTTATAACTTTGCCTGGGCAGGATATATTCTACATATATACCCAGGTCAACCGGCCGTTCCCCTTTTTCCCAGAATCTGCCATGAAGCATAAGGGCTTTGGTTGCTACATGTCTTAATTTGTGTCCTTCCGGTTGTTCAAAATCAAGGTATAATCCGGCAGTCCATTTGTTGCTTAATCCATATTCCAGTTCAAGGGAATGAGCCATCAATCCCTGTCTTTTTACAAGGTCTCCAAAAAACAGATAATTGTGATCGGAACCGATGGCACTATACCAGTATACTAACTCTTTTTCGCCGGCCTCGGCTGTTAAATAAGGATAAACTTTAAAAAACTGGGCTTCGGACAGAACCGGAAATAGTATTAGTGTCAGAACCAGTAATCTTTTTAACATGGCATTAGGTTATTTCGTTTTTATATTATCGCTAAAATAACAAAAAAGAAATAAGATAACAAAAATTACCAAGTCAATATAATTTTGATCTATAAAGGTATATTTCTTTCTGCATTTTGTAATTGCAGTGTTAACAATAAATTATCAGTTTAGGGATAATTCCTTTTTTTGAAGCATCCTGTAAATAGTTGATTTTCCAATATCAAGTTTTGATGCAACCAGTCTGACGTTATGGTTATATTTATTCAGAAAATGTTTAACAATTTCATGATTATATTCTTCCAGGGTTTTTTCGTCAGCCAGCAGGTGGGTTACATCTTCTTCAACATTAATATTTAAATGACCCGGTTTAATGACATCACTGTTTGACATCACGCAGGCCAGTTCCATCATTGCTTTCAGTTCTCTTATATTACCCGGGAACTGGTATGAAAGCAGCAACTTTTTTGTTTCGTCTGATATTGTTTTTACCGGCATATCATTTTCTCTGCAGAACTCATTAACAAAATGTTTTGCAAGCAAAATAATATCTTTCCCTCTCTGTCTTAACGGCGGCACCTCTATAGGCAGTCCGAGCAGCCTGTAATAAAGGTCTTGCCTGAATTTTCCGTTAGCTACAAGGTTTGCAAGGTTTTTATGGGTGGATGTCAATATCCTTACATCCAATGGTATTATTTCATTGCCTCCAAGTCTGTTAAGTTCCCTTTCCTGTATTACCCTAAGCAGCTTAGCCTGCAAATTGAGGTTTAGGTCTGCAATTTCATCCAGGAATAGCGTACCGGTATTTGCCTGTTCAAATTTTCCTATTTTCCTGAAGTCGGCGTTGGTAAATGCTCCTTTTTCATGACCAAATAACTCACTTTCCAGCAAACCTTCAGGAATTGCAGATACGTTGACTGCCACGAAAGGTTTGCCACTTCTGTTCGAGTTATAATGTATTCCTTTGGCTACCAGTTCTTTACCTGTACCTGTTTCACCGCTTATCGATACAGAGATATTAGTTTGGGACGCTTTCTCCATTAATATAAAAACCTGCTCAATTTCACGGCTGTTGCCTTTTATCAGTTTCCTGAAATGATAACGGTCTATTATTGCCCCCTTTAATCGTTGATTTTCCTGCTTTAACTGATCTGAATCATAAATGTTTTTGATGATATTAGTGAGCTTTTCCCTGGTATCAGACGCTTTCATAATATAATCATAAGCCCCGTTTTTCATCAGCTCAATCGCTGTATCAATACTTTCCTGGGCTGAAATTATGATAATATTTGTATGAGGTGATTTTTTTTGAATCTCCCTTAATGCATCATGACCTGACATGTCAGGAAGTGTATAATCAAGAGTGAGTACATCAGGCTGATGATCATCCAATGCATTTATGCAATCGCGTGCATTATAAAAAACCCTGACCTGATAATCATTTTCAATAAGTTGCTTTTTTAAAATCTGGGCATAAAGAGTATTGTCTTCAACAATGAAAATTTCATACCTGATATTCTTTTTTTGACTGGCCATCTTCAATTTTTTTTGTCGTCCCTAGTTTGTAAATTTTGTACCAAAATAGGAATAATTTTTCAAAAAATTCCAAATTTGGTACAAAAATATATTTATAATGGTATTTTTTTAATTTTTTAGATTATTGAAATGAAATGGTCAGAATGTCATTAATTTAGAATTATCAAAAAATGAAAAAGTTTTGATATATAACTATCGATTGTATTTGATTTGTTATTTTTAGAGGATTGTTTTTATTTTAAATTTGGCACCGGAAAAGAATATGATCAGGAAGAAAGTTGCAAATAAAAAAATGATCGCATTTTATAATAAAAGCAAATATCCGGATGGAAAATTTAATTCCCTTAATCAATTTTTATCATGAAATATAAAGCATTACATAATTTATCATATGGATTGTACATAATCTCAACAGCTTACAACGAAAAATTGTACGGCTACATTGGTAACACTGTCTTTCAGGTCACTTCTTCACCACCTCAGATTGCTATCAGTTGCCATAAAGATAATGTATCTGCCGGAATGATCCTGGCAAGCAAAAAGTTCTCCGTATCTGTTTTGAAAAAGGAAGCAGACACTTCCCTGATAGGGAAATTCGGATTTATGTCAAGTGACACCATTGACAAGTTTGAAGGAGTAAACTACATTAAGTCTTTCACCGGTGCCCCAATTGTTATTGACAGTGCCCTTGCATGGTTTGACTGTGAGGTTGTTACGACATTGGATGCAGGATCCCACTTATTGATTTTAGGAATGATAAGGGAAAGTGATTTAATTGAAGAAGGAGATCCTTTGACATATGATTATTACCGGCAAAAATACAAAATGCTTGCACCACCGAATGCTCCCACATATATTGAAGAGGTAAAGCTTGATGCCGAAGGTTCTGTCGCTGAAGAACACGAACAAAATGCAGACAACCAACAGGTTGATGCAGATAATGATGCCGCAATATATACCTGTTCGATCTGTGGATATCGTTATGATCCTTCAGAAGGGGATCCTGCTGCCGGTATTCAACCAGGTACTCCGTTCAGTGAACTGCCACCGGATTACAGATGCCCTGTTTGCAATGCAAGTAAAGAATATTTCAAGAAATCCTGAGATATCTCCCGAATTTGAATATGACTTTTTAAAATAATGATCAGCTGGTTTACAGATGCTGATCACTATTTTACTAAAAGAGTTAAATCTTTATGTGCAATTTTATTATAATGTACGATGCGTACCGTCGCAATAAGGTTTATTCTTTGAGTGTTTACACTGGCATAACCAGACATCCTTTTTTTCTTCCATTTTAAATTCAAGTGGGGTAAATCCGCTTCCTTTATGAGAGCCGTCACAGAAAGGCTGGTTATTACTTCTTCCGCAGGCACACCAGTAATAGGTTCCCGGTTCCAGTGTGACCATCTTGGGAAATTTAAATGCTATTTTTGGTTCTTCCATGTGAATATTAATTAGTTAAATATTTGTATTTCAATTTTTTTATATAAAAGTTTTTATTATTTGCTTACACCATCATTTCCTGTCGGGATTATTCCCATCATTGTAGGGATTCTGCTTAATCCGACTTGATAAAGTTATTATTTTTTTAAATTAAACCAAAAATCGCATTACGTTAAAAATCTGCAACCTTTCTGTATCCTTTGAATGTTGTAAAACTTAACTTAAAAAATCCTAAATTGTAACACTCATTAAAGTCTGGCGAACTTAATTTTTGTATTTTTACTCCAATAGTAAAATACATTTAAACGAACTCAGGTTACGCTTTTAGATAGCACCCAAAAAAGATAAATTTTTTTTGAACTTTTTTAGTATCACAACAAGTATAAGTAAATCAATTATGAAGAGATTGCAAATAATAATCGTGAAAGTTATATTTCAAATTTGTTCTTTTAGGAAAATGGTATTGTTTTCAGGAGCTCTTTCCTTTTTCACCTTTGGAGTTGGAGCACAGCCATCGGGCGCAGTTGATATTTCATCTTCAAAAATATTAAAGGCTGCTGCAAAGACTTTTTCAGTTACACCTAAAATCGGGGAGGATACTGACTCGCGAACCGGGGCAAAAATTGAAAAGGTAATTGGTGATTTAAAAAGCACGGTTATATTATTTGAATATGGGAATGCACGGTTATGTTTTTTAACTTCACCTTTACGTGTAGAAGGTGGCCCTATAAGCACCCCTACATTCAATATTGCAAATTTAAATATTGCAAGTAAGGCGTTAATATCAAAAGAATTGGGTATCTCCCGTGATCAGATCGTGGCAGCAACATCTCACAACCATACAATACCCAGGGTTATCATTAAAAATCCGGAGGCATGGGGTCAATCCGGCGGTTTTCCACCTTTGGATGAGTCAAATGATGTTGGCAGGGAATTCATGGAAAAGTTAGCTATTGCTGTACGGGGGCTGGAAAATGAGCTTGTTCCTGTTACGGTTGAGTGGGGCGCAGCCTGTGAGGACAGATTAACATACAATCGCAGGGGCAGGAGGGAGGATGGCAGGACTTACCTGATACGGGAAGAGGATCGGATTGAATTAGGTGAGAGTTATCTGGGCACTATAGATCCGGAGGCGATGGTTGTTGTTTTGCGGGATGAAAAGAAGCTTCCGGTAGCAGCCCTGACTTTTTATACCGGCCATCCGGTTACTGGTTATCACCCTGAAACATTGGTATCGCATGGTCAATGGCCACAAGTGGCAAACGACAAATTGTCGGAATACCTGGGGGGAGCGCCTGTAGCTTTTTTCCAGGGGTGTGCAGGGGATGTTAATTCCAAATATATGCTTACAGGGACTATCGAGCAGACTTGTGAATTTGGTGAATACCTGGGAGAATCTTTTATAAAGGCTGCAAATAATTTACAACCTTCAAAACGTTCCGATCTTAAATGGACTCGTGAAAAAGTAAAAATCCCTCATGCTGAATTGCCTGATTCCATATCTTTGATAGCTGATTTGGCAGCCATAGATGATTTTATTCGTCGTGGTGATGCAGGTGATGAAAATACCAGAGAATGTGTAGGGATGAATTTTCCCAAGGCTTTATCACCTCCTTATCGCGCAAGATTGGTTGAAATGGTGCGTCCATGGTATGTATGGGCACTTGAACACCATCGCGCCGGAACGCTTCCGGATGTGCCAAAATATTTGGAGATTGAGATTGTAATTTCCCGGATTGGTGATGTCGGATACGTTGGGTTACCTTTTGAACCTTTTGTCCGCACAGGATTGAAGATCAAAAAAGAAACACCCTTGCCATTTGTTCTGACCAGCGGTTACACTGACGGAGGATTCGGATATATTCCTGACGCAACAGCCTGTGATGACAGGGAATATATGTCCGGTTTTTTCCGTTACGTTAAACGTCCCCCATATAGTTCACCGGGTGGAGATGCAGCCGCTGATGTTGCTATTAAGGTGTTGACTGCTTTTTCGAGATAAATAAATTATTTCAAAATAGATTTATGTACAGATATAGTTTTATTATATTTTTCATACCATTTATATTAAACAGTCATTTATCCATAAATGCGCAAATAGTTGATCTTCAGGTTTCAGCACGTACTTTTTCTATAACTCCCAAGGTCGGCACTCCAAGCGGACATTCAAGGACTGGTCATAAAATAGAGGCAGCCTTGCCTTATGTATTAACATGTGGTTATACAAATGGCAGATGTGGATCTATTCCTGATGCATCCGGTGTCGATGACCGTGAGTATATGTCGGGGCATCTTCGTTATGGAGCTATTAATAAGTCGTATACAAAGATTGTTGATAATATTGGACAAAAGGGCATGAAGTTTTTTACTCCTCCGTACAAAGCTCCGGGGGGTGATGCCTGTGCTGAAGTTGCTGTAATAAGATTAGGTGAATTTGCTCGTTGATGATCATTCATTAAATGACAGTGAATGAAGGGAGGAGTATTTATCCTGATTAAATGAATGGTTGTTGGAAATAAACAATAATGGTTAAAAAAGAAATTATGATGAATAAGGCATTCAGGTTTAAAAATAAAGATATCTGGGTAATTGGTGGTGCCGGATATTTAGGACAGGCAATAGTTAAACTATTATTAAAATCTGGGGCAAGAGTACTTTGCGCAGACTTAGACAAAAAAGCTTTTGATTTTGAAAAGTCATTGAATCATGAGGGAAAATTTATACCTGTCTCTCTTGATGCCCGAGATCAGGGTGCCGTAAATTCTTTTATCAATGATAGCATCAGTAAGTATGGTATCCCTGAAGGATTGGTAATTTTAACTTATGGCTCCACCTCGAAAAAACTGGATGATCTTTCAGAAAAAGATTTTGATGATGCTAATCATGCAGGGTTGACATCCACCTTTTTGATGTGCAGGGCGGTGGCTAAAGAGATGGAGAATAAGGACAGGGGAAGTATTATACTTTTTTCAAGTATGTACGGAATGGTTTCCCCGGATCCTGATATATATATTTCACCGATGAATCCCAATCCTCTGGAATATGGAGTTGGGAAGGCGGGAATAATACAAATGACAAGGTACCTGGCTGTTCATTATGCTAAAAAAGGTATCAGGTTCAACTGTATTTCTCCGGGTCCGTTTCCGAATCCGGTTGTTCAAAATGATCATCCGGTATTTATAAACAGTCTGGCAAAGAAAGTTCCCATGGGAAGAGTTGGCCGCTCTGGGGAAATTTCAGGAGCAGTCGCTTTTCTTTTGTCTGACTACGCATCATTTATCACAGGTCATAACCTGGTTGTTGACGGGGGATGGACTTGCTGGTAATTTTTTATTTAAATTTTATTCTTTCAATTAATACATTAATTAAAACTTCGATTATATCATTGGAAAATAACAGAATAAAGTAGCCTATTTCAAATTAAATATAACTGTAATTATCTTTTAACAGGATTTTAAATTCGAGCTTTTCACTTTAAAATTATCAGAAAAAGCCGTATTTTGGGGAAAATTAGAAATAGAGATATTGTTTGTCCGGATTCTGGTTTCTTAGGCTTGAATTTGTGAAATCAAATAAACAGAGATATATAAATGAGATATTAAATAATAATAGTCAAATGTAATTAAACAATAAAAAGATGATAAAAATTGGAATACTAGGTATGAGCCCGGGGAACGCACATCCCTACTCATGGTCAGCAATCATTAATGGAAAATTTGATTCTGAAGAGATCGAAAGGGTTGGATATCCTGCTGTATCACGTTATCTTGAGGCTAACAGTGATACTCTTGGAATTAATGGTGCAAGGGTTACCAGTGTCTGGACGCAGGATAAAAATATTTCTGAGAGTATAGCAAAAACAACAGGAATTGAAAATATTACCGACAGTTTGGAAGAAATGGCAGAAATGGTTGATGCTGTAATCCTGGCAAGGGATGATCCTGAAAACCATGTTGCTATGGCAAAGCCATTTATTGACAGGAGTATTCCTATATTTATTGACAAACCATTGGCTATTGATAAAGATGGCATGGATTATTTTGCGAATGAGATAGCTAATGGAAAATTTATCATGTCATGCTCTTCAATGCGGTATGCAAATGAATCCAGAATAGCTAAACAGGATATTGCATCCATTGGAAAACTGGAATTGGTAACAGCTGTAGGTAAAAAGGATTGGATAAAATACGGAGTACATATTTTGGAAGCCTTATTTGCGTTATTGGATGATCCAAAACCTGTTCTGATTAAAAATATCGGTAAAAAGGGGAAAGATATCGTCTATATCGAATTTGAGAATGGATTAGAGGCTGTAATACATCTTTATATGGACATAACATCAACATTCCAACTCTCTCTTTATGGCCGGGATGGATGGAAGCTGATCGATATTAAAAATTCTTATTCGATGTTCAGGGACAATATAATTGAATTTGTAAGATCAGTGCAGGATGGTCAACCCCGTTTGTCGTTTGACAAAACAGAAAATATTATTAAAGCATTGATCGCGGGTGAAGAGAGCAGGAATAAAGGAGGTTTAACAATTAAATTATAAAAAGGTATGAATGTAAAAGATTTATTAAGCCTGGAAGGGAAAATAATACTGGTTACCGGAGGGGCGGGATTATATGGCAGATGCATAGTCGAAGGACTTTCTGAAGCCGGTGGAACTGTGATAACAGCCTCCCGGAATATTACAAAAGGTCAGGAAGTAGCAGATGATTTTAAAAGCAAAGGACTTGATGTTCATGCTCTGGTTGTGGACCAATCCGATCATAATTCAGTAATTTCATTAAAAGATGAAATAAAAAGACGATTTGGAAAGCTGGATGTATTTGTTAATAACTCAGTTGCCAGGCCAATGAAAGGATATGACGAACCTATAGAAAATTTTTCTGAATCAATGCGGATTAATGCAACGGGAATGATGGATATTGTTCGCGAAATGAGTGATTTAATAGGAGAAGGTGGTGGTGGCAGCATCATCAATATAAGCTCAATGATGGGAATGTTCGGACCTGACTTATCTAATTATGAAGGAACCGATATGGGAACACCTCCACCTGATTATTTCTTTCACAGAGCTGGTGTTATAAATCTTACCCGTTATCTGGCAAGGGTGTTGGCAGACAAGCATGTCAGAGTTAACTGTGTTAGCCCCGGAGGGCTTTTCAATAATCAGCCCAAAAGGTTTTTGGAAAATTATAATAAAAAGGTACCTGTAGGCAGAATGGCTAATAATGATGACATAAAAGGTGTCATTGTTCTTTTGGCATCTGATGCCGGAGCATATATCAACGGTGAAAATATATTGATGGATGGAGGTATGCATGCATGAATAATGTAGAAAAATTATTTTTGCATATATTTTACACTATTTAGTCCCTCATTGTAGGGCAATATAGCCCCAAGAAAAATAACTTTAGAAAAAGAAGTTACATAAGAGAATGGATAGCTGATCAGTCAGCAGGTATTAAAAAAATTAAAAATTATAATAATGGCATCAGACAGTAATGAAGTTGTGCTTAAAGGAAATATAGTTACAGATAATGGGATACTAAAGGGATCTGTTAGTATAGGGGATGGAATTATCAGGGGTGTTGGTGATATTACCAGCCGGGGAGAAGTAGTTGATTTTGGGAATAACTATATAGTGCCCGGATTTATTGATATGCATATTCATGGTGTTCACTATGCTTTGGTTGATAACGGACCTGATGATCTCAGGAGTATGTGCCAAATTCTGCCTATGTATGGTGTTACGGGCTTTTTACCAACAGTTACTCCCAAACCTCCGGGAGAAGATTCAAAATTTCTTGCGGAATTGGCTGGTACAAAAACTGAAGGGGCCGGGATCCTGGGTTTCCATCTTGAAGGTCCTTTTCTTAAGTTAACAGGTGCATTAACAGCGGATGCAATTACAGGAACAGGTATTACAAGAGTTAAATCATTGATAGAGGCAGCAAAGCCATACCGCGCTATTTTCAGTGTTTCCCCGGATGTGGATAATATTACTGACCTTTTACCATTTATGACTGAGGATAATAATCCTGTATTTATGACCCACACAGCTGCAACTGTAAAGGAAACTCAGGTAGCTGTTGATCTGGGCGTACGACATGCGACTCATTTTTATGATGTCTTTCCCTGTCCGCAAGTGCAGGATCTCGGTGTCAGGCCTTGTGGTGCTGTTGAGGCAATTTTGGCCGACAGAAGGGTAAGTGTTGATTTTATTCTTGACGGGGTGCATGTTGACCCGGTTGCGGTTAAGATGGCAATGGTCTGTAAGGATGAAGGGCCGGGGACCGTTTGTCTGGTAACCGATTCAAATGTTGGAGCCGGCCTGGAGCCGGGGCGTTTTGTTTTCAGTGGGATTGGAGAGATTGAATTTGCCTATAAAGGAAGCCCTGCAAGAAATATAAAAGATAATACCCTGGCCGGAAGTGGCCTTACGATGGATCAGGCACTCCGTAATGCAATGAAGTGGCTGCCTGTTGATCTGCCGAAAGCCGTAAAAATGACCAGTACCAATCCGGCAAAAGTTATTGGATTGGG
>CAZJGI010000040.1:20396-28770 GCA_964545315.1 uncultured Prolixibacteraceae bacterium
AGCGAACGGATTGAGAATTGAAATAAGATTATAAATTGTTTAATAAAGAAATATTTAGATGAAGAACATAACAAAAAAATTTGAATTTGATCCTTCCCAATGGGTACCTTTTAAGGATAAAAAGGAGATAGAAAGGGTCTTGAATATAAAGAGAGAAGATATTAGTAAGCATTCCAATCCTGATTTTAAGATAAATGTAGTTCAGGATGACGATGTTGAGCATATATGGGTTACAGATATGTTCAGAAGGATATTACATTCGGCTGAATCAGGGGAAAAGCTGGTAATGATACTTCCTAATCCATGTCCTACATATCGCCATGTTGCACGATTGATAAATGCATGTAAAGTTGACTGCCGCAATGTATGGGCATTTGCAATGGACGAATATGCAGATCAGGATGGAAATATTGCACCTGAAGATTGGGAATATGGATTTTCTTATGCGATGTTTAAATATTTCTATTATCAGATTGATGAAAAGTTGAGACCTTCAAAGGATCAGATAACCGGATTCACTACTAAGAATCTGAAAGATTATGGCAAAATGATTGAAGATGCCGGCAATGCTGATATATGTTACAGCGGTCCCGGATGGACTGGTCATTTGGCCTTTATTGAGCCTGATGCACCTGAGTTTCAGGGTTCACTTGAGGAGTGGAAAGAAATGGGGCCACGTATATGTACTTTGAGCCCGTTTACTCTTGCCCAGAACTCGCTTCACGGGAGTTTCGGTAAAAGCGGAAATCTTGCTGCCGTTCCTCCTAAGGCAGCCACAATAGGACCGGCAGAAGTCATTAGATCTAAACACCGTTTTGATACGCATGCCATTTCTGTTCATGGGACAACCACCGCCTGGCAACGTTTTATATCCCGTTTGGTATTACATGGCCCGGTAACCCCACTTGTTCCGGAATCAATATTACAGACTTTGAGAACTGATGTTTATGTTTCAGAGACTATTGCACAAAATATTCAACCGGATTGGAATAAAGGTTATTAAATTATAAAACAAGCATCCTGATTTTAATCGGGATGAGAGTTCCCCCGATTGAAATCGGGGCAAGCTATATAATACCTTTGGAAATAATTAATTTTAATAATATGAAGAAGAGTAGTATGAAGAAATCAGATATATTGATTGCCGGAGCAGCCACTTCAAATATAACACCGTTAAATTCCCAGTTCCTTTTTGGATACCCTTTTGTAGAGAGAATGAGTGAGGGGGTCCATGACTGGCTGCTGAGTTCTGCCTTATACCTGGCAAGTGGAAATAATCAGGCAATGCTTATTTCTAATGATGTGATCTATGTGAGTAAAGCGTCGGTTGCAAGAATCAGAGAAGGGATTTCCAAAAAAACGGGAATTCCGGCAGATAATATAATGGTGCATGCAACACATACACATTCCGGGCCATTAACAGTTGATTGTATGAACAGCTCCAATGATCCTGTTGTTCCAAAGACAGATGTTAATTATGTTCGTTATATGGAGGATAAGATCATAGAAGCGGGATGTAATGCTTTTAATAATGCCTCGCCTGCAGAAGCCGGCTTTATCCTTGCAGATGCAACGGGTGTTGGTACAAACCGGCATGATCCCGAGGGGCCTGCCGACCTTAATGTGCCATTTATAGTCTTTAGAGACAATAATAAAGAATATTTAGCATCTTTATTAGTTTGTCATATGCACCCGACAGTTTTACATGAAGATTCAAAGTTATACAGCGGAGATTTTCCTGCATTTGCAAGAGATATATTACAGAAAAACTATTTTGGTTGTGAATGTCCTGTCTTATACTTTACCGGCGCTGCAGGTAATCAGAGTCCGAGGCATGTCACTAAAAGCAATACTTTCGAAGAGGCCCGCCGCATAGGGGGAATAATAGCGGATGCTATTGGCTCTAAGATAAGGGGAGGTATTGACTTTTCTGCGGATATACCGGTTAATTGTGTCCGGAAGCATGTCGATCTGCCGCGCCGAAAGTTTCCTTCTGTGGAAGAGGCGGAAAAACACAGGGAAAAATCTTATAACCTTTTACAACATCTCAGGAAAACATCTGAAAATATTCAGGAAATACGAACGGCCGAAGTAGACTGGTTTGGCTCAGAGGAGTTGCTTCATCTGTCAAAAATGGCTCAAAAAGGCGCCCTTGAAGAGATATATGCATCAAGCCTGCCCGCGGAGGTACAGATGATAAAGATAGGTGAGTGGAAATTTGCTGCCTGGCCGGGTGAAATTTTTATCGAGTATGCCCTTGAACTGAAGAGCCTTGATAAAAATGTTTTCCTGGTAACACTTTCCAATGGTGAATTACAAGGATACATAGCTACAGAGGAGGCAGCAATTAAAGGTTATTATGAAGCATCTAATTCGGTTTTTGATCATACAGGAGGGGAATTATTGGTAACAGCAACCCTTGAATTACTTAAAAAAGTTGAATAAATGGGTTTTTATTTGGGGATTGATCTGGGGACAAGTTACTTTAAAGCCGGATTATTCGATGAAAAAGGTACTCTTTCAGGTCTTGGCAGAAAGTTTTTAAGAAAAGAAACAGGTGGTTCTCTTATTTGTGAATTACCGGTTCCTGTTTTCTGGGATACCTTACAATCATGTGTGAACGAAGCTATAAAAAATGCAGGTATCTCACCTGAGAACATTAAGGCTGTCTCTTATTCCTCCCAGGCTAACAGTTTTATTTTACTTGGCAATGAGGATAAGCCATTAACGCCATTGATCCTCTGGCCTGATAAAAGAGCCGGAGAAATTGAGGTTAATCTCGATGAACTGAATGATGATGAGAAATTTCTTGATAAAACCGGAATAGGCATTAAACTGTCTGAAGAGTTTTGTATTGCCAAGATCAGCTGGTTTCAGAAAAAACAACCGGCTTTATGGAAACAAGTGAAAAAGATTATGTCCATTTCGGATTATTTGACTTTTATGCTTACCGGGACTCAGTATTCAGATTTGAGCTCTTCTTCACTGACTGGTTTACTTGATATCACTGGTTGCCGTTGGTGGACTCGTTCATTGGAAATGTTCTCATTAAGTCCCGGATTGTTTCCCATACCTCAAAGAACAGGAACTCATGCAGGTTCGTTGACAAAAACCGGTGCAGAACTGGCAGGTCTGACTCCCGGTATCCCTTATTATCTTGGAGGCCTTGATCATCATTGTGCAGCTATCGGCAGTGGATTGCTTCAAAATAATTACATGTCTGAATCAACTGGTACTGTCCTTGCTTGTGTCAGCTATTTACACAACTATACTCCTAAAAAAAATAGTTGCACAGCGCCGGGATTGGAATCGGGATCTTACTTTCAGATGGCATTTGATGATAATGGTGCATCCACGTTAGCGTGGTATCAAAAAGAGTTTGCCCCTGAACTCAGTATTCCTGAATTACTTGACATGGCAGGCAATGTAGAGAAGGGTTGTAATGGGTTGATAGCCAGACCTTTTGTGAATAGATACAAGGGGCTGGACGGTTTTGAAAATGTAAGGGATTTTCATGCCCATGGTCATTATGTCCGGGCCATTCTTGAATCAACAGCCCGAAGTCTGGCAGGTTTAACAGAATTGATAAAAGAGCCTTCACTTGATGCCGGAATAATCTCTACCGGTGGAGGAGCAAGGAGTAAACTATGGGTAAAAATAAAAGCGGATATGCTGAACACTGTTTTCTTTATTCCGGAATGCAGTGAAACAGCTTGTATGGGTGCAGCTATGATAGGTGCATACGGGACCGGGGAACTGGGAACATGGCCCGAATTAACAAGTAATTGGGTCAGGTTCAAAGATGTTGTTACTCCTGATGCAGATTAGTTATTGAATATTTGTGAATTTTATGGAATATAAATCTGCATCTTTCATAAATATGCGCAATCGAACCGTTTTGGAGTTTAAATTTTTAAGATCATTGCCCTGATTCCATGATACTACTCTTGATATCTCATCACCGGTAACCGGTTGGCAATCCTCCAGGGTATATCCGGGAACAGGGTTACCATCCTGATCTTGTATTTCAAATTTTATGGCTCCGACTACTGAAGTTGAATAATTTATCTCAAGTTTATTGCCAGAAAAAGTAAACGATTTTGTTATGAACTCTCCACCTTCAAAGGGCGCTGAAACAGAAGTAAATCCATCCAGGCGTAGCGAATAACGACGTAAATATGCAGAGGGCTGGGCGTAATCTTTATTTACGTATACTGACATCTCTTCCTCTCCTGTTTGAACAACATTAAGAGCTGGATAGTTGGTACGGGCTGACCAGTTTCTTAATCCTGTTCCCGGCCTGATAAAAGACTCCATAAAAGTGCGGTCATAAATATTACCCCCTCGTGTAGTCATGAAGAATGCATCCGACATACCTTTGTGCTGACTGGGTGCAACATTTAATTTTTCGAGTTGGTCTATTGATAATACCTGTCCCTGGGGAACAAACCGCGCGCCAATGGCGACATATATGTGTGGGGCCCGAAAATAGGGACTTGTCTGCTGTGTGTAAAGATGCTCTCTTGGAGTATCTCCATATGTCATCGCAACAGGTTCAGACCAATTGATGAAATCTTTTGAAGTACTTCTGCTGACTGATCGGAACCCATCTGCACCGACACGAAAATAGCATAAATATAACTTTTCCTGTTCTGACCAGAATGCAACATTTTGGGAATCAAAGGCGCCCTTTTTGATCACACCTTCATTGTGTAATTTTTCCCAGTGTATCCCGTCTGAAGAGACATAAGGTATCAGTCCGCTTTTCCCACTTCCCCCAAGTGCTTTATATTTCTGAGAAGGTGGAACATTGGGTTTAGTGTCTATAAAAGGACAAAAATTATGGGTTTCCGGTTCTACATCGAGAATGATATTATTCTTTTTTGAACCGTTGTATTCAACTAATCCCAGTTCCGGTTTTACCCAATTTCTCCCGTTGTCTGATTCTGCATAACAGGTAACCTGGCGATCTTTAAGATCGTTCCAGCCACGGTAATAGGCACGATATTTTCCATCATCATTGATTATGGTAACATACCCGCAAAAAGGCCCTTCCCATGGGTCATCAAAAAATAATACTGGTCCTTCATCATGGGGATGGTTCATCACCAAACGAGTGCCCTCAAGTTTATCGATAAGATAGTGATCAACGAAGATCTCTCTTTTATCACCTAAATGAATAATCTCATTAGCGGAAGCCTGTCCATAGCTGTTATAACCGGTAAGAACAATAACAAGTACAGCTAAATAATACCTCAGATTTAGATTTTTCATGTTAATATGATTTTGTTATAGTGTTTCACATTGGAATACAGTTGAATTTTATCAATAATCCGGAGGAAGTGTTTCAACAGGTTTGGGTTCCCCTAATTGATTGACATTCATCTTTCCCGGTAATTTAAAGCGTAATGCCCGTATTGAACTGTCCTTACCCTCCTCGTAATAAATTATTAGGATCGAGCCGTCTTTTAATTCAACAGTAGATGGGTAAGCGCCCGGTTTATTGTCAATAAGATAAGGTCCTTCCCATGTTTTAGCCTCATCCCGACTAATGCGTAATCCGGTATAATATCCGGTTTTTTCATAAAATGCCCTGTAGGAAAGCAGAATTTCTCCGGATGAAAGCCTGGTAAACGAAGGTGCATGCCCTACAAATCCAATATCTTTTACTTCTGACCAGGTTTCTCCAAGGTTTTTACTAAAGGCGTAATGCATGTTAACAACCGAGCGATCTCCCCTTAGTGCAGCAAACAATGTTTTATTGTCCTTTAATACTACAACATCGGTTTCTGCAGCCAGAACAAGATTAGCTTCCTGTCCAATCGGGACTACCTCTTCCCATGTTTCTCCTTTATCAAGAGATGGTATTACACCTCCCCATGCTGCTTTTATGGAAGGTTCTGAATGATATACAGGTAATAACCATTTACCATCGGGCATCTCTCTTACTTTAGCTGAACAATTCCACTTTGGGGTTGAGGTGGGTATTAATTTTGCCTCCTTTTCCCATGTCTTTCCATTATCATATGATCTTAATATGTATGGTCCTTTGCTTGTCCATTTTCTTGGGCCGACAGGCCTTATTTTGTTTTCGTTATTTTTTGGTTTCTGTTCATGCAGAAGGTCCGGATTATTTCCGAATTTGTCAGTTTGTTCTTTTGTGTAAGAAGTTTTTTCACCTCCAGATTCAATTGGCTCTGAAACTTCAAATTCGAGTGAAAAGAAACTTAATACTATTGTACCGTCACTCATTTGGTTAATATGTGGGTCTCTGTTATCATTAATATCATCATAAACAACCACAGGGCCACTCCATGTTTTTCCTTCATCATATGACCTTACAAGGCATATTCTTCCTGCATTTGGATGTTCTGTATCAGGGTATGTAACATGGTCATTACCGTCATAAAAAACTACCAGTATCTCTCCGCCCGTTAACCGGCAGGCATCAGGAACAGCCTGGTATTTATAAGCTATTCCACTTTTCGAAATAATTTTATATGGTATATCTGTTTTAATCAGGTTTTGTTCGCTTAATAAATTTGAAAATGCTTGCCCTTTATTACTTCGCAATGAACTCAGTGAAAAAAATGCTATTATGAAAATAAATATGGAAAATAACTTTTTAAAGATCATAAAAAAAGATTAGTTGAATTTAAGTGAATATAGATTTGCGTTTTTTAAATAAATCCTCAATCGGACTGGCATCAGTTCCAGGTCATTTAAATTGCCACTCCAGGGAACTATTTTGGCTATTTCATTGCCAATAATAGTTTTTGCAGTTTGTATTTTAAAGCCGGGAACAGGATTCCCATATGGATCCTGGATTTCAAATCTGATCTCTCCGGTAATTGAGGTGGAGTAATTAATTTCAAGTTGACTTCCGGTAAACTTAAAAGGTTTAGTAATAATTTCACCTCCTTCATATGGGCCATAGACAGAAGAAAAACCGTCAAGACGCATAGAATATCTTTGTAAATGCGCTGTTGGTTGAGTGTAATCCTGATTCACGTAAACAGACATCTCATACATATCGGTTTGAACGACATTTAAAGCAGGATAATTAGTCCGTGCTGTCCAGTTGTTATTCCCAATTCCGGGTCGGATGAAGGCATCCATAAGAATGCGTTCAAAGCCATTATTCCCCCTGGACGACATAAAATACGGTTCTGATATCCCCATAAACTGACTTTCAGATACCTGTAAATTTTCAAGTTGTTCTTTAGTTAAGACCTGTATATCAGGCCTGAACCTTGCTCCTATTGAAATATAGATTTGTGGGGCACGGAAATAGGGACTTGTCTGCTGGGTATACAGATGTTCAAATGGCATATTGGGTGCAGGGAAAGTTGCAGATTCATCAACCCAGTTTAAGAAATCTTCGGATTTGGCCCGGCCGATGGAACGAAGGCTTCCGTGATCTGTTTTCCAATGCCGGAAGTAAAGAATATAACATTGTTCTTCTTCTGACCAGAAGGAAACATTTTGAGAATCAAAAGCATGGGAGCCATGTAATTCAGGATTATATTTAAGCACCGGTTTGTCAACTACCAATCTCCAATGAATCCCGTCTCCTGAAACAAAAGCATATAAACCACCGGGAAAAATTCCCTCATCACTGCGCTCACCGGCAATTGCTTTAAATTTTTGATTATCCGGTATGCCAGGGCGTTGATCCAGAAATGGCGAAAAATTATGAGTAAACGGTTCCTGGATCAGAATAATATTGTTTTCTTTTGATCCTGAAAATTCATATAATCCCAGGGAAGGCTTAACCCAGTTTATACCATCGTAAGACTCTGCATAACATGTATTGCCACTGCCACGATAATAAGCACGATATAGGTTTCCCTCCTTTATAATAGTAGTATATGTACATGACTTACCTTCCCATGGTTGATTAAAATTCATTACAACACCTTCATCATGAGGAGTATGCATAACAATATAAGTTCCTTTAAGTGAATCAATTAAATAATGATCAACAAAAATTTCCCTCATATTGTTGATTTGAATCACTTCACCTGCATAATTAAAATCAGTGCCGTCGTAAATACCAGTGTTGACATTCTCAAAATCTTCTGATTTAGAGCACTGAATAAAAATAATAAGAGATATTACAAAAACTAAATTATTAATTTTGATCACAATATAAAAGATTTCATTTTTTATCGTGCGAACTCATTTAATATTTTGATTCCTACTATAGCGCAAGCATCACCACCAGGGGCTTTATAAGGTGGCCGGCCCAGTCTGTACCGGAAACTACCTGACATATATTCCCTGTCATCTACACCTTTGGCATCCGGAATATATCCGAATGATCCGTCGGTATAACCACAAGTCAGGACGCAAGGTAAGTCAGATTCCCTTT
>CAZJGI010000041.1:0-28673 GCA_964545315.1 uncultured Prolixibacteraceae bacterium
CCAGTATTTTTTTAAGGGATTGCAAAGACCGGTGTACCAGTTTCCTGGCTGAATCGTATTTTAAGTCCATTATCCCACATATTTGTTCATAATTGAAATTGCAGGTGAAACGATAGAACAATATTTCCCTTTGCCGGTAGGTTAATTCATCAATTGCCTTTTTTATAGCGTCTCCCCTTCCTTCAAATTGCTCTTTTTCAATTAATTTCTCAACAAAATTTGATTCCGGTTCTTTTTCTTTTTCCGGATCTGGTATTATAATGTTTTTTTTCCTGAGATTATGGAAAAGTCTTCTGCGAAAAGATGTAATCAGGTATAAGGGTATGTTGTCTGTTTCACCCAGGTTTTTACAATTTTTTATAAGATCACAAAACAGGTCCTGAATTGTGTCCTTGATCAGTTCATTGTCAGTAGAGAATTTTTTTCCGTATTGATAAAGTAATTGAATGTTATTAAAATAAATTTCAGACAGGGCATAATTTTTACCCTGCCTGAAATCATTCCACAAAGTATTTACAGGTTTCATAAGTTAGTCTAATTTGTCAGCTTCTCAAATAAAGATCAGTTAAAAAAATGTTAGTTTAGAAGTTTCCTTATTAATTTTTTCTGTTAATTGATCCCAGTCGCTTAATTCGCTGTAAATATCCTGGCAGTAAAGATTCTCCTTTCCTGCCATACCTGCATACTTAACAGCCATATCTGCCGTTTTTCCGTCAAGCAAAGCTGTAAGAAACGCCGCTACAGCAGTATCACCGGCTCCTGATGCGTTGACAATTTTGGAACTGTCAACTACATATGCATCGCACCAAATTTCCTGATGATTCCAAACTATTGGATCCAGTGTAATGTTATTCGTTTTGTTTATTTCTGATACATCTCCTGTTATCAGGTAAGCCCCGCGGTGCCCCATTTTTATTAAAAGGACCTTTACTCCTGTGCTAATAATTTTTTCCCCGATCTCTCTGACAATCTCCATAGGTACATTATCTATAAAGTCACCGTCACCAGACAAGGAATTGATCTCTGCATATTTTTCGGGCATCATTATTTGAAGAACTTCTTCAATGCTGGGAACAAAAACATCAACGAAGGGAAGTGTGTTTTCCATTATTTTAGGCCAATTTACCTTACCTGATTCACTTTCAGAATCGGGGAGGCTAAAATCGAGAGAGGTAACAATTCCCATTTTTTTCACTTTTGAATACATCTCTGCCATTTGTTGTCCGTCATTCAGGTAAAACTGTCTTAGCAGTGGTGGATATCCAAAATGGAATAACCTGGAATTGGCAACAGCCTCAAAGTCGATGTGGCTCATGTCAAAGATCTGGTTACACCCGGGTGACTCAAGAAATATTCTGTCTATTCCCTGAGGGGCAAGGACAATACTAAAAGCGGTACCTGATGTTTTTGTCTTTTGAATACCTTCCGCGGCTCCGTATTTATTTAAACTTGCTTCAGCAATAACCCCTATGGAATCGTCACCGGTAAGTCCGTTGAGAAATACCTTTTTCCCCAGTTTTTTCATTGCCAATCCAGTGTTGGGCACCAGCCCGCCCAGCACAAAATCCATTCCGTCGATTTCAATTAATTTCCCCGGGATGAAGATGTCATTTACACTTTTAAAGCTGTCATTTTTTTTAAAACCGGGTAACATGTCAACGCATGTATACCCGGCAATGACAGCGTCATATTTTTTGATATCCATATTTGGCCTTTTTTATACGACTTTTATATCATTTAAATAACAATAGTCTTTTAATACTTCGGTGTTATCGCCATAAGATATTATATAGTGCTGGCCTGAAATTTTTTGAGCAAACTCTTCCACAGGTGATTCAGTAAATATCTCAAGGCTTGGCAACTGTGGGGCAGGGTAGTCCCATCCTGCTTCTTCCCAGTTTATAAGCTTTCCTTCTCCTCTGTCAATATGCATTGTATATTCAGAACCAGTGTTTGATAACCTGGCAAGGGTCAGTTTACCGGTTTTCATTTTTGAGATATTCAAAACTCCTCCGCTGATATTGCCGAATGCAGCACCGGTAACTGTTACTTTTCCATCAACTACTTCTGCAGGAACGAAATCGGGGACACCCATCAGGACACTCTTTTCGAAGAATTCATAATATTCGAGGTATGCAGCGCACTGTCCTGTTAATTGTTTTACAATTAATTGAGTTACAGCTCCCATAGAATCATTTTCCGGGATGGTGCAAAGATTCATCTCATCGGAAAGGAGCATGAATATCATGGCAGGCGGCATACCCATGATCTTTTTCATGCCGTCAACATCCTTGAGTGAAATGGCATTAAATTTATTATAAGTAGCTATCTTTTTGACTGCCAAATAATAAGAGATACCGTTTCTCAGGAAATCTTCATCAACAGGTTTTGTGAATACCCACTCTTTTTTGATTTTATCCAGAAGTTGTTGTACTTCATCCTGATCAACTTCTTTGCTTTCATTGAGCATTTCCAGCATTTCAAAATACTCAATCTCCACTCCTGTTTTTTCTTTGAGGGACAGTCCTTCATATAATGTATTATATAATTTCATATCCCGGAAACCCATCATGCCCACTTTTGTCTTTCTGACATATTTCGTGGCTGAGGCAGCAAGTGTGAAATCTTTAATTTTATCCAGTGGAGATGGTTTACCAATAACGTTATATATATATCTGAATTTATAACCAAGGTCTTCGAATACTTTTCTCAGAGCGGTTGTTCCGGCCTGAGGAGCAGGAGTGACTACTCTTCCATTTTCCCTTACTCCTGCTAATCCCCATAATATCATGGGTTTATTTCTGAATTCTTCGGTTATTGATATTACAGCGTGTGAGGGTATCCAACCTGCAAGACATATGATAAGTGAATCAAAGTCTTTACCTTTCAGATCATTGATAGCCCTTTGTACATCTATACCTTGAGGGTCGTCAGTAACATGATCGGTTGATACTACCTCGATACCAAGGGATTTTACTTCTTCCCTGGCTTTATCACACATCTCTTTAATTAAATCCTGAGGGGAGTTTATTTCCCCGAATCCCACAAACGCAGTTTTTACTAAATTTTCCATCATACTGTTGTTTTATTTTTGTTAAAATTAATAAATCCAAGAAAAGTTATATAGCTGAGGCATAACAATGGCACTATAAAAGCAAATGTAATATTGGTAAGGTCAGCTACACTACCCATTATCATCGGGATGAAGGTCCCACCTACTATCATCGTAACCATCAAACCTGATAATTCATTTTGGTATTTTGGCATATGGTCAATAGTAAGTGAAAACACGAGTGGAAAAACATTGGCAAAGCCGAACCCAACGATCAGGATACCAATAAGTGCCATTGTGAAAGAATTAGTGAACAGGATTATTAATATCCCTACTATTGCAAACAGGCCTGTATAAATTAATAAACGGTTTGGAGCAATTACTTTCATTATATAGGAGCCAAAAAAACGGCCCAGAAATATCGGCAGATAAAAAAGTGACCAACTTATGAGTAACCCCATTTTTTCTAGAGATATATTGAATTTGTCATTAAGCAGAATAGGTGCATGTGATGCAAGGGCAATTTCAACGCCGCAATAAATGAAGATTCCCATTACCATTGCCAGTACATAACCGTTTTTGAGTAATTTCAGGCATGATTTTAATGATGCATTGTGAGTTTTTTCCTGCTTTACTTCCCTGACTTTAGACAGGTTGAACCAAAGAATTGCAGCTAAGACGATTGTTGCATTAACAGGGAACAGCACACTCCAGTCGAGTTTGAATAGGTTGAACATGATTGTAGGAACAAGAAAACCCATTGATGATCCAATTGTGATAAACGATTGTGCCCTTGACAGATATTTCGAATATTGCCCCTCTTCAGCAATGTCCCGGATAAACGGGTTCCCTGCTACCTGCATAATTGCGCCACCGGCACCGATCAATAATACGGCAAGCAAAATCTTATAAAACTGACCCATGGATCCTGAGTCTACGACCATTTTACCATACATACCTGATATTACAGGAATGAGCAGGCCAATAAACATTATTATAAGCCCCAGGTTTAAAATGAATACTTTTCCTTTTTTATCCTGGATGACTCCCATTGGTATTGACAACAGGCCAAACATGAGATATCCTAAAAAGGGAAGTAATGTTGCAACGGTAATAGAAAGGACAAACGATTCCCTCGCAAGGCTAACCATAGGGCCTGCAGCATCAACCATTCCCATCGCAAGAAATATCAGGTATATAGGTAAAAATTTCTTAACACTCATTTTGTAATTATTTTTAGTTTTTGAATTTAAGTTAATTATTAAAACATTTTATTTATAAGTTCTACACTCTTATCCACCAGTACCTGTCCACCCTCGGGGCCAACCATGCCGCTTTGGACAACAGCGCTGTATCCTCCTCCTTCAACAGCTTTTTGAGTAGGCAGATAACCACCGCTTCCGTCGGTAAGTTGCAGTGATATTGTCTGAAGCGCATTGCTTCTGGCACGGATCCTTAACCCAAAGTCAGTAAATAACTCGAAAGGATTAGTACATACTGCAACATCACCGATCCGCAATATATGAATTTTTGCTTTATATTGAGGATCAGGCTCTGTTTTTTGCATCTCATATCGCCTTACAATATCATTATTCCATGTCATACGACCTAATAATTGGTCAGCAGATTTTGGATCTTCCTCAATTTGTTTTGCATATTTATCTCTCTCTGATTTGGCAAATTCATACTCTACCGGTTTTACTTTTCTGCCCGGAAGGGTAAATGTTTCCACCTGATGAATGAGTTTAATATCCTCATATTTGTCATTTTTAACTGTTTCATATATCTCATCCACTGCATTAACAACACGTCTGGCCAATTCTTCAAGACGTGTAAGATTACGCAGCTTCATCATCCTTTCCTCAGCAGCTTTTCTGTACATGGGCCTTGGAGACTGGTCACCTGCAGCACTTATCCATCCGAGGATAACCAGGTCCTGTCCATACTGTTTTTTTAACTTTTCACGTACAGGATGAAATAAGTCGGCATTTATAGCATTTCGTCCTTCAACCTCCTGGGCAGTACAACCTATACTGATTATTGTTGCTATGAATTTATCGTTTTTATCCCAGAAAAACAGGGTATGGACATCACGGTCTTCCATCCCTTCAATATTTATAAAATCAGGCGTATTGGTATTTCCATACATCCTTGCTGTTCCGTCCGCAAAAGTTCCGGGTGCATCAATTTTTTTAGAATAAACGACTCTTCTGTTATTTGCAACTGATGCATGGCCAAGTCCCCAGGTCATGCTTCCCTGCTGTCTGCTTTTCCATGCTTCAACAATTCCCCCGGCAATTCTTTTTACCATAAAATTTTGGTATTCATCTGGTTGTAATACTCCTGTTTCAGGGATATTGTATAAGAAGGAGGGATGGTTGAAGTAGACGGGTGCAGTATGTGTATGTGTTGCATTTAGGAAAATTTTTTCTGCATCTGTTTCCGGTAATAATTTTTTTACTTCTTGTTTTACCATGTCTGATAATTCTTCAGTTATCAGGGCAAGATCGCATGAAACCATAATGGCAATATCCAGTGAGCGATTTCCGTCCCTGGTTTCCAGGGTTATTATGTTAGCAGTAAGGGGTGTCTCTATTTCACTCGTTATCCGAAGGTGAAATTGTCCTTGTAATGCTACAGGTACTTCAGGAGTGATGTCAACAGTTGCCTTTCCTATATATAGCTGTGAAGCCATTAATCCAGGGGAACAAAGTAAAACAATAAAACACAAGACAATCAGAAGGGATATAGGAATAAGGGGAGTCTTTTCACACTGTGTTACCGACAGGCTAAATTTATCTGCTTTCGTTTTCATAATTAAATAATTAAAACATTTCATTGATAAGTTGTACGGTTCTGTCGACAAGTATTTGTCCGCCATCAGGCCCAACGACTCCACTTTGAATAACAGCACTGTATCCGCCTCCATTTACGGCTTTTTCTGTTGGCAGGTATGTAATAGGGCCTGCAAAAGCAATGACGAACGTTTGCAACGCCTTACTACGTGCCTGTATTCGTATTCCAAAATCTGTAAAGAATTCGAATTGATTAGTGCAGAGGGCAATGTCTCCGATCCGGACAACATGAATTTCTGTTTTGTAATCAAGGTTCGGATTACTTTTTTGCAAGTTATAACGTTTAACAACATCTGCATTCCATGTTACTCTTGCCAGGTGCTGTTCTGCCGATTTAGGATTGGCCGCAATCAGTGCTGCATATTTGTCTCTTTCAGATAAAGATACCCGGTATTCTTCTTCTGTTACTTTTCTTACAGGAAGAGATAGGATTTCTGATTTGTGAATCAATTTAATATCTTCATGTTTATCATTTTTAACTGTTTCATATGCATCTTCGACTGCAATGCAAATACGACGTGCCAACTCCTCTTCCTCATTCAAACTGCGTAATTTTCTCATTCGTTCTTCGGCTCCTTTCCGGTATAAAGGCCTTGGTGCCTGATCTCCGGAGGCTCCGCCCCAGGCAAGAATAGTTACGTCATTACCAAAACGTTCTCTCAGTTTTTTCCGTACCGGATGCCAGTAATCTGCATTTACAGCCGATTTGTGTTCAACTACCTGGGAAGGGCACGGAACATTAATGGTCATAGCTATAAGTTTACCGCCTTCATTCCAGAAAAAGAGGGTATTCACATCGTGGTCTTCCATTCCTTCAAGGTTCATAAAATCAGGCTTGTTTGTATTACCGTACATTACAGATGTTCCGTCGGCATAAACGATTCTTCTGTTATAGGCTACTGCGGCATGGCTTAATCCCCATGTTACACTTCCCGGTTTCCTGCTTTCCCAGGCCGTATTTATAGCCTCGCTTACTTTTTTAACAAAAAAACTGACATACTCCTCAGGCTGGAGAACACCTTTTTCCGGGATCAGGTACCTGAATGAAAAATTTGAGTCATTTTCCAGAACCGGTGCAGTATGTGTGTGTGTGGCACTCAGAAATATTTTACTTACATCAAGCACTTTATTCTTTTTGCCAACCTCCTCACGTACCATCCGGAGCATATCATTTGAGATACAAAGCAGATCGCATGATACCATGATTGCTGCGTCACCCTTATTACCCTCTTTCACTTCGAGAGCGATGATATTAGCAGTTAGCGGTGTTTCAGCTTCATTTGCGATTCTAAGGTGAAACTGGCCTGTAAGTGCAACTGGCAGTTCAGGTGTGATATCTACAGTTTCAGTTCCAATAAGTAATTCTCCCGCATCCGCGCTGACAATATATAATAATAGTGCAAGGATTAGAAGAAGCACTGATCTTAGGAATAGATTATTTTTTTTCATATGTTTTAAATTAATAATTTTCAGTTTATTCCGATAAAAATCGGGAGAACCCGCATGAGTTATTATCATACTTGTTACCCCGATTTTCATTTAGATAATTATTCAATTTTCAGTAAAAATCATTTAATCATTTTTTATGCAACGGACTGTAAAGCCGAACTTCTTTTCTCCTGCAGGGTTTCTGCCTATTCCGGCATTACCTGTGGCGAAATGGCGATAAGCTGCGCTGGACAGTGAACTTGGTGTAGAGGACCATATTGTACATCCTTCATTTATTGTTCCAAACAGTCCGTTTGTAAATCTTCGTCCGGTACCTATTACTGTAAGGCCACTTTCGTTGGTTGCCCCCTTATTCGGGTTTACCCAGTGTTCTGTTCCGGCTTCTTTTATTTTACCTCCCTGATCAGTTCCCCGCCAAACAGTTCCGTCAGCCTGTTCTTTGGTCATGCCGAGATACATTTCAAGAGTTTTCCATTCCTCATCAGTCGGAACATGCCATCCTTCGGGGCACAGTCCCGGCCTGTCACCAACGGCATGCCAGTTATATAATGCTCCGTAAGGTTCTTTATGGGAGATGTCATTGTCGTACCATACATATGCAGGTGAATCACAATGCCTCCATTCTGTATTATCTGTAACATTTGGAATAGGGGTACCGTCATTAAATTTGGTAGTTCTCAGATTCTCCTGCAGCCAGACCTGGTCGCCTATTTGCACTGTATTATAGATATTACCGTCAATATCCTGAACTGTGCCTGTCATTTTTTGAGAAACGCAACCGGCAGAAAAAATAACCGTAGCAGCAAATAACAGGGTGTATAAATAAATTTTATTTTTCATGAGCTTAATTTTTAAAATTGTTTATATAAATCCTATTTATCTTTAACACAACGTACACTAAATCCATTATTTTTTACGAATACGCTACTGTACACCTTTGTCCTTTCAGCATTGACTGTCCTGGTTCTGGAATGGGTTTCCGTATATTCTGTTGCAGTCCAGAAATAGCCGTTAAGACCCTTTTCGTAGTATTCACCACTTCCCCAGAAATATCCGTAACGATAGCCTGCGGGCAATGCAGAAAATCCACTTTCATTGCTGGCTCCGGTATTAGGTGAGTTCCATAAGTCCGTGCCTGTTGCTTTCATTTTCCCTCCTGCAACGTCAAGGCCTCCAAGAAAATCTGTTAACTTAGTCCATTCTTCATCTGTCGGGACGTGCCATCCTTTTGGACAGAGCTTGCCTGTATTTACTGCCTGCCAATTGTAAAACGCCCCAAAGATATCTTTGTTGGCAATGTCGTTGCCGACCCAGCAATAGGCAGGTGTAGTGATTGCTATCCACTTTTTATTGTCTTGTTCAAGTGGTATGTCAGTGCCATCATTGTATTTAGTTGTCTTAAGATTTTCTGCCATCCATTCCTGATCACCGATCACAACTGTTTTGTATTTATTGCCTTCGACGTCAGTAAGTGTGCTGCCTGCTTTTTGGGCATATGTACTATAATAGCCACAAGTTAATGATAATGAGATTGCTAATATTAGCAGACCATGGGAATAAAAACGGTAAGTGTTTTTCATAATTTGAAATTTAAAGTGAGACACTAATATAAGATTATTTTCTTAATTCATTATTTTATCAATCATTTCGACTGTTTTTTCTACAAGTTCCTGGCCGCCCTCGGGGCCTACAAGTGTACTTGCCGGCTCAGCGCCATAGGATCCCCCGGCTACGGAGCGGTAAGGGGGCACATATGTCCCACTGCCGGTAAGCTGAACCAGGAATGTCTGAACTGCAGGGCTTCTTGCTTTTATTCTACTGCCGAAATCAAGATAAAGTTCAAACGGATTGGTCGCAAAAACCACATCACCGATTCTTACTACATGTATCTCAACCGGCAACTTTGGTTGAACTTTTTGCAATTCATATCTTTCCTTTACACTGTATCCTCTGTATGTTTGTGAAAAAGCAAGTGATACGTCTACGTACCATCTGGGCTTATTTTTTATTGAAGGGTCTTTTTTAATATCTGCAAGTAACTGTTCATACTTTTTTATGTGGCTTTCCGATTCCTTAATAGCTCTCTCTACATCTTCAAGGGGGATCTGGCGTCTGGTAAGATGAACTTTTTCAGAATTATGGGCAATGACAGGATCCCATTCAATGTTATCCTTCATGTAAGGTAATACGGAAGTAACAGCATCAGCAATCCTTACAGCTATTTGCTTCCTGAGGCCCATGCCCCTGTCACCTGTTTCTTCGCAATCGGGAAACATAATTTGTTGCATTCGGGTTTCAGCTTTCAGTCCCGTCATTATGTGAGGAGACTGATCTCCTGCTGCGCTGCATTGAGGTAGGACAAAAATATTTTTCCCCAACCGGTTCCGAAGTTCGACTCTTGTTTCATGCCAAAAGTCTGCACTTATCTTATAAAGGCCCTCAGTTACCTGTGCAGGACAGGCCAGGTTAACAACAACACCTGTAAGGTTGGCTGATTTATCCCATGTATATAACAAATTCACCGAATGATCTTCGTATCCTTCTATGTGGCTGAATTCCGGACTGTTAGTGTTACCATACATTATCCCCTTACCTGAACGGCTGACAAGTAACCTGTTACGTCCCACCACTGCATGGCCTAATCCGTAGCTGATACCTCCGGGTTTACGGTTGTCCCAGGCTTTTTTTATGGCAGATGCAATTTTTTCGGAGATAAAATGCTGTACATCTGATGGTGACATAATGTCAAGCTCAATGCCATAAATACGTTCTGAACTTTCATCAGAGCCATAGAATGGACCGGTATGCGTATGGGTACCGTTCATTATTATCTGTTCCGGGTTAATATCAGGAACAGTTTCTTTCACAATTTTTCTTACATTATTCAGTAAATTATTTTCTGTACCCGGTGTAAAGTACATGTCTGGTTCCCTTACCCCGTCAAGAATTGCAACAAGATCACAGCTTATAAGTATTGCTTTTTTTGATGAAATCCCTTCTCCTGATTCTATAGCCAGAACTGTAGCTGTTACAGGATCAAGTACACCTTCTGATACTCTTGCATTGCGCTGGCCCCAAATAAGTATTGGTGAATCAGGAGTAATATCGACTGATGACCATCCTATTGACAAATTTCCTTCAGGTTCATTTTCATTTTTTATTGTACCGGTACAATTTGCAAACAGGAAAAGAGTAAACAATAAGATTGTCAAAACGGGGACAAAAAATTTGAATATCCTCATTTTCTTATTTTATTAATTTAATTATTTCATTATCTCATCAATCAGCTCAAGTGTTTTTTCAACAAGTTCCTGTCCTCCTTCAGGCCCAATGAGCGTACTGGCAGGAACGGCTCCATAAGCGCCACCTGCGACTGAGCGTGATGTTGGAATGTATGAGCCACTTCCTGTTAGCTGTACAATAAATGTTTGGATAGCAGCACTGCGTGCTTTGATCCTCATTCCGTAGTCCAGGTAATATTCAAAGGGATTTGTGGCAATCACCATATCGCCAATACGAAGTATATGGACTTCAACCGGCATTTTAGGTTGCCTTTTTTGAAGTTCATAACGATCCTTAACGCTATTTCCCCTATTCATTCTGGTATGGGCAATTGTTATCTGGGTATACCAATGAGGTTTTTCTTTTAATGCTGGATTTTTCTCTATTTCATCAAGCATTTTCTTAAACTCTTTTTCATATCTTTCTGCCTCTTTTTTCCCGTCATTGACATCTTCAGGCCCAATAAGGCGCCTTGAAAGCTCAACAACTTCAAGATGATGCTTCACTTTAGGATTCCATTCTATGTTATCTTTCATGTAAGGCAACACTGAAGTAACAGCGTCAGCTATCCTAATTGCAATATCTTTCCTCAGGCCAACGGTGCGGTCTCCTACCTCTTCCAGGTCGGGGAACATAATTTTTTGCATCCTGGTTTCTGCCTTTGCCCCTATCATGATATGTGGAGACTGGTCTCCTGCAGCACTACACTGAGGCAGAATAAATATATTCTCACCCAGACGTTTTCGAATTTCAACCCTTGTCTCGTGCCAGTAATCTGCACTTATCACAAATAATCCTTCAGTAACCTGGGAAGGGCAGGGTACATTTACCACAATACCTGTCAGGTTGTCCTGTTTATCCCATGTATAAAGCAGGTTTACCGAATGGTCTTCATAACCTTCCATGTGGCTGAAATCTTCTCTGTTGGTATTTCCATACATTATTGACTTGCCATTGAAACTTGCCTGCAATCTGTTACGTCCAACAACTGCATGTCCCAGTCCGTAGCTGATCCCACCGGGAGTCCTGCTTTTCCATGCCTGCTCTGCAGCTACACTGATCTTATCAGATATGAACTGAATGCATTCAGCCGGTGACATTACGTCAAGTTCAACACCGTACAGCTCCTTTGAACTTGTTGCAGTGTGGCAGTATGGTGCAGTATGCGTGTGTGTGGCATTGATGACGATTTTTTCAGGAGATACCCCGGGAATTTTAGCAGTGATCTTTTCCCTGATAGTATTCCTTAAACTGCCTTTTGCATCATCCCTGGTGCCATCACTTATGCCTACAATATCACAACTTATAAGAAAGACTTTTTCTGATGATTCACCACTTCCGGATTCCAATGCAAGCACTGTTGCAGTGACCGGGTCCATTACACCCTCTGAAACCCTGGCATGAAACTGGCCGGCAATAAGAACAGGCTTGTCAGGTGTTATGTCTGTCTGTGCCCATCCTACAGACAGATCACCTGTTTTGTCAACTGCGGCAGTAGTACTGGCATCTTCCTTCGTTTTCGTGTCAGTACAGCTGTAAGCCATAACTAACAATGTGGAAAACATTAAAATAGAAATTAAAACTTTTAAATTTTTCATAGTTATTATAATTGTTTAATTAAAAAATATCATTTATAACTCTCATATTTACTGATCATATTCATCTGTTACGGTATTTATCCGGTTTTTTTTGATTTAAAAATGTATCCATAAAGTTATTGATTGTAAGATTCATAACTTTTATATTTTATTGATTTTAAATTGTTTAAATATTTATTATTATCAATTTTTTTCTATTATGACATCTGTATTTAAGCTAAGATACACCCCAAATATTTTATCCGAATAAAATTACATTATCCATTTTGCTTTTCCAAAGTTCTTCCTTTGGAAAAGTGATATTTTATAACACAGTAAAAGTATCTGAAAGCTTTATATCATCAGCCGAAGAACCTACCATTAAATCAAAATCTCCCGGCTCAACCACATACTTCATGTTTTTATCCCACAGTCCCAACTCTTTGCAGGGTATTCTAAAATCTACGGTAACTGTCTCACCCGGTTTAACATTTACTTTTTTAAATGCTTTCAATACTTTAACCGGAGTAGTAATTGAGCTGATCTTATCGTTAATATACACCTGGATGACCTCTTTGCCTTCTCTTGTGCCTGTATTTTTTACTGATACTGACACTTCAACATTACCGTATTCAGATAATTTTTTTTGTTTGATATTAAGGTTAGAATATTCAAATGTAGTATAACTCAATCCGAATCCGAAAGGGAATAGGGGGTCGGTTGAAGCGAATACATAGTCTCTTCCGGGTTTTTCAGGAGTTCCCGGCCTGTGGTAATAACCTCTTCCTGTTGGTTTATAGTTATAGAATACAGGGATATGTCCTTCACTTTGCGGTACTGAGACAGTGAGTTTGCCTGAAGGGTTCACTTCACCAAAGATTATGCGTGCCAGGGCATTACCACCTTCTGATCCCGGATACCATGCTTCAAGGATTGCGGGTATATTCTCTTTTTCCCAATTAATACAATATGCACGTCCGTGTACCATCACCATGACCACCGGTTTACCTGTTTTGTGGATTTCTTTGATCAACTCCTGCTGAACGCCCGGAGGTTTAAGTTCTGATCTGTCGTAACCTTCACCTGAGGTCGGGTATGCTCCCTCGTCAGCCAGTTCACCCCATCCTGTACCTGCAAGCGACATGCTCGTTCCACCTATTGCCAGGATTACAACATCGCTTTTTTTGGCAGCTTCCACAGCTTCTTTAAAACCATTTTTATTCAGATCAGTAATCCCGCAGCCTTTTGCATAATTTACTTTTATTTTCCCCCCTGTGATATTCTTTATTCCTTCAAGAATTGTAACACCGGTACTATTATCTTTTGTAATACTGTAATCACCATATTGTACCTGTTCTGCATTAGGGCCTATGACTGCTATTGATTTAATTTCCGACAGGTTAAGGGGCAATAAGTTATTTTCATTTTTCAATAAGATGATTGATTCTTCAGCTACCTCACGGGTTAGTTTTCTCGATTCTTCAGTGTTTACCATTCCTGATATGTTTCCGGGAGCATTGTAAGGTTGGTCAAACAGTCCGGCTTTAAATTTTACTGTGAGCATATTTGTAACAGCCTCATCAACAAGGGCAGCAATTTCTGCATCATGTTTTGCCAGGTTTATCAATTCAGAATATGCATAATTACTGCCTTCCTGGTCAACACCTGCCTTAAGGGCAACAACAGCGGTTTCAGCTTTGTCGAAAGTAAGCTTATGTCTTGTATGTATCATGCTTACAGCCCCGTAATCGGCAAAAACATATCCTTTAAAACCGAACTCTTTTCTAAGTATATCCCTAAGGAGGGTTTCATCTGCATGCACAGGAATGCCGTTTACTTCATTGTATGCCGGCATAACAGAGTATACATTCGCTTCCCTTACTGCTTTTTCAAACGGGTATAAATGCAAATCCCTGAAATCCCGCGGGCCTACCTCAACCGGTGCAATATTAACACCGGCAACAGGGGTAGAATATGCCACATAATGTTTGGCAGTACTCATTATTTTGTTCTCCGGAATCCGGGTTTTGGTTATTTCCGGGTCACCCTGCATACCAATAATAAATGCTTTACCCATCTCGGCTACATGAAAGGGGTCTTCTCCGAAACATTCTTCAACACGTCCGTATCTGGGATCTCTGGCAACATCAAACAGGGGGGCAAAGAACTGGTCACATCCTGTAAGTTTTGCCTCTCTTGCCATAACTGCGGCCATTTCTTTTATAAGTTCAGTATTCCATGTACTTCCCTGGCCAATTGATTGCGGAAAGATTGTTGCATCATAAGCTAATTGTCCGTGGATGCCTCCAAGATCTACCTGAATAGCCGGTATCCCAAGCCTTGTTTTAGTTCTCAGATACCTGTCTGCAGCTTCGGAAAATTTTGCAATTCCGTCAACATCTATGGGTTTATCTGTTAAGTCATTCCATCGGGGAGGGTCAAGGCATCCTATGCTTTCTCCTTTAAACAGGTCTTCAAGAGATTCTTCCGTAATATTTCCCTGTTTATCCTGTTTGAGTTCAGCCAGACTTACCTTCAGCATCTGGCTGACTTTCTCTTCAATAGTCATCCTGCTTAACAGATCTTTCACCCTCTCTTCTGTGCTTAGTTTTGGGTTCTGGTAGGGTAGTTGCTGACCTTTAACTTTTTCCGGAACCATATGGCTTACAGCCAAAATTATAAGCGCCAGTATAAATAATTTACTCTTTCTCATGTGAATACAACTTATTAAAATTTAAATTTAATTTCTGTTATCCTTTCGCTAAAGCGAACGGCAAAGGATAAGGCATTGAATAACAATTATTGGTCAAATAGTTCATTGATCATATTTACTGTCTGGTCGACAAGAATCTGACCTCCCTCAGGCCCGACAAGTGTACTTTGTACAATAGCGCTGTAATGTCCACCATTTATTGCTTTTTGGGTAGGCAGGTATGTTCCCGGTCCTGCCAGTTGAATAACAAATGTTTGTATTGCCTTACTACGTGCCTGCATAGCTATACCATATTCAGTAAATAACTCAAAAGGATTAGTGCAAATAACAATGTCCCCAATCCTGGTTACATGAACCTCAGCGTCGTACTTGGGAGCGGGATTTTCTTTCTGATACTCATACCGCTTAACAATATCAGCTTCAAAAGAATTCACTTTCCGGTAAAGCCTGGGTAGAGCCTCCGGATTTTCAGCTAACTGGGCTTTTAAGTTTTCTATTTCTTTTTTGCTTGCCTCATATTCAGAATTGGTTACCAGTCTCATGGGCAGGGGAACAACTTTTTTCACATGGGCTACCTGAACATTCTCATGCTTTTCCTTTTCCACTACTTTATAAGTGTCTTCAACAGCATTGACAATCCGGCGGGTTATTTCTCCGAGCCGGTCGAGGCCTCTGAGTTTACGCATTCTTTCTTCGCCTGCTTCTCCGAACATGATATGTGGAGACTGGTCACCTGCAGCAGCAATCCAACCTAACACAGTAACATCTGCATTAAGCCGTTCTCTTATGGATTTGCGAAGAGGATGCCAGTAATCAGCATTGACAGCCGATTTGCTTTCAACTTCCTGCGCCGGGCAGGCTACATTTATGCAGGTTGCAATCAACTCCTTCTTGTTATTCCAAACAAACAGGGAATGAATATTCTGGTCTTCAGAACCTTCAATTGACCTGAATTCGGAGATATCCGTTTTTCCGTACATTCTGGCAGTATTGTCTGCATATACAGCCCGGCGGTTATAACCGACCTTTGCATGGTTAAGGCCCCAGGTAATGCTTCCCGGAGTGCGGTTGTCCTTCGCCTGCTTTATTGCTTTAGCTATTTGCTCTGCAAAAAATGAGTAATATTCTTCAATTTGTGTAACTCCTTTTTCCGGGATAGGGTAGACTCCCTTTCTGACAACAGGCGCAGTGTGTGTATGTATAGCATTTATTATAATGTTATCAGTATCGATCTCCGGAGTGGTTTTTCTAACTTCATTCCTTACTGCCTCAATTAATTCAGTAGGTATTAGAACAAGGTCGCAGGAGACAAAGATTACTGATTCATCATGATTATTTTCCTGTACCGATTCAAGGAATAAAATATTTGCCTCCAAAGGAGTTTCTATCTCTTTCGCAATCCTTAGATGCATCTGGCCGTCGAGGGCAATTGGTAACTTAGGGGTTATATCAATCGTCGCCGATCCTGTGAACAGTTTATTTTCCTGTGCCTCTGTATTTAACCAGGAAATTTGTATCAGAAACATAATCAAAGCAGTAAAAGTAACCCGGCAGTATAAATTATAACTGTCTGATATTATAATCCTTTTTATTAACCTATTCATACACAATAATTTATATTATTATAACTGCAAAAGACAAATCCAATGAATTGGTTTATCTTTTGCAGTTAATATATTTCTTAATTGGCCAAACTAAATATGTTAGTTTTCATACATCACATTAATCATCTCAAGCGTTTTTTCAACAAGTTCCTGTCCGCCTTCGGGGCCGATCTGTGTGCTTGCAGGCTCTGCCCCGTATGAGCCGCCTACTGTTGAACGGTAAGGAGGGAGATATCCGTATGAACCGTTAGCTAGTTGTACCAAAAAAGTTTGGGTAGCGGGGCAACGGGCTTTAATACGCATTCCATAATCCAAATAGAGCTCAAATGGATTTGTTGCCATTACTATATCACCTATCCTCAGAACATTTACTTCGATAGGTAATTTAGGCTGTACCTTTTCCAATTCATACCTTTCTTTTACATTTTGTCCCCTGGCCATTCTTCTGGCAGCATTTGTTATATCAGTATACCACCTTTTCTTCTGTTTGATTGAAGGATTTTCATTGATCTCCTTAAGTAGCTGGTCATATTTTGCCTGCCACTCTTTAGATTGGTTAACAGCTTTGTTAACATCTTCAATATCGATCAGCCTTCTTGAAAGTTCCACCTCTTGCATTTGATAGCCAATCTTAGGATTCCAGTCAATCTGGTCTTTCATATAAGGCAGAACAGAAGTAACAGCATCTGCAATTCTTATTGCAATTTGTTTTCTGAGGCCTATTGTACGGTCTCCTGTGTCAATACTGTCGGGGAACATTAATTTCTGCATACGTGTTTCCGCCCTGGCTCCGATTAGGAAATGCGGTGACTGGTCACCTGCAGCGCTGCACTGACCTAGTACAAATAAGTTCTCGCCCAGGCGTTCTTTAAGTTCGACCCTTGTATCATGCCAGTAATCGGCGCTTATCTGATATAAACTTTCAGTAACCTGCGACGGGCATGCAACATTTACCACCACGCCGGTAAGATTTTTCTGATTATCAAAGGTGTACAGCAAATTTACAGAATGGTCTTCATAGCCTTCAATATGGCTGAAATCCGGCCTGTTTGTATTGCTATACATAACTGATTTTCCTGAAAAAGAAACCTGTAACCGGTTGTGCCCTACAACAGCATGTCCCAGTCCGTAGCTAATACCTCCTGGTTTACGGTTTGTCCATGCTTCTTTAGCTGCAGATGCAATTCTGTCGGACATAAAGTCCAGGTATGCTGACGGAGCCATTACATCCAGTTCAATACCATATTTATTTTTTGTGCTATTGTCAGAACTGCATAATGGAGCTGTATGTGTATGAGTTGCACTAATGATTATATTATTGGTATTAACATCAGCCACTGCTGTTTTTATTTTTTCCCTGACAGCCTCAACAATTTCAGTGTCAATAGCAACAAGGTCACAACTAATGATTAATGCATGTCCGTTGGAAGAGGCGTCAGCTGATTCAATTGCCAGTACGGTAGCAGTAACAGGATCCAGAACACCCTCAGAAACACGTGCGGGAAATTGTCCCCGCAGGTCAACCGGCTGGTCGGGTGTTATATCAACCGTGGCCCAGCCTAATTTCATTAATTCGCCGGAAACAGTTTCCGGGGCGGCCTGCTCTTTTGGAGTGCAGGAAGTGATGCATGCCAGCAACATAGTTGCTGATAAGATTAATAAATTGTACAAAATTGATTTTTTCATGTTAATATTTTTATTTAACAGTTAATTCTACATTGTTTTGTTTTAATTTTTCATCGGAAGAGTCAGTGGCTATAAAAAGGGTATACTTACCGGATTCAACCAGCCATTTTTCATTCCAGTACTCCAATTGCTTTTTGCCGATTTCAAAATTTAGTGTTTTAGTTTGTCCCGGTTCAAGATAAACCCGCTGGAACCCTCTTAATTCTTTTTGAGGACGCACTCTTTCGGTACTCCATGCCCTGATATACAACTGGACAACTTCTTCTCCTGCCATTTTACCGGTATTTGTGATATCAATCGACAAAGAAGTTTTCTCATCCGGAATTATTTGATTCTTCATCAACTTCAGGTTGTCGAGTTTAAATGTTGTATAGCTAAGTCCGTAGCCAAATTCAAACAGAGGCTCCGGGGATGACCTGTAAATCCTTCTTGGCCTTCCGGTTTCCAGTTTATTATAAAACAATGGTACCTGACCAACATTACGGGCTACTGTAACCGGCAGTTTTCCACCGGGATTTATTTTTCCAAAGAGTACATCTGCAATGGCCGTGCCTGTTTCCTGTCCGAGATACCAGCCTTGTATTATACCGGGGATATTTTCCCTTATCCAGGTGATTGCCAATGGTCTTCCTCCGAGAAGCACAACAACACATGGTTTACCTGTTGCATGGACAGCTTTTACAAGTTCCATTTGTCTGCCTCTCAGTCCCAAATAATCGGTATCTTCATTTTCGCGGCATGTAGCTTCCGAGCCACCCATTGCCAGTATGACAACATCCGAATTTTCAGCCAGTTCTACGGCTTTGAGAATTTTCTCAGATTCCGGTGTTGATGTATCTGATCTCCTGTCCTCTGCCTGTCTTGTTAATTCCAGGTCAAACTGTATATCCGAATAATCCCGGGGTTTGTCGGTGTCAATACCGGTACCTTCTTCATAGGTTACTTCAGCTTTGCCCCCGACATATTTTTTAATACCTTCAAGGATTGTAACGAAATATTTAGCTTCGCCTCTTGAATATCCTCCAAATCTTACTGCATCAGCATTCGGGCCGATAACTGCAATTTTATTCAGTTTTTCGATATTCAGAGGCAGTATATTGTTATCATTTTTCAATAAAATGATCGCTTTTTGTGCTACTTCAAGTGCCAGTGCATCATGGCTTTTATCAGCTGAAATATTTTTATTTATTCTATTTGTTTCATGATAATTTCTGATACTGTTATACTTTTCAGTATCAATTCCCCTGTACCTGCTAAAGTGGTCGGTAAAATAGACCGGTGGAGCCTCTTCTTCCTCCATGAACATATTTTTGGAAGGCTTTTCTGCCTCGAATAGTCCCAGTGCATATTTGGCGCGAAGGTTAGCTGCTACAGCTTCATCGATAAGTTTAATTGGTATTTGTCCATTTTTGATTGCGGCTACAAGACTTTGCCCGTAAATCCTGTTATCATATTTTATTGCAAGTTCCAGTTCCTGGTGAACACCTGCTTCCAGTGATTTCAGTGCAGCATCAACGGGGTCTTTAGCGTAGAAAAAAAGGTTATGTAGTCGGGTAAGGTCATGGTTATCAGAAACCACAAGCCCATCCCATTTATATTCATTGCGCAGGATGTCAATCATAATATGTTTATTGACGTGGCAGGGAATTCCGTTCAAAAGATGATGAGCAGGCATTATCCCGGAAACCTGAGCCTCCTCGATTGCCTTGCGAAATGGGTAAAGATGGATATTGTGAAGGTTGTAATCAGAAACATCCATAGCTGCCCCGTTATCTCCTGCCATAGGTTCACCATCGGCAACAAAATGTTTGGTGCACGCCAGTATATGATTTTTGTCAAATCTTTCTTTTCCTGTTCCCTGGAGGCCTTTTATATATGCGACCCCTATTTCGGCAACCAAAAAAGGATCTTCTCCGTAACTCTCTTCAATTCTGCCCCAGCGTATATCTCTTACTACTGAAACCATAGGAGAGTAACATTGATGAACACCATATGCCCTGGCTTCCTTTGCTGCCACATGCCCCATCCTTTCAATCAGTCCGGGATCCCAGGTACTTGCCATTGCTATGGCCTGAGGGAATCTGGTTGTGCCGTTACCCATGAATCCGTTAAGTGATTCACCGGCGATAAGGTTAGGTATTCCAAGCCGTAAATTAGCATTTGAATAAATATTTGAACCAAAATAATAAGCTCCGAGCTGATAAACTTTTTCTTCAATAGTCATTTGGGAAATAAGTTCCTGAACTTTCGCTTCATCCACACCCGGGAGAACTGTCTGGGCGGATTGCTTTAAAGGCAATCCCCCCAGACAAATTAGAACTATTAGATACTTAAGAGTATTTAAGGTTTTAATCATATTATATTAATTGTTTTTTATTGCGATTTTTCATTTCATTATATTTTCAATCAGGGTCAAGGTTGTGTCTACAAGTTCCTGTCCGCCTTCAGGCCCGATAAGCGTACTTGCCGGAACAGCTCCGTAAGCACCTCCCGCAATAGACCGTGAAGTAGGTACATATGATCCGCTTCCTGTAAGTTGAACAATAAATGTTTGTATGGCAGGGCTTCTTGCTTTGATCCTCATTGCATAGTCGACATAAAGCTCAAAAGGATTAGTTGCAAACACAACATCTCCAAATCTTAATATATGAACTTCAACAGGGAGCCTGGGTTGTACTTTCTCAAGTTCATAACGTTCTCTAACGCTTTCCCCTCTTCTGGTAAGTGAATAAGTTCTTGTGATATCAGTATACCACCGGGGTTTTTTCTTTATTTCCGGATTGTTTTTTATTTTGAGAAGCATTCTGTCAAAATCTTTTTGATACATCTCTGCTTCTTTTTGAGCGCTGTTAACATCTTCCATTCCAATAAGCCTTCGAGAGAGTTCTGCTACTTCCATCTGGTGCCTGAAAACAGGTTTATAGTCAATGTTTTCTTTCATATAAGGTAATATTGAAGTCACAGCATCAGATATTTGGAGAGCAATTTGCATTTTCAGTCCTTTTCTGACATTACCGGTTTTTATGGTATCTCCGAACATGATCTTTTGCATTCGTGCTTCAGCTTTTTCTCCTATAAGTGTATGTGACATTTGGTCACCTGCTGCACTGCATTGGGGAAGGATAAAAATATCTTTTCCCAGTCTTTTGTGAAGTTCAACCCTTGTGTCATGCCAGTAATCAGCGGTTATAACAAACTCCTGCCTGCTAACCTGCGACGGGCTGGCAACATTTATAATCACTCCGGTAAGGTTTTTATCGACATCCCATGTATATAATAAATTGACGGAATGGTCTTCATAACCTTCAATATGGCTGAAATCTTTTCTGTTTGTGCTTCCTGCCATCAACGATTTACCGGAGAAGCCTGACTGCAACCGGTTATGACCGGAAACTGCGTGCCTGAGCCCGTAACTTATTCCTCCGGGCTTTCTGTTGTTCCAGGCTTCCTCAGCTGTTGATACTATTTTTTCAGATATGTATTTGAGACATTCAGACGGAGGCATTGCATCCAGTTCAACACCGTAAATTTCCACGGAACTTTCCTGAGGGCCACAGTAAGGAGCTGAATGTGTATGAGTTGCGTTTATTAATATTTGCTCAGGTTTTATACCTTCGATACTCTGGGTAAGTTTCTTTCTAACAGTACCAAGCAGACTGTTATCTGAATTCTGGCGTGTTCCGTCATTTATTGACACCAAATCGCAACTAATGATAATAGCTTTTTCGGAGGGCTGTCCTTCTCCTGACTCAACAGCCATTGCAGTAACGGTTACCGGGTCCATTATTCCTTCTGAAACACGTGCATAGAACTGTCCTGCAATGAGAACCGGTTTATCGGGAGTGATATCGGAAGATGCCCATCCGATATTAAGATAATTCTTAATATCGGATGGTTCTGTTCCTTGTTGTTTTTTAGTACAATTATTTAAGCCTAAAATAAGCAATCCGGACAATAATAATGTTTTTGCCGCAAGAATAAATTTTTGCATCTTCCTGTTATATTAAAGGCTCTGAATCAGATAATACATTGACTGAAATTCTTTACCAATTTCAAAACTAAAAACGCCGTCTTTGTATTCTGATGGTATGTATCCGGTAATTAATCCCTGAGGATTTACAGCCATAACGCGAAGATTGCTTTTATCAGTTTTAATTTTTACAACAGCTTCAATTATTTCAATCAGAATAGGTCCTTTACCAACGTTAAGTTGCTGGGCTGTTCCGTCATCGTTAAATTTAAATTTGCTATCGGTATTCTCAGCCCTTCCGATGGCTGTCATAAGCATATTTTCTGAGCTGCTTATAGGGTCATCTGTTAATGAGCTGACAGCGACAGTTGCGAAATCTGTTTTTACCTGAACGCTCATATCTTTCAGTTTTATTTCACCCTCTTTACCGGTGAAGCCATAAACTGCTTTTGTTTTTGGAGTGTCAATCCAGCCAATTTTTTTATCCAGGTTTCTGTAAAGTTCTTCAGTATCTGAAAGCACTTCATTCGGATTACCTTCAAATATTGATTCATCTGTATTTATAACGATTTCTCCCTTTGGGGTCTGTCCTTCAAGTACAGTTTCCACCCTGTGTTTTTCAGCGGTTAGTGACAGTGCTTTGCCCTGTCCTGAGAAAAGGTCGACAGGTTTAACACTTACTGTTTTATTTGCCGGTTTTACATCTCCTCTTCTGGTTATAAGGGCAGCATGATAGAATAAACCAAATTTTGCAGGATCGTTAAATGTATCAAAAGCACCACCCCGGTAGTATACTCCTGCCAGAGCTTCAGCCGTAATAGGTTTACCAATCATATCAACATCTTCATCCTGGGTGTATCTGTAAGTATGAATTGTAGCGCCACCCCATCCCTGGAAGGCAATCACTGATGCCATTAATACAGAGCTCTCTGCTCTCCATTCATTAGGCCACACATTATCCCATTCTGATATGAAGAAAGGCTTATCCTGCACTCTGTAGTATGCAAGAGGCGGTATCATATTACCTTTACTGCCGGTCATGGAGTTATTCATAAAACGTCTGCTGCCGTCACCCCACAGGCCGAAATTATAGAAGTAAGCATGAGAGTCAGTATAGTCGCATACAGCCTGAGCGGTCAGATGGGCTGCATTTCTTGTCCAGTTAGTCCCGGCAATAGGTGTTTTTACTCCGATTGAGCGCATATGGGCAATCATTTCTTTGTAGTAATTAGAAGTAACCTCTATGAAGAACTTCTGGATATTTATGTCCTTTTTGTTAAAAGTTACTTTTTCTTTGCCAACTTTGATGTTATTTCCTTTTGCCCAATCCCTGTAAAGATTTTCCAGTTCGGTACGATAGGGTTCCAGAGTTGCATTTTGAGACCACAGGTCATTTTCATTTGTAATCTCAGACATTACTATTACCGGATCATCTTTATATGCAAGCTGTGTATAGGGGTTTATATGTGTATACAACTCATGGTTGAATCTTTTTTGAAGTTCAATAAGTTTTCTGTTAAATGTAGTATACGGCTTGGCAGCATGGCTTAACTTATCAGCTCCTTCCACGCCATCACCTGTTTTAAACCTTCTGTAGGTCAGAAGATCGAGATACACGTAGATACCCTCTTTTTTCAGGCAATGGATCAGGTAGTCAAGCCTGTCCATGCTTCTTGGGTCAAGTGACTGGGTATTTTCCAGGTTCTCACCTTTGCTGAACTGGAAGATATTCGGAGTTGACCATTCACCATCCATCTGGTGAAACCTCACGATATTAACACCTATCTTTGCAAGACGCTTTGCAACTTTTTCGCTATGCTCATGAGATGGAAATATTTGTGCACTGTTGAAACATGTTCCCCAAAATCTTGCTTCAGTTCCGTCTTCAAATAAAAATTTATCCCCAACAGCTTTAATGAATCCATGTTTGCCCGCGGGTTTTTCATTTTTATAAATGAATGAAAGATCAACCGGCATATCATCCCAGGGCAGGGTGTAAGGAAGGGTTTTTTTTCCTTCCAGGCTACTGTCAGGACCGGGCGCGAGTTTATTGCCCTGAACTGGTAACTGAATAGCTACAAGCAGTACTCCAATTATCCAGGCTTTTAATTTTAATGAGGGTTTTACGATTTTATTAATTATTCTTCTCATAGTAAAAATATTATTAGTTATTAAATAATGAAAATTAATTATTTATCTTTTCGACAATACAATTTATTCTTTCAATGTATTTTCAATTTTCTGTCAGATCAGGAAGAGGTTCCGGTATTCCAAGCTTATCCCAGTCTTTTGTGATATCCAGCAGCTGAGCAGGTATTTTCCCATTCCATCCCTGAATTACACCTTTATATTTTCCGTTTTTTTCTTTCCACATAGCGATATCAGCTCTTTGTTCCATATTTATTTCAAAATCGCCTGTTTTTATCTTTTGCAGACCTCCTGCAGCGAGAGCTTCAGGTTTTCCATCAGCGCCAATGCGTATTGCAGCTATACCAATCGCATCAAAAGAAACCTTTACCCCATCTATATCAATATCTTTTACGATCGGATCACCTGCAGCATTGTTTTCTCCTGCAATATGAATAACAGTGCCATCGATCAGCCTGCAGTGACCAGATGAGGGGTGATTGATCCTGTTCCCCTGTAATATTGCAGTCGATTGCTTTTCGACATTGTTATTATTAAGAATGTTTTCAATCTCACCCATTACTAATTCTTGATTTTCAAGTGGTTTTACTGAGGTTGGCAGTGCAGCATTACCGTCAAAATCCTCTCCGGAGAAGTCCATTGTCCAGTCACCGATCCTAAACATTTTTGTTTTTCCGTTTGCTGCCTGGCTGAAGAAATCAGCTGTTGACCTTTTTTCAAATTCAGGATGGTATAAAATTACTGCAGAATATTTTTGAGGGCCGTAACAGATATATCCCTCATTATCAATATGCAGACTTTTATTGGTAATTTCAGTTGAGGGGATCAGGTCAGTTGGTATACCTGCTGCCCAAAGCATATGGGCAATTCCTAAACCTACATCATTATAGTGGGGCCCGGCCCAGTTCATAGTGCAATGATGGCCGAAAATTATTGCTACCGGGCAGTCGACGGGACTATGGCTAATATAGTTTAGCAGCCTTACTTTACATTCGCCTGCCATATGATTACCACGTAAGAGATTGGCAAGCCTTTCAAATCTTTCTTTGTCGCTTGGATAAAGAGGGTGGTAATTTATTCTTCCGCCTGCTTTCACTGAGCTCCATAATTCTTTTTGGTAAGGTGGTCTTTCTTTTGCATAGAACTGGTTATAACAAACCGGGCTGTTCCATTTTTTAGCCAGTGATGTGCGGGCGGCAAATGTTGCCCCTTCATCGGTCTGGGCCCAGTCCCTTGTGGCAATCCACCAGTTAAGCCCGTTTTTTTTATATTCGGTTTTTACCGGGCTGGCATGCCAGGTGGGGTGGGTGGTTACAGCGGCATCAGGCCCGAAAACTTTTTTTACGGTTTTATAAAAATCGTCTTCTATCTCGCCGTTTCTTTCATACGTCATCTCCATAAAATTGTTAACAGCATAATGCCTTGCGGCTTCATGCCCTTCAATACCTGCATACATCAGCAGACAGTCATATAACAATTCATTTCCTCCTGTTTTTTCAGAATAAGCCTCTGCGGTATGCTTTGAATACCAAAACTGGTTTTCAAGCGGCTCCCTGCTGGGGGGAAATCCCCATTCATCCTTCATGCCTCCTGCCAATGGCACATCAGCATAACTCTCTATTATTTCACGCTGGAATTCAATTATATGAGGTGAAAAGACATCAGGAGTAAAGTGAGTAAACGAAACCATAACACAAGCTTCTGTCTGGTTATTATCCTTAACCGGGGGTATGTTAATTATGACTGAATCTTTATTTGCGATCTTAACTATACATTTATCTGTAATATCACTGATTGTATTCTCAATGATGCCATTATTATTTTTTTTATAGGAATATGCCCTTATCAGGGAGGCACTGAGTGAGACATAATGATTTGTCCTGCCGGTCATATGGTCACTCAGATCAATAGAGTGAAAAACCGTTGTTGCAGTATCGGAGGATGAAAGTTTAACCTCATGAAGCCTCAGCAGTTCCTGCTGCTCGTCGGGATATCTTGCCTGAAACTCATTGCGTGCCAGCCTTACATCCATATCAAGGGCAATGCCAATACTTTTTGATTTGGCATATTCCACGGCCATTTTTACATGATCATGTACGCTCTTTTTTATAACTTCTTGTCCTTCAATTCTTATGGAAGTCGTAAGAAGGTTATATGGAGAATGTACAGCTGCGACATCAATGAATTTTTTATAACCTTCAGGGTTCATGTCTTCATCACTCCAGAACCATGCACCAATAACAGGTAAGATATCCTTCGGAAGACGAAGGGAGGCGGGATTAACGGATTCCTTATCTTTATAATTACAACTTCCTGAATAAACAATTAATGCAGCTATAATCAGTAGGGAGTAGATTGTTCTTATCAGGTGTTTGTGTGTAATTTGATTCATTTTTTAGTTTGCAGTTTTTACCAGCGGTTTTGGATTCTCAAAATATAATGCCGGCCTTATTGCCTTCCCCCTTTGATCGTGGTCACCGAGTTCCTGCCGCATTTTTTCAGCTTCTTTCAGTAATTTTTCAACTATTTGGGGATGGAGTTCACTTACATCCTGTTCTTCTTTAAGATCATTTTTAAGGTCAATCAATTTTAATTGGCCCGGGCCATAAAAAGTCTTTTTGTTTCCGCTGTCGTATTTATTATCAAGTGGAAGGTACAGTTTAAATCTATCGTCTCTTAATGCCTGAAGCTGGTCCATAAGATAGTAGCAAAATACCTGATGTGGTGATTTTGCTCCTGACTGGCCTGAGAGCAAGGGCCAGATATTTTTCCCGTCTATAACTCTGTCATTTGGTAATTCACCACCGGCAAGGTATGCAAATGTAGGCATCCAGTCCATCATTGTACAGAGTTCATCGTTTGTAGTTCCTTCAGTTATTTTATCCGGCCATACAACTATGCCTGGTACCCGCATGCCGCCTTCCATAGTATCATAACCCTTACCATTATAGGGTTCATTACTTCCGCTCCCGCTGCCTCCTGCACGGCCCTTTGGAGTTCCGTTGTCTGACGTCAGAACAATCATAGTATTTTTTTCAAGTCCAAGCTCTTTTACAGCATTTACCAGTTCACCTACCGACCAGTCTATCTCTTCAATAGCATCGCCATATGCACCATTTGCTGATTTGCCATCAAAACGGTTGTCAACAACCGGAACAGACCTGCTTCCAGGAAGATTGTGGGCAAAATACAAAAAAAACGGGTCATTTTTGTTCTCTTTTATGAAATTAATTGCCTCGTTAAGGTACCTGCCCGTGGTTGTCGTCAAATCAACAGGTGCTTCAATAACTTTTTCATTCTGCATCAGTGGCACTTCCGGCCATTTAGGATTTTTGGATGCTACCATATCTTCACTGTATGGTATTCCATAAAAATAGTCAAAACCCTGACGTGTCGGCAGGACTTCAGGCTGATCGCCCAGATGCCATTTGCCTACAATAGCTGTATTATATCCCTGGTTTTTTAATACATCTGCAATTGTAACCTCTTCGGGATTAAGGCCTTTACCTGATACCGGGAATAAAACCCAACCTTCACTGTCGTTCAGGTGCATATCAACCCTTTGGGCATAACACCCTGTCATCAGACTGGCCCTGGAGGGTGTGCAGACCCCTGCTGCAGAATATAATGATGTGAGTTTAATACCCTCTTGTGATAGTTTATCAATGTTGGGGGTTCGGTGCAGGGTAGAGCCAAAACAGCCTAAATCGCCATATCCCAGATTGTCAGTATATATGAATATGAAATTTGGTTTTACTGTTTCTTTAGGTTTCTCTGCGCACCCAAATTGCAATGATCCTAATAACAAGAATGCAATAGCGTGGTTTATTTTTTGTTTCATGTAAATATAGTTTTTTTAAATATTTAAATTTTTAATTATCATCATTATTAACTAATTTTTACTTTTTTTCTGTAGCAAAAAAAAGTAAACAAAAAAATGCCACCGCTGAAGAAAAAATTGCTAAAAATTATTCCATTCCGCTAAAATCAAAATAACTCCTCCTTTTAGGCATTCGTTCCTCATGCCTAACGTTCGTCAAACAGATTTGATTTTTTAACGCTCCATTCCATAATTTTTTTAACGCATTTTTTCTTAGGCGGATCGAAGATCTGTTGCTGCAACATTTCAATGTAGCTTTTAGAGCTCATAACTACATCATTTCATATTAATTTCATGAACGTTTCTTTATTTTAACGGTAACCGATAGAACTCGTCATGTATAATTTTTCTTCAGTTTTAATGATAATACATAACTCTTTTACTTAGCTAAAAAAGTAAACAAAAAAATGCCACCGCTGAAGAAAAAATTGCTAAAAATTCAATTTATTCATCTAAC
>CAZJGI010000042.1:0-28500 GCA_964545315.1 uncultured Prolixibacteraceae bacterium
CCCGCTTGGTATTTCCATAAGGTGATTCTGCATCTTTCCGGGGTGTTGATTCAGTTACCGGTAAATGATCCGGCTGTCCGTAAACTGTACACGAAGAGGAAAAAACGATTTGCTGAATTTCAAATCTGAGCTGGCATTCCATTAAATTCATTAATGATACAAGATTATTGCGATAATAAAGAAGAGGTTTTTCAACTGACTCCCCTACTGCCTTTGAAGCTGCAAAATGAATAATTGCTGAAATTCCCCCATAACGGTTGAAAAAGTCAAAAGTAGCCTCACGTTCCGAAAGGTCAAATTTCTCAAACAATGGCCTTATACCGGTAATTTTTTCAATATTGTCAAGTACTTCAATGCTTGAATTTGAAAGATCATCAACCACTATCACATCATAACCTGCCTGCTGCAACTCAACAACAGTATGAGATCCAATATAGCCCGTACCTCCTGTTACTAAAATCATTTTCTGTATTCATTAGGTAATATTGTGTAAATTTATAAATTTATAACCAGTCTTAAATGATTTTCCAAAAGCGGTTTTAATTTTTCAACAATATTAAGTCAAACTTCACAGGATGTTTTGTTAATTTTACACAATAAATGATTTAAAGTGAATTTAGGAAAATACATTAATGATTTGCTGCAGGAAAATGATACTGTTATCATACCCGGTATTGGTGCGATTATCTCCAGATATAAACCGGCACAAACTGATTATAATTCAGGGATAATTTTCCCACCTTCAAAATCAATAACTTTCGATCCGGAATTTAAGACCAATGATGGCTTGCTGACCGGCAGGATTGCAGCAGCAGAACATATTTCCTATCGCAAAGCTCAGATCAAAGTTGAAAAATTATGTGATGACTTGTTATACAGGCTTGACACAGGTGAGAGAATAACAATTGAAAATATAGGGGTGCTATTTCATGACCCGGAAGGTATTATAAATTTTGAGCCTGCACAATCTCAGATTTTTTTACAGGATGCTTTTGGCCTGGAGCCTGTCACACTAAAAGATATGGAGGATCAAAATACAGACTTACAAACAGCTGCGATTCACATAGAAGAAACTGAGCCTGCAGTAAAAAGTAAAAGTGATTCTTCTGATGAAAAAGATATAACAGTAAAAGTAATTGATGAAACTACTCCACCTTTCGAAAAAAATAAAAAAGAAGAAACAGAATTAAGGGGAACCGGTTTATACAGGTTTATATTTTGGTCGTTAATTATTATAATTCCGTTGTTGCTTATTACAGCAGGAATATATTTATTAAGGAAACCGAAAGCAAAAAAATCTTTCCCTGTAGAGATCAAGGTTGAACCTTCGCCTGTTCAAGATTCGGCAGTTAATGCTGCAGGGACAGTTATACTGCCTGATTCAGCTAAAACAGATTCTGCTATAACTGAAATAACAGATACGTTAAAAGCTATATCTGATAATGAAAATGAATATTATCTAACACCCGAAAGATCAAAGTTTTATCTGATAGGAGGTAGTTTTAAGGAAAAAGAAAATGCTGAAAAATATTATCAGCAGATGAAAGGGAGGGGATATGAACCTTTCCATTTAAAAGATGCCGGTAATTTTCATATAGTAGGCCTGGGCATATACGATAGTGAACGGGAGGCATATATCGCTCAAATTAATTTTATTGATAAATATCCTGATTCGGGTGCCTGGGTTTTGATGCCGGAATAAAAAAATCAAATACTAAATCATAAAATGCTATGTTAGATCCAGGATTTGTAAGCGCTATTCTCGCTGAAAAAAATTTTAAAGAAGTAATTGAGTTTGCAGCTGAAAACCATTTTAAATGTGTTGAAATAATGTGCTGGCCTAAGGGTAAGGCAGAACGCAGGTATGCAGGTGTAACCCATATTGATGTTGACAAAACCGGAGAAACTGAAATTTCGCATATCAAAGCGATCCTTGAAATGAACCATATTTATATTTCAGGGCTTGGTTATTATCCCAATCCTCTTGATCCTGACCAGAAGCAAGCTGACTTTTTCATCGACCATATTAAAAAGGTAATTGTCACAGCTGCCAAACTTGGGATCCCTGTTGTTAATACCTTCATTGGCCGTGATCCTGCGCAAACAGTTGAAGATAACCTTAAAAAATTTATAGCAGTCTGGCCGGGCATAATCAAAACAGCCGAAGATCATAATGTAAAGATAGGCATTGAAAATTGTCCGATGCTTTTTACAAAAGATGAATGGCCCGGCGGGAAAAATCTGGCTACATCACCAGCTATCTGGAGAAGAATGTTTGAATTAATCCCCAGTCCGGCTTTTGGACTGAACTATGACCCTTCTCATATGATATGGATGCAAATGAATGAAGTGAAACCTATATATGAATTCAAAGATAAATTATTCCATATTCACCTGAAAGATGTCAAAATCGACCGTGACAAACTTGACCAGTCAGGTATAATGTCATATCCGTTGGAATACCATTCTCCAAAAATACCCGGGCTTGGAGATGTTAACTGGCGGGGATTTTTCTCAGCTTTAACATCTGTAAGGTACCGCGGCCCTGTTTGTATTGAGGTTGAAGATAAAGCTTATGAAGGATCACCTCAGGATATTGAAACTGCAATAATTACCAGCAGGAATTTTATTAACCAGTTTATTGCCTGAGGCTGTATTAATATTGCCACTCCTGATTAATAATGACCGTTTTGCTTTACGACAAAATCTCCTTTTTGTGCCCCTATCTTTTGAGCGATTGCGGGGCACTTGACCATTAGGAGGAAAAAAATCCTTTCATCAGATTCATGCATTAATCCCTCATAATTGCCCATACCTTTTGATATTATCAAATCAGAGGAATGGAAAACTTTAAGGAATTCCGGGCTTACCCTCCGGAGAATGGTTGATGGCGTGTCATCTCCATTACTTATGATTTTGGCAAAATCATGAATGCCCACCTCACGTGCTTCCTTTTCAGTCGCGTCGTTCAGAACTATCTCTTCCCTCACTGCAAACCAGACATCAGGGTGGCGGATAGTATCCAAAAATAACTTGTCCATGACAATCTCTCCACAATTGTCTCCGAGATATAAAATAGTTTTAGCTTCATTTATCTTTTGAAATAACTTCTGAGAGTGATCAATTGCAAAGTCGGATGATAACACTTTATCAATGGTGCCATTGATATCAAAATTATGGGTAGGCCCGAAATCAATTATATTGCCTGCAATGGCAAGCCTTAGTGCTGTATCATAAGGATCAACAGACTTTTGGATTAACTCTTTAAACTCACTGTACCTGTCAAGCATAAGCCTGTTGCTTTCATATTTCTCCTTGCCATAAGGATCATTAAGAGATGAAAAATTCCTTAAAACCGCAAGAACATTACGTGAAATCTCAGGTGAATAACAGTTCTCAAAATCAATGTCTGAAATATCTTTTAATACCTTGCTTGCAACAACAATACGATGCTCCTCAGGAATCTCAAACTTTTCAATACGACGCTGAAGAGAGTGTAGCTGACAAAATAAACAATCATAATTCATGGAATGCAAAAATAAAGAATATGTTGATTATTATTTAAGGATTATAAAAAATAACAGGAATAATGAAAAAGGGGGGCATTAAAATCGCGAAGTATGCCCCCATTACTTTTTAAGCTGCAACTGAAGAAAAAACTTCCTCTAAAACATCCGGAAAAACTTCCTTGAAATTAGCGTTGCACCACTCATGAAGTTCATGTACTTCAGATGGATCCAGCCAGTTAACGCATTTAATTAATTCCTTTCTGAAAAGTTGTTTACTATAAATTACTTTCGGTAAAATTACTTTTGCGTATTCAAACATGGCCTGAAATCTTAATTAATTATTAATTCGACCTTAATATAACTACAATTTTTGCATTAAAGTATGAAAATTTTAAGGGTTTAACACTAATTAACTTTTCATACTAATTTGTCTTTTTCTATTAACCAGAACATATGACAGTTACATTTTTACTATTAACAATATTTAAAAAATTTTAACTTATAGTTCATATTTTCCGGAAACTAAATATTGCTCCGTATGTTACCTGTAAAATCTTTAACAACACTTTTTATATTCTGACCGTTTTGAAGAGCTTCAACGAATGCACTCCCTATTATAGCTCCCTGTGCATAATTACACGCATTAACAAAGGTTTCCCTGTCGGATATTCCAAAACCAATAATTCCGGGTTTTTTCAGTTGCATATTTTTCAGTCGTTCAAAATATTTAACATCAAAATTATCGACCGTTCTTCCTGCTCCTGTTGTTGATGCAGCAGATACTATATATAAAAATCCGTCAGATAGGTTATCAATCTGTCTTATTCTTTGATCACTTGTCTGAGGTGAAACAAGCAATATATTATAAAGATTATACTTTTTAAAAAGGCTGGAATAATTGTTTTCAAGCTCTTCAGGAGGCAGGTCAGGTAAAATAAGACCGTCGATACCTGTTTCGGCGCATTTTTTACAAAAATCTTCAACTCCGTATCTAATCACCGGGTTAATATATCCCATCAAGATTAACGGGATTGTAATATTTTTCCTGATATCATTCAATTGATTAAAAAGCACTTTAATACTCATTCCGTTTTTAAGGGCCACATTATTGCTGTGTTGGAGTGTTGGTCCGTCGGCGGTAGGGTCAGAAAAAGGCATCCCTATTTCGATCAGGTCAACACCATTTTCCTGCAATTCTTCAATTATTTTCACTGTATCATCCAAACGGGGAAATCCGGCAGTAAAATACACTGAAAGGATATTATTTTTTTTCTTCTCAAAAAGTTGGTCAATTCTGTTATTCATTTGAAAATAAGTTAGTTAAATGATTAAAATCCATAATAATTAAGATATGTTTCCATGTCCTTATTCCCGCTTCCGGAAAGGTTAATAATATTTATATCATTTTTATTGAATTGCAGTTTCTCAAGGGCTGCGAGTGCGTGAGCAGATTCCAGGGCAGGTATTATTCCTTCTTTTCTTGTCAGCAGGAGTGCTGCTTTCATAACCTCTTCATCAGTTGCTGCAATATACTTTGCACGTCCGTTTTTATTAAGGAATGCATGCAAGGGGCCTATTCCGGGATAATCCAGGCCGGCGGAAACGGAATAAGGCTCTGTAATCTGTCCATCATCATTTTGCATTAGGATAGTGCGGCTTCCATGTAGCACACCAGGGAAACCAACCATCAATGTTGCAGCTGTTTCTCCCGAGTCCACACCTTTTCCGGCAGCCTCAACACCAATGAGTTCTACCTCCCGCTCATTAAGATAATGATAAAAGGCACCTGCGGCATTACTGCCTCCACCCACACAAGCAATAATCCTGGCAGGATTTGGATTTCCTGTTACTCTCCTTAACTGCTTCCTAATTTCCAGACTTATAACTGACTGAAACCTGGCAACCATATCAGGATATGGATGAGGCCCCACAACAGAACCTATAATATAATGCGTATCTTCAGGATGGCTGATCCAGTCACGCATAGCCTCATTTGTGGCATCTTTTAAAGTTCGATTTCCGCTATACACAGGGATAACTTCCGCACCAAGCATTTTCATCTTTTTCACATTAGGTGCCTGCCTCGACACATCAAGGGCACCCATATAAACCACACATTTAATTCCTTTAAGTGCGCATACAGTAGCAGTAGCAACACCATGCTGACCAGCACCTGTCTCTGCAATTATCCTTGATTTCCCTAACCTCTCAGCCAATAAAATCTGCCCGATTGTATTATTTATTTTATGAGATCCGGTATGGTTCAAATCTTCCCGTTTCAAAAATATCTTGGTTGAATAATGAGCAGATAACCGTTCAGCATAATACAAAGGTGAAGGCCTGCCGGCATAATCTCTTAAAAGAGCATCAAATTCACTTTTAAAGGATCCCGATTCCAAAATATTAATATACTCTCTCCGTAATTCATCAATATTAGCAAACATCATCTCCGGTATCCATGCCCCTCCGAATTCGCCATAATATCCTTTTTTATTTACATGATAATTCATATGAATATAACTTAGTTAAACATTTAAATTCATTTATTTAATTCAATCATAAATCTTTTCAGTTTTTCAAAATTTTTAAAACCTGGTCCGGTTTCAAATCCGCTATTTACATCTACCCCTAAAAATGCCGGGTGACCTATCTTATTAATATTGGTTACATCATCCGGTTTTATGCCACCACTTAAAAGAAAGGGAATAGTACCATAGTAATTTTCTAAAATTCCCCAGTTAAATTTTTCTCCGGAACCTCCGGGCACATTTGACTTTGAATCAAAAAGCAAAAGATCAATTGCGCCCTCATAAGCCTCGATAGCACTGAATTCAAAATTTTCGTGCAGGTTAAAGGCTTTAATGATCGTTAAACCTTTATTTTTTAGTTCATAACAAGTCGCCGGACTTTCATCTCCATGAAGCTGGACAAATTGAAAGCTGTATTTTTTTGTCAATTCAGTGATATTTTCAATACTTTCACCAACAAAAACAGCTACATTACTCTTTTGCGATTCAAATAATCCTTCTTCAGGTATATCGCCAACATATCTCTTTGATCCCGGATAAAAAATATATCCGAAATAATCCACCGGTAACTTTTCGAGATCTGCCCTGTTAGGTGTGTATTTAATTCCACAGACTTTTATTTTTATTCTCTTTTGCATAATTTCGCAATAAATTGTTTGCACGATCCTCCCGGATCTTCAGTTTTCATAAAGGTTTCACCTATTAAAAATCCTTTAAACCCATGTTTTTTAAGGTATTTGATATTCTCCGGATTTGATAGTCCGCTTTCTGATATTTTCACATAGTTACCGGGAACTTTTCCGGCCAATGTAACAGAAGTATCTATGTCAACTTCAAATGTTTTCAGGTTACGGTTATTTATCCCCACAATATCCACAAATGTATTAAGCATATCAAGTTCCCCGGCATCATGAATTTCCATTATCACCTCCATTCCCAATCTTTTCGCCTCTTCTGCAAGAGTATGAGCCTTTTCTTTATTCAGGCAGGCAGCTATTAATAAAATTACATCTGCACCATTAGCTTTTGACTCATATAACTGATAGGTATCAATTATAAAATCTTTTCTTAATAAAGGTGTTTGAGGATTTGCTATCCTGGTTTTAACAAGATCATCAAGAGAGCCCCCAAAATATTCAAAATCCGTAAGAACAGAAATCCCGGCAGCGCCTGCATTTACATAATCTCTTGTAACTTTTTCGACAAGGACTCTGTCGTTTATGGTGCCTGCGGATGGGGACTTTTGTTTAAATTCGGCAATAATACCTGAAGAATTTAAAGATAAAAGACCCGACTTCATTGAGTTGCATGATCGGTTAAACAACTTCCTGCCTTTAAGTTTTTCTTCCGGCATAATCTTTTTCTGCCGGGAAACTTCACAGGCCTTTGTCTCAGTTATTTTCTTTAAGATATCCATAATTTCAGATGTTGGTGACTCCTTTTAATTTTTGCATTGCCTTTCCGCTAAACAGGGATTCTGATGCAATTTCAACACATTCGGAAAGATTCTTCTCAGGTTTTACAAGGTTGAGGCCTAATGCGGCATTAGCCAGCGCAACACTGTTTTGTTCCCTTGTTCCTCTTCCTTCAAGGATTTGCAGAAATATTGCTGCTGCCTTATCAATAGAGTCACCTCCATAAATAGTATGAGGGTTGACCTTTTCCAGTTTGAAATCACCAGGAGTCAAATATCCTTCACGATGATTGGCAGCATAATGTGTATCGGTAGTTAAAGACACCTCATCATATCCGTCAACACTGTTAATGATCATATAACTCAAATCAAGTGTCTCATAAACAGCCTTATACTGATCAAATACTTCCTGATTGTATACTCCCAGCACCTGATATTTGGGAGAGGAGGGGTTAATCATCGGCCCCAGAATATTAAAGAATGTCTGAACTTTAAGAGCTTTACGGACAGGTGCGATATGCTTCATTGCAGGATGAAATAAAGGAGCATGAAGGAAACAAAAATTACTTTTTTCAAGGTCATTTTTTAGTTTTTCCGGATCATTACTAAACTTATAACCAAAAACCTCTAACAGATTGGAAGATCCACTGACAGAAGAGACGGCATAATTCCCGTGTTTTGTGACATTCACTCCTGCCCCTGCAATAATGAAGCATGCAAGGGTTGATATATTAAATGTATTTTTACCATCCCCCCCTGTCCCGACAACATCTATAGCATTATAATCAGACAGGTCAGTATTTAAGCTTAACTCTGCCATAGCATCCCTGAACCCGGCAAGTTCATCACCTGTAATTGACCGCATTTTAAAAACCGTAAGAAAAGATGCGAACTCAATTTCACTGTGTTTACCCATACCAATATTAATTAAGGCTTTATATGCTCCTTCCCTGGTAAGGGTGTTTCCTTCAAAAAGGTATTCTAAAGTTGCTTTCATAGTTTTAAAATTTTAAATCATTTATTACAAGGACTTTATCCAGTTATCAATCATCTTTACACCCAGCGGGGTAAGCACTGATTCAGGATGGAATTGCACACCCTCAATATTATACTCTTTATGTTTTACAGACATTATTATCCCTTCCTCATCAACAGATGTAATATCAAGACAATCAGGGAGTTTTTCATTATCAACAATCCAGGAGTGGTATCGTCCTGCTTCAAAAGACTCCGGCATCTCTTTAAAGAGCACAGACAATTTTCCTGTTGTTCTTACCGGTGTTGCGATGCCATGATAAACCTTTTTAAGATTTATCAACTTTCCTCCAAAGACTTCGCAAATAGCCTGATGTCCAAGGCATACACCCAGAATAGTTTTATATGGTGCATATTCTCTGATGATTGTAGTAAGCAAACCTGCCTCATCCGGAAGGCCGGGGCCCGGGGAAAGGATGATTTTATCATAATCACTAACCTGATCCAGGGTGATTTCATCATTTCTGGCCACATCAACCGGTACTCCTGAATTTTTTTTAACGATATGAACCAGGTTGTAGGTAAATGAATCATAATTATCAATTACTAATATTTTCATAGATTTTCTATTTCTTGTTTATATACAAATATTTCAAAAGTGCCTTTTAGCTATTCTCATTTATATCTTTGGCCATCTCTATTGCCTTCTTAAGTGCAGCCAGTTTATTATTTACTTCCTGCAATTCATTCTCCTCTTTGGATTCTGCTACTATACCCGCACCGGCCTGATAATAGAGCGTATTATTACTGCTAAGGAAGGAGCGTATCATAATAGCATGGTTTACAGTCCTGTCAAAACCAAGGTAACCGATGCAACCTCCGTAATAACCCCTGTTTTGATTTTCATATCTGTCAATTAATTCCATTGCTTTGTATTTTGGTGCTCCGGAAAGAGTTCCGGCAGGAAAGGTTTCACCTATTACTTTAATAAGGTTGGCGTTGGAAGGTAAATCACCTGATACTTTTGAAACCAGATGAATGACATGTGAATAAAACTGTATCTCGCGATAGGTTTCCACTCTGACATTATCGGCATTCCTGCTAAGGTCATTCCTGGCCAGGTCAACCAGCATAACATGTTCAGCATTCTCTTTGGGATCTTTACTTAACTGCTCGGCAAGATCCCTGTCATTTTCATCATTTCCTGTTCTTCTGAAAGTCCCGGCAATAGGATGAATAAATGCTTTATTATTTTGTATCCTTATCTGTGCCTCAGGGCTCGATCCAAAAATCCTGTAATAACCATAATCAAAATAAAACAGGTATGGTGAAGGATTGATTGATCTGAGGGCTCTGTAAACATTGAAGTCATCACCTTCATATTTCTGAGAAAATTGCCGGCTTAACACAATCTGAAAAACATCTCCCCGGTAGCAGTGCTGTTTACCCCTGGTAACCATTTCCATGTATTCATTATCAGTAATATTGGATATCTCTGTCTCCAAAGTATGAAAACGTGAAGTCGAAAAGTTTAAATTTACCAGCAGATGGTGAATATAATCCATCCGGGATGGCTCTTCATTGGTCAGATTTTCAATTATACTAATTTGATTTTTGTGATGGTTAATTGCAACTATATATTTATAAAAGCAATATTTTACCTCAGGAATCTGATAACCTTCCCTTTTCTTTGATCCAAACCTGATATTCTCAAAATATTGCACTGCATCGAAGTTTATATAACCGAATAATCCGTTTGCCGGGAGTTTTTCATCATGAGCTTCTGCATCAAACATATTAAAAAAGGAATCCAACTCAGAACAAAGGCCCCTTTCCTGTGTAAGATCAAACATCTCTTTTTCCAAACCTGCAATCTCAATGGTCACTTCACCATTATTTAATGTAAAACAGGCGGCAGGGCTAAAGCATACAAAAGAGAAAGCATTTTCATTCCCGTGATAATCCGAGCTTTCGAGGAGGATTGAATCAGGATAAAGTTTTCGTAAACGGAGGTAGATGCTAACCGGGGTTACTGTATCGGCAAGTATCTTTCTGACAATTGATCTGTAAATTAATTTTTTCATTTTTCCCTGTTATGAATTTATTTTCTGATTTTAACTCACAAAAAAAACGGCCCACCGTGATCCGATGAGCCGCTTTTTTGATAATGACATAGCGCTGCCTCTTCTCACAGTTTTTGTAAAAAGTTGCTATGCCACCACCATATTTTATTTTGCATTGTTATCATATAATTCAAAAAAAACCTGCTCTTTGAGGAGCAGGCCTTATATATTTAATATTTTTAAAATACATATATAACTCTTAACTCCTCACTTTACGTAAGAAACCACCAGAAGAGCCATATTGTATTCATTCTTTTAATCATTGATCTTTATTTGCCATCAAATGAATAAATTTTTTTTCATATTTAAAATAAAAAATCTGTTTTTTTTTATAGAATGATCACTGTTTTAACTTTTATTTATTCTTCTCACTGTGCAAGAGTAAACCTGAAACTCACTCCAAAATTAGTGTTAGATGTTGGAAATGAAAGAGATGTAAAAGGATTATTAAGTACTTTATCAAAAAACACTCTTAATTGGAACCTGTCGCTAAGCATATAATCTGCAGTTGTCTTAATAGTAAAGGCACTTTGCCCGGCAGTAATTTGATCATCATCTTCGACAATTTTTCGGAGAACTGTTTTATTCTTGCGATATGATAAGTCAGCCCTCAGGTTAAGATCATTTGAATAGGCTTGTTGAGAGCTTTTAGTTTTTATGATAAGGTCCATTTGAGTAAACCTGTAACCAGCACCTATTGTGTATTCATTACTCAGCACCTCTATTATCTGGTTATTTGCAAATGAAAGTGTAAGGTTTCTGGAGCGTTTGACTTCACCTCTGGTAGTAAGGTCGCTATGCCACATTATATCCATATTTATAAGTGGGCTGAATGTTTCCATGATACTAACAGAGTTAAAATCGTATGGTGTAATAAAGTTATTGGCTATATCCCTGACATAGCTAAATCCGTCATTTTGCTCTGCATAATTGAGGTTAGAAATAAATGACCCAACGTTATAGCTTGATCGATATGCATGGGTAAAATTAAGAGACCTGACAATTCTGTTTAATCCCGGAATTTTTGAAACCATTCCTTCGTACTGAATTCTCCAGTTAGGTTTTATAAACCTGATAGATGGAAACAGACCGAGAGAAACTGAATGTGGGTCTTTATTCTGATAGGCAGCGAGGAAAGCAGGCACCAGCACTTCCACTGAATTGGGCCCGTATCCGTCAGGAAATCCGGTTTCAGGATTTATTTTAGACGGATCATAGCCAAATGCCGGATTAGCAGATCTCTGTGAAGCCAGCCTTCGGGCAATTATTAACCTGTAATCTTTAAGATTTTCAAAAGCCTCGGATTGGTGCACATCTCCCTTTCCCATAGCAAAGAATGCAGTTCCCCAGGTAAATGTAGACATTGAGAAGTTACCAGTTTCAGTAAAACTGTTAGGAAAGAATTCCCTGTCTGAAGGATCATAATTATAAAATTCACTAATATTTTTTGAAAATGATCTTTCAGCAGTCACATCAATGCGAAGGTCTGGCAGAGGTTCAACGATAGCCCTTATTGAAAAACGTTCATTTTTTGTAAACAGATAAGGCATATTAAGCAGTGAGTCGGTAGTTACCCACCCTTTTTTAGCAGCCTGACGCGCAAAATTATAGTCTTGCCAACCCATCAGGAATGGCAACCCGGGGGCAAAGCTGTTTCTCATTGCATTGCCAAATAAATCGTTCTCAGGGCTGTAATTTCCTGCACCGAACAGTCGTGGTTCCGGAAGGTACCCCGGTAAAACAGTACCTCCGTTAACACTGTAATTAAGAGATACCGTACGCACTCCGATAAGCATTCGGGTAGTAAGGTCAAGTATATCTTTCATGAGCGACTGGTCACCGGGCTTCCCTGTTACAGTTATTCTTGCCTGTCCACTGTCAGCAGCGGATGTAAAAATGATATTATTTACATCCACTACAGTTACACTGCCTCTCACCGGATCTCCTTCTGCACGGAGGACGGCAACACGCACTTTTTTGGTATTTAAATTATGTTTGACCGTTTGTGGCTGGCCACTAACCAGCTTGACAGTAGCCTCGTATGTTTTTTCTTCTTCGGGCGGGGGTTCAGGTTGCTGATTCTGGGATGTGCCGCCACTATACCGTCTGTTGAGGCTGTATCTGCTCCGTCCTGTCCTTTTAAACTTTTGATCCAGCTCCTTGAAATAGGGAACCTTGTTATATAAACTTTGCAGGTTAAAATTACCTGTGAGCTGAATGTTACGGGAGTTTTCCACGCGATTACCAAGCCTTATCGTATCAGCAGTAATGGGCCCTGCCTGCCAGTTATATGTACCCATATACCGGAGGCTGGATGACACAAAATTCAACAATTTGATACGGTTAATGGGGATAGTATAATTGATATTTATATTATGATTATATAATGTTGGCCTTCCCAAATGCCATAAGTTAGTCAATATGGAATCTTTTAGCATCTGGTATTCATCCATGTCCCTGTTTATTCTTCCTTCCGGTTCATCTATCCTTGATGTTGATGAAGATGAAAAATCGACTTTTAATGTACGTGTAAGATCATATCTCACATCCAAAAAGCGATTCCACAAGAAATCCTTTTCATACGTCGCAGGAAGTATAAAATCAGGATTGGTAATATTCCTGGTTTGAATTTCATGATAACGCCTGGTAAGATCAGTCCTGTAAGAAACCTGGGCAGGCAATGGATAAAAATTAAAATCTCCAAGAAGTTTCAAGGGCCCCTTATCCAAAAATTTCACACCTTTAAAAGGTTCTATCAGTTTAGACCTGCTTGAATAATTATAAGAGAACATACCCCTGTACAATTTATCCAGATTATATTCAGTATTGATATTTCTTTTAAATATCTCATTATATGAATATGATAATGAAAAGTTTTCCGGATCCCAGAGATGTGTTTTCGTCTGTTCTCTTTGAGGTTCAATTCTGACATTAGTAAAATTGATACTTTTTCTGGTTACTATATCCTGGGAAATAAACTTCAATGAATCTCTGATATTTTGGTTTTCAGCCCGTTTTAGTGATTCCTCAAGTTTAATATCCGGTTCCAGGGGATTATATTGCGGATTTGCAACACTTTTTGAATACCCGTAATAGAGAGGCAGCCTAACCCCTGCTTTTTCAGGGAAAAATTTTCCAAGTTCAAAGGAAGATGCCACATCCACTTCATGCAAATCTTCAAGTTGTCTGCTATTGATATTCTGGCTCAGGCTCCCGAAGCCCGAAGAGCGGGTACGCCCGGCAACAGTAACACTTCCCAGGTCAGCTACTCTTGTGGTCAGGCGTGCATTGGCAGCCCATCCTCCACTTTCATCAAAGTCAGTCAGCCTCATTTCATTGATCCACACCTCTACTGATTTTGGACCGGTATTCAACTGGCCACGCTTATTACGGATACCCATCATGACAACCTGTACATTTGCAAGGTTGGGGCTACCCTTCACTTTGACCCTGTTTTTATCTTTATTCCAGCCCCGGTGAACTGATTCATAAACATCCTGCATATTAATAACGGAACCCTCCTTTCGCACCTGATCATTGCGTTCCATTTTCAGGTTTGTAAATATCTCAAGGGGGATATCAAGCCGGTTCTCATCCGGCCAGACGATATACCTGTCGCTTTCAATTTCACCGTTGTATCTTCCGGGAGGAGTAAGCTTTAAAGGTACTTCATACTCATAATAGTTATAGTTATAATCAGATCCCAGTCTTATAAAAAAATGAAGCTCATCATCATTAAGAGGGTATTCCTCAATCTCTTCCGCATGAAGTTCAACCTTTAACCTTTTATATCTTCTGAAATCCATATAAAGAGGTTTGTAAGCAGCTCTTGCATCTCCCTGCTCAAGTTCAGTTACTTTAAGGACCATCGACTGCTCATTAAGTTGCCTTAGCTGAGGGTTTGTGGGGTCTATTACCCTGCTGATTCCCGGAGGAAGAATATAATTAACAGGTTCCCTGCTGCCATTTTCTTCAATATTAACTGCTGATACATCAAAATTTGCATTGGGCGAATTAACATCCATATCCCCGATTGGCCTGGTATAACGTCGCCAGTCGGCCCTTACCAGATCCATAGTGGCAAATCGCAAAATCACAGGGTCTTGAAAACCTTTCATATAAACTCTCAGAAAACGGATCGATTTAAAATCACGAATATTCCCGATTATCTGATCAGGGTCTCTTACCGGTATTTTAAACTGGTACCATTTAATTTCGCCTATCTGGCCATTTTTTAACTGTACACGGCTCTCCTTTACATCGGTGATATAGTTCTGCCCAAGTTGCATGTCATTTTTTCTCAAACTGATCTTGTATTGATAATACCGTTCATACTCATTGAGGGTATTATCATTGTTAATATCCTCAATATCCGGAATACTTGAAGCAGAAGTGGGATATGACTCAGGCGACATTTCAGTAGTTGAGGAATTACCTTCAGGCCCGTTGAATCTTTTATACCTTTCAAGTATATCAAGTTGGGCCTGATCATAGTCAGTTCCCCGGAAATAATGGAAATTATCCCCTGAAGGGTCAGAATAAAATTTTTCAAATACATCATCATAGACCAGGTTTCTTAACTGGTCAAGGTAATCACTGAAAAATGACCTCTCATCATCATCATTCAGCCCTTCAAAACCAATGTCCTGATATTTTCTGGATTCAGGGTTATTATCAAATGCATTCACAAGTGATTGTAAAGTTGATACTCTTCCCCAGGCAGTTGTATCAATATTCTCAACTATTTCATTAGCAGGAAGTCCGTTCTCGAATGCTTTCCTTCCGTCCTTTAGAATATCTTCGGAAATATCACCCAGGTTAAAATACAAATCGCCCCCGGAATGTTCCTGCACAGTATCATAAACGAATGGATCCATCATCCAGAACTCAATGAATTCAATATTAGATGTTTCAAAATCGCTTGTTTCAATTTTACGCATGACACCTCCCCAACGGCTTTCCGGGTTGGCAAGTGTTCCATCAGGATTAACGCCTGCAGAGTAAGTGCCCGGTTGTGTATCATAGTTATAAGGACCACGCTCTGAAGGGTAAAATGCAAGGTCTAATACGGGTATATTGGTTGGTTCACCTCTTGGCGACTCCTTTGCAGGAAAAATCTCTTTTTCAAAGACTTCTCTAACAAAATGATTTGACTGAAGGTCTTTATCATTTTTGATATGATCGGGAGTAAGGCTTGTGTTTCTTAACAGAAGCGGATCAATAATGTACCACGCAAGTAATGCCCTGTTAAATCCATACTCAAGAGAGTTTGTCAGGTTGCCTTCAGGGAAAAGGTCATTCTGAAACTGAGGGGTACTTGCCAGTACCCACGACTGTCTTGCTTTAAGATCAATAGATGTTTGAGTTCCCTCAAAATCGTCGATATAGGCATTTCCTTTTTTCTCAATAACATTTGAATGTCCGGGTATAAGCTGGGCAACTTCAGCTTCAACATCGATAGACGACGGGGTATTTGTACTGTAAAATGGAAGTGCATCTGCCAATTTTGTCAGCAACATATTTTCTTGTGTCCAGCGGGTATCAAAACCAATCATCAGGTTGGATATTGGGTCTTCCCCATAATCCACTTTCTGCGTAAGAGGCCGTTCATGCATATACAGAGCAGTTGCTCCCAGATTAAAATTATCTGAGAAAGCATAGTTAGCATGAGTACCCAATAGTGTTTTACGCTGCATAGTAAACAGATCCTCACTTTCAGTAGATACCTGAATAGGTGTTCCTGCTTCCAGGAGTGCCTGGTTAATAATCCTTACCTGTCCGAGAGTATAATCTACTGTATAATCAATATTTTCAGTAAGTTCACGCCCCCCGGCAGTAACCTTAACAGAGCCTTCAGCCAGGTTAAGTGTTCCCAGCATAATATCTGATCCTGACGCCCCCTTATAGGAGCCGGCAAGTCTGAACTTATTATGCTCAGCATCCTGCGCAGCAATTATCTGTGTAGAATCGTAAAGAGAAGAAAAAACATATTTATCAATCAGAGCAGGGTCTTGAATCGAATCAGTGAGAGTTTTACCGAAGGGTTCCAGTACAGGAAAGATTATCCGGCCTCTTCCTGAATTTACCGTTATTCCCTCAATGTAATCGAAAACACCATCCTTATAAGGATCAAGCTGTTTATTGAGTTTATCGAGATTCATAACTTCGAGAAGGATATGCCCGTTTATCCTGCCTTCAGGCAAATAATTTATATATGTGCCTGTTGAATCGTTTTGATATACTACATTTAGAATAAATTCGTCGTTGGTCAGCTGATATGCATCAAGGTTATAAATATTTTTCATCATCAGTTCCCATGTGGGAAGCCCCGGAGAAAGGTTAGTTCCTTTTATCAGTTTTAATATAAGTGTTTGAGGGGCTTCTACTCCATCTGTTGAGAACTCCCCCACCTGAAATACCTTTCCATTCGAAGTATAACTGAATGCAACTGCCAAAACTTCATCGGCATTTAAGGCTGTATTAAGTGATATATAACCCAGCCTTTCATTAACAGTATATTCAGACGGTGTAAGTTTCCTTGCCTGATCGATCTTCTCAAAATCCTGCCCGCCCACAAATCCCGGGCTGAACTGTGACATTACCGATGTTATATCGCGTGAATTACGAATTGCATTGTAGGTATTTGCCATTTCGTAGTACAGCCTGTTTGCATTGTTATGGGGAAAGATATTTTCCGGGTAAGGCGCGCCTGTATTTTCCTGAAAATCAGATATTTCATTAAATATATGAGGGTCATGTTCCCCCAAATCCTGAAATGCAATGATATTTCGTGCTTCACTAAAATTGCTTGATTTATTTGTTACCCAAATTTCAATCTTGTTAATTGCCACCGGAGATAAGGGAACAGCAGTATTTTGAAGCCATGTGTCATAATTCTCCCTGAAAAACTGTGAAAGGAAAAAATGTCTGTTCGCATCATAATCAGCGGCAGAAATTTCAAAATTGGTTATTTGTGCACCTCCCTCTGTTTCAACAGTCTGAGTTTCACCTTTATGTTGAGAAAACAACGTAGTAAGCGTCAGTCTTCCAAATTGCATTTCAGCTTTTACCCCAAAAAGATTTGAAGCTCCGGTAATCAATGTACCATTTAAAGGCAGGGAAACATTTCCGGCTTCTATTCTTTTGATTATTTCATCTTCATCACCGTTATATTCCAGGTTCATCTTATTTTCATAATCAAAGGTAGCCTCTGTGTTATAATTAACACGCATATTCATCTTTGTTCCTATCTGTCCGGTGACATTCATCTGTATCTTTTCGTCGAAGTCAAACGCAGGCACTTTTCTCAACCGTTCAGGGATAGCCGGATTCTCAGTTGCATTCATCTGATAACCAAAACTTACTTCCACATATCCCTGAGGTTGGATATTCACGGTATTTCCTCCAAATATCCTGTTAAAAGCTTCTCCTCCCACTGTCAGCTTCGGCAGTAATGATCTTCGCTGCTCCATGTAATGCATATTACTTCTTTGCTTCCAGTAATCCTGAACCGATTTTTCGAAATCATGATCAATATAATTCTCAAGTGACATTGTTTGTGGCAGCCGGTAATTCAACTTACCGACTTTTTCATAGAAAATATACTGGCCGGTTTCCGGATCATATTCGATTTCAAAATTTATGTTATCCGGTTTGTTTAAAAAAATATTCAGTGAATCGGTTGAGGTTTGGCCAAAAGCGGGCTGGTCTTTAAAAGGGAAAGGAAGATTACCGGTAGTGTCCAATTCAAGGGTGTCCTGAAATTGCACATAATTAAAATGCTCATTATATGACTCCCGCGCATAGCTTTTTCCACAAATTGCAAGCAGGGAGAATATTAAATATAAGGTATATTCTCTTTTCAATATTCGAGTCAATTCCATTCCTGTTTATAACCGTTTTAACGCTAGTTTGATCACACTCTCGAGCGACGCATCCGGATTCTCCCGGATAATTTTTGAGACTGCCTTTTCTGCATCTTTCTTTGCGAAACCCAGCATGACTAAAGCAGATAACGATTCTTTTTGAAGAGTATTGTCCGGGGTTAATAAAATTTGACTGCTTTCTATAGTTGCAGCGAGTTTATCCCGAAGATCAATAATTATTCGTTGGGCAGTTTTCGATCCTATTCCTTTCACAGTAGTAAGGAGAGTGGCGTTACCCGCAATAACTGATGATCTTATTTCATCAGCACTTAATGATGAAAGCATCATTATCGCAGTATTTGCACCTACTCCATTTACTGAAATAAGATTTCGGAACAGGTCTCTTTCGCTTTTTTCAGCGAATCCGTAAAGTATATGGGCATCTTCACGCACAACCTGATGAAGGAGTAAACGGGTATTTTTAGTTCCGTTTATTTTACTGTAGGTATTTAAAGAGATATTAATAAAATAACCGACGCCTCCTGCTTCAATAACCACGCTGGAAGGTTTCAGATCGGCAATATCTCCACGGATAAATTCATACATTAAAAATGAAATTTAATAATTTTGATCATCATCTGCCTCAATATCTATACTTTCGTCTTCCTGATTCGAGTTGATATCATATCTTTTCAATGGATTCTTTGTCATCTCTTTGTGCATCTGCCGGTTTTTAAAAATATCAATCGCAAGGTATAAAGCCTGGCGAAAAGAATCCGGAGATGCTTTACCCTCACCTGCGATGGGAAATGCAGTACCATGAGCAGGTGAAGTACGCACAACAGGTAATCCGGCTGTATAATTTACCCCACTTTCAAATGAGGCCAGTTTAAATGGTATCAGGCCCTGATCATGATACATAGCCAGAATAGCGTCGAATTTTCTATAGTCTTCAGAACCAAAAAAGCCATCTGAAGAATATGGCCCCATCGCAATAATACCATCATTCTTTGCCCGCTCTATTGCAGGAATTATTACATCATTTTCCTCATTCCCCAATAATCCGTTATCCCCTGCATGCGGGTTAAGACCCAGGACAGCAATCCTCGGCCTTATAACAGCAAAATCCTGTTTCAATGACTCAGAGATTATTTTAAGCTTTGACACAATTGCATCGCTGGTGATATTTTCCGCAACCTTAGCAACAGGCAGATGGGTCGTTACCAGGCCTACCTTCATGGTTTCACTCACCATTAACATAAGGTATGCTGTTGTATTGAATTTCCTTGCCAGGAATTCAGTATGCCCGGGAAAATTAAATTTTTCACTCTGGATATTCTCTTTATTGATAGGAGCAGTAACCAGCACATCTATCATTCCTTGTTTTAAGTCATCGGTGGCTCGTTCAAGAGCCATCAGCGAAGACTCCCCCGCACTTAATGTTAACTTTCCAAGTTCAACCCTTATGTTATCATCAATACAATTAATAACATGGGCTTTTTGAGGCCCGGCCTCTTTGGGAGAACGGATGTGATTAAGGCTTAAATTATTTATATTAAGAGCCTTACGGTGATAGGCAGCAACTTTGGGAGATCCGTATATTATCGGTATACACATTTCCATTATACGGGGATCGAGCAGGGTTTTCATGATAACCTCATAGCCTATGCCGTTGATATCCCCATGTGATATTCCAACCTTAATAATATCTGTCATTTTATATTAAATAATTTGCAAAGTTAAATTATTAATTGAACTTTTTCAAAAAGTTATAAAGTAGCCGTATACCAAAACCTGTACCTCCTGCAAGGTTATAGAAATCCTTTTCATGATAGAAAGCAACACCTGCAATATCAAGATGAATCCAGGGATAACCGGTGAAATGTTCAAGGAACTTACCTGCGACAGAAGTTTGAGCTTCACGTGTGCCCAGATTGTTCAAATCGGCGACAGGCGATTTCAATGCATTTGCAAATTCATCCCAGAGCGGAAGTTCCACCAATCTTTCATATACCATATCTCCAACATGTTTTAACTTATCCATATTCTCAACATTGTTCCCCATGGCGATCAGTGCGTAATGTCCGCAAATTATTTCAGTGGCACCGGTGAGTGTGGCCACATCAATAACCAGTGAGGGATTATATTTTTTTGCATAACTCAGGGCATCAGCCAACAGAAGCCTGCCTTCAGCATCTGTGTTCTTTATCTCAACAGTAGTACCGTCAAACATTGTAATAATGTCGCCCGGGACAAAAGCATTTCCGTCGGGGCGATTATCAGTGGCGGGTATCAAACCGATTAGTTGTACAGGAAGTTTATTTTTTGCAGCTGCAAAAATTGTCGAAGCAACGACTGCCCCACCGGCCATGTCACATTTCATATAATCCATCGACTTAGCGGTCGGCTTCAGGCTTAACCCTCCTGTATCAAACATAACACCTTTACCCACAAGCACAACCGGTTGGCTGTTTACCGCATTTTCAGGTTTCCATTCCAAAATATTAAATGTGGGTGGATCGATGCTTCCCTTATTTACTGCAAGCAAACCACCCATACGTAAGGCTTCAATCTTTTTCTTACTTAATACCTCGACAGAAAATCCTGCTAGTTTTCCCATCTTCTCCAATTCCTCAGAAAAAATGTTGGCCGAGAGATAGGAAAGTGGCTCATTTACAAGGTTCCGGGCTCTAAATACTGCCTCGGTAAGGATTACCATTTCTGAAATTTCATCCTCAGGTATCTCTTCCCCTGCAATAAAAACTTCCTCCGGGAGATAATCCTCTTTCTCCTTTTTATATTTCGAAAATGAATAAGACGATAATAAAAAGCCTTCCAGAAAAGGTAAGGCAAAGGAATTTCCGGTTATATCAATAATCTGAAAAGAAGTGGTTCTTTCATCCTTCAGTATATCATAAAATTTCGACCCTGCCCTGCGTGCATTTTCCTTATTAACAAAAATATCCGCTCCCTCTTTGCTTTTATGGATAAAAAATATGATAGGATGTTTTGCTAATGCATACTCTGTTTTAGATTCAAGTTTTTCCTGCATATATGTGATTTCGGCTTCCCCAAATAAAACTTCCGGTAATGCTTTTGATTTATCTATTATTATTGCAGTTGTACATTTTTCCTTTAATTCTGCTATTTTTGAAATTTTTATCTGCATGGTGAATCATTTTTTGTCAAAAATACTATAAAACTAATTCATGCTGAATTTTTTTATTTGAACAGTAATGAGTAGTAAATAATTTAATGAATACGGATATTATATTACAGAAGGCAATTAATTTAGAACCCCTGACCCTTGAGGAAGGCCTTTACATATATTCATATGCCACAACAGGCGAGCTGATGATGGCTGCACATGAATGCAGAAGTATTCAGGTACCCGGTAAAAAAGTCGGGTGGATAATTGACAGAAACATCAATATTACTAATGTATGTATTTCAGGATGTAAGTTTTGTAATTTTCATTGTGGAATTAATGATCCCGTACAATATGTTACCACCATTCCTGAATATATCAATAAAATAAAAGAACTCCGGGCAGCAGGTGGTAACCAGTTATTATTACAAGGTGGCCTGAATCCCCGCTTAGGTATTAATTTCTACACATCATTGTTTTCAGAGTTAAAAAATCGTTTCCCGGGATTAAAGCTACACGCCCTGGGACCTCCTGAGATTGTTTTCCTTGCCAGGAAGGAAAGAAAGAGTTATCGTGAGATATTGGATAAACTTACAGAATCCGGCATGGACAGTTTACCGGGAGCCGGAGCAGAGATCCTTTCAGACAGGGTAAGGCGAATCATATCACCCGGAAAATGTAAAACAACAGAATGGCTTGAGGTAATGAGAGAAGCGCATAAAATGAACCTGGTTACATCAGCTACCATGATGTTTGGCCACATTGAAACACCTGAAGAAAGAATCCAACACCTCATTTACCTTCGTCAGGTTCAATCTGAAAAACCGGATGGCCATTATGGATTTGTTACCTTTATCCCCTGGCCTTTTATGGATGAAGGAACTGTTCTGCAGAGTGAAGGTATTATTAATCAAACAACTGCCAATGACTATATCAGGTTAGTGGCAATAAGCCGGATGATGCTAAACAATATAAAAAACATTCAGGCATCCTGGCTAACCACCGGCGTTGAAACAGCCAGTCTTTGTCTTTTCGGAGGTGCGAACGATTTCGGTTCTGTGATGATGGAAGAAAATGTGGTGTCGGCAGCAGGTGCAAAATTTATAATGGATGCTGACGGAATCTGTAGAGCAATCTCCGGAGCGGGATTTGAACCCCAATACAGAAATCAGGCTTACGAACCTGAAGAATTCCCGGGTATCAATGATATTTGAGGATTTATTTTAAAGTTTAAAAAGTATCAAAACTTTCCAAATGATTCATATCAACTTTAAAAATCAACAAATTAATAATGCACCAAAGAAAAAATGCAGTAAAAAATAACAGATAATTTTTTTTAGTAACAGGATATTATAATTTTGTAACACTTAAAAAATACAAAAGCAAGATGTTTACAATAGGAATATTTTCAACACACTTACCCTATATAGCTTTTGTGTTTTTCTATGCCTTCTTTTTCCTTATTAATTTCCAACAAAATCCTGAAGGGGAGTTAAACAAAAAAGGATTCAAAACGGACTCCTGCATTGTTTACAAAGCTGCCCAAAATTGTTATCCTGACTATGAGAAGTTAAAAAAACAATCAGATTTTGCTGATTTTTTAAACAGCTACTATCAAAAGTTTTCACAGGATAATGAAAGGGATATCTTCCATTGTTGGAATGAACCCGTAATAAAATGTAATTATTTCTCTGCAAATTTCTGCCGCCCTCCACCATTTATCTGATTCCATCTTTTTTATATCAGATATTGCAGGCAAAGAACCAGCCTGAAATTTTTCTTTTATTATTAAATTATATTATAATGAAATTTTTTTTAGTCTTACTGACCATATTATTCCTTATTCAATTCAAAATATTTGCAGATAATGCAGACCGGGATACCCTGAAGAACTACAAACTGGATGAAATAGTCATCAAATCATCTAAATACAACCGTAATATTTTTGAAATACCTGTTGCAGCTTCTATTGTTACTGAAAGGGTTGTAGAAACTAACCGTATTGAAAATCTTACTGATATTTCAAATTTTGTCCCTAATTTTTTCATGCCTGATTACGGTTCCAAATTAACCTCTCCCGTTTATATACGAGGTGTAGGAAACCGGATCAACACTCCCTCAGTGGGTTTGTATGTTGATGAAATACCCTATTTTGAAAAAGCTGCCTTTAACTTTGACTTTTATGATATAGAAAGAGTGGAGGTACTGCGGGGTCCGCAGGGAACTTTATATGGACGAAATGCAATGGGTGGTCTTATCAATGTAGTAACAAACCGGCCAGGAAAAGAAAAAGCTACGACTATTTCAGTTGATTACGGCAATTTTAACCAGGTTCGCTCAAATATTACGCATAACCAGCCGTTAGGCAATTCACTGGCAATAACGGCCAGCTTAAATCAAAAACATAATGACGGTTTTTATGAAAATCAATTCACAGGGACAGATATTGATAAAATCAACAGTTACTCGGGCCGTATTAAGGCATTTTTTGAGCCATCGGAAAAATTTAATGCCCTGACAAACATTCAGTATGAAGACAGCCGTCAGGGTGGATATCCATATGCATTATTTAATGATGAAACAATGAAAGCCGGGAATATAAGCTATGACAAGGAAAGCATCTATAACAGGAAGTTGATGTCAGCCGGATTGAATATGAATTATAATGCAGGAAAATATTCGTTACGGGCTGTAACCAGTTTACAAACCCTGAATGACCAGCAGGAAATAGATCAGGATTTTACCCCTGCATCCCTCTTCTTTGTAATCCAGGACCAAAAGCTGAATATGATAGCCCAGGAATTAATAGCCGAATCGACAAATAAAGGTAATTATAACTGGCTTTTGGGAGCTTTTGGATTTAAACAGATATTAGACAAGTCAGTTACCTTAGAATATGGCCCTGACGGAATTGAAAAATACAAGCTTCCTTATTCGGATTATTATTATATAAAAAGTTATGATAACATTAATTCAGGGATTGCAATTTTTCACCAGTCAACCTTCAACTTCGGGGATTTCACTTTTTCAGCCGGAATAAGGGCAGATATGGAAAAAGCGACCCTTGACTATATTCACGATAAATATATTAATGGTAATCAAAACACTGCAGAAACAGTTAACAGTGATACCCTGTTTTTTGAGATTCTTCCCAAAATAGCTCTTAAATACAATATTAACGAATACCTTGTCCCCTATTTCACCATTGCCAAAGGTTATAATCCGGGCGGATTTAATGCAACATTTGAAAGGCTTGAAGATCGCACCTTCAATCCTGAACACTCCTGGACTTATGAGGCCGGATTAAAGGCAAAATGGTTACAACAAAGAGTATATGCAAACATTGCAATATTCTATATAGACTGGACCAATCAGCAGATATATCAGACTGTTCCCAGCGGCACAGGTTCAATGCTTACAAATGCCGGTAAATCTGAAAGCAAAGGGGTAGAACTGGAATTGAAAGCCCTGCCTGCAAAAAACCTGGAGACATGGCTGGGTTTTGGATATAATAAAGCAAAATTCATTGAGTATGAAAAAAATGCAAATGAAATCTATTCGGGAAATTATTTACCCTACGTGCCTCAATATTCATTCAATATGGGAGGTAATTATTTAGTTGAACTGAATTCGGACTGGCTCGACAGGATCAGGTTAAATTTAACATACGGCGGATTTGGCAAACACTTCTGGCACGAATCAAATGAAGCTTTTCAGAAATATTACGGGCTATTGAACAACAGGCTAAGTTTTGAAAAGAACAATATAACCCTCTCACTATGGGGAATGAATATTCTTAACGCAGATTATAACTCATTTTACTTTCAGGCACTGGGCAACTCTTATGCCCAAATTGGAAAACCGGCAACAATGGGTTTGAACCTGAAAATTATATTTTAGTATTGATGAAGATAAAAGAGACAAACAAATACCTGACACTTCTGAGCCTTTACCTTGCCCAGTCTATACCTATGAGTTTCTTCTCAACGGTGGTACCGGTAATTATGCGCATGGAAAACTATTCTCTTGAATCGATAGGATACCTGCAGCTTATTAAATTACCATGGATCATAAAATTTTTATGGGCACCCCTTGTTGACAGTTCATGCAGTAATACCCGGCAATACAGGAAATGGATTTTATTATCTGAATCTTTTTATGCTTTAGTCATATTTGCTACCGGTTTTTTTAATCTGGAAACAGACTTCACCACAATTATTGTACTTATGATAATTGCATTCATTGCGTCAGCCACACACGATATAGCGACTGATGCTTTTGCAATTCTTATACTTAAAGAAAAAGAAAGAAGCCTTGGGAACAGTATGCAATCAGCCGGCAACTTCATGGGCACCCTGGTTGGCAGCGGTGTGTTACTCGTTATATATCACTACTGGGGCTGGAAATATTTACTTTTTCTTTTAGCGGCATTTGTTATAATTGTCTTAATCCCTGTATCATTATATCCGGCAAGAGAACAAAAAGCAACGAAAAAATCGCGAAAAAATATATCTCCCCTTGAATTTGTTAATTTCTTCAGTCAGAAAAAGATCATCGGACACCTGTTATTATTGTTCCTCTTTTATTCCGGACTGATCGGAATTCTGACAATGATAAAGCCTTATCTCGTCGACCTGGGTTATAATGTAAAACAAATCGGTTTTATCTCAGGAATTTTTGGCACAGCATGTGGAACCATAATGACCATTCCTGCAGGTATGCTAATACGCAGGATCGGACTTGTTAAGTCGGTGTGGGTATTCCCTTCTTTTAGTTTGCTTACAGCAGTGTTCTTTTTTATCCTAACCTTTACAAATCATCCATTATACCTGATTTATACAGGTGTCGCCCTGCTTTGGAGTTCTTATGCGATGTCTTCGGTGTTCGTTTATACCCTTGCAATGAAAATAGTAAGAAAAGGGCGTGAAGGAACGGATTTTACAATTCAGATAGTCATTACACATATAAGCAGCCTCTTCATTGCAGTTATGAGCGGTAAGGTTGCAGATGCCATTGCTTACAGAGGCCTTTTCTTTATAGAAATCATCCTGGCAATTATGTTGTTAATTCTTATACCTTTAATCTTTAAAAATAATTTTTATTCTCAAGATGGAAATTCCTGACAGCCTGATATCAAAATATAATCTTCCGATACCCAGGTATACAAGCTATCCGCCTGCAAATTATTTTCATGGTAACTTTACATCTGATGATTATATTGAGGCAGTAAAAAATTCAAACAGTGAATGGCCTGAAAATATCTCATTTTATATTCATATACCTTTTTGTACAAAGTTGTGTTATTTCTGCGGTTGTAATTCACACCTGACACGAGACAAAAATAAAATTCATAATTATATTGATGCGGTAAGTAAAGAGATATTAAAAGTAAAAAAACTGCTGGATCCTTCCCGGAAAATATCCCAGGTGCACTGGGGAGGAGGCACTCCTAATTCAATACCTGCAGAAATGATCATCGGGATCATGGAGTTAATTAAAGATAACTTTACATATATTCCCCAACCTGAAATTGCTATTGAATGTCATCCTGCATTATTGAATGAATCATACATTGACAAACTGATAACTGCCGGCTTCAACCGTTTTAGCCTGGGCATACAGGATTTCAGAAAGGATGTTCTTGACAATGTGAATCGTGATTCCCCGAAAATTCCTGTAGAAGACCTTGTATCAATAATAAAAAGCTACCATGGCACAGGAATTAACCTTGACTTTATTTATGGATTACCCTTACAGACCCCGGAAACATTTTCAGAGACAATTGAGAGGGCGCTGTTGATATCCCCCGACAGGCTGGTTACTTTTTCATATGCTCATGTACCATGGATAAAAAAAGCACAAAAAATCCTGGAATCCGGAGGCTTACCCGGAGCAAAAGAAAAATTGGAAATGTTCAAGGCAGGATATGAAATACTGACAGCTAACGGCTATACTCCTATTGGCCTGGACCACTTTGCGAAAAATGACGACGAATTAAGTATAGCATTAATGAACCGAAAACTTCATCGTAATTTTCAGGGCTATTGCACCCGGGAAACAACCGGGCAGGTCTATGCATTCGGGGCAACAGGTATCAGTCAGCTCGAAAGTGCATATGCACAAAATGAAAAAGATCCTTATAAATATACTGACATTATTATGAATGACACTTTTGCAACGCATAAGGGATATAAGGTAAATACCGATGAAAAAATTATAAGACATATTATTACTGAAATTATGTGTAATGAATATGTATCACTTAGTGATTCGGCAATAACTTTTAATCTTACCCCGGAAAAGTTAAAAAATGCCATAAAATACAACAGAACAGAATTTGATGAATTTGTTCAGGATGGCTTGCTGGAGATTGATAATGAATTGATTTTTAAAGTAACAGAAAAAGGGAGATTTTTCATCAGGAATATTGCTTCTAAATTTGATCCCCAATATAAAAACGGGTCAGGGCGTTTTTCCAAATCACTTTAAAAAAAATTTGAGAAACAGGTGTCCTCAAACAATGATTTTTTGAATGGCATAATATTAAAGGATTACAGCGAATAAGCAGTATAAGGTTATTTGGAATGATAAAAAAAATTACATGAGAATAAATAAACAAAGAAAAATATGAAAGTTGCAATAATTGGGGCAGGTTTAAGCGGACTTACAACTGCATTTTATCTTAGTAAAGCAGGAATTAAATTCAGGGTATACGAAAAAACAGGCCATACAGGAGGTGTTATACAGACTTATGCTGAAAATGGATTTATTTTTGAATCAGGCCCTAATACTGGTGTGTTAAACCGGTTGGAAGCTGCAGAATTAATTGACGATATCAGGGATGATTGCAAACTTGAGGTGGCAGATGAAGCAGCCAAGTCCAGGTGGATATGGAAAAAAGACCGGTGGGAACCTATGCCGTCCGGACTGATATCCGG
>CAZJGI010000043.1:0-21332 GCA_964545315.1 uncultured Prolixibacteraceae bacterium
AATGATGGTACCAGGCCATATCATTATGAGCCGGGGAAGGGTAATATAAATTTTGGCAATATAATAAGGACGCTTAAGAAGACAGGTTATGATGGCTACGTGGTTGTTGATATCAGTGCAATAGATAATATTATGGATGAAGCCGTCAAAATGAAAATAATGTTAGAGAAGCTTATAAAAGAATAACAGACTAATGAAGTTAAGTATTTCCACAAAATTATATTTTAATTACACATTGGAAGAGACTATCAACAGGGTAGCCCGTCAGGGTTACCCGGGTATTGAGATTTGGGGAGGCCGTCCTCATGCTTATTACAGGGATATGGACGAAGAAGCAATATCTTTAGTGCAGGGCGCCCTGGAAAAGAACGGACTTGAGATATCAGGCTTTATTCCTGCTCAGTTCGGTTACCCGACAAGCCTCTGCAGTCCTGTAAAAAGCATAAGGAGAGATAGTGTTGATTACATAAAAAGAAGTATCGATACCTCCGTAAGTCTTGGATGTAAAAAAGTAAGTCTTTGTCCCGGAAGAACCCTGTTTGGGCAGGGCTATAACAAAGGTATGCAGGCACTTGTTTCAAGTCTCGATGAGTTGGTGGAGTATTCTCTTGAGAAAGACGTGATTCTGTTACTTGAACCGGCACATATGTATGAGAGTGACCTGATATTGACAGTTGAAGACGGAGTGAGATTAATAGAGAAAAATCAATATTCCAATATGGGTATTGCCCTTGACACAGGACATTGCCATGTCAATAAAGAATCGCTGACCGATTGCCTTTATATACTCCAATCAAACAATATCCCCTTCCATATTCATCTTGATGACAATAATGGTCTGTCAGATCAGCATAAAATACCCGGGGAAGGGACTATTAGCTTTATTCCTTTTTTACAGATATTAAATGAATTGGGTTATGATGGTTTTCTTACCATAGAACTTGGATTTGATTATACAGCTGATCCTGATGCTGCTGCATATAAAAGTAAAAAAAATGTGGCCGCTCTCCTGCATGAGGCTGGTTTAAATGCGTTTTAATTAATAATCAGTGATATTTATGACACAATCCAAATTAGAAGTTACTATCCCGGTACATTATGGACAAAGAATAGTCGATTTGCAGATACCCGAAAAGAATTTAGTTTTTAATTTAAAAGCTAATGAGTTTCCACTTCCTGCCAATGAAGCTGAAGAGATCAGAAGAGGTATAATGGAGCCGGTTGGAACCGGCAGGTTAAGGGACATAGTACCCCAAAATGCAAAAATTGTCATAATGGGAGATGACCGTACACGTGTTACACCTCAGGACAGAATAATTCCGGTAGTGTTGGAGGAACTTCATTCTGCGGGAATAAAAAATGACCAGATCAAAATTGTAATAGGTTATGGAACCCACAGGCCTATGACAGAAGGGGAGATTGCTTTAAAATATGGTCGTGAGTTAATGCAACAAGTTGATATTAAAGGGCATGACTGCCATAATAATTTGGTGGATAAAGGAGTAACCCGGAGGGGTACACATATTATAGTTAACAGGGATGTCATGGAGGCTGATTTTAGGATTGCCGTTGGGGGAGTATTGCCACATCATCCTGTGGGCTGGAGCGGAGGTGCAAAAATGTTACTTCCGGGTATTGCAGGCGTGAAGACTACTAATGCAATGCACCTTCTGGGCGCCACAGAACAACAACTGGGTAAGATCGTCACTCCATGCCGTGAGGAGATGGAGGACTTTGCCATGGAAGTAGGGCTTCATTTTATAGTTAATGTATTACAGACCGAAAAAGGTGAGATTCTGAAATTGGTATCCGGCCATTTTATCGAAGCTCACAGGGAGGCAGTAAAATGGGGAGAGAAGATTTTTGGTGTTAACTTCAGGGAATATGCTGATATTACACTCAGCAGTGCGTATCCTTCTGATTATGACCTGACTCAGGCCGATAAAGGACTTTTTTCTGCTGAACTGGCTACTAAACCCGGCGGGGAAATTATACTCCTGTCCCCCTGTGAAGAAGGAATAGCGCCTACTCATGGCAGAGAAATGGCCAAGCTGGCCCGTTTTGATGATGCAACCCTTTGGAAAATGCTGGATGATAAGGTCATAGAAGATCCTTTTGCTGCATCGGAATGTATGTACTTAAACCATATTAAGCGTAATTTTAAGGCAACCCTGACTATGGATCAGGTATTAACTAATATTATGGGTTTCTTCCATCTTGACATTGATAAAGTTCAGGAATATATTGATAAACGAATTGAATCAGAGAACCATATTAAAATAGGAATAGTTCACCAGAGTAGTGAAGTACTGCCCCGGTATAAAAAATGATAATATTAAGCTATATAGCTGTTGAGTCTGTTCAAAATTTTATTATCGGCATAATTGATTTTTTTATTCAATAAAAAAACACTTATTATGGCAGATTATATTTATAGGAGATATTATTTATGGCAAAAAAGTCGGGAATATTAAAGCGTTTTTGGAATTTTTTATTGTCAGTAGGGCCCGGGTTTTTTCTGGTTGGTTATACAATTGGTACCGGTAGTGTTGTGGCAATGGCTTCAGCAGGTTCCAGATATGGCCTTTCTATGATGTGGGCTCTTGCATTATCCTGTTTTTTTAGTTTTGTGATGTTGGAGGCTTATGGCAGGTATGCTGTAGTAACAGGGGAAGGAGCACTATACGGTTATAAAAAACATTTAAAAATTTTAGGCCGTCCGGTAGCTTTGATCACTTTAGTTGGACTGGTGATCGTAGAAATTCTGGCTTTGATGGGTATTATGGGAATTATTTCAGATTTAGTACATGAATGGACAATCATCCTGTTTAACGGGCAGGGATGGAACCCATTATGGATTGCTGCAGGAATTATTATTCTTATGTATACTTTGATCCTCCTTGGAGAATATTCATTTTTTGAAAAGATATTGATAGTCTTTGTGTCAATTATGGGAATCAGCTTTATTCTTACTATGTTTTTAGTATTGCCGGAGCCGTCAGAAATGGCAAAAGGGCTTATACCCACTATACCGGTTGAAGCTAGTGCACCTATGGTCATCGCTGCGCTTGTTGGCACTACACTTACAGCGCCTACATTTGTTGTTCGCAGTGTGCTGATGAAAGAAAAAAAATGGGCTCTTAATCAATTAAGGGAGCAGAGAAGGGATGCTGTCATTGCATCTGTCCTTATGTTTTTAGTAAGCGGTTCAATTATGGCCTGTGCTGCAGGTACACTTTATGTTATGAATAAGCCGGTAGAAGAAGTTATTACCATGGTTACACTTCTGGAACCGTTACTGGGGAGATTTGCACTTTCCATTTTTATTATGGGCATACTTGGTGCAGCATTGTCGTCAATTTTACCTATAGTTATGCTGGCTCCTTTGTTGATAGGAGACTATAATAATGAACCTGTAAACTATAAAGGGCCAATGTTTCGTATTTTGACAATAGCCGGACTGTTATTTGGGCTTATAGTTCCTTTGATGGGCGCCAGGCCTGTCTTTGCAATGCTGCTGAGCCAGTTATTCCAGATCTTTGTGCTGCCGGTAGTAGTTATCGCTATAATGTACTTATTGAATAAAAAGGATATAATGAGTGAGAACAGGGCAGGATTATGGTTAAATATTGGGTTATTGCTAACATTATTGTTTTCGCTCTTTATCTCTTATCAATCAATTTTAGGATTGAGTACTTCTTTCGGTTCGTTATTCTGACATATTTTTATGAAGGCATCTTTTTATATTGAAAAATACTTTTGGATATTTTTGATTTCAGGACTAATATTAGGATTGATCTTCCCGGTATATAACGATTTCCTGATGTCATTGCTTAAACTGTTCTTAATAGCAATGCTTTTTCTGGTTTTTTTAAAGACCGATGTATCTCATATTATCCATAAGATGAAAAATTACAGGTTTATGGTGTTTGTTGTTATGATGAATATGATAGTTATACCTGTACTTTTTTATTTCCCGATAAAATTTTTTGATGAAACCCTTGCCCTGGGAGTTTTACTTGTTACCTCAATGCCTGCGGGAGTGGCAACCCCTGCACTTACCGATTTATTAAAAGGCAATACTGCCCTTTCGGCAGGTATAGTAATAGCTACATCCCTTATTGCACCGGTTACCGTTCCTCTGTTGTTCATGGTTATTGGAATGAATAATATGTCAGTCGATCCATGGTCTTTATTTAAAGACCTTGCCATAATTATATTTATACCAATGATCCTGTCACAGCTTGTTAAGCGTTATTTTCCACAAATAATCGACCGTACAAATCATTTATTTACCTCTGTAAACGTGTTTATCCTGGCAATCTTGGTATATACGGCTATGGGTTCCCAAAGAAATATAATTTTAAGTAACCCGGTTAACCTGATTTGGCAAACCGCCTTTTTATATCTGGTATTTATACTGTTGCATATTTTTGGATATTTTATGGGCTATTCCGAAGATTTTAAAGGTAAAATAGCAACAACAATCGGAGCAGCATACATGAATAATGGAATGGCTATAGTATTAGCTGCAGTATACTTTGATCCTTCAATACTTTTTTTAATGGTTATTTCAGAACTACCCTGGAATACCTTACTTGTTCCATTCAAAAAGATAATTAGTATGTTTAATTAAGTTATACCCATTTGAATAATATTCCAGGCGCTAATGATAAGGTTATACTGACTCTTACATGAGCCGGGGGAAGAGGAACTGATGTTGTCCTCAATATGAAAAAAAATTTTTATGGAACAAAAATTTCTGAAGTTTATAGCCATTATTACTATTTCGCTAACCACAGGTTGTTTAGGGAAGAACAGACAAGCTATTGTAATTGAAAATTTTAATTTCAGTTATGAAATTGGAAGGGATGGTAAAAACCTAAGTTTTACGGATAAAAATACCGGTAATGGCTTGCTTTTTAAAGATACTGTATCTTATTGTGCGTATGTTATCAAGGATGGTAAGCAGCATAATGTTACAAATGTTGAAATTAAAAGTGATATCCTTTTTCTGGATTTCAGCACGGCAAATTTTAAGGCAAAGGTGCTTGTCACCAGCAACGATGACAATATTAATTTTAAAATAACCGGTATCGACGGACAGGCTGAGTCATTGACTTTTATTAATATTCCCCTGATACTTGAGGGAATGACTTCAGAGTATTTTGCCGCATGTGCACTTTCAATGAACCTTTTTACTCATGTTCGTCAGTTGCCTGCCCTGCAAACTCATCTGTGGGCATGTTGTTATGAACGTTTTGGAATGAAAGGAGCTGAACTGACAATAGTGGGAGTTCCGCAGGAGTCTATTTTGCCGGCTATCCGCGATGTTATGAAAAATGCTCCTGATGTACCCTTCTCGGATAAGGGAGGAGCATGGGCACAGCTCGAAAAAGAGGGTTATGGTTCTTATTTGATGGATTTTGGCAGCCTTACCGAAAATACGGTTTATGAAACTATCAGGCAATGCCGGAAGCTTGGTTTTAACCAGGTGATCATTCATGGAGGAGGAGCATTTTATAAACATGGAGAGTTTGAACTTGACAGGTCAAAGTGGCCATACGGGTGGCAAAGCTTCAAACGGATAAATGACAGGCTTCATGAGGCTGGTATCTCATCAATTTTACTTACTTATACCTTTTTTATTGATAAGAAGTCTGAACATGTAACCCCTGTTCCGAGTGAGGATCTGGGTTATTTTAATTCATTTACACTGGCAGGACCCCTAAATCCCGGAGATGATGAGATTATTGTGAAAGAATCAACTGCTGACGTTTCGCCGATAATTGGTTTTTTTGTCCGTAACAGCCGTACCCTCCGTATTGGCGGTGAGATAATTGAATTTAGCGGAGTTAGTTCAACACCTTTCAATAAATTTACCGGGTTGACCAGGGGGATCAATGGCACCAAAGTGGTTACCCATCCGGCAGGAGAGAAAGCATATCATCTGAGAGAGATGTTCGGACTTTTTGTTCCGGGACCGGAAACACCACTGTTCAGGCAGATAGCAAAACGGACTGCTGAAATTATCGATGAATGTGGATTTGATGGTATATACTTTGATGCAATTGACGGGAATGACCTTCTTGCGGGGAAAGAGAATGCATGGTATTACGGTACTAAATTTATTTTTGAGGTAGCTCAAAACCTGAAAAAACCTGTTGGAATGGAGATGTGTGACATGCCTCATCACTACTGGCATTACAGTTCACGGTGGCAGGCATGGGACAGGCCGACAAGGGGTTATAAGAGGTTTATAGATATTCACCTGGCTGCTATCAAATCGGATGACCCCCGTCATGGAGAATGGATGGGGCATACACCTGAAATAAATAAGCTGGCTCCTGCAGATAACGGATGGCTTCTGTTGCCTCTCCATTTGGGATGGTGGAGAAACTATACATGGGACCCTCCACAGATCGAACCTACTTTTACTGACGATATTGAATACCTGTGCAGCAAAATGACAGGTAATAATGCAGGACTTTCAATGCTCGGAGGTGTTGATGATAATACACTGAAAGAGTATCCCCTTTTCGAGCGTTTGATACCGATAATCAGGCAATATGAAGAGTTAAGGCATCAGGACTATTTTAATGACTCTGTATGTGCCCTTTTGCGCGAGCCGGGGAAAGAGTTTAAACTTTTTCAGGAAGAAAGTGGGAGGTGGAATTTTAAACCAACTGCTTTTCAGCGGCATAAAGTTGAAGGAACCGGCCATCCGATATCTACATGGACAGTTAACAATGAATTTGGAAAGCAACCGGCAAAACTGAGAATAGAACCCTTAATGTCGGTTCAGCCCTTTGATCATAAGGATAATGTATTGCTGACTGACTTCTCCGGCACTGATGAGTTTATCCTGGAGGATAGTGCACAGGGAGTGTCAGGAAGAATTGAAAGATCGGATGAACAGATTGCAAAAGGGATCAGCAGGGGTGGAGCTTTTTATGCATCAAGCAATGGTGAATCGCCGCAAGATGGTTCATGGATTAAAATGGAGAAAAAATTTGATCCATGGCTTAACCTTGAAAAGAACCAGGCGCTGGGAGTCTGGGTTAAAGGTGACGGAAACGGAGAACTACTGAATTTAAGGGTAGAGAGCCCTGAACATATATCTATGGGCGCCAGGGGAGATCATTTTATCAATATAGATTTTACAGGTTGGAAATACTTCGAACTGGTTGAGATAGAGTCATCACGCTTTAATGATTATATATGGCCCGACGAGTACTTTAATGTGTATAACTCATATTTTTATACAGTAAAATTTGAGAGTGTTGATAAACTGCAACTTTGGTATAATAACCTTCCGAAAGATAAGGAAGTAAGATGTGTTATCGGCACTGTAAAAGCCTTGCCCATGGTTCCGGCAACAATCAGTAATCCTGCATTCAGTATTGGAGGCGAGACTGTTATTTTTCCCGTTGAGATGGAATCTGGCATGTTCCTTGAATTTTATTCTCGCGATGATTGTGTCCTTTACGGGCCTAAAGGTGAATTTATTCAGAAAGTAACGGTCAAAGGTAATGTGCCAGTCCTGAAGCCGGGCAATAATCAAGTTTCATTCAAATGCGAGGGACCTGAGGGTATCAATCCGCGTGTCCGGGTAACAGTTATCGGAGAAGGAGATCCGCTTTGATGCCTGTAAGAGCAAAGGGTCTTTTCGAATGTTCTTAACAGCAACCCCTGCCAGTCCCAGGGTTCAAATCGAATGTCCTGCCATTAATTGACAGGGTTTTTATTACTGAACAACCAGGGAGACGGATGATACACCTGATATCTTATTTTCCCGAAAATAGGGGCATAACGCAAAAGATAGAAGAACCGATAAAGATGAGGGATGTGAAAATATCACTGAGGGTTGACGGGAAGGCCCTTAAAAAAAGTGTATATTGCACCCGGCAGAAAATCATTGCGTTACAAAGTTGAAAACGGATATATTAATGTGACAGTTCCCGAAAGGAATGGTCATTAACTTATAGTATTTGAAAATAAATTATGAATGAGTTCAATGGATGCATTGCATTACTGGTTTTTTTGTTATCTGCAGTCTTCACCAGCAATGGTGCGAATGTTAAGGATTTTGGAGCTAAAGGGGATGGTATAACTGATGATACCCAGTCCATTATTATGGCAGTTGCTAACGCTGACGATGGAGTAGTTTATTTTCCGCTGGGTAAATACAGAATTACTGAAAGTATTGAAATTATTCTTTCCACCAGGGGCAGAATTGGATTGACCGGAGCCGGAGGTACATCGACAATAATTATGGAAGGATCCGGCCCGGCTTTTAAAATAACCGGAACTCATAAGGGTACCTCAAATCCTCAGTCAATTAAAGATGAGGTGTGGCAAGCAGAACGGATGCCGTTAATTAGCGAACTTGAAATAACGGGTAACAATCCGGATGCAGTTGGAATTGAATTATCCTATACTTTAAAAACTGTTGTTAAATCGGTTTTAATTCGGAATGTTAAGTATGGTATTCTGCTGTCTGAACGCAACCGCAATGTTCTTATAGAAAGTTCACATATTTTTAATTGCCATAGAGCAGGAATATTCCTGGATCATGTCAATATTCACCAGATCAATATTAATAATTGCCATATAAGTTATAATAAAGAGGCCGGAATTAAGGTTACGGGAAGTGAAATCAGAAATTTTCAGATAACCGGAAATGATATTGAGTACAATTGCAGTGAGGAATTTGCTGTATCTGCAGATATTTGGGTCGACACTTCTGAAAAAGGAAGCAGCGTCCGTGAAGCATCAATTACCGGTAATACAATTCAGGCTGTTCCTACACCCGGAGGCAGAAATATATTATTTAATGGCAGCCACGAAAATATGAATAAAATAGGATTGTGGAGTATTACCGGTAATCATATCAGTAACCATACAGTAAATATACACCTTAAGAATGTGAGAGGTGTATCTGTTTCGGGTAATACATTCATCAGAGGGTATGAAAGAAATATAATAACCGAGAATTGCGTGAATATTGTAATCGGATCCAATGTTTTTGATCACAATGATGATTATTACCCTCCTCAAATTGAGGTGAAAGATGGTATATTGATGCGAAAAATGCAAAATACTATTCTGGCTGATAATATTATGCAGGGTTCAAAAAACGAAGGTGCACTGGAGTTGTATGATTGCGGGGAAATTTCAGTATCCGGTTGTCATATTACTGATTTTTTAAAACATGGAATTAAAGTTGATAATTGCAATGGGGTTAATATTAACGGATGCTTTATCAGAAGCGGAAAGAGAGATGATAATTCTCTAATTTCTGCCGGAATTTACTTTACAGGGGATTGCAGCAATATATCAGTATACAACAATATTTTAGATACAGGTTTTAAAAGAGGTATTATCAATGATTCACAAAACAGAATATCTGTAAAATCAAATATTAATATTCACAATAAATTGAAGTAGTTTTTTTCAAACATTTTATATCAATTACCAAATACCGGCGGGGGAATAAGGTTTTCCGGTGAATTATTTATGCATGTTACAAATATTTTACTATTTTTCATGCGTTTATATGAAAAACATGACAACTTTACCCTTGCTTATATTATTTATATCTGTCGTAATTATAAATCCGGTTTTTTCCCGTCAGATATCGGAAAGTGTTTTTATTAGCAGGGGGGCAGTGAACGGGGCAGTGATTGAAAGGGATGGTGCCAGGCTGGTTGTTTACGGTGATCCCAATAATGAATTAAATAATGCCGATATGGTTTTATTTACTCATTTTCGGAGAGATGCTGTTTGGGCAGGAAGAAGTTTGGTTGAAAGAGGAGCTAAAGCTGTAGTGCCTTTTAAGGAAAGAGCTTTTTTTACAAGGGGTGATTCCATATGGGAGGATTATTCAAAATCCAGGTTTACCAATATGAAGAACCAAACAACCAAGTTTGGAATAAAACCATTAAGAGTATCTTTGTTTGCTGAGGATGGTGAGATCATAAAATGGAAAGGTACTGAAATTAAAGTACTGGATACACCCGGATTTACAAGAGGGTCGGTGAGCTATTTTATTAATGCAGATGGTAAAAAATTTGCTTTCACTGGCGATTTGATATATGGAGACGGTAAAATTATTGATCTGTATAGTTTTCAGGATTCATTTAGCGATATTAGCGGTTATCACGGTTATGCTACGAGATTAGGCCAGCTTTACAGAAGCCTTCAGCTCGTACTTGAGGAAAATCCTGATATTATTATTCCCGTAAGAGGGCCCGTAATTACTGAACTTTCTTCTGTAAAAAAATTAATGGAACGAATACAATCACTGTATAGTAATTATCTGTCTGTTACAGCTTACCGCTGGTACTATCCTGAACGGACAGAAGAACTTACAGAGTATATGCTTGGTAAATCGGGTAAAGTTGATATTTTTCCATATTCATCGGTAATCAGGAATGATCTGCCCGACTGGTGTATGCGTTTTAATACAGTATGGCTTGTTTTTTCAAAAGATAGTTCGGCTTTTATTATGGATTGCGGAAGTAAAGGAGCTCTGGATAAACTGATACAGATGAAAAAATCCGGTAGAATGAAAAGCCTGGACGGGATTTTTATTACTCATTATCATTTTGATCATGTTTCCTTTATTAATGAGGCTGTTAAAGAATTTAACTGTCCGGTCTATATTATTTCTGAATTAAAAGATATCCTTGAAAATCCTTCCGCTTATAATATGCCGGCCCTTTTCAATGAACCGATAGAAGGTTTTGCAGTAATGGAAGAGGGAGAAAAGATGCCCTGGAAGGAATATACTCTTACATTTCGGTTTTTTCCCGGCCAGACACTTTATCATGGTGCACTGCTTGTTGAAAAGAATAACGGGGAGTCTGTGTTTTTTGCAGGTGATTCATTTACACCATCAGGAATAGATGATTATTGTTTGCTTAACCGGAATTTTCTCAATCCGGGAACCGGTTATTTTTATTGCCTTGATATTCTGAATGAGCTTTCAGGGGATGTTTTACTGGCAAATCAGCACGTTGATCCGCTTTTTTCCTTTTCAAAGAAGCAGCTAACTGAACTGACAACTATTCTGGAAGAAAGAGTGCAAATTTTGAGAGAATTGTTTCCCTGGGATAATATAAATTACGGGCTTGATGAACAATGGGCAAGGTTTTATCCTTACGAACAAAATGTTACTCCCGGAGATATTATTGAGGTGGCTGTCAAAGTGTTTAATCATTCCTATAATGAAGAAATATTTACTGTTAAGTTGAATTTGCCCGATGGTTATGAAGCTTATCAGGCTGAAGCAGATATTACGGCAGGGCCATTATCAGAAAGTGAAAAAATTTTCAAGGTGAAGATTCCCAATAATGCGGATCAGGGAGTTCATTTGATAACTGCAGATATAAAATACAGAAATTGGGATCTCAGGCAATGGTGTGAGTCACTTGTAAAGACCACTATCAGATAATTTTTACATTAAAAAGGGGGAAATTATTATAATAAAAAGTACAAAATGAAAAGGTCAATATTATTAATAATTCTGGTTTTTTCCTGTTTATACTCCTTTTCTCAGGACGATAGTCAGCTATTACAAGAGTGGGAAAAGATGCATAATACCAAATCAGGTCTTTTTGAAGAGTATAATAATTTAAAATTTGGTATGTTCATTCACTGGGGAGTTTACTCTAAGCTGGGAGGTATTTATAAAGGTGTTAAAATAGTACCTGAAACTCACGGCGGACAGGCAATCATTGGTGAATGGATCATGTACTGTGCCCAAATACCGCGCGACGAGTACAGAGAGATTGCCAAAACATTTAATCCGGTGGGATTTAATGCTGAGGAATGGGTTAAGCTGGCAAAGGAGGCAGGTATGCGTTATATAGTAGCGATGCCAAAACATCACGATGGCTTTGCAATGTACCATTCCAGGGTAACTGATTATAATATTTATGACTTAACCCCGTTTAAGCGCGATCCGATTGAAGAGTTATATAATGCCTGTAAGAAATACGGGATAAGGATGGGTGTATATTATTCTCATTCCATAGACTGGATGGACGGGGGTGATGCAGGCATAGCCCAGGCAAAAAAAGCTGATCCCCAGTTGAACGATACAAGGGCTGCAAATACCTGGGATCCTTCACCCAATTCATATGAAGAGTATATAGAAAAGAAGGCAAAACCACAAATGAGGGAGATACTTACAAAATTTCCTGATCTGGTCGAGATATGGTATGATTTTCCGAGATATATGAACCTGAGGCAAAGTTTTGAATTTTATAAGCTTGCATATGATTATCAACCGGGCTGCCTTATAAACAGCCGTGTGGGGAATGATCTCGGTGATATGCTCACTGCAGGTGATAATCAGATACCAAAAGAGCTAAACAGTAAATATAAGACATGGGAAACACCCGGTACCCTTAATAATACCTGGGGATATAAGAGTTACGATAATGACTGGAAATCGCTGGATGAGATGTTATTCTGGATTGTTGAGATTGCCAGTAAGGGGGGCAATTATTTATTAAATGTTGGTCCTGACGGGAATGGTGTGATACCGGAAGAGAGTGTAAAAGTGCTGAAAGAGATAGGGGCATGGATGAAAATAAACGGAGAGGCTGTTTATGGAACATCACGGTGGACAACCATAAAGGAAGGGCCTACATCCGTTGAAATGAAAGGTACATCAGCCAGAAAAGAACATGGTTTTAATACAGTATTTACTGCTGAAGATTTCTGGTTTACAAAGAAAGATGATGTTGTTTATGTAATTTCACTTGCTAAAGGTGTTAGTGGTAAAGTCTCTGTTAAAGCTCTTTATGATTATAGGGATAAAATAAAAAGTATAAAAGTACCGGGTAAAAAAGGTAATCTTAAGTGGAGGTCTGAAAATGGGAAGATTGAAATTGAACTGCCTGAAAATAAAAGATCTGATTCACCGGGTTTTGTATTAAAAGTATTGATGTAAAAATTATTATAAAATTTAAATATTAAGAATGGAAAGAAAACAAAATCAAAATCGTCGTGAGTTTATTAGAGGCGCTGCATTAACAGCAGCAGGGTTTATGATAGTTCCCCGTCATGTTATAGGAGGAAAAGGTTACACAGCTCCCAGCGACAAGGTAAATATAGGCATTGTCGGTGCCGGGGGTCAGTCGATGTACAGTATACGGGAACTTGCAAAGTTAAATGATGTTCAGATGATAACAATTGCAGATCCTGCAGAATACTGGACAAATGATATATTATATAAAGGAGATACAGGCCGCAAACCTGTAAAAAAATTTATAGAGTCACAATATTCAGAAAAAACACCAAATTATAAAATATCTGAATATATGGATTTTCGTGACATGCTTAAAAAAGAGAAGGCTCTGGATGCCATAGTATGTGCCTCACCTGATAATACTCATGCTTATATTTCCATATATTCGATGAGGGAAGGCAAACATGTATATTGTGAGAAACCACTTACTCATAATATTTGGGAAGCCCGTAAAATTCGTGATGTAGCCAGGGAAACCGGTCTTGCCACCCAAATGGGCAATCAGCTGCATAGTTACGATACTATCCGTCAGACAGTTGAATATATCAGGGGAGGTGTAATTGGTACTGTGCGTGAAGCACATTCATGGGTCAGCGCCACCAGATGGCTTCCGGCTCTAAAGGGTTATCCTGAGGAATCTACACCGGTACCCGGCAATTTCAACTGGGATTTGTGGCTTGGTCCAACAGCCTGGCGTCCATATAATAAAATGTATACCCCTGTTAAATGGCGTGATTTCTGGGATTTTGGCTGCGGGGCACTGGGAGATTTCGGTTGCCACGACATGGATGCTGCAACCTGGGCGTTTAACCTTTCTGCACCTGACAGTGTCCAGGTATTTCCTGCCGGCAACAGAGGTAGCAGGGATATTGCTCCATATGGCGAAATAGGTTATTACCACTTCTCTGAAAAAGGAGAGCAGCAGCCCTTAAAATTAACATGGTATTCAGGCGGATTATTGCCGCAGATGCCGGAAGCTGTTCCTGCTGACTTGAAATTGTCCGGACGGGGAGCTATGTTTATAGGAGATAAGGGATTGATTATTAATAATGGAGGAGCCTCTACGCCACCTTTAATATTTCCGGAAAAACTCAGGGAACCAGTTACAATTCCACAACCTTCCCTTCCACGATCAAAAGGCCATCACCGCGAATGGATCGATGCTATAAAGGGTGGTGTGCCGGCTATGTCAAATTTTGACTATGCATCTAAACTGACTGAAATTACCCTTCTTGGTGTATTGTCACTCAGGTTGGGAGGAAGAAATATTGATTGGAATAGTGATGACATGAAGGTAAATGGCCTTCCTGAAGCTGATGTGTTAATTCGTGAACCCGTCAGAAAGGGATGGGAAATGGAATAATGATGAATTAAACAATTTTATACTTTACCATATGCGACTTATAGCTTTAACATTGATCTGTATAGTAGTTACACTGATCTCAGGATGTACACAAAAGGACAAGCCGGAAATATATGATCTTAAATGTGAAAATCTGAGGTACCCTGTCGGAATAGATAAAGCATCTCCACGGTTTAGCTGGAAGGTTAAAAGTGATGTTAATGGTACAAGGCAGACTGCTTATCAGATACTTGTTGCGTCTAAATCCTCACTTTTAAAGGAAGGAAAGGCTGATCTTTGGGATACAGGCAAAGTGGAATCTTCAAACTCAGTGTTAATTCCTTATAATGGGAAGCATATCAATTCCGGTTTTGAGGCATTTTGGAAGGTCAGGGTATATGATGAAAAAAATGAGGTTTCAGAATGGGGCCCCGTAGCATCATTCATAGTAGGGCTAATCGATAAAAGTGACTGGCTGGCTTCTTATATAGGCTATAATGTTGAGGCAGGTTTTAAGGAATGTCCTCAGGTATATAAGTCATTTGAAATTGAAAACAATGATTTGAAATATTTCTTGCATGTCAACTCATTGGGATACCATGAGGTTTATCTTAATGGTAAAAAAGTTGGTAACGGTGTATTAACTCCTGCAGTTTCCCAGTATGGGAAGAGGTCACTCATTAATACATACGATCTCTCCCCCTATCTGGAGGAAGGGGAAAATAACCTTATGTTTTGGCTGGGTAGTGGTTGGTACACCGAGGGATTATTTGAGGTTGTCAGTACCGGGCCTCTTGTCAGGGCACAGTTGGAAAAGATTGATAAAAACAATCAAAAAGAGATAGTACTGGTAACCGATGGATCCTGGTCGGGAAGGTTAAGCAGCTATCGCCGGACAGGAACCTGGAAGCCACATCGTTTCGGAGGAGAAATAATAGACGGGAACCTGGCAAAAAGCGACCTGATCATAAAAGAGCAGGAAGGAAGGGCCTGGAATCCGGTAACTGTAGTTCCTGTTCCTGAACATCAGGTTACGCCGCAAATGGTTGAGCTAAACGAAATTACTGATACTATAGGCCCTGTGGCAATTGTCCAGGTTGCACAGGATACATTTATTATTGATATGGGACAAAACCTGACCGGATGGTTTGAGATGCATTTTCAGGACCTGATGAAGGATCAGGAGGTGGTTATAGAATATTTTGATCATCTTGATGATTTCAACTCCTTTGTTCCACCGGATAAATATATTGGCGCCGGTGAAGGGCAGGAAGTTTTTAAAAATAAGTTTAATTATCATGGCTTCAGGTATTTAAGGATAGCTAACCTTCCTGTAATGCCTGAACTGGATTCTATCAGGGGATATCTGATACATACTGGCTATGAAAGATCATCAGGTTTTGAATGTTCAGATAATGATTTGAATAAGATACATGATTTGTTTCTCTATACCTTACGTTGCCTTAGCCTGGGAGGGGTTTTGGTTGACTGTCCGCATATAGAACGTTTAGGATACGGGGGAGACGGCAATGCCTCAACAATTACTGCCCAGACTATGTTCGGTCTGGCGCCGATGTATACAAATTGGCTACAGGCCTGGTCTGATGTTATACGTGAAGACGGAAGTATGCCGCATACCGCCCCGAATGTTAACAGCGCCGGAGGAGGACCATACTGGTGCGGGTTTATTATCACTGCATCCTGGAATACATTTTTAAACTACGGAGATACACTCGTTTTAAAGAAAAATTATCCTGTAATGAAAAAATGGCTCGGATATGTTGATAAGTATACGGTTGATGGATTGTTAAAACGTTGGCCTGATACTCCTTACAGAAATTGGTATCTGGGCGACTGGGCTACACCGGAGGGAATTGACCAGACTGCTGAAGCATCTGTAGACCTGGTTAACAATTCTTTTATGGTTCTTTGTTATGATTATTTGCAAAAAATAGCCCGTGTGTTAAATGAAACTAATGATATTCAAGAGTATGCAGAAAGAGAAGAGAGATTAAAAAAGAAAATTCACGAAACTTTTTTTGATGATGTTAATAATATTTACGGCACAGGTGTACAGATAGACTTGGCTTTTCCCCTGCTCGCAGATATTGTACCTGATGAACTGGAGGACAAGGTTGTGAAAAGCCTGGAACATGAAACATTAGTTAACCGTGACGGGCACATTGCCTGCGGATTAGTAGGTATACCGGTTTTGACAGAGTGGGCTGTAAATAACAGAGCTTATGAACTTATTTATACTATGCTGAAACAGAGAGACTACCCCGGTTATTTATATATGATTGAAAAGGGAGCTACTGCTACCTGGGAACACTGGAATGGACATCGCAGCAGGATACATAACTGCTATAACGGAATGGGACAGTGGTTTTATCAGGCAATAGGGGGTATATCCCCTGCCGATGATGTACCTGCCTGGCGAAGAGTAGTGATCGATCCTCAAATACCTGATGGTATTCATTGGGCAAAAACATTCCGGGAAACTCCTTTTGGGAAAATAGAGGTTAACTGGGAAATTACAAACAGGGAAATGATTATGGATATTAAGATACCTGTTGGCGTTCAGGCATTGGTAAAAGTACCTCAAAATGCTAAAAATTGCATGCTAAATGAAGGGGCATATCTGCTGACGGACGAAAAACCATCTTTGATCGAACTTAATAGCGGCACATATAAAGTAAGTTATAAAATTTAAATTATACTTAATTATGAAACGAGAATCCCTCATAAAACCGGGACATAAGAATATGATACTAAAATATTCAAGATCGTCCGATTGCTATCGGGGCAGGCTTTATTATACTGTTGAAAAATCATTAAATTAAATCATATGAAATTGAAAAAGTTCTATTTATTCCACCTGTTAATTATTGTCATTTTTTTAATGAATACTGCATTTGCACAGGATAACACATCACATTTGAATCCTCCGAAGATTATAAAAAATCCATCTTCAGTAAGTAATTATTCTTCCGCTTCCAGGAAGTTTACAGGCATATCCAGTATGGCAGTAAGCCGTGAAGGAAGAATATGGGCTGTTTGGTATGCCGGCACCACACCGGCAGAAGATGAGAATAATTATATAGTAGTATCTACCAGTGGAGATAAAGGGAAGACCTGGGAAGAGGTGTTGGCAATTGATCCGGATGGCCCTGGTCCGGTTAGGGCATATGACCCTGAAGTATGGATTGACCCTGACGGGCAGCTTTGGGTCTTCTGGGCGCAGCATATAAAGCCTGTAAGGTTTACCAATTGCGGAGTGTGGGCAATGACTGCAAAAAATAGTGAGTTGGCTGAAACTGAATGGACGCAACCAAAAAGACTCAGTGACGGCGTTATGATGTGCAAGCCTGTTGTTTTATCTGATGGTGGCTGGGCATTGCCTGTATCATTATGGCAGGAGATTGAAAACAGTGCAAGGATCGTTGTGTCTTCTGACAGGGGACAGACCTGGCAGGTACGCGGTGGTGCAAATGTTCCTGAAAATGACAGGAATCATGATGAACATATGGTGGTAGAACGTAAAGACGGGTCACTTTGGATGTTGGTCAGGACGCGATACGGTATAGGTGAAAGTATTTCAAATGACCGGGGCCATAGCTGGTCTCCGCTCATACCCTCCCGTATTCAACATCCACCGGCAAGGTTTTTTATTTCAAGATTGAATTCCGGTAACCTTTTGCTTGTGAAGCATGGGCCTGTTGATATGAAAACCGGCCGCTCACATCTTATGGCTTTTATCTCCAAAGATGAGGGATATACCTGGTCTGAGGGTTTATTGCTGGATGAAAAGCCCGGTGTCTCATATCCCGACGGACAGCAAACCTCTGATGGTAAAATATGGATCACATATGATTATAACCGTACTAAAGACCAGCATGTTTTAATGACAAACTTTACTGAAGATGATATAATTTCACGATCAGGCAGAAAAATACTGGAAGTTTATCAGTCAAGAGTTCTTATATCTGACGGAGGGGGACAATAGATTAATAATTGCGGGAATTGATTTATTCATAATCCTGATAATAAAAAATATGAAAAGAAGGGTATTTATAAAAAAGTCAGCTTTTGCAGGTATCTCAGGGTTGATGTTGCCATATTATAATAATTATCCGGCAATTAGGAGTAAAGGTGAGTTATTGTATAATGGCATTGTATTACCCAGGAATTGGCCACCCGCGGACATGGACCCTGATTCGTATGAGCCAATGCCTGTTCCCTGGCTGGAATCCTCACCTTCGGTAATACCAGTTGATTGCGGGCGCCAATTATTTGTTGATGATTTTCTGATTGAGTCCACCAACCTTAAGCGTCAGTATCATAAGGCAGTTAAATACCCTGGTAATCCCGTGTTAAAACCGGAAACCGCACTTGAATCGGGAGAATACGGGCAACCTCTGGCCTGTCCGAAAGATGGAGGGGTATGGTGGGACCCGGTGGATAAAATTTTTAAAATGTGGTACGAGGCAGGTTGGATTGGATCAATGGCTTATGCAACCAGCAGAGATGGAATTCACTGGGAGAGGCCAAATCTTGACATATTTCCCGGCACAAATAAAATCTTACCGGGATTAATCCCTGATTCTACTACGGTTTTTTTAGACCATGACTCACCTGATCCCGAAACACGGTTTAAAATGTTTTTGCGAGGTCCAAATTTCCTTGATCAATATAATGGTTATGCCCTGGTCTCCGGAGATGGTATTCATTGGAGTGAACCGGTAAAGACAGGCCATTGCGGTGACCGAAGTACAATGTTTTATAATCCTTTTAGAAAAAAATGGGTATATAGCATCCGTTCTGACGGTAAGCTAAGGAGCGGGCACGGACGTGCAAGATACTACAGGGAACATTCTGATTTCCTGAAGGGAGCGAAATGGAATAATGAAGATGTAGTATTCTGGACAGGGGCTGACAGGTTGGATTCTCCTGATCCTGCAATTGGAGAAAATGCTCAACTGTATAATCTTTCTGCAGTGGCATACGAAAGCCTGATGTTGGGTATTCATGAAATACACCTGGGCCCTTCAAATGAGGAATGCAGAAAGATGGGGGTACCCAAAATAACTGAACTTAAAATATCTTTCAGCCGGGACGGATTTCACTGGCACAGACCCGACAGGGAAACATTCATCCCTGCTTCCCGCACATCAGGTAGCTGGGAAAGAGGTTATGTGCAGCCGGCAGGAGGGATCTGTGCAGTTGTGGGAGATCAGCTTTGGTTTTATTATATTGGCTTCAAGGGCGATCCAAATAACCTCAATGCAAATGGCATGAGAAGTGGTATGTATGCATACGGAAGTACCGGAATAGCTGTTCTCAGAAGAGATGGGTTTGCTTCAGTCTATTCGGAAAAAAGTGGCGTTCTCACGACAAAACCCGTGACGTATAAGGGTAAGTATCTGTTTGTGAATTGTGAATGTCCCAAGGGTACTTTAAAGGTTGAAATATTAAATGAAAAGAATTCTGTGGTCCCCGGTTTTAGCCTTTCTGAATGTAGTACTATATCTGAAGATTCAACGTGCAAAATGATTACCTGGAAAGATAAAAATGACCTGTCAGCTCTTTCGGGGGAAAAAGTAAAATTTCGGGTTCATCTTACGAATGGCAGCCTCTTTTCATTTTGGGTGAGCTCTTCGCAGTCAGGGTCTAGTAATGGATATGTTGCATCAGGGGGGCCTGGTTTCAATGGGGCAAAAGATGTAACCGGGATGGCAGGATATCAGTCTGCAAAGCCATATCACCTTAGTTACATTTGATAAAAATAAGGGATAAATAATTAAAATAAATACATTAATTCTTTATTATGAGTAAATCACTTTTTAAGAAGATATGGCTGATGTTATTAGCAGTCGGCCCCGGAATTTTTTGTATTGGTTACACTATTGGTACAGGAAGTGTTACATCAATGGCCAAGGCAGGAAGTGATTTTGGGATGCAATTGTTATGGGTATTGGCATTAAGTGTCCTTTTTGCCTGGATATTAATGGAAGCTTATGGCAGATATGCAGTTGTAACCGGTGATACTTCGATACACAGCTACAGGCGTAAATTTAAATACGGAAAATTACTGGCTGTTATTGTCGTTATTGGAGTGGTGGTTGGCCAGTGGAATTCACTGACCGGTATACTGGGTTTATCAGCAAATGCTATTTATGAACTAATACATATGTTTTTCCCGGATACTCCTTCTGAAAATTATTGGGTTGTACTGGGTATTGCAATTTTTCTGATACTATTTTTATATGGTCTTTTACTGGTGGGGAATTATTCTTTTTTTGAAAAGATACTTATTGTTTTTGTTACACTGATGGGTATATCCTTTCTTATATCCATGATAATTGTATTTCCTGAACCCGGGGAGATCATGGCCGGACTTAAGCCTTCCATTCCATCCATACCGGGAGGGAAACTGATGGTTGCTGCTTTTGTGGGAACGACCATGGCAGCACCTACCTTTGTTGTCCGGCCATTACTTATGAAAGGGAAAGGATGGGGAAAAGATAATACCAGGGAACAATCCAGGGATGCCCTTATTTCGGGAATAGTGATGTTCATAATAAGTGCCTCAATCATGATAACTGCTACCGGCGCTCTCTTTCATGAAGGAAGGAGCATAGAAAGGGTACTCGATATGGTATATACACTCGAACCTGTAGCGGGAAAATTTGCTGTGGTAATTTTTATTGTTGGAACATTAAGTGCAGGGTTATCATCCATTTTTCCAATCATGATGGTTGCGCCTTTGTTAATTGCAGATTATCGCGATGGTACACTTGACACAAGTTCAAAGCAGTTTAGGATACTGACAGCTGTCGCTGCAGTTTTTGGATTGACAGTACCGGTTTTAGGGGCAAATCCTATTGTCGCACAAATAGCCACCCAGGTTGCAAATGTATTTGTGCTTCCTGTGGTGATTGCAGCAAT
>CAZJGI010000043.1:21432-28006 GCA_964545315.1 uncultured Prolixibacteraceae bacterium
GTTGTCATTGACCTTGAGCACGGGCCTAATTCATTTGAGACTGCCCAGAACCTGGTCAGGGCTTCAGTTATCCATAACCTTACACCCGTGATCCGGGTGGGTGAAAATAATGAATCAATGATATCAAAAGCCCTTGATATAGGGGCACAGGCAGTGCAGGTTCCACAGGTAAATACCAAGCAGGATGCCTTAAAGGTAGTTGATGCGGCAAAATTTTCCCCTGAGGGAAACAGGGGTGTGTGCCGGTTTGTTAGGGCAGCAGGCTACTCCTCGAAAAATAAAAATGAGTATTTCGGGGAGGCCAACAGACAAAACTTGATAATAATACATATTGAGGGCAGGACAGGAATTGAAAATATTGAGGAGATTATTGATGTGAAGGGTATCGATATCATTTTTTTGGGACCCTATGACCTTTCACAGTCACTGGGGGTACCCGGACAGATAAACCATCCGAAGGTTATTGAGATGATGAAAACAGTAACTGCAAGGGCATCAGCCAGAAATAAATTTGTCGGGACATTTGTCGAGACCCCTGAAGATTACAGGATGTGGAAAGATCTCGGATTGATATACCTTGCATATCAGGTCGATACCGGTATATTCTACAGTGCATGTCACAAAATATGCCGCGAACTTAAGCAGCTTTGATTGGGAATTGATATCCAATGGAAAACTAACGATATTATAATCAGGAATTTCAAATTTGAAAACAGTAGTGATGGACCGCAAAAAACTGGTAAACGCATAAGTGCCGAAGCACAAAGGATCACCCTTGAAAATAACTCCTTTACCGGAAATGCTGTGAGAGTGGAGCAATTAAAATAACCTGATAATTAAAAGAATATTTACAAAAGAATAAAATCCGTATTAGTTCTTTGCAGTTGATTGATTTATCCCTTGCTGTACGCTTCAGTAAAAGAATAAAATAATTTGAAATAATAATATTTAAATGAAAAGAGCATTATTATTACTATTTACAATTTGGATAGGTTTGCAGTTGAATGCACAATCCAAAAAAGTACCCGGGGTTGTGGTAAACCATATTCCTGCCCATACCGGAGTATACATTGGTTCTCCCGGTTTATGCATCCTGCCTGATGGTAGTTATGTGGCATCTCATGATCATTTCGGGCCGGAATCTACTGAGCATGAAAGAGCGCTGACAGCCGTTTTTAAATCAGAAAACGGGGGGCGCTCATGGGAAAAGATATCTGAAATTGATGGGCAGTTTTGGTCTAACCTGTTTGTTCATAAAGGGAATTTGTATATAATGGGTACCTGGAAGCACCACGGGAATTTTATCATTCGCCGTTCTGCTGACGGAGGCATAACCTGGAGTAATCCCGTGAACAACAAGAGGGGATTACTGCTTGAAGGTGAATATCATACAGCGCCTATGCCCGTTATTACACATAATGGCCGTATTTGGAGGGCAATTGAAAATGCACAGGCTGACACCGAAGCATGGGGTAAGAGATATAGCGCAATGGTAATTTCTGCTCCTGTTGATGCTGATCTGTTAAATGCAGCCAGTTGGACTTCAACTAATTGTTTATCATATGATTCAATTTATCTGAATGGTAATTTCCGCGGATGGCTTGAAGGTAATGCAGTTGTCACCCCTGAAGGTAAAATGATAGATATGTTGAGGGTGGCAACAGCTCAAAAAGGAAGTGATATGGCTGCAATAGTAAATATAAGTGATGACGGCCGTAAGGCATCCTTTGACCCGGAAACAGGATTTATCGACTTTGTTGGCGGAGCCAGGAAGTTTTCTGTAAGGTATGACCCTCAAAGTAAGCTGTACTGGACAATCTGTAACATGGTACAGGACGAATACTCACACCTTCCCGCTTCAAGTGTGCGGAATACTCTTGTTATAAAAAGCTCTCCTGATTTGTATAACTGGACAGTCCATAAAATCCTGCTGCATCATCCTGAAGTCACTAAGCATGGATTTCAATATGTTGAATGGCAGTTCGATGGAAAAAATATTATATATCTGTCACGTACTGCATATGATGATGAGTTTGGCGGAGCACATAATTTTCATGATGCCAATTTTCTTACTTTTCACAGAATCAAAAATTTCAGGAAACTGACAAAGAAGAACATAAAGTGAGATAGTGATATTTCAATTAGATAGATTATTTGTGAATTGAAATGATAATAAAAATTAATAGTAAAATGAGATTCCTGATTATTATTACCGGCATATTATTGTATGCATGCTACGGATTGAAGGACAAGAAGCCGGCTGACACAGTCATTGATACCGGAAGCAGGGAGCAATATCTCGGGTGGTTTAAAGATGCCAAATTCGGTATGTTCATACACTGGGGGCCATATTCTAATCTGTCCGGTGAATGGAACGGCCGGCAAGTACCGGTGGGCAGCAATGCCGAATGGATAATGAAAAATCTGAAAATTCCCGTCAATGAATATCGGGAGCTTGCCAGGGAGATGAATCCTTTGGAATTTAATGCCCGGGAGTGGGTAAAACTGGCCAGGTCAACAGGAATGAAATATATTGTTATTACCTCCAAGCACCATGATGGATTTGCCATGTACCACTCTCAGGTATCTCCTTATAATATTGTTGACTGGACTCAGTATAAACGTGACCCTTTGAAAGAACTTGCCGACGCATGCAGTGATGCAGGTATAAAATTTTGTGTTTACTATTCCCATCGTGAAGACTGGGACCATCCCGGAGGATATGGTAATGATTGGGACTATGATAATGACTGGGGTTCAGACTTGTTTCATCAGGAGAAATTTGAACAGTACCTTGAAGAGAAGGCTAAACCTCAGCTAAAGGAGTTGTTAACAGGATACGGTCCAATAGGATTGGTATGGTTTGACCGGGGCATGTACACCCCTGAACAGGGTCTTGAGTTTGTAAACCTGGTTAACAGTCTGCAGCCTGCTACCCTTATAAATGGAAGAGTTGGCCATTATAACCAGGAGTTTATAGGTGATTATCAGAGCACAAATGATAACGGAATGCCCCCGGGCGGACTGGAGGAGTATTGGGAAACCCCCCAAACCCTTAACCAGACATGGGGATACAGTAAATTTGATACAACATGGAAAAGTCCTGAGACAGTTATTTGCCGGCTTGCGGAAGTGGTGAGCAGGGGAGGAAATTACCTTCTGAACATCGGCCCGAAAGGTAACGGGGAAATACCTGATACAACAATTGCAATATTCAGGGAGGTGGGGGAATGGCTGAAACGGAATTCGGAAAGTATATATGGTACCTCGGCAAATCCTTTCGGAGAGCTGCCGTGGGGTTATTGCACTGTAAAAAATAACAGATTGTTCCTGTTGATCCGTGACTGGCCTGAAGATGGTAAATTATATGTTAAGGGATTGCAAAACCAGGTAGTTAAAGCATATCCCCTTGTGGACAAATCCCCGGACCTCACTGTTAACAAAGAAGATAATGTTACTTATGTCAATTTACCGGATAGGGCACCTGATTATCCACTTTCTGTTGTTGTACTGGAGGTTGATGGGGAAGTGAAGGTCAGTCCCCGTTTTGTTACCCCGGATAATGGAGGCCGAGCGGAGTTAAATTATTTGACAGTGACCACAGATGGAGAGGCAAAGACACGTTTTAACAGGAAAGGGGGATTCCATATTTCTAAATGGAGAACGAGTGAAGATGCTGCTAACTGGCACATAAATTTTGAAAAGCCGGGTACATATCATTTAAAAATTGACTATGCAGCCAACAGCGATTGGGAAGGGCAACAATACGAAGTAAAGCTTGGAGATCATAGTTTTAGAAAAACTGTGGTCTCAGCCGGGGGCTATTTTAACTATCATGAGTTTCCGGTGGGATATGTTGACATAAAGGATCCGGGATTATATACATTGTCTGTGCATTCTGTTCAGGCAGGCGAAACATATCTTATGCATCTCAGGTCTCTTTCTATACATTATGTTGAGAAAGTTAAGGATCAGGGATGGGGGATTGAGTGACGGAAGGATGTTGTCCCCGGATACATTTGGTCAAACAAAAGGCAAAGGGTAAGGCACAGAAGATGGTTATCAGAAACAGATATCAGACTGATTGATCAATATAGAAACGCCAGTGTTTGCTTTTCCAGGGTTCTCCGGCATAATCTATTCCTATTCTCGGGGCAGTATCATATGTAATTTGAATATCTGATTTCTCTATCCATATTCGATCAGAGGTAGAGAGATCTTCACCATAAAAGGATTTATCCAGTTGTAGGATTTTACCTACTCTTCCCGGCCCGGGTATTCCTTTAAGGCCCCTGATCAGGACTGCCGAGGCATCACCGGCTTTTCCTGTAACAATATTCAGCAGCCAGTGAATTCCGTAAACCAGATATACATAAACCAGGCCACCTTCACGAAACATAACTTCGGTGCGTGAGGTTTTTCCTTTACTGGCATGGCAGGCAAGGTCTCCATCTCCGCTGTATGCTTCCACTTCAGATATGATAAAACGTTCTGTTTTACCATTGTTATATTTTCTGACCAGAGTTTTACCCAACAGTTCAGGAGCAACCTTTAATACATCCCTTCTGAAAAAATCTGATGTCAGCCTGGCGTCCTCCATATGATTTGTACTTTGACTATATTTTACAAAGACAAAAAGTGTTATTAACCTATCTTTTTTTGATATTATTATTCTTCTTTTCTTTTTATAATTTCAGCAACAGCATAACCGGCAATAGCTAAAAACAGCAGCAGTGAACTGGCAAGTGAAATTTTATTGCCAATATAATATGATTCAGGTTCAAACCTGAATTCAATTATATTTTCACCCGGAGCAAGAATCAATGCCCGAAGAATATAATTTACCCTGAAGTGGGGTATTTTTGCACCATTTACATATGCATTCCAACCTTTATCGTAATATATTTCCGAGAAGACAGCAATTTGTTCAGATTTTGTATTTGCTGAATATTTTAGATTGTTAGGTTGATATTCTGTTAATTTTATAGTTGCTGTTTCTTCTTTTGAGAATAGCTTACCTTCAACATAATTTTCGAATCTTTCATCAATTATCGCTGTTTTTAGCGGGTCTGCATCATTTAATGCAGCAATTTCCTCATCGGCATTTTTCACTATTTTATAGTCTGCCACAAACCAGGCATTTCCTGCAGGGTATGGATTCCTGAGTGGTGTCTGGTTGGGATTATAAATTATATATTTGGTATTCAACATGTTGATGATAGTTGAATTTTTAAATATTGAGTCGACTGATTGTTTATTCTGCAATCCTGCTACCATCTGTTGTAATTCAGGCTGCAGATGATAATCGATCATTTCCTGGTATCTCCTCAACTTAGCTGCGTGGTATCCACCTACATTTTTATGATAGTAGGAAGTTGTTGCATCCTGAAATGGGTTTTGCAAAGGTAAAACACGGAAGTACAACTCTTTGTCTTTAAGTATTGCTTCGTTTGCAGGCATTTTGGGAAATGGATTTTCGATCTGTCTTTGTGATACAAAATGATCATTATTCAGATATCGTTTGTCAACTACCCACAGATCGACTAAGATGAGAAGTCCTGTTATTATAATAAGTTGCGTTGTTTTGATTTTTTTGATATTCCACATCCAGATAGCCCCGGCAGCCAGAACAATGAAAACAAATGAGCGAAAAGCATCCATCCTCAGCATAGATTTTCTATCTGCAATAACGCTTTCCATAAGCCATTCAGGATATCTGAGTGAATCTGTCGCGTTTGTAAAATCACCGGTAAGTCCCGGCAATAATGCAAGTAGCAGAGATAGTCCTGCAGTAATAATTAAAGACCATTTCAATCCATTCATCCATATCTTTTTGTCTGCTTTTCCGGTTAGGATATCGTTTAATCCGATGAATGCAAGCAGAGGTATAGTAAATTCAGCTATCACCAGGGTCATGCTCGGGGCACGGAATTTATTGTAAAAGGGAAGATAGTCAAGCAGGAAGCTTGTCAGCCACATAATGTTGCCTCCCCAGGATAATACAATTGATACTATTGTAGCCGACAGTAGCCACCATTTGTAAGGTCCCTGTACAACGAAAAGTGCCAGGATGAAAAGAAAGACGACAACAGCACCGGCATATACCGGGCCCGAGGTTACCGGCTGTTCTCCATGGTACATGCTTACAGCCTGTATTGTTTGTCTGGGATTTTGAACTCCATTGGTTCTCATAGCCTGATAACTTTCTGAATCAACTCCCGGATTGATCTGGCTTCCGCCCCCTTTAAAATTGGGAATTAACAATGTAAGGGTTTCATCAATACCATAACTCCACTGTACAACATAATCTTTATCGAGGCCGCTTGTTTTATTTTCGTTATTTTCAGAAAGTTCTGACGGACCGCGTATTGTCTCTTTTGAATATTCCCATGAAGTGTATAATCTTGAAAAGTTCATTCCAACCGCTACGATGGCCCCGGCCAGAAGAAAGAATAAGGCTTTGAGAAATGAAGGAAGTGTTTTTTCTCTTATAGCATAAATCAATTGAGCCAGCCCCAGCAGACCAAGTAGTAAAAATCCGTAATACGTTATCTGCAGGTGTCCCGAAAGTAAT
>CAZJGI010000044.1:0-5658 GCA_964545315.1 uncultured Prolixibacteraceae bacterium
AGATATGGAGGTATTTCGGGATAGGTTGTTAACATTAAATCACCTTTAATTATTTTATGTATATCATTTAAGTTTCAATACTTTTTTTAAAGTTGGTTTGATAAATTCAGGTGTATTTTTTATAAAGAATCTACGGATATAATAATATTTGCCCTGATAAAACCGTATAATGATTTTTTTTGCTTTTTTTGATTCTTCAACAGGAATACTATATATAGGAATAGATTCGGCCAATTCAGGTACATCAAATTTGGTCATGGGAGTACAATTGGTACCTTCCTGATCGAATCCAATATTATTTGTAAGTGAATGGCCCGGATATAAAGTAAATCCGTTCATCATAATCAACGTGGCATGCCATCTGATGAACCATGTTTTCAGGATACCTTCTGAATTGGCTTTAAGTTGTTTTTGTAAATATTTCCCGCCGAACTTATTGAATTTATACCACAAATTTCTTTCGTCAAAATAATTATAAAGACCTGAAGCATCATTATTATAAAATTTCCACGCCCTTTGCCAGGTTCCCCATCCTCCCCCAGGATAGGGGACATTAAAGAAAAATGTATCAGGTAGTTGTTCTTTATGAGGATACATATAAGCCGAAATATGCATTATTCTTAAATCATTTTCATAAAAATGCAAAGTATCATTCATATACTTTAAAAATCCTGGAGAAGTAATAATATCATCCTCTAAAATGATAACTTTCCCATATTTTTCAATCACATCTGACACTCCACCAATAATGCTATTTGCAAGCCCCTTGTTTCGTTCTGCTTCAATGATATGAATTTCTTTGCACCACTGTTTTTTACGTATAACTTTGCGAACATTATTAATTTTTTCAATTTGTTCATCAGTAGCATTTTGCTTAGGACCATCACAAAAAATATACAAAACACTTTTATTTGCTAGGCCATTGTTCATCAGTGCATTCAGGGTCTGTTCTGTATGTGACGGGCGGTTATAGGTAAATAATATTATTGGGGCTAAATTATTCATTCAATGAAAATATTTTGATATTATTAAGAGATTACATGTGTCTAATGCTCTAAAAAATATCCCAGCTTGTTCAAAGCACGAAAAAGAAATTTTGTGATTTTATTTTTTTTTATTCTCTCCAACTTATAATTCTCTCTCAAATAAAATTCATAGATTTCCACTAATCGGGGGGATAAAATTTTATTTCTGGATTCTTTCAATTCCTTTTCCCTTAATTCCATGTTTTTTGGATCTTTACTTATTCCCTGCATATCGAAATAAGAAATAGTACATTCAATGTATTCACTGGAACATTGTCCTAATCCAATGGCTTTCAAATAAAAAGCTGTATCCGATACAATTTGGAATGTCTCATCAAACAAACCAAACCGGTCAAACAATTCTCTCTTTGTAAATGTTGCAGTATGGGGAATAACTCCCCGGTATGCATCATCAAAGGTAAGGTTGGATTTTGAGATACCTTTGTTTAATACTTCCCTTTCATCCGGGTACACTTCTATTTTATTGCCATAAATTACATCGGCTTTCCATGAAGTCAATGAATCCAATTTTTCATAGACCTTATCATTCACCAGCCAATCACCTGAATTCAGGAGATGTATATATTCTCCTTTTGCCATCCGGATTCCTTTGTTCATGGCATTGTAGATACCGGTATCCGGTTCACTGATCCATTTAAACTGTTTAGCCGGGAAACCGGCGAGTCGTTGAGAAGAATATTTTTTTATTATTTCAAGACTTTCATCTGTGCTTGCACCGTCGATGATAATATATTCAAAGTCTCTCCATGTTTGAGGAAGAACGCTATTTATGGTTTTTTGTAATCCTTCCGCATTATTATAATTGACAGTAATTACTGAAAGTCTCATTTGTCAAACTTTTTTATAAATGCATCAATTTCAAAGAAGGATTCTTCAATTATTTTAAGTTGCTCTTCAGGGAAGTTCCACCATTGAATGCGTTCCAAAGCTTCTATCTGTGATTCTGTAAATCGCAAACGAATGACCTTGATGGGAGAACCGGCAGCGATGGTATAGTGAGGAATGTCTTTGGATACTACCGATCCGGCGCCAATCACAGCTCCGTTCCCGATTGTTACACCTTCCAAAATTGTTACATTTGCTCCAATAAATACGTCATTGCCGATAGTAATGCGGGGATGCTCATCTACTTTATCTTTTTTACAAAAAGTAGGGTTGTGTTTTGCAGAGTAAAAAACCGGTGAAGTGCTGATTCCATTAACGGGATGAAAGCCCCAGCCACAGAAAAAGTTAGGGCCAATGGAGCAGAATTTTCCGATGGAAGTATTATAAACAATTGCATTATCACTTATATATGAATAATCGCCTATCTCAACGTCTGAAATTAGTGATACTGTGCTTATTTTTACATGTTTACCTTTTTTAACATTGTGTTCCCATGAACGAAGTTTTGTGAAATCATATTCAGGGCTTTTCAGCCGGTAAAGTTCGGGAAATATTTTAATTAGCAGTTTTTGAAGTAGTTTTTTCATGTTATGATTTGATGGTCTTTTTTATAAAGCGTTTAAATTTCTTATAAATAGAAATATGCTCTATAAAAGTATCATAGTAGAAATCATGATAAAATAAGTCTGCCTCACGACAAATTTTTGTATTGCCAGGATGAATAATTGGCATAATAGATTCAGTTTTTCTATTTGCAGTTGCTGCATTTGGATTTTTTGTATGTGTAGCCTCTGGACCAAATCCAATATTTGTGGAAAGATTTACATTTGGTACAATTGATTTTCCTCGCATTGCCCAAATAGCAAATATAAACTGAAAGTCCCATGCTGAATTATTATATCGTCCATCTTTAAGTCCTTTATAAATGTCTAACCACCAATTTTTTTCTCTCTTAGTGGTTTTATACCAATTCATAGAACTCTTTATTTGTTTATAAGAATAATTATTTAATTCAAAATCAAACCATCTCCATCCCCTTTTCCATGTAGCCCAAGCACAAAAGGGGCCATTTTGCATTGAAAAATAATAGGATCCATCACTTCTTTTCCTGTCCTGAAAGTTAGAACTATTAATGGCCATTATTTTTTCATTATTTCTGTATTTTTTCAATAACATCGTAGAATATTCATAGAAATCAATATGTGGGATTGTATCATCTTCAAGTATTATTCCTTCATCCACATGTTCAAAAAACCAGGTTATGGCAGTTGAGGGCCCAAGTCCGCATCCAATATTTTCATCACGGAACAGAGTTTTCAGATCACAATTCCAGTCAATATGATCAAGCACCCATTTACGAACCTGTTCACACTTTACCTTTTCTCCTTCAACGTCTGGTCTTGGCCCGTCTGCAGCGATGAAAAATTTTTCAGGTTGATATTCACGGATGGATGCAAAAACCTCTTGTGTTGTGTTTAGCCTGTTGAAAAGAATGAGCAATACCGGAGTCTTCATGTATTGATTTATCTGCTTTTTACGGATCTTTCACCCTTTTAGGGGCCCGGGAATAAAAGGTTGGGAGTTATTTGCAATTATGCACATGATAAAGATGTAGTTCCGAAATTGTCCACTATTAATAACGCTTGTGTGAAAACCATACTATCGCAAACCACCTAATCCTGACTATTTAATACTGTGTGTCGCCAATTGGTAGTTTCTATAAGGCAAATTCAAGGTTATCTTCAGTTTCAATATGTAATTTCACGGTAGCTTTCATTGCCTGAAAAACTTTTATAATAGTTGATACCGAGGCACTATGGTTTCCATGCTCAAGTTTTGAAATTTGTGCACGTTTAACACCAATCAATTCTCCAAGTTGAGATTGAGTCAGGTTATTTTGAATCCGCAATTGTTTAATTTTCTCGCCTATCAATTCCATTTTCAAATCAAACTCATACTCGTTTCTCTCTGGTGTTCCTTTCTTTCCAAAGTACTTATCCTCTAAATCCTCAAATCTTTTATAATTTGTTGGTTTCATCTCATTAAAATTGTTAATTTTTATTTGTATTCGATGGAACTCGCTTTACAATGATCCATTTTTGTGCCAAAATTTTGTCAGGCTCGTTTCATTTTTATGAGTTTTATAATAATCCTTTGAAATATTTTTCTTTAATCAATTCAGCTTTTTCAATATCCTGTTTTGGTGTTTTATTTGTTTTCTTAATCAATCCGTGAGTACATACAATCAAGGTTTCGGTATGATCCGAACTATCCCAAAATGCAAAAAGTCGAAAAAACTTGTTACTGTCCTTTACTCGAAACTCAAAAATATCTTTTGAGCTTCTCAACTTCTCAAACCAATCACCATAAATCCGCATTTTTGTTTTACGAATAGCATAGAATAATTTCTTTCTGGCTGATTTCTCAATTGTTTCAACGAACTCATCTGCTTCCGGTAGCAGAATTATTTCAATTGGTTTACTCATTTAATATTTTTATACAAATCTATGAAAATGTTTCCAAATATAGAAACAAATTGAAATGTTTTTAGTTATATAACTGTGAGCGTTCTAATCCCTAAATTCCCTGAAGGGGACTTTTTATGTTCTGTTATGTTTTTTGTACCATACTGTTTTATAAAGACTTATCACTCCTTCAGGGTCTGGGTGTATTGGCCGGAATTATTTGTATAAGTAAGGATTTCCGGGTAAATCAACGATAATCCAGCCTTTTTCCCTGAATACGTTCTTTGTTTCTTCGTTCATTTCTTCTTTAAATAAACCAAGCAACAACAAATTAGGAACATCCCATCCTTTGTCACATCTTTCGTCTTGTTTCCGGATGGTATCCAATATTTCCTTAAAGATGGCCGATTTGGATTCATCGGCGGGTTCAAATTCGCATCCTTCAATATAGTGAGTGTTCATTTCTTTGTAAACCATCTGGGGGTAATCAAGCCCCTGCATCAGCTTTTGGGCTTCGCGTTTAGAAATGGAATATTTGTAATTCCCCGATTCTTCATATCCGCCCTGATGATATTGTACAGGTTTACGGTAATGCAGGGGCCTGTCCTTTTTAATTTTCAGTCTTGACAGCAGAACCTGCCATTTAAAACGAATCCACTCTTTTGTTTTTACTGATCGGGCCATGGGTTCATCATTGGGTTCCGCTAAAAAAACCGCTTTAGATGCTACCCGCATCATTTCATATAAGGCTATGTAAGGACGAGGGAAATGATGGTAAGATTCTTTGCAGAACACGAAATCAAAAGAATTATCAGGAAAGCTTAATTTTTCAGCATTTTCAACTTTATAATCATAAATCAACCCTCTTTGTTTTGATTCTATCAGCAAGGTTTCACAAATATCTGTGGGGAGAACTTCTCTAAATCCTCGTTTTTTTATCCGTATGGCATCCAGGCCCCAGCGGCCATCCCCAATGGTGAGCCAGCTTGATGAATCGTAGTTTTTCAGGCAGTCAACTGCTTCGTACATCCGGTTGTGAAGCCAGAAATCTGCTGTAGTCTCATCAAACCAGGATACTGTAAGTCTGGTATGTTCCTCAGAATTATTGGTGAAAATTTGCGCTTGCTTTTTATAGCTTTTTTCAAAAGACTCAGACATTGAATTTTTTTTATAAGTGTATTAATTGAAATGATTAATCATTTTGCGTTGGAATTCAAGAATATTTTGAATATTAGTCATGAAGTCGTTTTCAATATAAATTC
>CAZJGI010000044.1:5668-23431 GCA_964545315.1 uncultured Prolixibacteraceae bacterium
GAAAATCAGGGATTGTTTCTTGTAGCTCTGTTTCAGGGAATCTGACATAAAATCACTTATTTATTGCTGCGCGACATTGATAGTTATTTAGTTAGCAGCCATTTCCAAACAGGTATTATTTTTATACTATTATCAGTCATGATTTCAGTTTCTTCAGCATCAGTTGTAAGCAATAAACCTTGTTCAAGGTTGTGGATTCGAATAGCTTCCTGAAGTCCACTGGTTTCGCGTTGAATATTTGTTTTATTAACTGTCCATGTTACCTGTATGGCTTCCGTAATTTTGATGCCTTCTTTTATGAGGAAATCGCATTCGTTTTTCCCCGAATGGTAATAAATTTCTTTACCTCGGCGGAGCAGTTCAATGTAAACCATCTTAGAAATCCGCATCCTTTGGGTGTGGTCATGTTCTTACGGGACTATGCGTAAAAGGCTTGTGCCGATGAAAAAATTTGTGACGTGAAGCAAAATACCAAGGTTAAAGCCACCTCCTATGATAGTGGATAGTCCGATTTTAGCAAAATTTTTACTAAAAAGGATTTAGGCAGCTTCAATGATCTATGTTAGTTGTTCTTTCTCCAGTTCCATGCGCCTCTTTTAATTCCTTTTTTCAGACTTCGGGTTGCAGTTTTTATCCCCATGGTCTGATATATCCTTGGAACAAGTGACATTGCCCTTATCCGGTTTTCAGCCCATAAAAATCCCCACCAGGAAATCGTCCATTTTATTGCCAGCTTTTCTTTATTAACGGTTTTCAGTAATTTGTAGGCATCGCAACATGCCAGTACATAAGAATAAAAACTTTGCCACTGATTATTTCGTGTTAAAGAACCTTGTCTTTCTACCACACAATATAACTTCTGTTCAGACAATGCAAATGATTTCAGTTTTATAGCCATTCTAATTGAAAAAAGAATATCATCGCCTCCGGTGATTTCCTGATATCGGATAGTGTGCTTTTGTAAGAAATCACGTTTTATAAACTTAGCCCATGGCGCCGGAACTCCATAAACTATAGCATCTGTATTTCCATTTTGTTTCGCATCATCAATTGCATCATTAACTAATGCATAATCCAGGATTTCCCCATTTTCTTTTTGTAAAGTACATTTAAAAAAAATGATTTCTTCTTTCGCATCCTTATACTTTTCTAATGCGGTATCAAAACTTTCATTAAAGTAGTCATCGGAATCTGCAAAAATAATCCATTTGCCCTGTGCTTTGGAAATACCGACATTTCGTGCATAACCCGGACCTTTACCTTTATCTCCTTTGGTAAAAATAATTTCAGTATTAGCCCTTGTTAATCCCGGAAATATCTCAAAATCAACCTTTTCCTTGTCACTGTTGTCGTCTACTACAATCACCTGCAAGTCATCCCGCTGGGTAATAGAATTCAAACATCGCTGAAGTAGGTCAGGAGTATTTTTGTGAGGGATTATGACGGAGAAGTTGTACATATTTTATTTCATAACCAGTTAGCCTGCTTAGTTTTATTTTGATTACGGCTAATTGTAATGGCTTCTTTCATCTCTTTCAGATAGCGATATTCAGGAATAGACTTTTGTAATAACTTCTTATTTAGCCGCAAGCATTGAATGATAATTACCCTGAATTTCCTTCTTAAGAGTTTTTCAATATTAAGCTTATTGTTGATATCACAAAGATTCATTAACAGATATTTTTTCCAATCCAGGTTATCATCCCGGTATATTTTTTCTCTTTGCTCAATATCGTGTGAAACAGATACTTTAGGGCAAATGCCTACTTTGTATCCGAAATATTTTACCCGTTGAATATAATTATCGTCTTCTCCATAGTGATAAAAAATTGGATCGAATCCCCCTATTTCCTTTAATGTTTTCACTGGAAGCAACCAGCAAACGGCACAGGCAAATGGTACAGCGTAAAGATTTTTTAACCGGTTAAAATAGAGGTCCGAAATAAAATCATCTTCCGTTTTGGCAGCGCGGGCAAAATACATCAGTGTTTCATGCTCAATTTTTTTACCGCTGCCATAAAGTTGCAGTGGACTTAAAATTGCATAGTCAGGATTTTGATTATAAATTTGAATTAATTTGGATATTGTATCTGTTTGATTCAGCCATGCATCCTGATTTAAAAGAAATACATAATCTCCCCCATGATCCAAAGCATAACGCAATCCTATATTATTTGCTTTTGCAAAGCCCAGATTATCTTTCGATTCAATTAAGATAATTTCCGGGTAATTTGTTTTTATGTATTCAACGGTACCATCACTTGAGGCGTTGTCAATAACAATTATTTGTACAGGCACATCTGATTGTCGCAAACTGTTAAAACAACTGTCGTACCATTGTATACCGTTATGGCTGACTATGATGGAGAAGATTTTCATTTATTTTACTATAAACCAAATACGCTCAAATATCTTCCGACAAAAAGTCCATTAAATGCAAATGATGAATGCCTTTAAAGTTACCGGTAATTATCTCATCCATACTTACTACATATTTGGGATATTGATCAGGTATTTGCATTAAGTTGCCGCATTCTCTGTCAATTTATTCACGTCCTTTTTGAAATTGAATGATCGCAATATATTTCGAATACCCAAATCCTCGAAATAATATTTTTCTCCCACCTCAAAAATTTTCAATCCGTTTACATCTGCACGGGGCACACGATAAATAAAAAACGCGTTACATAATGTATGAAGGTAATTCATTATGGTTTGCGGAGTAAGTGATATTTGCTGCGATTTTAAATATTTACTGATATTAAGTGCAGAAAATAAGCTTCCTGTATTGTCCGATAAGTAGGCTACCAGATTTTCCAAAAAAGACACATTGCGGATATTTTCCCGGGCGTTGTTCTAACTCTTCGCTGACCCATTAACACTTTAATAATGGGTTGATTGATAAAAGGGCGAATTTGCCTGATATAGTTGCTTCGTGAAATAAATTTCTTTGTCATGAATTTATTTTATACTTTAAACAACAAGCAAATTTAATTATTATTAATGATATACTTTAAATAGTTCTTAAAAATTGAAGGAATATCAATACGACGTTTGTACCATTGGATACCGTTGTGGGTGACTATGATGGAGAAGATTTTACTTATAAGAAATTTTCAGCAAATGATTATAAACTCTCCGCAAATTTCTCATTTTCTTATCGTAATTAATTGGCCGTATTTCTTTTGATTTTATATGATCAATATATTTGAAATCAGGGTGATTTCTTACATTATAATTCTGAGGTAAAATATATACGAAAGGGATCTTATATCGCCATAAAGTATAAGATAAGGCCATTTGATCTCTTTGGGAAAAAATATGTATTAATTTCCACCATAGGTTAGATTGCTTTATTACTAACCTGTCATTGTGTTTTCGAAAAATGCAATTTGCTTCATACATTCCAAAATGTTCAGGGAAACCCAATAATTTATACCAAATTAATTGTAAGGCGATTTTCAATACAGAATTTTCTTTTGATAATCTAGCTACAACATACCCTTCCTTATAGATACAATCACGCCAGGGATGTTTAATTCCTGCCCATACGGCTTCTTTTTCTATTAATTCATCAACTTTTCTATAAATAGTATCTCCTTTAATTACTATATTGGCATCCATATAAATACTTACATCAAATTCAGAGAGTAATTTATGTGGATGTATTTTAGGATATCTTGATAGATAATGGTTATTTTTTGTTTTATATGGTATCTTTCTTATTTCCCATACGCCCACTTTTTTTACTTTAATATCATTTGAAAAGCATATATATGTAAAATCTTCTCGTATATTTTCAGGTTGCATTAGAGCATCATATCCATTGGTTAATGCTGTATATATTACTTTTTTCATTTGTTGCATCAAAGTTTAATTTCGTATCAAAAAAACTTCTTAATCCATAATGGAAAGAATTAGCCAAGGGAAAAATCATTATTACATATTAAAAATGCGTCCTTTCTTTTTTGGTAGTTTGAGCCAACTACCCAAAATGTAGTCCCATTCTTCGGGAGTAAATTCTTCAAATCCACTACCAGGATAAAGTGTAAGCTCTCCTAAATATAGTTTGCGTTTTATTTCATAAAAGTCCACTCTTAAAAAACTAATTGACTTCGACAATTTCTCTGCAATTTGGATCATTGTTTCATAGGATATTGGTTTTTTCAAATATTTGTTACTGTTGGAATAATGTCTTTCAAATGGCATTTTATTCCAGTCTCTATCATAAAAATCAACGTTTAAGCCTTCTTTTCTTCTTCTATTTAAACAGACAAAAGAACATCTTACTTCTCCATTAAAACACATGAATTTATAATCTAATATTTCTTTTTCATTTTCATCATGTAAAAATTCTTCTGCAAGAATTTTTGGTTTAATGTTTTTATAAGGCCATTCTCTCCAAACTTTATAATAGTTACGATTGAGGAATAAATTAAGATTTTTTTTTGCCGTATTTAAATTGAAATTTTTTTTATCTCTGCAAATAATTGTACTTCCACTATCGTGTGTACATTTCAATACAAACTGATTGGGTAAGCTATCCAATCTAATATCATTAACATCTTGGTAAATTTTTAATGTTGGAATTATATATTCAGTACCTATAATTTTTGCGACATAATCTTTCACTAAAGCTTTATCAACCATTTGTATATACTCAGGATTTCTGTCATATAATTTCAACCATTGAATTTTTTCATTAAAAGTTTGAGGTTTTTTTAAATTTAATGGTTTATGGAAAATATTTTGATAAATTACCTGCAAATACATTTCATCCGTGAGAAAATCTGGATACTTTTTATATAAATCATATAATGTGAAGTAGTCTAAATTTCTTAAAGTATGTAAATATTTCAATAAATATGGTCTTTTATTTAATAAAAAGTTTATCATCTTTTTAGAGAAAAAGGCATTAATTTGCATACTATATTATAAAATTAGAATTAATTCTAGGCAGGTGCTGCATTTTAATAATAGTAGAAAAGTATTAAATAAATCCGCATTATTATTGAACAAAAGTAAAATTTTAAAGATTTTTCTATTTATAAATCAATAAACAACAATTCTCTTTTTTAAGATTTATAAAATTATTCCCTTTATTTCATTTTTTAGTAACTGTTCTGTTAGTCATAACAGTAATTTGGTCATAACAAGAAATAATATACTCAGGATACATATTAATAAGAACTTCATAAATTTTTGAATTATCCTCAATAAAATACATAAATATATCTGCTAAAAACGGTTTTACAGATTTAATGGTATTTATAATTGTCTCATTCCAATGTAATCCATCATCAATAATTATATCAATTTTATCACCCTTAAGAATATTATCAAGTTTTTCCCGGTTATCATTAAATTGATCAAATTCATATAATTCTATATTGTTATTTTGGAAAGCCCCTAATGATTTAATATTCTCCATATTTTTATGTATATGAGATAAATCTATATCAAGTCCAATGATTCGTCCGTTAGGAAATAATTCAGACCAAATAGCTAGTCCGGTTCCTTTTAAAATTCCAACCTCTAATAGAATAATTTTTTTATTTTTATTTGCTAAAAATGGCGTAAGAAATTTTGAGTAAACCGGTGCATAATTGTGTTCAACCTTGCTCATTCGATCTCCTCCTGTCATACCTCCTGATAGTAACTGGTTTTTTGTTCGTGAGTCTTTTTCACTAACCTTATTTCTTGGGACATTTTTTATAGTACCTCCATATTTATATTCAGTTATTTCGAACCATTCCGCAGTACCAATAAGAGGTCTCTCATATTTTAATTTTATATCTAATATTGAATAATAAATATTATGAAATATCTCAGGATCCAATTGTTTTTCAGATAAACGCCTTAACAAATCTTCTATTTTTTCAATTTTATTCTCTATAATATCAATCTTTTCCAACTTTTTTATATAGAATGGGAATAATTTTTTTACTATCCTTTTTAAATAATTTTTCATGTATTATGAACTTTATAATGCATTAATTCTCTTTGATAAAATTGTACTTAAAAAATTAACGCTTATTTCTTATCAAAAAAAGTAATGGTTAAATCATATTTCATGGTTTATTAGTTGAGCCCACTCCATAAAGTGGACATTTTAAAAATAAGTAAATTTTATAAAAACGAATAAAAATACATATACAACCATATTCAAGTCGATTTTCACTTTCAGATCGTTCATGGCTAAAGAAATTAGCCTGAAAAAATGATAATTGACCTGATTTTTCAGATTTTGAAACGTTCTTTGACATGTTTGTTGAATAAAATGGATAATCCTTATAAGGTTTATCCATAGGCCTCTACAGTTGGCCCACATCTGCTGTTTGGAGATTCCCCGGTACTTTGTTTTATTGTTACGAAGCGTGCAACTCAAGTGAAAAATAGTTGCTTCCACGTTGTTCCGTTTTCGAAGCTCCCCGATGGGACGTTGCTGTAATTTTGTTCGCAATTGTGATGTCCTGATTTGGTTTTGACTAAAATACCTGTAACCATTGTCGGTTTTAATGCTCCATGTGTCTTTTGTGCTTCTTTTAGTTTTTATAACCGGTGAAGCATGTATAACTTCGGCTGTTACCATATCGGTAACATATAGTTCTTCAGCTTGCATATCAAGTTGATATCTTGTTTCAGTACCTTGAATACCGGTAAAGACCATATCTATATCTTCACAAAAGGGATCATTTTTCGGGCTTTGATAAGCACCATCGGCATATATTTTTTCAATTGCCTGGCCAGTAACCTGGGTTGTTGCTTCTATTGCCTGTCGGACAAACTCTGTATCTGATGTATTGGCGGGCCTTACATCTATGTTTGTAATCAAATCCAGAGATCCATCCGATATAGTCTCGGTTACATTAGCGCTGTACCCTTTTACCTTTTGACCGTCTTTATTGCGGTAAGTTGCATCAGGGTCATGCGGGGACTGCAGGGTATCGGAAGTAATTTCTTCTCTGGGACGAAATTCAATTTTCTGATCTTCAATTACTTTATATTGTTCATTAAAAACCCGCTGCAGAAGTTGAAATTGACTGCTGGTATTGCCATTGAAAAGTTGTATAAGATTATATATCAGTATTCCAATAGGTTGCATGCGGGCTTTTACCTCTTTCCTGGTGTTGCGATAAACTGTTTTCTGAGGTTCTTCTTCCAAAAGTTGCTGTAATTGTTCTTTATCTGAGTCTGACAAAACATTCAATTGCTCTTTTTTAAGTGATTTATAAAAAAGGGTCAGGGCCTGATGAATGACTTCATAGCGGGAATATATGGCAATATTGCTGCCTATTAATTTACTGTCCATGCGTATATTTTTGCCATCTACTTCGAACTCGCTTATTTGATCACGGGTTACCTGGCTGAAAGTAATTCCCAAAAGGTCTTCCCCTTTTTGCCTGGTGTGTTCATACATGCGCTTGCGCAGAAGATAATAGGTTGATTCAGCAGGAATGTCATCATTCAGATTGAACAGACCTAATGCACTGCGGACCAATAAGTTGAACCTGCATTGCTCAAAGAGCTGAATATCATTCCAATTCATGGCATCTTTTAATATCATCATTCCTAGCAGAAGGGAAACAGAAGCGTTGGGTGCACCCATCCTTTCGCTGAAGAGCACTTTATAAGGTGATTCATCAATGCGGGATACAATCTGACGACGGAATTGGTTGTGCCAACCAGATGAGTCATCATATTGTTTTTTGGATTTCCCTTCAAGCATTGCAGGAATACCTCCAAAGAGGTTTATCTGCGATTCCTTGTTTGATTTTCTAAACATACGATATGGTATTAAATACAACCATGAATATAATAAATATTTACGTCATTAGCAATATATATAACTGAAATACAGTACATTATTTAAGAAAACTTATCAACAAACATGTTAACATTTTGAAACAAATTAATTATAAATTGCCCTTCCGACTTTTCGGAGTGGGCTCTTAGTTGTAATATTTGAAGCAACATAAAATTCATAAGATCTGAACATTTCCATCTTTCATTAAAACATTTCCCCAATGTTGTCTGGGCCAATGAATATATGGTCTTTTTGTTTTCGAATCAATATACTCTACATTGAAAGATAATACATTGCTTACAACATCATAATCCAAAACATTAATGCCAATATTATTAATGCCAAGTGTAAAATGCATTTTATATCTGCCGTTTACCAAATTGTGATTTTTAAGGATTAAACGAACTTCAAATTCACTATTGTCATACTTATTTAATTTAAACAAGTTAGAAATATAGGTCCCTACTGGTAATTCATTTTGATCGGAAATATGTAGTCCTAATGTAAATTTTTTTACTTCAGCATTATTTCTTTTAATTTTAAATAAAATAGATAAAGGTTCATCGGTAGCTATACCTGCAGGATTCTTATTCTCAAGGGTTATTTCTTTAAATTCAAGATCCATAGATGTTACACCATGGCGGAAATTGTCATATATTACAGCATTAGGTATAATACCATAATTATTATCCAAAATATATTTATCGACACAATCATCAATAGGTCCAAACATATTTATATATCCATTATCTATAATTATTCCATTTGTACATAATTTCCGAACACTCTGCATATTATGACTAACAAACAGCACCGTCCTCCCTTCTCCTTTGGATACATCCTGCATTTTTCCGATGGCTTTTTTCTGGAATTCGGCGTCGCCTACTGCAAGTACTTCGTCTACTACTAAGATCTCTGGATCGAGGTGGGCGGCTACGGCAAACCCTAATCGTACCATCATGCCGGAAGAATATCGTTTGACTGGTGTGTCGATATATCTTTCTACACCTGAGAAGTCTACTATTTCGTCTAATTTGTGGTTGATCTCGGCTTTTGTCATGCCTAAAATGGCGCCATTAAGGAAAATATTTTCCCTGCCGGTCATTTCGGGATGGAAGCCTGTGCCTACTTCCAGAAGGCTTGCAATCCGGCCTTTAGCTTTGATAATACCAGTAGTGGGGGAGGTTACTTTGCTCAGTAATTTCAGAAGCGTGCTTTTGCCTGCGCCATTTTTGCCTATAATACCCAGCACATCGCCTTCTTCAACTTCGAGGTTTATGTCTCTCAACGCCCAGACATATTCACTGATGCCTTTGGTTGATCTTATATTGGTATCTCCGATTTTCAGGTAGGGGTCGTCCTTGCCACGTATGTTCATAGCCCACCAGCGTTTCAGGTCGTGGGAGAGCGTGCGGGTAGAAACCAGGCCGAGGCGGTACTGCTTGGAGATGTTCTCGAATTTTATTGAAATGCTCATATTTTTAAAGGGTCCACGGATTATACAGATTTTAATTATATTTTTTTAAAGACCACGGATTACACAGATTTTATTTATATTTTTTAAAGGCTACGGATTACACGGATTACACGGATTTTAATATATAAAACGTTTGAATTTTAGGTTTTTTTCTCCAAAGTTAACTAGTAGCCCTAATTTCATATCACTAGCCTTTAGATAGTTAATCATTTGTGCTTCGTGTTCTCAACACAATGCTGAGAGAGCTTTTGTTTCAATAATTATTTTATTATGGCAAACATAATCTGCAATGTAATACTTATCCATTGTATATCCTTTGTAACTGACTTGTATCTTCTTTTCTTTTTCAAAAGGAATTCCCCTAAGTGAAAATTCAATCGCAATAGCCTCCTGATAAACAGCTTCCAAAAAACCACTTCCTAATTCATTTTGTACTTCAAAGAAAGCCCCAATTATCTCTTTTGTATCCTTCTCATATAACATCCTTTTTTCTCTTTTTTAATAATATTTTAATTTATTAATCTGTGTAAATCTGTGTAATCCGTGGTTAATATTCTTCATCTCTTCCTTACACCGTATCCATGAAGCTCCTCTGCACCTTATTAAACACCACTATTCCCACTCCCAGCAACACTACCATAAACCCGAAGCTGTACCCCAGCATCCCCCAACTAAAGGTTCCCACGCCTAAGGTTCCGAATTTAAATGTCTCTACAATGGAGGTGATGGGATTGATCATCATTACCAGGCGGATCCTTTCATCGGTAACAGTACTAAGCGGATAAATGACAGGCGTCGCATACATCCAAAGAGATACAACAAAAGAAAAAAGAATGGTCATATCCCTGTATTTGGTAGTCATGGAGGAGATGATGATTCCAAAACCCAGGGCCAGTCCTGCCAGCATTAGTATTAACAATGGAAGTAATAGTATATAGATGTTTGGATTAACCTGTGTTCCGGAAAATACATAATATGCATAAACAGCCAGGAATAGGGTAAGTTGAATCCCCAACCGCATCAGATTGGATGTTACAGTGGAAAGAGGAACAATGAGCCGGGGGAAATAGACCTTGCCAAAAATACCCTGGTTTGCCAAAAAGGTATTTGAGGTTTTATTCAGACAATTAGCGAAATATTGCCAGCACAGGATTCCTGCCAGGTAAAACAGGGGCTGGGGAAGGCCATCTGTGCTTATGCCTGCAATGCCACCGAACACTACCATGTAGATGATAGTGGTGAACATCGGCTGAATGAAAAACCACGCAGGCCCAAGGATGGTCTGCTTGTATTGGGTGATAATATCACGCTTTACAAAAAGAGTGTAAAGATCGCGATATTGCCAGATCTCCCGTAAATCGACCTGGAGAAGTTTGTTACGGGGTTTGATAACTGTTGTCCAGTTTCCCGGATCAATTTCCATTGTTTATTTTTAGGTTTTGTATTTGTAGAGATTATTTGACTTTGCAGCCCAAATTGTCATCCTGAACGCAGTGAAAGGTCTCCTTCTTAGGGGCACTACCCGGATTGTGGAGATTCTTCATTCCGCTTCGCTTCATTCAGAATGACAGGCGGGGTGCCAAGGTTGGGGAGATTCTTCATTACGCTTCGTAGCCCCTCTTGTCATCCTGAACGTAGTGAAGGATCTCCTGCTTAGGGGGTACTACCCATGTTCGGGAGATTCTTCATTCCGCTTCGCTTCATTCAGAATGACAATATACCTTCATTCAGAATGACAGGCGGAAAATGAGGTTGACAAAATCAAGGCATAATTAACTGAATGCTAACTATTTAACTAAATACCATTTATTTAATAACTAACTTTTATCTAATGCTCCGCCCCGTCAGTTACATATCATCAATGAACTAACGAGCCACTTTTAACCACTAGTCTACAAATATAAAAATTTTAGGGGAACATATGATTGTTTAATTTCGCTTATTGAGGACTAAATTATTTGCTGGTGCATCGAATTACCATCATGAGTAATGAACGTGAATATTTGTCTTATATTTGCAAGGAACTGCCGGATAGCAAAGGAATAAAAACCATTGACGGTAGTAGTAATTATTAGAATTAAATGGGCCGGCTTTTGAAAACAATAAAATATTTATGTATATCAGGAATTATCTTCTTCATCCTGAACGCAGGTCAGTATGCTTTATGCCAACCTGTTGAGGAGCCAGCGGTAAACTGGGCGGAGTGGAATGTGTCGGTAGCATATCTCACTGAAGTTGATATTTGGCAGACATCCATAATTGAGGATATTTATTATCATTATATACTTACTCAAAACGATGGAATTAAATATTCTGTTGCAAAACCTCTGGGAAGGTTTTTCACTGCGGGGATTGAAATGACTGACCTGAGGTTAAAAGGTTCCCGCAATACCGGATCCAATGTATTGGGCATCTGGTTATGGCCGGAGACATATTCTACTATTATTCAAAACTTTAACCTTACTCTTAGAATCCATCCACTATCCCAATGGATTTTACATCCCTACCTGGAAATAAATCCCGGTATTTTGAGAATTGTTTCAAGAGTTTATTATCCTTCTCTCTATTATCCTGGAAACTTTGATTTATCCGGGCAACTTTATTCTGAGAAAAAAATAAGGCCTTCCTTAAAAGAGATTCATACAGGTATAGGAGGGGGCATAACCTGGAATGCAGGTCCTATGCTGTCATTTGATATAGGAATTGAGATAAATACGGTTCCTGCAGATTATCTGCATGCTACATCTCCCTTGGGATTCGGTCTTGATGTTGATTATTCGGGAAAAAACATAACTTATGGAAGGCTGGTGGTGGCAATCACAAGTCATTCTGATATCACTAAACTATTCAGACGGAAAAAAAATCCGTACTTCAACGGAAGGTATGACCCCGATAATTATCTTCCCTTTTATAAAAGACGTAAAGGCAAATATTAGACTATTGCCCTAATGGAAACCTTAATCCGATCTCTGCACGTGGCCCGGCATTGAAGGAGTAAGCAATTTTTATTGTTGCCAACTGTTTAATATAGAACCCTACACCGAAGTCCTTGCGTGAACCCTTGAAAGTCTGAGAAGCCAGTCCACGTGACGTAAAGAAGTCCATCCCCGTAAAAACATAGGAGAAGTGGTTGATGGACACTGTAGGCCCAATAATTACAGCTGGTCTGTCAAAATTTAACTCTACCACTGTAAAAGCACCAAATCTTTTTAGGTACAAGTTGTTGATAGCTGTACTGACAGTCACCTTCTGATATTCTTTATCCGGAATATATCCTATTCCAAAATCTATGCAGGTTTGTAGTTCCTGCTGTTGCTTTTCATCCTGGGCTGTTGATAATAACGATGTCGATATTATAAATACCCAGCTTAATAAAAGAATAGCCAAATTTCTCATTTTGAATGTAGTTTTATTATAACAAATTTATAATAATTTATTTAAGAGGGAAAGAATAAGAGGGTTTTTATTAAAAAATCAGTCTGGAATGACTTTCGAATGTGAAACGATCCAAAACTTCTTAATGCCAGCGTTTTTGTTTATATTAAAGATAAATTTTTTGTATTATTGTACTTTGTTTTTATAATCTATTTCAATGATGATAAATATTACCAATTTTACGGGCGCTAAAAAGATTTTCGGTTTTTTATTGTTGTTTTTTCTTCTTCTATCATGCTCAAGATCATTAAAAGAGCTGACATATATCCATGATGTTGATACGGATATAACTTATCCCAATGTTCCGCTGCCTGAGTCATATAAGATCAGGCCTAACGACCATCTGTTTATTAATGTTATTGGTGAAGACCGGCTGCAGACAGATTTTTTGAATACAAGTACTTCAATGTCAGGTATAGGAGGCGGTTCAAATATAGAATTTATTCTTTACCTTGTTGATGAAAACGGGAATATTAGTTATCCCCAGCTTGGGGAGCTTCATGTTGCAGGGAAAACAGTCCTCGAGGTAAGGGATATGGTGCAGAAGAGGGTTGATGAATATATTATTGGTACCTCTGTCCAGGTGAAGCTGGTTAACCGCACTTTCACTATACTTGGTGACGTTAAAAGCCCCGGATTGCAGCCGATGATAAAAAATCAGTTCACTATCTTTGAAGCTTTAGGCTCTGCCGGCGATGTTAACGATTTCGGCAACAGGAGAAATTTGAAACTGATACGTGAAACACCTGAAGGGAAAAAGGTTAAAGAGATTGACCTCACTGACCCTGCTTTGCTGACTTCGGAATATTTTTATATCCAGCCTAACGACGTGATCTATGTTGAGCCTAATAAATACAGGGTATATAGCATAAAAACAATGCCCTGGCTGAGCCAGGTTACTTTCGGGGCATCTTTAATTACAACAGTATTATTGATAATAAACTTATTTAAATAATGGAAAATATTGTTAATGACCAGGTTGTAACCCGGGATTATGAAGATGACCTGCCGGTTTTTAATTATAAGAAGCTTACAGGCAGACTGATAGCAAACTGGTACTGGTTTATAATTTGCCTGCTGGTGGGGTTGGGACTGGCATGGCTGTATAACCGTTATACAACGCCGGTTTATGCTGTAAAAAGCAGTATGCTGATCAGGGAGGAGAGCTCAAATGCATTTCTTTCCCAGAACAGGGGTATCTCAGGACAGATATTTCAGGGTTTTGGTACGGGCCACTACGGGATATACAACCAGATGGTCATCTTAAAATCAAAACCCCTGATAACTAGAGCTATAAATGACCTGGATATGGAGGTCAGCTATTTTGTCGAAGACAGGTTCCTGACAAATGAGATTTATAAAAATGCACCCTTCAGGATTGTGTGGAACCGGGACCATCCGCAGCTTATAAGTCTCGGATTCAGGCTCTCCGTTAATCCAGGCCGGCATATGGAGCTTGTAGCCGAAGGGAAAAATATAAGCGCTTATAATTACGGACTTGAGAAGTGGGAAAACTATTATCCTGAAGTGAGTATCGACAGGAAGATCGAATCGGGTGTTAAGGTGGAAGCGCCGGGTTATTTCAGCTTTACCGTGTTCCTGAATGACGACTATGATCCGGCAGATAAAAGCCATTATATCTTCAGGTTCAATACAATCCAGGATCTGGTAAACAGTTACCGGAGCAGGCTGACAATTGAGCAGCTCGACTGGGAAAGTTCTATCGTGGATCTTAAACTGAAAGATTATAACACACAAAAGGGTATCGATTTCCTGAACAGGCTTGCCGAGGTTTATCAGTTGGATAATGTGGAAAGGAAGAATCGTTATGCCGACAGGACAATTGAGTTTATTGATGTACTTCTTCAGGGAGTAAGTGACTCATTAAGTATTGCTGAGCAGGAATTGCTCTCTTTCCAGTCCCGTAATAAAATTGTGGATATCTCTGCCCAGTCGAGCCAGATGCTTGAGCAAATATCTGCCCTCGACCAGCAAAAGATGCATTTGGAGACCCAGCAAAAATATTATCAGTATCTGCAGAAGTATATTCAGGAAAATCAGAATATTGAAGACCTTATGGCTCCCTCATCAGTGGGAATAAACGACCCTTTGCTTACCGGACTCATGGGCCAGTATAATGAACTGGCGGTTGAAAAATCGAAAATGGCCAATGTGAGGGTAGCACCGCGTCTGGCACAGATCAACACTCAGATGGAAAATGTTAAGGCAGCTATGATCGAGAATATCAGAAATATCCTTGAACAGAATGAATTGGCTTTGGCAGACCTTGATCAGAGGTCAGGCCGGATCGAAAGCAAGGTAAGACTACTGCCGGCAACGGAGCAAAATTTTGTGAATATTGAAAGAAAGTATAACCTGAATAATGAAACTTATACTTTTTTACTTGAAAAATTGTCGGAAGCTCAGATTGCCAAAGCATCAAACCAGCCGGAAAGCCAAATCGTGGAGATGGCTGAATCACAGGGACTGATAGCACCTAAAAAAGACAAGATATATTCCTACGGGGCCATGGGCGGACTGGCTTTCCCGGCAGTTATAATACTGCTGATCGTTATTATGAACAGCAAGGTAGTGTCAAAAGAAGATGTTGAGAGTATTACGCGCCTCCCCCTGCTTAGCCTGGTATTTTATAATAAACAGATAAATCATACACCTACTCCGGTTCTCGACAATCCCAATACAGTTGCAAGTGAACCATACCGCAGCCTGCGGGGTAAACTGAAACTGATGGTGAAAGGAAAAGAAAATCCGGTTATCGCAGTCACATCCACTGCACCGGGTGAAGGGAAAACATATACTGCAATCAATATTGCTTCCTCTTTTGCCCTTGCAAAGAAAAAAACCCTTATCCTGGATTTCGACCTGAGAAACTCAAAGGTTAATAAAAATTTTGGTATTACAGATGACATAGGTGTTGTCAGCTATATTTTGGGAGAACATACCCTGGATGAGGTTATCATTCCGTTGAAGCACCCTAATATCAGCATCATTCCGGCAGGGCCTTTACCTCCCAATCCTGGTGAAATGCTGATGGACCCCAAACTGTCAGCTATGATGGAAGAACTGAAAAAAAGGTTTGAAGTTATCATTATTGATTCTGCCCCGGTGGGGCATGTCAATGACCTTTTCCAGGTTACTGATCAACTCGATTCCATTATATTTGTCATAAGGGATAATTTTACCAACCGGAGCTGGCTGAAGCACTCAATGGAAGAAATAAAAGCATTCAACCTTAAGAACGTGGGAATAATTGTCAATGCAGTAAAGATCAAAAAAGGCAAATACCTTGGATATGGCTACGGCTACGGTTATGGTTACGGAAAAGGCTACGGCTATGGTAAGGGGTATGGGGAGGATAAGAAAAAAGCAGCTGCCAGGAAGGAAATTGTTTGAATGTGAGAATGTTTGATTGTTTTATTGTTTGATTGTTTGATTGTTTGATTGTTTGATTGTTTGCGACTTGCAGCTCCCTGCTTGAAGCTGATGTTTAATGTTTAATGTTTAATGTTTAATGTTTAATGTTTAGCAGCTTGCAGCTTGTAGCTGATGTTTACTGAGACTGGGACTGAAAACTGAAAACTGCTTTGAATTTGGAAATAAAAATAATAACTATCGTTGGGGCTCGGCCGCAGTTTATTAAAGCTGCAACGTTAAGCCGGCAGTTCAGGAGGTATGGCATAAATGAGGTACTGGTCCATACCGGTCAGCATTTTGACGATAACATGGCTGATATTTTTTTCAGGCAGATGGAGATTCCCGGGCCAAAATACAACCTGGGGATCAATTCATTGAGCCATGGTGCCATGACCGGGCGCATGATGGAAGCGATAGAGGGTGTGCTGCTTGAAGAGAAGCCATCAGGGGTAGTGGTTTTTGGTGACACCAATTCAACACTGGCCGGAGCGCTGGCTGCATCTAAACTTTATATACCGGTGGCTCATGTGGAGGCGGGACTGAGGAGCTTTAATATGCTAATGCCTGAGGAGATAAATCGTATATTGACCGACCGGATATCAAATTTTTTGTTCTGTCCTACTGAAAAGGCTGTCCAAAATCTGGACGATGAGGGATTTGGTAAGTTTAATGTATGTATTGAAAATACCGGAGATGTAATGTATGATGCAGCTTTACATTTCAGCAGTTTACTTTCTGAAAGTGGAAAAGTAGCTGCCCGCTTACCTGAAGAGGGGAGACCTTTCATACTGGCCACATTACACAGGCGGGAAAATATCGATGACCTTGCCCGGTTAAATGAATTAATTAATGCTTTAAACTGCCTTTCTAAAGAGTATAAGATCATTCTACCTTTGCATCCTGCAACCAGGAAGGTTCTCAATCAGGAAAATATCAGGCTCTCATTTGACCCGGTTGATCCGGTTGGTTATCTGGAGATGATCAGTTTTTTAAAGCATTGTGAATTTGTTATCACTGACAGCGGCGGATTACAAAAAGAGGCATTCTTTTTTAAGAAACAATGTCTGGTAACAAGAGATGAGACCGAATGGACAGAGCTGGTCGATTTGGGGTATAATTATCTGACAGGTACAGATCGAGAGTTGATATTGCAAAAAGTTGCTGAACTACAAAGTATAAAAAAGGACTTTCATGAGCAACCTTATGGAAACGGAAATGCTGCAGAAAAGATTGTAATGATTTTGCAGGAAAGAATATGGCCGGAGAATTAGCTAATTCCCCGGCCCGGATAGAACCAAAACATTACCAAATAAAAGATACCGGAAGAAAAAAATTCTCCCGGCTCCTGTTCAGTAAACCATCACTCCTCCGCATTCTGTGGTAAAGCATCTGCAATTCTGTTATTTATGATTTTTGTGTCTTTTCGTTTTTGTTTTTCATACTTCTTGCTTCTCCGGGCCAGTTGAAACTCGTGATTGTTAATGTTGTTTTGCTTGTTTACCCACTGAGAAGTTTTCTTCTGCAGCCACCTGTTAAGATAGATACCCGCCACGCACCCGATAATATTCACGCCCATGTCGTAGGGAGAAGGCCTGCTGTCATACAGGAA
>CAZJGI010000044.1:23531-27884 GCA_964545315.1 uncultured Prolixibacteraceae bacterium
GGTGCCTGTTAATTTGTCCAAAGGGGATACAATCATCCTTGCCCCTAAGGACTGCCAAACTCGTCCACTTCATTTTAAATGTATTTATAGGTTGTAAATCGGAAATAAAAGTAGACATTCCGGCAGTGAAACAGGCAATTAAATTGCTGAAAGAGGGGGTAATAAATGCTGATTTTTTGATCAGGTAATTGCTGATCTACTTCGCTGAAGCTTCGTAGATCAAGTCTGCTTCGGTGAAGGTTGGTAGACTGAGTCTACTTCGCTAAAGCTTCGTAGACTGAGAGCTTCGTAGACTAAAAAAAGGTGCAGGGAATTTGTTCCCTGCACCTGAAAAAATTGAGTAAAATAACTTAAACCTTAAAAATTATCAGAAGTATCTTGGTGAAGTCACCAGTTCTTTGAGCGTTCTTAATTCATACGAAATCATGATCTCGTGAGTTCCATTGTGGAAGTTCTGCAATTTGGTTGTAGAGTAATCAAATGCATATCCGAGCCTTAGTTTATTGCTGATTATCCACTGTGCAATTGCTCCCACTGCGTCGTTAGTGCGGTATGTAGCGCCGATCCAGAACCTTTCGATCAGCAGGAAGTTAGCTGTAAGGTCAAATTCCACAGGAGCATTCCAAGTTGCTTTAGTAAGCACTGTTGGTTTAAACTTTACATTTTCCCCGAGGTCAAAAACAACTCCGGCCTCCAGGAAATAGTGCCTCATCTCGGCCTGTACAGAATAATTGTTGTAGTTTGAGTCAAAATCATTCTGCAGTATTTTGGGTATGGAAAAACCTACAAAATACTTTGGATTATACATGAAGAACCCTACTCCAAAGTTAGGTCTGAACTTGTTGTCAATTTCACCCTGGAACATAGGGTCATTCACTCCCGGATAGAGCACATATTCCTGGAGGTTGTTAGAATAAGCGGTAAAGCCTCCCTTCAGCCCCATGCGTAATTTTGTCTCTTCGTTAAGCCGCACCATATATGAGTAGTCGGCATTAATTCCGAAACGTTTTTCACGCCCCAGCTTGTCGCTGATAACATTGAGGCCCAGGGCGACCTTTTCGTTCTTCATAGGAGACTGTATCGAGAAGGTGTAAGTTTGCGGTGCGCCGTCCCAGCCCGCCCATTGCTGGCGGGCCAGGGCCATAAAACCTAGTGATTCCCATGTGCCTGCATAGGCAGGATTAATGGTTTGAGTATTGAAAATGTACTGAGTGTACATAGGATCCTGTTGTGCAAAAGAAGCGTTGGCTGCGATTACCAGAACCAGAATCCCTAACCCCTTTGTGATATTTAATTTGAATTTCATAATATTCATTTTTTTCAGATTAAACATATATTACCTGTTAAGGAAAACAAAACCGGTTATCGGATCGCTTCCATCGTTTAGATATAAAATATAGAAATAAGTAGCTGCCGGTAGTTTCTCTTTGCCGATTGTCCACTTGTGGGTAGACCTGCCGTCCCACCAGGCATCTGTTGATCCCCAACGGTCAGTATTGCCGTAGTTTTCTTTTTCATATACCATATTACCCCAGCGGCTGTATATCTCTATTTTTGCATTCGGGTAATCTTCCATACAAACGATCTTGAAATAATCGTTTATTCCGTCATCGTTTGGTGAGAATCCGTCAGGTATGAGCAGTTCACAAGGTTCCTGCGGAGTGGGAGGTCCCGGTATTGTATCCTCAGGAGCTTCTTCAATTACAATGTATGCAGTAGCCCTGTCGCAGGCAACCTGCTCATTGTCGTCGCAAACTTCATATACAAACTGGTCATTCCCGGTGAATCCCTCGTAGGGAATGTACTCGAATATTCCGTTTGGTGACAAGGCTATTGTACCGTGGGCAGGTGAGGATATCAGGCTGAAGAGAACCTGGTTGTCACCCTCCGGGTCGTAATCGTTTTCTGAAACATCACCCTCAATTTCCTCGTCTTCCAGGGTAAAGTAAGCATCGTCAACCGCAACAGTAGTATTAACATCTCCCTCATCCCTGATGTCGATCGAAACAATTGCATTATCACACAACGAAGGTGAGCCGTCGTCACATATCTTGTATTCGAATTCGACTATCCCGGTAAATCCTGCCGCTGGTACGTAGGTAAATGTTCCGTTTGCATTGATTGTCAGGGTGCCTGAAGAAGGCGGTGATACAGGTGTTGTTGTAATTGAAATATTATCACCGTCAGGATCATAATCATTGGAGATAAGGTTACCGGTCACTGTTGTGTTTACTTTTGCAACGTAGTTGTCTTCAACTGCAACAGGAGGACGGTTGTCATCGCCTGGTAGTGCAAATACTGAAATGGTTACCAGAGCAGTATCGCAAAGCCCATGAGGATCACAAATTCTGTATTCGAAATGATCATTCCCTGTGAATCCGCTTGCCGGAGTGTAAGTATAGGAACCGTCAGCATTAAGTGTTAACGTTCCGTGTGCTACATTCGAAACCGGAGTAGTAGTGACAGTCAGGTTTTCACCTTCAGGATCGTGGTCGTTTGTCAGTACATTACCAGAAACCTGGGTATTGATATGAGTTGTGTTGACATCGTCCCTTGCAACAGGTGGTTTGTTGACGTAAGTAACTGTAATTGTCACTGTCGCTGTATCACATAAACCGGCAGCGTTACAAATCATGTAAGTGAATACGTCGCTTCCGGAGTAATCCTCTCCTGGTGTGTACAGAGCCTCACCTGTTTCCGGATCTATCGTAACATTGCCGTATTGAGGCGGAGTTACAACAGCTGTGGTTGAAGGAACAAGGCTGTCAAGGCAGTCTGTGTCATTTGCCAGTATGTCTATCTCAACAGGAGTGTTTTCAGGTGTCGAGGCCTGGTCATCAACAGCATCGGGTAACGTCAGGACTGTAACTGTTATTGAGCATGTGGCAGTGTGGCCGGCATCATCTGTTATAGTCCAGGTTACAACTGTCGTCCCTGCTGGATATGTTCCACTCGGATCCATTCCGCCATTGAAATCGTTGGTGTATGTGAATCCGCAGTTGTCACCTGCTTCCGTTGGAGGAGGTACTATGACATCTGCCTCACACTCACCCGGTTCTGCCGTAACTATGATATCTTCCGGACATACGATGTAAGGTTCTTCATCGTCAAAAACTGTGACAGTAAATGAGCAGCTTATGGAATCACCTGCTGTGTTGAAAGCAGTGGCTGTGACAGTAGTTGTTCCTACCGGGAAGAAGCTTCCCTGAGCCGGCTCGTAAATTATATCGAATTCCGATTCAGCTACATAGTAAACAATTGCACCACATTCACCATCATCGGTTGAGACAACAATACTGTCAGGACATTCAATTGTCGGTGGAGGCGGAATTGTGTCAAGAATGGTTACTATTGCCTGGCATGAGTCAACATTGCCACTTGGATCCCATACTGTCAGTGTGACCAGATTTTCACCAATATCCTCTTTAGTGAAGACATATCTGCTTAATGTGGCAAGTTCAATGCCGCAGGCATCATAGCTTCCTCCTTCGAGAGGATTATACGTACGTGCCCATTCAGGAACACTGGCACGGTCACCTCCGCGGTCGATGTCAATCGGGAATATCCTGATTTCGTCTAATCCACCGATATAGTAAGTCCTGTCGCGACAGAGCGCTACCGGAGGTACTGTGTCAAGTACGGTGATCAATACGTCGCAGGAGGCACTGTTACCACATTCATCAGTTGCAGTTACCCTTACAGTTGTTTCCTTTCCAACATGGATACATTCAAATGAACGGGGAAATACACTGTAAACAATGTCTTCCCTGCTCGTACAGTTGTCACTTATGTCTGAAACAAATGATTCTATCTCACTGTCAGAAAGAACGTATTCTCCGTTTCTGCGTAAATAAATTGTCAAGTCCATGGTTTCGCAGGAGATTGCCGGAGGAATAGTGTCCGTAACAGTTATTATCTGTACCTGGTCCGGAGCTTCATTTCCGCAGTTGTCGACAAGGCTCCATGTACGGGTAATGATTATTTCACAAGGATCAGTGTCGTCGACATCGTCTTCATAGGTTGCAATCAACTCGGTGCTGCAGTTGTCATCTTCGTCTTCCACATCGCCTGTGTATTCCACATCTGCATCGTATTCGCAATTTTCATCTACATAAATCGTGATGTCTTCCGGAGCGGTGAAGGTAGGCTTGATGGAATCCAGTACAGTAATTATCTGCACCTGGTCCTCAGCTTCATTGCCGCAGTTATCGACGAGGCTCCATGTTCTGGTGATTGTGAATCCACCCTCGCAATCCTGGAGCGGTTCCGGCTCTGAATCTTCATAAGTAGCCTCAAGTTCAGTTGAGCAGTTGTCATCTTCGTCGGTTACATCACCGGTGAATTCGACATCTG
>CAZJGI010000045.1:0-5984 GCA_964545315.1 uncultured Prolixibacteraceae bacterium
GATTCAGCCAGGAAACTGGTACACCGGTCTTTGCAATCCCTTAAAAAAATACTGGTCACTTCAGAATCATACCCTGCAATAATTAAATCAGTATAATTATAACCAATGAACAAAATCTCATCTTAAACATTTTTTCAGCTTCAAGGTAATATTTTACAACCAACCAGAATTCTCTTTCAATCTCTCGAACATCTGTACCTTTTTTTAAATTCTTTTAGAAAAAGACACGGAAAACTTATAACTATCAATAAGCGGAAGACATCAAAACTGATGTGATATAATAAATTAGCAGAGTTTCCATATTTCTATTGTAGATTACAAAAAAAAGTAATATTCATCATTGAATTTAACCTGATAACAATAAGCATTAAGGATAAACTGATTTTCTGTAAATCAGTTAAGTTTTTCTATAAAAAAAATTGGGGTAAGACAAAATAATTATCTAATTTTAAAAAATATTTAACAATGAGATAACAAAAAAACAAAAAACAAAAAACCACAGCAAAGTAAAAGGTACCAGAAATTATATAAATTAATTGATTTAATGTGACTCTAAAGACTAATATTTTAACGGTTAAGAAAGCATACAAAACGTAAGGGGCGATGATTCAATAAAACTGAACTAACAACGAAAACCATAAGTGTTACTATTTTATGGTTTTCACAATATAAAAATGTAGTGTATAATCTAAACGATGCAAAATTATGAAAAAAATCCGCAGATTGTTTTTCTTTTCACGTGAAAGTATTTCAAATATTTTCCTGAAAATAAAACTGTTAGCCATTTTACTATTTTCAGTAGAGGCAATTTCGGCAGTTGAAGGTTATCCTCGAATTTTACTGTACAGCAAAGATGCCCGAGTGGACAATAGTATTGAAACTCAGGCTACGAAGATTAACTTGAATATCCAGCAACAACAAAATGTGATAAAAGGTAAGGTTTCTGATGAGGCAGGCCAACCTCTGCCTGGTGTTACAATAACAGTTGTTGGTACTACTAGGGGAGTTATCACTAACAATGACGGCACCTACTCCATTGAAGTTGCCCCTACCGACAAACTGGTTTTTTCATTTGTCGGACTGGAAAGTCAGATAATTGATGTAGGCAACCAGAAAATCATTGATGTTGTCATGAAAGAAAAGGTTGATGAGCTTGAGGAGGTCACGATTGTAGCATTTGGCCGGCAGAAAAAAGAGAGTGTTATATCCTCCATAGAGACGATAAAATCAGATGAGTTAAGAATACCTTCGAGCAACCTTACCACTGCATTTGCCGGCCGTATGGCTGGTATGATATCATACCAGACTACAGGTGAACCTGGCCAGGACAATGCTCAATTCTTTATCAGAGGTGTTACATCATTTGGAACCGGCAAGGTAGATCCGCTAATCCTTATAGATAATATTGAAATGACCAGTCAGGATTTATCGCGGTTGCATCCGGATGATATTGAAAGCTTTTCAATTTTAAAAGATGCAACTGCCACAGCTGTATATGGTGCAAGAGGAGCAAACGGAGTCATTTTGATAACAACAAAGGAAGGCAAAGAAGGGAAAGTTAAAGTATCTGTTCGTGCGGAAAATTCATTTTCGATGCCTACACGAGAAATAGAAATTGCAGATCCTATTACCTATATGAAATTGGCTAATGAAGCAGTAAAAACACGAGATCCACTCGGTGCTAACATATATCCGTTAGATAAAATTGAAAATACTGAACGAGGAATTAATCCTTATGTTTATCCTGCAACTAATTGGATGAATGAATTATTTAAAGATGTATCCATTAACCAAAGAGTCAATATGAACATTAACGGTGGAGGGAAGATGGCACAATATTATATCTCCGGCTCGTTTTCTCAGGATAATGGAATTATGAAAGTTGACTCCCGAAATAATTTTAACAATAATATTGACCTAAAAAAGTACCTTGTTAGATCCAATATTAACATTAACATTACTGAAACAACACGTGCAAAAATACGTGTACATGGAACTTTTGATGATTATACCGGGCCAATACCAGGAGGAAGTGAGCTTTATCGAAATACACTGAACGTAAGTCCTGTGCGATTCCCGGCATTTTATGAGCCAGATGAGTACTTTACATTTCAAAAACATACTCTTTTTGGCAATAATGAAGGAATCGATTTTCTCAATCCTTATGCTGAGATGGTAAGGGGTTATCGCCAGGAGAGCAAAGCAGTCATGCTGGCACAGTTTGAGTTGGAACAGGATTTCAGTAAATGGATAGATGGCTTAACAGTCCGCGCCTTGGGAAACACAATAAGAAATTCTGCTTTCGATCTCCGCAGATCGTATAATCCGTATTACTATCACGTTGCCTCCTTTGACAGAATTGCAAATAAATATTCGTTATACCAGCTAAATGTTGACACAGGCACAGAATACCTTGAATATTATCCTGGATACAAAACAGTTAACAGCTCATTTTACAGCGAAATATCAGGCCTTTATAATAAAATATTCGATGAACATGCGATTAGCAGTATGTTGGTAGTTATTGCCCGAAATTCATTGGATGCAAACGCTCCTACTTTATCACAATCATTACCAATGCGTAATCTGGGAATATCTGGTCGTTTCACATATGCGTACAGGGATAAATATCTATCTGAATTTAATTTTGGCTATAACGGTACGGAAAAGTTTTCAAAAGGTAACCGATGGGGCTTTTTCCCTTCAATAGGATTAGGATGGGTTGTATCTAAAGAACCATTTTGGGGAACAGGTATCAACCAGGTGATTTCCAGTTTAAAAATTAAAGGCACCTATGGCCTGGTTGGAAATGATGATATAGGTGAAGTCCGTTTCTTTTACTTATCTGATGTGCAAATTGGAGGAGGAAGAGCGTTTACTACGGGTTATAATATAGATTATACCAGATCAGGTGTAAGAATCAATAATTACCCTAATCCTCTGATAGGCTGGGAAACCTCTTATAAGGCAAATTTAGGAATTGAAATGGGTTTATTTGAAGAAGACGTTAAAATAATCGCTGACATTTTCCGTGACAGAAGAACAAATATTCTGCAAACCCGTGCAGATATCGCAACTGAAATGGGACTATGGTCCACACCTGATGCAAACGTCGGAGAAGCACTGGGAAAAGGAATCGATATATCAATAGATTATAACAAAATTTTTAATAATTTCTGGCTAATAGGACGAGGGACATTCACTTATGCCAGGACAACATATTCAAAATATGAAGAACCGGACTACATAGGAATGGGGGTTCCTCAGCTTTCACGTATTGGAAATTCAATTACCCAAACTTTTGGATACCTTGCCGAACGACTTTTTATTGACCCGGCAGATGTAGTTAATTCACCACGTCAGGATTTTGGTGATTATGGACCAGGTGATATTAAATATAAAGATATTAATGGAGACAATGTCATCAATAGTTTAGATAAAATACCTATAGGTAGACCTACTATGCCAGAAGTGAATTATGGATTCGGTCTATCATCAGGGCTGAAAAATTTTGATGCCAGCTTTTTCTTTCAGGGATCAGCCCGATCAAGTTTCTGGATAAATGCAAGTCAACTATCACCTTTTGTTAGAAGCGGAGTTCTGGAAAATGGACTGGCTAAATTTATAGCTGATGATTATTGGTCTTTAAATTCTCAAAATCCAAAAGCAGGCTGGCCCAGGCTTGCAACCTACCGTGTAGACAACAATATTCAGACCAGTACATGGTTCATGCAAAACGGTGCTTTTCTGCGATTAAAAAGCGTAGAACTTGGATATACATTACCTGACAGAATAACAAGCAACTTAAAGCTTAATACTTGCAGATTCTATCTAAGTGGTTCAAACTTATTAACCTTTAGCCCATTTAAATTATGGGATATTGAAATGGGAGGTAACGGTATGGCATATCCTATTCAAAAGGTATTTAATATTGGTATAAATATTACATTTTAAAAATTATGAAAGCAATAAAGATTAATATTTTAATAAGTACATTATTATCAGGTTTAATAATTTCATCCTGCACCGATTATCTGGATGTTGTGCCCGATAATATACCAACAGTTGACCATGCTTTTGCAGACCGTCATCATGCTGAAGGTTTTTTATATGGATGTTACGGATTTCTGCCAGATCATGCTAATCCACAAAACAATCCTGCCTTTTTTGGTGGTGATGAAGCATGGACTATGAGAACGATTGAACAATCAAGGTATTTCTACTATACCATATGGCCTATCGCATTAGGAGAACAAGGAACAGAAACCCCGGTAGCTGATTATTGGGCCAGCACACAAGACGGCCATGACTTACAGGGAGGAACTCCTATTTGGACGGGAATTCGTGATTGTAATATTTTTCTAGAAAATATTCATTTACCACGGGACTTACAAGAATGGGAAAGAGATATTTGGATGGCTGAGATTAAAACTCTAAAAGCATATTTACATTTTTGGCTTTTTAGGATGTATGGTCCTATTCCTTTAATAAAAGAAAATATTCCATTATCAGAATCTGAAATAAAACTATATAGAGAACCTGTTGATTCAGTATTGAATTATATAGTTGAATTACTTGATGAGGCAATTATTAACTTACCCCTCAAAACAGAATACATGGTAAGAGAAGCAGGCAGGTTCACAAAACCAGCTGCGTGTGCACTAAAGGCTCAAGTATTGACTTATGCAGCCAGTCCGCTATTTAACGGAAATACTAATTATTCTGACATGATTGATAACCGGGGAATTCAATTATTTCCTCAGGAATATAAAATAGAGAAATGGCAATTAGCAGCTGAGGCATTGAAAGAGGCTATAGCAGTTTGCCACGATGCAGGTCACAGACTTTTTTATTTTGAACAGACAGGTTTAGCAGAAAATGTATCTGAAGAAACAGAATTAATTATGAACCTCAGGGGTGCAGTTACCGAGCGTTGGAATGATGAAATTGTTTGGGGAAGTACTCACAACACACAAAAAATTCAACACATTTGTGTACCTCGATTCACCTCTGCCCAATCTAATGCAGCTAATACAGGAATACTTTATTCACCTCCGTTGAGGATCGTTGAACAATTCTATACAGAAAACGGAGTTCCGATTGATGAAGATAAAGACTGGCAGGATGTTAATTGGTATGGATATCGCCCCGGTGATGAAAAACATAAACGCTATATTAGACAGGGTAACAATACTGCAAATATTAATTTTAATCGTGAAGCTCGTTTTTATGCTTCATTAATGTTTGAAAGTAGTATGCATTATGGTGCCGGTATATTAAGTGATGCCAGTATGAATCATTTCGGAACACGAGCCGGAACAGGATTTAATGGGATTGGGCGTTTAAGCGGTCCAGTAACCGGATATCTGGTGGAAAAAGTGATCAGCCGGTTAACCGGCTATGCCCCGGGAGCTACCAGTGTAACTTATTACCGCTATACGTTCCCGATAATTCGTCTTGCTGACCTCTATCTGATGTATGCTGAAGCTTTAAATGAATCGCAAGGTCCTGTTGATGAAGTTTTTGAATATGTCGATCTTGTAAGACAGAGATCCGGCCTTAATGGAATAATTGAGAGTTGGGCTGATCATTCTCTGATTCCTGAAAAACCTAATAGTAAAGAAGGAATGAGAGAAATAATCAGAAGGGAACGTATGATTGAATTAGCATTCGAAGGTCATCGCTTTTGGGATCTAAGACGTTGGCTGCTTGCTGAAGAATATATGAATAAACCTATCCGGGGTCTTAATCCATTTGAGAATATAGATATTGATAAATATTTCACGGTCAGACTTGTTACTGATCAAAGAACTACACCCTTTGAAAAGAAGGATTATCTATGGCCAATCAGACAGTCTGTGTTGGTAAAAAATGCCTATTTGATACAAAACCCAGGTTGGTAAAATTTTTTAATTATTATGAAAAAATACATAAATATGAAAAAAATAACTGCTGTCTTTACATCTCATGAGGATGCTGTGGAA
>CAZJGI010000045.1:5994-27167 GCA_964545315.1 uncultured Prolixibacteraceae bacterium
AATAACTTTTTTATGTTTGCTTACTACTTGTGCATTAATATCATTAATTAGCTGCACAGAAGTCAAAGATTGGAGTGATCCTGTTGACAATATTCCTCCGGGAAAGATTAATAGCCCTTCCGTTGAAAACCTCCCAGGTGGCGCATGTATAACCTACAACTTGCCGTCAGATCAGGATTTGCTTGGAGTAAAAGCTATATATATAATAAGCGAAGACGGTAAAAACAGCGAAGCTTTTTCGTCAGCTTATACTGATACAATATTTGTAGAAGGTTTTATAGACACAAATGAAAGAATAGTTAAATTAGTTACAATTGATAAAAGCTTTAATGAATCTGAACCTGTTGAAGTCACCGTTAAACCTTTAAAAGCTTCTATTTATGCTATAAATGAAAGTAAAAAAGTAAAAGAGGCATTCGGGGGAATTTATGTCTCCTGGGAAAATCCCACAAGAGAAAATATAGGAGTTCAGCTATCGTATAAAGATTCTTTAGGATTTTGGGTACACGACTATACCTATTACAGTAATGCAGAACAAGAAGGTTATACATTTAGAGGGTACGACGATAAAGAAAGAGTTTTTAGAGTACAATTTTTGGATGCATGGAATAGATTCCCAGAACCTCTGGATACTGTTTTAACTCCAATGTACGAAGAGTATCTCAATCCGTATAATAAATTTGGATCTCTGCGTTATTCACTTTATGCATTAGGATATGAAAGATGGAGGGGGGATTTCCCATACGAACTACAGGGTGGAGGGAATAGGGATTTTTCCAGAGCTTTTCAGAATAATCCAACTATTATGTGGAATGTTACTGATGGAACTGGTAACATTGCAGGAATTTTCACTGGGGATATTAAAAATGATATCACTGTGTTACATCCTAAATATACAACCTGGAGCTTAGGAATGACTGTGAATATAAGCAGGATGCGGGCGGCTCACTGGAGAACCAGGATGTTAACGGGATATGCCCCTAAACATATTCAAATCTGGGGATCCTATGAAGAACCGAAACCCCTAAATCCGAACCATACAATGTTTGAAAGTATTGCATACTGGACAAGCTGGAATTATTTTAACGGTACTGATGAATGGAAAAAGGACTGGCATCTTCTTGTTGATGCCTGGTTTATTCCTCCATCAGGAATAACTGATCCTAATGCAGTAACTCCTGAAGATATAGCCTGGGCAACAAATAACAGATGGGATTTTGATGCATTTCCTGAAACTACTACTATCCCTGTAAGATATTTAAGAGTTGTAATTGAAGAGGTCTGGGGAGGCAACTCTGTAGGCTGTCAATTATGCTGTATACATTTTCATGGACGAATTTTAGAGGAATAACCAGAACTTAATTTTAAACATATCATAATTAATCCACCTATTTTGTAACACCCATTATAATACAATAACTAATGGGTGTTACAAAAATATTAGTATTAATATACTTAAACTTCACATCATTTCAACTTAACAGTTTGTCAATACCCTGATAATCATCATCACTTTTAAGCACATTTTAACATCAACAGCAAAAAATTAAAAACATTGTTATTTTTCTGTCCACAAAATTCCAGTTTTGCACTTATACTAATATGATCAATAATATCCCTATGGGTAGAGCCATAAAATATTTCGGTTATGAACTCGAGCAGTTACTGGAAGATTCAGTTTTTATTGATTCTGTTATTGGTAATGATAGAGATTCTAAACTGCATGATATCTATGGTCAATATAATCCAAATGTAGGGTCAGCGTACAAGCTAATAAATATGTTGAGAAAAACCAATGAAACATTAGATACAAAATCGGTTATTCAAATGTGGATAAATATTTATCACTGTCAACAAAAGATAAAAAGAAGATAAACAAATAATTCTAATGTCAATTTGTTATTTAATGCAATATTGTTGATATACAGTATTTTAAAAAAACATTTAGCAAACAGATAACAATTTATTAATGAATTTTTAATATTTTTTTAATAATAATGAAAGATATTGATAATTTTGTGACTTGGCTAAATTATGAATTTATGATTGTAACGAATTTCGACAGATTCATTCTATGACGATTTGTATAAAATTTTTTCAATTTCAATATTAAATGAAGCAGTAAAAAAAATAAAGAAAATTATAGAAAGGAGTAGTCAATTAATTAGAAGTTAAATTAAAAAAAGAAAACCAGAGGCCTGCCCGCCTCCTGGTTTTCAAATTAATAAAAAGTGTTTAATCTAAACAATGCAAAATTATGAAAAAAATTCGTAAGTTGTTTTGCTTCTCACGGGAATGCATATCAAAAATTCCACTAAAAACGAAGCTATTAGCCATTTTGCTATTTTCAGTAATGGCAGTTACGGCATCTGACAGTTATCTGCCAATTATAGAGGGCAAAATGGATAACAAATTGATTTCCGGTATTGAATATCAAGCCTCGGAGATAAATAATAACTTTTTGCAACAACAAAGCGAGATTAAGGGAAAAGTCACTGACGAGGGAGGACTGCCACTTCCAGGTGTAACCATCACTGTTGTTGGAACATCTCGGGGAGTTATCACAGATAATGACGGAACCTACTCTATTGAGGTTGCCCCTGCCGACAAACTGGTTTTTTCATTCGTAGGTCTTGAGAGCCAGATCATTGATGTAGGCAATCAGAAAACCATCAATGTTGTTATGAAAGAAAAGATCGATGAATTGGAGGAAGTCACAGTCGTTGCGTTCGGTAAACAAAAGAAAGAAAGTGTAATTTCCTCAATAGAAACGATCAAATCCGATGATCTTCGTGTCCCTTCAAGTAACCTCACTACTGCATTTGCAGGCCGTATGGCTGGTATGATATCATACCAGACTACAGGTGAACCCGGCCAGGATAATGCGCAGTTCTTCATTCGTGGTGTAACTTCATTTGGTACAGGTAAGGTCGACCCGCTTATTTTGATAGATAATATTGAAATGACAGCAAATGACTTGTCACGTTTACATCCCGATGATATTGCCAGTTTTTCGATACTGAAAGATGCCACCGGAACTGCTGTTTATGGTGCCCGTGGTGCAAACGGGGTAATTCTTATAACCACCAAAGAAGGCAGGGAAGGTTCTCTGAAAGTTTCCGTCAGAGTAGAAAATTCTTTTTCATCACCAACTAAAGAAATCGAACTGGCCGATCCTATCACCTATATGAAACTGGCCAATGAAGCCGCTAAAACACGCGACCCTCTGGCAGGAATTCCTTATCAAAACGATAAAATTGACAATACTATAAGAGGTACCAATTCCTATGCATACCCTGCAACTGATTGGATGAATGCACTTTTCAAAGATTTCACTGTTAACCAAAAAGCACACCTGAACATAACCGGTGGCGGCCGTATGGCACAGTATTATATTTCTGGATCTTTTGCTCAGGATAACGGTATTTTAAAAGTAGATGACCGGAACAACTTTAATAACAATATTGACCTTAAAAAATATCTGGTCAGGTCTAACATTAATATTAACCTTACCAATACCACAAAAGCCAAGATAAGGGTCCATGGCACTTTTGACGATTATGTAGGACCTGTACCCGGAGGAAGCCAGCTATACCGCAGCGCACTCAATGTAAGCCCGGTAAGGTTCCCCCCCTATTATGAACCTGATGCCACGTTTGAACATGAAGAGCATATACTCTTTGGAAACAACGAAGGAGTTGACTATATGAACCCTTATGCTGAACTTGTTAAAGGTTACAGGCAGGAAAGCAAAACTGTTATGCTGGCCCAGCTGGAACTTGAACAGGATTTTGGACAGTGGATCGAGGGATTGACAGCCAGGGTGCTGGGTAATACTATAAGAAATGCAGCTTTTGACCTTTCAAGATCATACAATCCATACTATTACGATATTTACCGGTATGACAGGCTCACTGATCTATATTATTTATATGAACTGAATACAGAAACAGGTACTGAATATCTATCTTATAACCCGGGCTATAAAACTATCTCAAGCTCATTTTACGGAGAAGCTTCAGCTGCATACAATCAGACATTTGAGCAACACGGGGTAAGTGGGATGCTTGTATTTATTGCGCGTAATGCACTGACTGCCAATGCTGTTACTCTGTCTGAATCTTTGCCTATGAGAAACCTTGGATTATCGGGCAGGTTTACATATTCATACAAAAACAAATATCTGTCTGAATTTAATTTTGGCTATAACGGTACTGAGAAATTTGATAAAGGCCACCGCTGGGGCTTTTTCCCCTCTTTCGGACTGGGATGGGTGTTGTCTGAAGAGCCTTTCTGGGAACAGTCAGGTATTAACAGGATCATCTCAAAACTAAAAATTAAAGGCACATATGGTTTGGTGGGTAATGACGATATCGGATCAACACGGTTCTTCTATCTGTCAGAAGTAAATATCACAGGTGGAGATGCTTACACTACCGGATATAATTTCAATTATTCAAGAAATGGCGTAAGCATCAGAAATTACCCGAACCCACTGATTGGCTGGGAAACTTCATATAAATCAAATCTTGGTATCGAGATGGGATTGCTCGAAGGGGACATAAATATTATAGCAGATATTTTTAAAGACAGAAGGATAAACATCCTTCAGACAAGAGCAGACATACCCAGTGAAATGGGATTATGGTCTACGCCACAGGCTAATGTGGGAGAAGCTAAAGGAAAAGGTGTGGATATTTCTTTAGATTACAACAAAATGCTGAATAACTTTTGGTTTGTAGGACGTGGAACATTCACATATGCAAGGTCGACTTACCTTTATTATGAGGAACCGGATTTTGACTTAATGGGTGTTCCCTGGAGAACAAGAATCGGCCTTCCCCTGGGTCAGCAGTTTGGTTACGTTGCAGAGAGGCTGTTCATTGACGAAGCCGATGTACTTAACGCTCCAAGACAGGACTTCGGAGAATACGGGCCTGGTGACATAAAGTATAAAGATATGAATAGCGACGGTGTGATAAATAACCTTGACTTGGCACCTATCGGATTCCCGACAGTCCCTGAGGTAAATTACGGATTTGGCTTGTCAGCAGGGTTCAAAAATTTTGATGCCAGCTTTTTCTTCCAGGGATCAGCAAGATCTTCATTCTGGATTGATGCCAGGGCATTATCTCCTTTTGTCAGAAGTGGGACTCTGGAAAACGGATTGGCAAAATTCATTGCTGATGACTACTGGTCAGAAAAATCTCAGGATCCTTATGCCGGATGGCCAAGACTCGCAACGTACAGGGTTGAGAATAACCTTCAGCGCAGCACCTGGTTTATGGAAAACGGATCATTCCTAAGGTTAAAAAGCCTTGAGCTTGGTTATTCGTTGCCAAAAGCAGTTACTGACCAATTAAGATTAAATACATGCAGATTCTACTTAAGTGGTACAAATTTACTAACTTTCAGTAATTTTGATTTGTGGGATATAGAAATGGGTGGCAACGGTATGGCCTATCCTATTCAGAGAGTTTATAACTTAGGTGTTAATATAGCATTTTAATATTTATTAGTATGAAACTAGCATATAAATTATATCAACAGAAATATGACTTTAATTCAATGCAAGTTCCATTTGATACCATTTAAAATAAACAATTTAAAGAATATGAAAACAAAAATAAAAAATCTAATATTTATTATAAGTGCATTATTAGGTCTGATAGGATCTTCATGTACTGAATATCTGGATGTGGTACCTGATAATGTGCCAACTGTAGACCATGCTTTTAACAAAAGGCACCAGGCTAAGGGATATCTATACGGATGTTACTCATTTATGCCCTTTATTTCAAATCCTGAATATAATCCTGCATTTTTTTCCGGCGATGAGGCCTGGACACTCAGGAACCTGGAACAGTCAAGATATATGAATTACAGGATGTGGACCATCGCCCTGGGCGAACAGGGAACAGAGGAGCCGGTAGCTAACTATTGGGCAAGTACCCAGGATGGATATGATAACCTGGGAGGTAAACCTCTGTTCACAGGTATCAGGGATTGTAATATCTTCCTTGAAAATATCCACAAACCACTTGACCTGGAAGATTGGGAAAGAGATATATGGATCGGGGAAGTAAAATTTTTAAAAGCATTTTACCATTTCTGGTTATTTCGCATGTACGGCCCCATACCACTTGTAAAAGAAAATATACCTATTAGCGCCGGCTCAGAAGTGAATGTATACAGGGAACCGGTCGATTCAGTGGTTAACTATATTGTCAATCTGCTTGACGAGGCAGCAGCAACTCTCCCCATGCAGGTTGAAAATATCTCAGAGGAGATTGGAAGGATAACCAAACCTATTGCCCTGGCACAGAAAGCGCAGGTACTTGCTTATGCTGCAAGTCCACTTTTCAACGGCAATCCAGACTATGTAGATTTTGTGGATAAACGTGGTATAAACCTGTTCCCAACTGCTTATGACCCTACAAAATGGCAAAAAGCCGCAACTGCCCTTGAAGAAGCAATTATGGTAGCTCATGAGGCAGGCCATAAGTTATACACTTTTGATCAATCGGGAATGACCGGTTCATTAAATCCAAAAACGGTGTTGAACATGAATGTCAGAGGTGCTGTGACTGAACGGTGGAATGATGAAATTATCTGGGGCGCGTCAGGCACTAATACCCAGAAAATAACCCATATCAGCATTCCCGCTTTCAGCACTCTCAGCAGCGCATCTGCAACTGCTGCCAGATGCTATGCACCTCCTCTAAGAATTGTAGAACAGTTCTACACAAAAAATGGCGTCCCACTGGAAGAGGACAAGAACTGGACGGGTGTTGAATGGTATGGGCTGCGAACAGCAGTGGACAGCAATAAATGGGATATTAAACCCGGGATCACAACTGCTAATATGTACTTCGACCGGGAAGCAAGATTTTACGGATCACTCAGCTTTGAAGGAGCTATGTACTATGGAAACGGACAGGTCTCTGATGCAAATATGCCATATACAGGCTTCAGGGATGCAACAGGATTTAATGCAACATCAGGAGTCCAGGGTGGGGCAGTAACAGGACATCTGGTAAAAAAGGTTGTCCACAGATTATCCGCCTTTCCGACAACTGCAACATCTCCCACCTATTATCGTTATGCATTTCCTATAATCAGGCTGGCAGACCTTTATCTTATGTATGCTGAAGCATTGAATGAGGTTAAAGCAACTCCTGATGATGAAGTATATGAATATATTGACCTTGTAAGGAACAGGAGTGGCATTAAGGGCGTTGTTGAAAGCTGGTCTGAACATTCAACACAACCTGATAAACCTTCAACACAGGAAGGGATGAGGGAAATAATCCAAAAAGAGAGAATGATAGAACTGGCATTTGAAGGACAAAGGTTCTGGGACCTCAGGAGATGGAAATTGGCTGAAGAGTATATGAACAAACCGATCAGAGGCTTAACTGTTGCGGACTCCAAGGAACTTGAACTGTTTTTTACAGTCAGGACAATGGGCGACCAACCCGGAGTTTTTGAGAAAAAAGATTACTTCTGGCCTATAAGACAATCAAATTTGACTAAAAATGCAAATTTGGTTCAAAACCCCGGATGGTAACCGATTATTTTATTAATTCATTATTTAGGTAAAAATCTTTAATAAAAAGATATGAAACGAGCATCCCAATTAAAACATATATGAGTTCCATATTTTACCTTTGAAAACATTTAATTTTAATAATATGAAAAAATTATTTTATATATTTATTCTCGCATCAATTTCTCTCGTTTTTATAAGATGTGAAGATATGAAAGACTGGAGCGATCCAACAGATGATGTCCCCCCTGGTAAGATTTCCAATCCAATGGTAGAGAACCTGAACGGGGCAGCCAGGATTACCTATACTCTACCCTCTGATAACGATATTTTGGGAGTAAAAGCAGTTTTTTTTCTTAATGAAAATGAAGCTCCAAGAGAGGCTTTCTCTTCTGCTTTCAGAGATACTATCGATATAGACGGTTTCCCTGACACAAATGAAAGAATTGTGCAGCTGATAACTGTCGATAAGAGTAAAAATGAATCAGAACCGGTTGAAGTCGTCGTGAAGCCTTTAACCCCTGCTGTTCATCTTATCCGGGAGTCTTTAAGTGTTAACGAAACATTTGGAGGGCTCTATGTTACATGGGAGAATCCGTATAAGGAAGATATAGGTATTTCTCTCTTCATGGAGGACTCAACAGGAACTATGGTACATAATTATACATATTTTACCAATGTTGCAGAACAGGGATACTCATTCAGAGGCCTGGAAAACGCTCCTACCAGATTTCAAATACAGATCCGCGATAACTGGGACAGATATTCAGATCCTTTGGATACCTTATTAACTCCAATTTTTGAGGAATATATATCATCAAAAGACCAATACGGACAACTAATAATTCTGCAGTATGCCCATAGTGACGGTACTGCAGAGTACAGAGGCGATGTTCCCAGATGGGCACAGCATACATCCCAGGACTGGCCTGATATGTTTGATGGAAATATTGGATCTATGTTCAATACTGGCAACGCTGGCAATCCCTTATCACAGTACACAAAAAATACTGATGATGCATTAAAAATGATGTTCCCGGTTTACTTTATAATGGATATGGGAAGGCCTTGCAAGTTCAGCAGGATTAAATTCTGGCAATGGTCTACCAGGACATTGACAGGTGCAGCTCCTAAACATTTTCAGTTATGGGCAACAAATGAAGAACCCCAACCGGTTAATTTCTCAACTCCAATTATAGAAAGCCTGGCATACTGGACATCATGGCCGGAAGTTGGCGGATATGACGGGTGGACAGAAAAATGGGATCTTATTGCTGATTGCTGGAATATACCGGCATCAGGCCAGACCGATCCTTTGCTCATATCTGCAGATGATGTTGCGTGGGCAAAAGCTAACGGCTTCGAACATGAGATATTTCCGGAATTCACGAATAAGACATATAGATATATACGGTTTGTGAATGTCCAAAATTGGACATCAGCATCCGGATTAACTCAAATAGCAGGTCTCGAATTCTGGGGACAACAGGTTTTGGATGAATAAATCAAAACAATAATGTTATTTTAAATTATCCCGGGACATTTTGAATATATTTCAAGGCGTTTTGGGATAATTTATTTTTATATTACTAATTTAGTACTTCGTTTTCACCAGTATTATATCATAGTTTTATCTAAATTTTTTAATAATGAAATTTAAATCCTTGGTAATCACATTCTTCTATTTAGCTTTAAGTTTATTATCTGCCGCTCAGATTGAATTCAAAGATGGGTATATCGTAAACAACCGGCATGAAAGAATTGATTGCCTGATCAGAAATGTTGGCAATGAAGAATCTGCGATGAACTATGAATACAGATTGGAAGACAGTAAAACTATTGAAAAAATTGAATTATCAAAAATTGAAGAATTTGGAATTGATAATGAACTTAAATGTATAAGAGCTTTTATTTCAATAGATGCATCCCCCAACCGGATTTCAAGCATTAAAGATACTATCATTCAATGGGAAGAAGGACATGCTTTTATAAATGTCCTTGTTGAAGGTCAATTAGCGTCTCTTTACTCTTATTATGACCACGGAAGACCTCTTTTCTTTTTTAGCTGGGGTGATTCCAACATAGAGCCATTACTATATAAAAAATATTACGTTGAAGTAACTCCTACAATAATCCAACAGACTTTATATAACAATACCTACCGTGATCAACTGAGAAAATATCTTGCCTGCGAAAATCTTAAAGATGCTGACAAGATTGATTATTCAAAAAAAGACCTTGTCAGGTATTTTGCAAATTACCATAAATGCAAAAATGCTGACTTCCAACAATTTCAAAGCTCTCAAATTAAAAAAGGTATATTATTGTTTAAACCGGGGATCAGCCTCAACAGAATTCAGTTAGGTGTGCAGGACCCAATAGATGCAGCCTTAAAGGTATTCTTCGTTGAGGAAAACAGTATCGGATTTGGAGCTGAGGCTGAATTTATTTTACCATTCAATAAGTACAAGTGGAGTATCTTTGCAGAGGGAAATTATCTCTCCTACGGAACAGACGAAATATCAGTCGGTGATGAACTCAGCCCGACTTTATATGATGAATATGATATAGATTATAAATCATTGGAAATACCGGTTGGCATTGCACACTATATGCACCTTAATAAAAATCAAAGATTTTTTATCAGAGGGGCTTATGTTCCACATTTTATCCTGTCAGATTCATATATAACATTTAATGCAGGCCATAAATATCAATTTTCCCCTTCATCAAGGCTTCTAATAGGAGCAGGTTATAATTACAGAGACCTGGCTGTAGAATTCAGATACTATTCACCTCAAAACATCACTCAAAACATTTATAAACGAAATTCAGACCTTACGCAGGTTTCATTGAAGATATCATATGCACTGCAACTAGCTGGCGAAAAGGGAGTGAGATAATTCATTCATAAACAATAACATATATTCCTTTGTCAGTTACAAAAAGTCATTAATTGTTTTTTTAGAAAAGCTGTCCCTTCAGAGCAGTGTTTTATCAGAATTATTTTCTATTTTTAAAAAACTAATATTTTACAGGATATATTAACCAGGTAAAGGTTATATATTAGAAAATAACATTATGTAAAAGATAGTCAGGGCTAAAGAAAGTGGATTAAAATTAAAAAAAGTTTGTGCATGTTGAATAAAATACGATTAACACTGTATACATTCATCTTATCTTATCTAAATGCGCAAAAATCATATTAGGATGAATGATTCTCAGCAAATAGAACCAGTAATCTTTTCTACTTTGACAAAAAAGCAATTCAGCGATTTTTTCAAAAAAAATTATCATGTTGCCTGTCTTATTTCCCTTAAATATATTTCAGATCCCGATCAGGCAGAAGATTTGGTGCAGGATGTTTTTGTTACATTATGGGATAAAAGAGATACTCTACGAATTAAAACCAATTTAAAACATTTCTTTTTTACAGCGGTTAAAAACCATACTATTAATTTTATAAGACGCAATAAGGCAAACCCGGTTCCCCTTTCTGAAATGTTAAATGATCTGTCAGTGGAAGAAAACCAGGAAAGTTTTGACGATGAAGAACTGGCCGTTAAAATTGCTTATGCAATTGAGGAATTACCCCCCTGTTGCAAAAAAATATTTTGCTTAGCCTATAGGGATAAACTTACCTACGATCAAATCGCAATCAAATTGAATATCACCAAAAACACAGTAAAAACACAAATGGGAATTGCCTATCGGCAACTTCGCGGAAAACTACAGAAATATATTATTATTTTGTTTGGAATAAATTTTCATTGAAAACCGTATATAGCTTCATGTTGGAAAAATAATATTAATATTTAAGGAAAAGTATTTAACAATTTCCCGTGACAGTAATTTCGTAATAATCTAACTGCAACTTTCAATTAAGTACCAAGCTGAATTTAATGCTTTTATAGTATAATAATATATCTATTTTATTTCACCCTTTCATGGAAAAATTGTGTCTTTACAATAAACATGGAAAATACAAAAAATAGCAAATTTGAAAATTTAGCATCTCATTTTCATGATGAATATGAGGAAAAGTTAAATGAAAATATTATAAAAGACAATGATTTCAAAGCCGTTGAAAAATTGTTTAACCTCAGAGAGAAGGTAATGCATCTTGCACTCCTTAAAAGTAAGGAAGAAGCGTGGAGAAAAATTCATAACAAACTTTTTGGCCGGTATATTTTTTCTGCTAATAAAAATTATAAAATCATTCTTTTGGTAGCTGCCTTGTCTATTCTTATTGTACTTACAGGAATTTTAAGCAAAATAATTTACAGGCCTTCATCATCAGAAGAAACAGAGTCCTTAACCCAAATCGTCACATCAACCGGTGAAATGAAGGAAGTATTGTTACCTGATGGAACCAGTGTTTTTCTCAGTGCAAATTCCACACTTAATTATGATAACAGCTTTGGACAAAAAAACAGAAACATAGAATTAAATGGAGAGGGATTGTTCGATATAAAAATGGAAGAGTCTCTCCCATTTTTAGTAAAAATAAACAATGGACTGATCAAAGTTCATGGTACAAAGTTTATTTTAACCAGTTATTCCGGCAGGAATAAAAACGAGATTATATTACTGGATGGAAAGGTACAATATCAGTCTGATAAAAACAACTTCTTCCTGGATAAGGGAGACAGGCTTATCGATAATATGTCATCAGGTGAAACAATTCGTGATAAGATTATTATTGACAATTATAATGAATGGCAACTGGGGAAAGTATATTTCGATAACCAAAATCTTAACGATTTAGCATTTCTTCTTGAGCAATGGTATGGCATCAGGTTTATTTTCAGCAGTGACGATCTAAGGTACTATAAATTTACCGGGCATCTAAATAAAAAAGATAAATTGGAATACAACTTAAACATCATAGAATTAACTAATAAAGTGAAATTTAATAAAACAGGAAAGGGGGTTATCAGTATAAATTAAAATTTAAAGCCGGAAATTGTTACACCAATTTCCGGCAGTTTAGTTTAATCATGCTTTTAAGTCTCAATGAAAAAGCATAAAATCTTTAACTAAAAATACAAAAATATGAAAAAAAAGCTATTCCCGGGTAGTCCCGGGGGCACTGGTATGTGTAAAATTTTACTTGTAATGCGATTAACTTTATGTTTTTTATTTCTGAATATTTTTGGCGCATTCGCCAAAGAAGGTTATTCGCAAAACTTTAACCTGGATTATAAGAATACCACAATTAAACAGGTTTTAGAAGAAATTAAAAAGCAAAGCGACCTCGATTTTTTTTATAGTAATGATGATTTTGATACCAATATGAAAATCGATATTTCAATAAAAGAAGGAAGTATTGAAGAGGTATTGGAGGCAATTTTACCCACTGATCTGAAGTATCGCCTTGTCGATGATATGGTAATTATCTCCAAAGAGAGAACAGTGGAAAAAGCTCTTCAACCGACACAGCAAAATTTTATTAAAGGAAAAGTAACTGACGAAGAGAATAATCCTCTCCCTGGAGTGACAATTACGATAGTAGGTACTACTCGTGGAGTAATCTCTGATGTTGACGGCAGTTACTCCATAGATGCACAGCCTACTGACAAACTGGTTTTTTCATTTATTGGAAAAGAAAGCCAGATAGTCGATGTTGGAACCCAACAAACAATAAACGTCCAATTAATTGAAAAAATTGATGAATTGGAAGAGGTTACTATTGTTGCTTTTGGAAAACAAAAGAAAGAAAGTGTTATTTCTTCCATAGAAACAATTAAATCTGATGACCTTAGAGTTCCTTCAAGTAACCTTACAACTGCGTTTGCCGGCAGGATGTCCGGTCTAATATCCTATCAAACAACAGGCGAACCGGGACAGGATAATGCTCAATTTTTTATCCGTGGTATTACATCATTTGGTACAGGAAAAGTGGATCCGTTGATACTCATCGACAATGTTGAAATGACGGTTGATGATCTTTCACGGTTGCATCCTGATGATATTGCAAGCTTTTCTATTATGAAAGACGCTACAGGAACAGCTTTATACGGCGCCCGTGCAGCAAATGGTGTGGTACTTATTACTACAAAGGAAGGGAAAGAGGGTAAAATTAAAGTTTCTTTACGCATGGAAACTAACTTGTCTGAACCAACAAGGGAGCTTGAATTGGCTGATCCAATTACCTACATGAAACTGGGCAATGAAGCAGTCAAAACACGGGATGAGTTAGGGTTGAATTTATATACGGAAGATAAAATTGAAAGTACTATCCGGGGAATGAACCCAATGGTTTATCCTGTAAATGACTGGATGAATTTGTTATTTAAAGATATGGCAATGAACCACAAGGTAAATATGAATATTTCCGGAGGAGGTAAGATCGCACAATATTATATTGCAGCATCTGTTACACAAGATAATGGTATTATGAAGGTTGACAAGCGGAATAATTACAATAACAATATTGATTTAAAAAAGTATCTGGTAAGGTCTAATATCAATATGAACCTGACCAATACAACTAAAGCTAAAATACGCATCTCCGGCACTTTTGATGATTATACCGGGCCTGTTCCCGGGGGGAGCGGCCTTTACCGAAATGCATTGAATGTCAGTCCAGTCAGGTTCCCTCCTTTCTATGAGCCTGATGCACAATATGAACGGGAAAATCATATTCTTTTCGGCAATGACGAAGGGGGAGTATTTTTAAATCCTTATGCAGAAATGGTTAAAGGTTATCGTGAAGAAAACAAAACGGTCATGTTGGCCCAACTTGAATTGGAACAAGATTTTTCACAATGGATAGATGGCCTTTCTGCCAGGTTACTGGGGAACACAGTACGAAATTCATCATTTGACCTTTCCCGGTCTGTAAGTCCTTATTTTTACGAAGTTAGTCGTTATGACAGGATGAAAGATCAATACTATTTATATGAGGTAAATACTAATGAAGGAACAGAATACCTTTCATATAATCCTGGATATAAAAATATAAACGGTATAATATATGGTGAAGCATCTGCAGCTTATAATAAAACTTTCGATAAACATGGAGTAAGTGGTATGTTAGTCCTTATTGGAAGGCATGAAATGACTGCCAATGCGACAACATTATCAGCATCCCTGCCTCAAAGGAACCTGGGCTTGTCAGGTCGCTTTACCTATCAGTATGATAACAGATATTTGACTGAATTCAACTTTGGTTATAACGGATCTGAAAAGTTTGACAAAGGTCACCGCTGGGGCTTTTTCCCCTCATTAGGTTTAGGGTGGTTAATATCGAATGAATCCTTTTGGGAAGGTGGAATTAAAAATGTTATTTCCAAATTGAAAATTAAGGGAACATACGGAATTGTGGGTAACGATGAAATTGGTTCGGAACGTTTCTTTTATTTGTCTGATGTTATTATGGGGGGTGGAGTCAGCTATACAACCGGATATAATTTTACATATAGCAGAACCGGTTTAAGAATTAATAATTATGCCAATTCTAACATTGGCTGGGAGATTGCCCATAAAACAAATCTGGGCATAGAAATGGATTTGTTTGACAGTAAAATAGCAATATTAGCAGATTTCTTTGATGAAACCAGAACAGATATTCTGCAGACACGTGTTGATATTCCCGATGAATTAGGATTATGGTCTGTTCCTCAGACAAACATTGGAGAAGCAAAAGGCAGGGGAATAGATGCATCCCTGGATTATAATGAACGACTAACTAATTGGTGGTTCATTGGCCGTACAACATTTACATATGCCCGTTCAACCTTTAAATATTATGAAGAACCTGATTATAGTGATTTGCCATGGAGAACTAGAATTGGATTACCTATTAACCAGCAATTTGGATATATTGCTGAACGGCTTTTTATTGATGATAAAGATATAGCAAATTCAGCAAGGCAGGACTTCGGGGAATATGCACCGGGTGACATCAAATACAAAGATATTAATAAAGATGGGGTCATCAATGAAATAGATATGGTGCCTATCGGCCGTCCCACAACACCGGAAATTAACTATGGTTTTGGATTATCTGCAGGTTTTAAAAATCTGGATGGCAGCTTCTTCTTTCAGGGATCTGCAAGATCCAGCTTTTGGATAAATGCAGCAACAATGACACCGTTTGTTCGAAGTGGGGGTACCGAGACCGGACTGGCAAAATTTATTGCAGATGATTACTGGTCAGAGACATCACAAAATCCATATGCCGGGTGGCCAAGGCTTTCAACGTACCGAATTGATAATAACAATCAAAGAAATACTATGTTTATGCAAAACGGTTCGTTTCTTCGCCTGAAAAGTGTTGAATTAGGATATTCGTTACCAATCAATTTAACAAACTCTTTAAGGCTTGAAAATTGCAGATTCTATCTGAGCGGAACAAATCTATTGCTCTTGAGTAAATTTAAATTATGGGATGTTGAAATGGGCGGTAACGGATTAGGTTACCCAATTCAACGAGTATATAATATCGGTGTAAATATTTCATTCTAAAATTATGAAAACAAGAAAAAATAAAATATTAGTTATTTTCGTTGCTGTGTTATCAGTCTTAATTGGACAATCCTGTACAGAATATTTGGACATTGTTCCTGATAATACCCCAACAGTTAACCATGCTTTTCAAAAAAGATATCATGCTGAAGCCTCACTTTATGGCCTTTATTCATTTTTACCATATCATTCACTTCCTGCCAGAAATCCCGCATTCCTTGCAGGGGAAGAAGCATGGTGTATAGATCTCTTCAACTTTTTTGATCATCAGATATGGAAAATTGCAAAAGGGGAACAGGGAACCCAGGAACCAATCGGCAACTATTGGGGAAGCCAGGGCAGCAGTTATTCCCTCAACGGGGGATCTCCTGTTTTTACGGGAATTAATGATTGCAATATATTTATAGACAACATTCACATTACCATTGATCTTGATGAAAGTGAAAGGGACAGATGGATAAGTGAAGCTAAAGTAATTAAAGCGTATCTGCATTTTTGGTTGTTAAATATGTACGGACCTATTCCTTTGATAAAAGAAAGCGTTGATGTTAGTGTCACCGGTGATGAAAGTCAGCCCTACAGGGAGCCTGTCGATTCAGTATTTAATTACATTATTGAGCTCATTGATGAAGCCGCCCCTAACCTTCCCCTGAAAATTGATAATGAGGCTGAAGAGTTGGGACGAATCACTCTTCCTGTTGCTCTTGCACTGAAAGCAAAAATACTGACATATGCTGCAAGCCCCTTGTTTAACGGAAATCCTGATTATGCAGATTTTATCGATGGCAGGGGTGTAAATTTATTCCCTACAGTTTATGATCCCCTAAAATGGGAAAAAGCTGCAGAAGCCTTGAGAGAAGCAATAGATGTTTGCCATGAGGCGGGACATAAATTGTTTGATTTTTCTCTTCTGCCTGAATCACATGGACTAAATGAAATGACAATACTAACTATGCAAGTAAGAGGTGCTATGACAGAACGTTGGAACAGTGAGATAATTTGGGGAGATAGCCGTGACAATCTTAACCAATTGCAGCGTTTTGGCCACCCATTTTTCGTTCACTGGCATACTAACGGGCCTGCAATGAATAGCTGGGCCCCTCCTTTAAATGTAGTTAAACAATTTTATACAGACAACGGTGTGCCAATTGAAGAAGATAAGGATTGGGAAGGTATAGATATATATGGCTTGCGAACTGCTGCTGATAGTGACAAATATATTCTTGAACCTAAATACGAAACAATTAACCTCCATTTTAACAGGGAAGCAAGATTCTACGGCTCCCTGCATATTGATGGAGGAAAATATTACGGACAAGCAAATGCTCTGGATAATAATATGCTTACTTCCAAATTTAAATATCTATCACATGGTGTCTCTTTTTACAATTTTAAATATCCTTCTACCGGGTATCTGGTAAAAAAAGCGCTGAGCAGATATTCTAATTTTAGCATGACAAGCGGCAGCTATACTATATATCGTTATGCATTCCCGGTGATCCGTCTTGCTGATATTTACCTTCTTTATAGTGAAGTGTTGAACGAAGTCAAAAATGCCCCTGATGGGGAAGTTTATGAATATATCGATTTAGTAAGGGCCCGGACAGGCCTCGATGGAGTAGTCGAAAGCTGGGCTAATTATTCCAATATTCCCGATAAACCACTCACCAAAGAGGGAATGCGAGAAATTATAAGACGCGAACGATTGAATGAACTGGCTTTTGAAGGACAACGCTTATGGGATTTACGACGGTGGAAATTACTTAAAGAATATATGAACCGGCCAATACAAGGTTGGGATGTTTTTGAAAAGGAATCCGAAGGTTTTTATAAGGTGCAGACTCTGTTTGAACCTGTTTTTGAAGACAAAGACTACCTTTGGCCATTACGACAGGGAAATTTATTAAAAAACAGGAATCTGGTTCAAAATCCTGGTTGGTAACGATTTAAAATTATAAATTATGGAAATAAAAAATTATTTATTCGTATTTATTTCATTCCTGTTATTAATACAATGTACCGAAGTACAAGATTGGAATGAAGAGATAACAGATTCTACCCCTCCGGGTAGCATCTCAAATCCGATTGTTGTAAATATTTCCGGTGGTGCAATAATCACCTATACTCTCCCCTCAGATAAGGATTTGTTGGGAGTAAAAGCTCGTTATTCTTATTCAGAAGACGCAAATCCCAGAGAAGCTTTTTCTTCAGCATACAACGACACAATTATATTGGAAGGATTTCCTGATACAAAGGAAAGAAAAGTACAACTTATTAGTGTGGATAACAGTAAAAATGAATCACAACCTGTTGAGGTCATGATTCAACCACTGACTCCTCCCGTGGAGGTGATAAAAAATTCCATGAAGGTCAAAGAAACTTTTGGTGGTATTTACGTCACATGGCAAAATCCTGACAGGGAAAGTATAGGCATTTCCTTGTTAGCAGAAGATTCGACCGGATTTATGAATCTGGACTATACATATTTTTCCAAAGAGGCAATGGGCCGATATTCATTCAGAGGATATGAATCTCAACCAAAAAAATTCAGAATCCAGGTTCGTGATAAGTGGAATAATCTTTCTACACCAATTGATACGACACTTGTTCCAATTTTTGAAGAAGATGTTGTTCTAAGGGATAAAAGTGGAAATGTTCTTTGGCAGCGTTATGGTTATGTAGACAGAACGGTTTTATGGAGAGGAGATTATGCCGGACAGTACGGTTCTAATGCTTTTGAAAGAGTTTTTGATGGCATAACAAGCTCATCGGGTTATTTTAACACTGGATTAAGTGATACATATACACCAAGTTTATACACTCTTAATCCGGAAGATGATGAATGGATAAGTACATATAGAGTCATGTATGTTACCGTAGATATGGTAGAAGAGGTCAAACTTAGCAGGTTTAAAATTTACGGCAGAACTACTGCACTTAATCCAAATGATATGATAGAATTTAGAATTTGGGCTACTAATGAAGAGCCTAAAAAGCCTGAAGATTTTGATAATGACAGGATGAAGAGTCTACAATACTGGACAAGCTGGTCACAAATTGGTGCAACAGACGAGTGGAAAAACGACTGGATAAATCTTGGCTATTTTTATGTGATACCTCCGTCAGGAGCACTGGAAAATCACCAATGGACAGCAGAGGACAGGGTTTGGTGGCAATCCGGAGTTGATTTTGATTTTGATCCGGAACATACAAATAAACCTTTTAGATACATGAGAATAGAATCTCTGCGTAATATAGCCGGGGGAGTCAGTAATGCAAGACACATTATCGAAATGGATGTTTACGGAAATTTTGTTAATAAATAGTGCTTCGCTACACTAAGATTTTTATACTTATTTCACGAGATAAAGTATAAAAAATCAAATATTTTATACATTTTGTCGTCGGGTGAAACCAACGACAAAATGTATAAAATTTCGATAAATGGCTTCAATACAGCTCAATATTTTGATCAAATGAAACGAGCATTTAAAATCTTTACACCCAAGGTAATGATTAAAACATATGCGAGTTCCCCCGATGGCCATCGGGGCAGGCTATATGATACCTTTGAAAACAATAAATTTTAATAATGTGAAATTTAAATATTTATAAAGGAAATTAAAATGAAAAATAATCTAATGTCCCGACGTAGTTTTATAGCAAAAAATGCAATGCTGGCAGGATCAGCACTCATAACTCCATCATTCATGGCCGTGGAACCTTCCTCGAAAAAAATACGAATTGGTGTCGTTGGAGGACGTTTTGGACGGTCTTTCCAATGGCATGAACATCCAAATTGTATTGTGGAGGCAGTTAGTGACCTTGATCCGGGGCGGAAAAAACAATTAATGGATACTTATAAATGCAGTAAATCATATTCTTCACTTGAGGAAATGGTGAAAGACAAAAATATAGATGCAATAGCTGTTTTTACCGAAGGACCCAATCATGTTAAACATACAATTGAATGTATGAAACATGGGAAACATGTTATTAGCGCTGTTCCCGCATGCTGGGGTTCTGTAGAGGAAGCTGAGTTGCTTCTTGAAACTGTCAAAAAATATGGATTAACTTACATGATGGCCGAAACCAGTTACTATCAACAGCATTCTATTTCAGCCAGAAAAATGTTTGAAAAAGGAGAATTCGGAGACCTGTATTACTGTGAATCAGAATATCAACATGATGGCCTGGAAAATTTATACATTGTTAACGGGAAAAGGACCTGGCGCTATGGAATGGCACCAATGCATTATCCCACACATTGTACCGCCCACCTGGTGAGTGTTACGGGAGAAAGACTAACTGAAGTGGTTTGCAATGGATGGGGTGATGATTCACAATTCCTGAAAGATAATGTTTATAAGAATCCTTTCTGGAATGAATCTGCTCATTTTAAATCAAGTAAAGGAAATACATTTAAGGTCAACGTTTGGTGGAAGGGTGCTCATTTAGGACTGGAAAGGGCTAGTTGGATCGGTACCAAAATGAGTTTCTATTGTGATAATGGTCGAAGTGGCGCGGCATTGATAAAAAAGACACAAGAATTAGGGCAGGATGATGCCGGTTTTGTTCAGGGCAGGCCAAAATTAGAAAATTATGACCAACCAAAATGGTGGAGTACTGATATGCTCCCTGAACCATTAAGACACGATAGTGGCCATCATGGCTCTCATACTTTTCTTACCCATGAATTTATTGATGCATTAATTAATGAAAGGAAACCCACTGTTGATGTTCATGAAGCATTGGCATATACTGTACCTGGTATTATTGCCCATGAGTCTGCATTAAGAGGAGGTGAATTATTAACAATACCTCAATTCTGATGAAATACCTCTTCTTCCTCCGGGTGTGCCTGCAGGCGGCCATGGCGGATCCCACGGACTTCTTATGGATGAATTTGTGACAGCAATTCTTCAGGATCGCAAACCTCTTGTTGACATATGTATGGCACTGAATATAACAGTTCCGGGGATTATTTCACACCAATCAGCATTAAAAGACGGGGAGTGGATGAAAGTTCCACAATATAAATTATGACTTTATTCTAAAAGGGCGCGACGCGCCCTTTTAGTTTAATTATGCCAATAAAATATTTTTACAATATTCAATACACTTTTTAACTTCCATTACTGCATTCGATCCC